>JBGSJZ010000105.1:0-29531 GCA_041741455.1 Anaerolineaceae bacterium | reverse complement strand
CCAGGCTTACCTGGAAAAGGGCTTGACTCCCCCGCCAGTAACCGGTGAAGATGGCAACGGCTTCCTGAAACTGTGGAAGACCCTACGGGAAGGCGATTACCCAGACTACGATTCGATTGCCACCAGCATGCCAACCTGGGTGAGCGCCCAGGCAATGGAAGTTGCCCTGATGGCGTTGACCGGGGAGACTTTCTCCAAGGAAACACTGCTCCCCATCCCCACCATCACTGCTGAAACTCTCGATCAATATGTTCGACCGGCACTGTCAGATAGCTTCTGGTGCAACTCGCGCCTGCCCGATGATGTCGTTATGGCGCTCTTCCCCCAATAGTCCCTGTTTGTTAGCGGCAGGGGGAGACGGTTGTCTCCCCCTGCCAGTTTAGAGGAGAAATAATGGTTGAATCCATTCTTCCAGAACTATTAAGAATGCAAGGTATCGTTAAGAGATTTGGCGATACCTGTGCTGTTAATGGGGTGGATTTTGATTGTGATCATGGTGAGGTCCATGGATTGGTCGGCGAGAACGGGGCTGGAAAAAGCACCTTAATGAAGGTTCTGGCAGGTGTTCACTCGCCGGATAGTGGTACGATTTTTATCAATGGAATTGATAAGAGATTTTCAAATTTCTCTGAGGCCCGTAATTCTGGAGTCGGTGTTGTTTACCAAGAATTGTCTCTTCTTCCTCAATTAACTGTCGCAGAAAATATTGCAATGGGTGTCTGGCCAAAGAATAAATTTGGCTTAATCAATTGGCCGTCCATTCGGAAAACCTCTACAGAAATCTTAAAAACAATCGGCATTGAAATTAATCCCGATTTATTGGTCAGTTCTCTGCCGGTTGCACTGAGACAGATGGTTGAAATCGGGAAAATGCTGGCTCAAAATCCTGAGTTGATCATTTTCGATGAGCCAACAGCCCCCCTTTCACATGATGAAGTTATCGTCCTATTCAATCTAATTAAGAGTTTGAAAAAACAAGGAAAAGGCATTATTTTCATTTCACACCGCCTTGAAGAAGTACTTTCCATATCTGATCGAATTACGGTTATGAAAGATGGCAATACAGTTATCAGTGAAAGGGCTTCAAATTTCACCGAGAGAAGATTAATTTCCTCAATGGTCGGTCGTGAGATTTCAGAAATTTTTCCAGCAAAACCAAACCTGACTGGAAAAGAAAATAAGATATTTAGCTATGATGCTGTATTGAACCGCTCGAATATGCAAGTGAATTTTTCAGTCTATGAAGGAGAAGTATTGGGTGTTGGCGGTTTGCAAGGCCAGGGGCAGCTTGAATTATTAAACTCAATCTTTGGCCTTGGGGGTTGTGAATACTTGCGGGTCAGCATCAAAGATCAAAAAATTACCGTCCGAAATCCTCGCCAGGCTATGCGTCATGGGATTGCTCTCTTACCAGAAAACCGGAATGAAGAAGGGGTTTTCCTGATATTATCCACCTTATCCAATCTAGCCTCAACAACGATCAACCGGAGACAAAAAGCGGGGTTTGTTGATAAGCGCGCTGAAATGCAGTCGATACTGCATATGATTGACCAGTTGAAGATCAAAGTGTCTTCTTATCGCCAGGTTGCACAATCCTTAAGTGGTGGCAATATGCAAAAACTGGTAATCGGAAAGTGGTTGATCTTTAACCCTAAAGTCATCATTTTATTGGAGCCCACCAAAGGGGTGGATGTCAGCACCAAGCAACAAATCTACATAATTATTCGTCAATTAGCAAATTCGGGTGTTGCAGTGATTGTCAATACCAGCGACATGATTGAATTAATCGGATTATGTAATCGAGTCTTGGTCATGAACCACGGTTATTTGACTGCAAGTCTGTCCGGAAGTGATATCACTGAAGAAAAAATCATGGAAGCTTCAGTCAGCAATAAGCAAATACCATCTGCGGAGGCAGTTCTATGACCGAAAAACAAAGAAACCTTCGCCTACTACTACCAGTTTACGTAATCTTCTTGATTATTTATATTAGCGCTTGTCTACTTGAGCCGACATTCTTTACGTGGGGAAATAATGTTAACCTATTTACAAGAATTGCCCCCTTGGTGATGGTTGGGATTGCGCAAACTTTTGTTGTATTAACTGGAGGTATTGATCTATCAATTGGAGCAATCCTCGGCTTAACGAACGCTGTGGCAGTCAGTCTTCCGTTCGTGAATTCACCAACCAACGTGGTTCTATGGCTCATCGTGCCTCCATTGGTTGGGATGCTGATTGGCATGATTAACGGATTGATCATTACGAAAGGTGGTTTCCCCCCGCTAATTGTCACTTTAGCTACCAGCCAGATCATAGGCGGAATCAGCCTTTTCATTCTCTCAGTCCCTGGAGGAAAAATAACCAAGGGTTTGTCACGGGCAGTGACCGGAAAATTATTTCATACGATTCCCGTGCCTTTAATTCTTTTGTTCGTGTTTATCGGTATTTTCTATGTGATCTTGAAATATACATCCTTTGGTCGTTCTCTTTATGCGGTTGGTGGTAATGAAACTGTAGCCCTCGAATCCGGTATCAAGCCGAATCGGGTTAAGGTTTGGGTCTATGGTGTGAGCGGGCTGTTATCTGGTTTTGCCGGAATCTTTCTTTCAGCAGTGATGAACTCTGGCGATCCGTTGGTTGGCGACCCTTATACCTTGAACTCCATCGCAGTAGCTGTCATCGGTGGAACCAGTTTAATGGGGGGAGTCGGTGGTATCTTGGGAATTTTGGGCGGTGCATATATCTATCAGTTGCTCAATAATATCCTGAACTTATTGGCAGTATCGACGTTCTATCAATTTGTTGTAAAGGGATTGGTATTGATCATCGCTCTGGCCATTACCTCCTCTGGTTCGGGAATTCGATTGCGAGATATATTCAGAAAGAAACCGCTCAAGGAGAAACCTTTACTATGAATCAAACCATCAGTTTAAAGTCATCATCTGGGATCAGAGATTTCCTCAAAAGAAATGGAATGATCATCTTTCTGTATGTATTTATTATCGTTCTATTTCTGGTTGGCAGAATTATCTCCAAGGATTATCTTGATCCAAAACATGTTGGAGCAATCCTTCGGACTGCTTCTTTTATAGGCTTTGTTGCCATCGGCCAGACGCTGGTTATCCTTACAGGTGGAATTGATCTATCTGTTGGAGCTTTGGTGACCATGGGGAATGTATTCATGTGCATTTTCCAACAGGGATTGGATTCAAATAATTTGTGGTCGTTTATTGTGATCATTCTGCTTGGAATGGCAGTCGGCACGATTAGCGGCCTGGGTGTCTCTTTCTTGAAAATCCCGCCAATTGTAATGACATTGGCCGTCGGATCGCTTGTTACTGGGTTCATGCTAATCATTAGCAAAGGCGCTCCGACAGGTTACGCATCTCCTCTGCTTCACAAAATCGGCGTCGGTTACCTGGTCGGCTCTATACCAATTGTTGTGATCATCTGGATCGTCTCCAGTTTTTTAACGGTCATTTTATTATCCAGTACGACGTATGGCAGAAATCTGTATTTAACTGGTGCCAGCAATAAAGTAGCCCGCCTCTCTGGTGTGAATGTACCAATCGTAACCACAATAGCGTATGCCCTTAGCGGAGTCCTAGCAGTCTTGGCGGGAGCTTTTATGGCCGGGTACACCCTGAATGCATTTCTAGGAATTGGGGATGAGTATGTCATGTGGTCCATTACCGCAGTTGTTATCGGTGGTACATCGCTAAGCGGTGGTAAAGGTGGCTATATTGGTACGATCGCCGGAGCAATCATATTGGTATTGATGGAGAGTCTATTGACCATCGTTAATGTGCCGGATGCCGGACGACAAATCGTCGGTGGCTTGATTATCCTAATCATGATCACCATCTACTTCCGAAAACCAAAGAATTCATAATTCTATTTTTTCTAAAGGAAAATATAATGACCAAGCCAAAAATCGTTTTTACAGATTATTACTATCCACACAACAACATTGAAGTAGAGATATTAAGAAAATTAGGGGATATCGAAATCGTTGATTGCACCAAGCTATTTCCCGGTGGAATCAAAGATGAAGATCGAGTGATTGAATATGCATCCGATGCGGACGCAATTATCGTTCAATTTGCAAAAATGTCACAAAGAGTGATCGACCGATTAGAGCGATGCAAAATTATCAGCCGTTATGCCATCGGTGTGGATGTGATTGATGTAAAAGTCGCCAAAGAGAAGGGGATTGTGGTTGCGAACGTTCCAGATTATTGTATTGAAGAGGTTTCCGATACAGCCATCGCCCATATCTTTAATTGTGTTCGAAAAATCAGCCTATCCAATGATCTTGTCCATCAGGAAAAATGGGTGTTTACAAATATCAAACCCGTTCATCGATTCTCCTCCCTCACCATAGGGCTTCTGGCGTTCGGCAACATTTCCAGAAGAGTCGCTGAGAAGCTTCAGTCATTTGGTATTTCGATATTGGCGTATGACCCATACTTTAGGCAACAAGAAAAATATCCCTGGGTGACTTTCCTTTCTCTGGAAGAATTGCTATCTCAATCTGATGTTATCTCTGTGCATATCCCACTGAACGAAGAAAGCCATCATATGCTTAACCGAGAGCGCTTTGGTTTGATGAAAAAAGGCGTCATCATCGTGAATACCAGTCGGGGTGGGTTGATCGATGAGGTAGCTCTTGCAGAAGCAATTGATTCGGGCATTGTGGCAGGTGCCGGCCTGGATGTCCTGGAGTACCCAGATGAGGAATATTACAAATCTATCCTGGCCAAGTATTCTGATAAAGTTTGCATCACCAATCATTTCGGTTGGTATTCTGAAGAGGCATTGGTTGAACTGCAGACAAAAACAGCAATGAATGTTTATGAAATGTTAAAGAATGGGAAGCCCTTGTATCAAGTGTAAAGGAGCTATCTAATGCCACTATTAGAGGGAAAAACTGCTGTAATTACTGGAGCCACCAAAGGGATTGGATTTGCGATTGCCAAGCAACTTGCCAGCGAAGGAGCGACCATCCTACTTAATCACCGTCCAGGACGAGCACCTTCTGCTGAAACTCAAGGCTTGATGAATGGTTTACTTTCACAATCCAATCCTCGATTACTCGTATGTGAAGCTGACATGACCGTTGAAGAAGATGTTATCAAGCTTGCTGATACTGCCTTTTCAGAACTGAATAAAATCGACATCTGGGTCAATAATGTCGGCTCCCACATTGTTACCCCTGGTTTGAGCCAGTCAAAAACGAATTGGGATGAACTCTTCAGCGTTAATGCCACCAGTACTTTTTTGGGCTGTCGAGAAGCTGCCAGGGTCATGAAGGAAAACGGTGGCGGTTCAATCATCAATATTTCTTCGAAAATGGGATTGGTCGGTTCTCCAGAAAATGCCTGCTATTGTTCAGCAAAAGCGGCCGTTATTATGATGACCAGATGTTTGGGCGCTGAATGGGCACCTCTCAAGATTCGGGTGAATGCCGTTGCCCCTGGGGTGACCTGGACCGATCCTACCTACAAGATTATTACCGGAAATCCCGAATTGGAAGCATCCCTTCATTACAGAACTCCAATGCATAGATTCGCCCAACCAGAAGAAATTGCCAAAGTTGTTGCATTTCTAGCTTCTGATTCAGCATCCTATATAACAGGAGAAACGATTGCCTGTGACGGTGGTTGGATCGCAAACAGTGATTTTTCTGGCATCCCCACAACTAATATCGAAACGTGGAGAGATGAGTTTACCCATTGATCAATTCCCTTGTAGAACCTGTACGAGAATGGTTTGGGCAATTAAAACAGCAGTTGGGTTGAAGAAAATCTAATTGCCCAGGCAGAAATACCACGAGGTAAGTATGGATTTAAAAAGTTGTCAAGTTTTGGTGACAGCCACATCATTTGGGAAAAATGATCCTACTTTAAGAGCCTATTTGGAGTCACAGGTTGGGGAGGTTATTTACAATCGGACGGGGAAACCTCTCAACCCAGCTCAGCTAGCTGACCTATTGCCAGGTATCGATGGGTTCATTGCTGGTCTTGATTCAATAACTGCAGAAGCGCTTCAAGCAGCTGACCGTTTACAAGTTATCAGCCGCTATGGGGTTGGCGTAGACAATGTTGATCTTGAATATACCCGTAAGGAAAATATCATTGTCACCAACACTCCAGGTTCGAATTCCGTATCGGTTGCCGAGCTTGCACTCGGATTAATGCTTGCCCTGATCCGCCAGATTCCTCAGGCCGTCCAGGCAACGCGAGCAGGGGAATGGCCGCGGATCAATGGCTTGACACTGGAAGGGAAAACAGTCGGTATCGTCGGCTTTGGTTCTATCGGCATGCAGCTTGGGCGCAGACTCAGTGGGTTTAATTGTCGAATACTGGCATATGATCCCTTTCCAGATTTACCATATGCATCTGAATTTGGAATCCATTTTGCTACCCTGGACGAAGTGCTCCACCAATCAGATATCATTAGCCTACATTTGCCTTTGTCTTCATCTACCCAAGGGTTAGTGAATGAGAACTTTCTCAACCAAATGAAACCCGGAGCCATGCTGATCAATACAGCCCGAGGTGATATAGTTGACGAAACCACCCTTCTCAACGCTTTACAAAGTGGCCATTTAGGCGGAGCTGGGTTGGATGTATTCTGCCAACAACCTCCCGACCCATCCAATCCTTTACTTTCCTTGCCAAATGTACTCGTTACTCCCCACATGGGGGCGCATACCGATGGTGCGACCAATGCGATGGGATGGATGTCTTTACGAGATTGTCTGGCAGTTTTACGGGGTGAAGCACCTCAATTTCGGGTCCGATAATAATCGAGGAAACTCTATGAATAAACAAATGGTGCTTGAGCAAGTAAAAAAACTGGGACTTATCGCTGTCATTCGAGGGCCATCCCCCGAACTTACGGTAAAAATGGTAGGTGCACTAATTGAAGGTGGAGTTTTTGGTATCGAAATTACCTATTCAACCCCCAATGCTGAAGATGTGGTTCGCCAACTAGCCCAGAAGTTCGGTGACAAAATTTTACTTGGAATGGGGACATTAACTAAACCTGAACAGGTTGAGTCTGCAAAATCAGCTGGAGCATCGTTTTTAGTTAGCCCAATCTGTCAGCCAAATCTTGTTCAAACAATGGTAAATTCTGGTTTGCTGATAATGGCAGGTGCATTAACACCAACTGAAATATTCCAGGCTTATTCACTGGGTTCAGATGTGGTTAAAGTTTTTCCCGGTTCTCTTGGCGGGCCAGCTTACATCAAAGCCATCAAAGGCCCCTTTCCCTATATTCCAGTCATGCCAACCGGCGGGGTAAGTGAATTGAATGTGAAAGAATGGTTTGCCGCAGGTGTGATTGCAGTGGGCGCAGGCAGCGAATTGTGCCCTCCCGCCCTGGCGAGGGAAGGGAAATTCAACGAAATCAGCCTTCGGGCGGCTGCATTTGTTCAAACGGTCAATCAGGCACGCGCTGAGTTAGGATGAGAACAGAAGAAAGCATTTAAGGAATTTACAGACCAGGTGTACTGTTACACACAGACAGTGAGTAAATAGACTTAATCCGTAGAGAAACCAAAAACGGGCGACCGACACCGGTCGCCCGTTTTCCTGTTCAAGTTTGTTACTGTAGCATCAGTGCCTTACTGACCAGTTCGAGGATCGGACCGGGGATGAGAGCCAGTAACACCACGGCGGCAGCGGCGACCACGGCCAGGATGTTGATCCAGGTGCCGTCTTTGGCGACCGGCTCGCCAGTCTTCATGTACATGACCACCAGCACGCGCAGGTAGTAATAGGCCGAGACGATCGAGGTCAGTAAGCCGACCAATGCCAGGCTGAGATAGCCGCCCTCCACCGCGGTGCGGAAGAGGTAGAACTTACCCCAGAAGCCGAGGGTGAGCGGAATGCCGGTGAAGGAAAGCATAAAGACGATCATTGACAAGCCCAGCCAGGGGTAGCGCCGCCCCAGCCCGGCGTAGTCTTCGATATCCAGACCCCTGGCCTCTGCCTTTTCCATGGCAATCACCACCGCCCAGGCGCCGAAGCTGGTCAGGCCGTAGCCGATCAGGTAGAACAGGGTGGAGGCGATGGCATCCCCCAGATACTGTGTGCCGTAGGGAACAAAGGCCATCAGCAAATAACCGGCGTGGGCGATACTGGAGTAGGCCAACAGGCGCTTGATGTTCTTCTGTGAGATAGCCAGCACATTGCCGGCGATCATCGTCAGGGCTGCCATGCCCCACAGGATTGGCCACAAGTCGGCGTAGATATCGCCACGGAAGATGGTGGTGAAGACCCGCAACAGGGCGGTGAAACCGGCGGCTTTGACCGCCACCGACATGAAACCGGTGACCGGGGTGGGCGCGCCCTGGTAGACATCGGGGGTCCACATGTGGAAGGGCACGGCAGCGACCTTAAAACCAAAGCCAACCAGCAGCAGGACCGCGCCGATGATGAAGAGCAGCGGGTTGCCGGTGCCGGAGTTCATGGCGGCCACGATACCGGCCAGGTCGGTGCGGGCGGTGGCGCCAAAGATCATGGCTACGCCGTAGAGCACAAAGCCGGAGGCGAAAGCGCCCAGCAGGAAGTACTTGAGTGATGATTCCTCGGAATCGGTACGCGGGCGGGCAAAACCGGCCAGCACGTAAAGCGGGATCGAGAGCAATTCCAACGCCAGGAAGACGATAATCAAATCCGAGGCGTAGGCCATCAGCATCATACCACTGATGGAGAAGAGCAGCAGGGCATAATATTCACCGCGCTCCAGGTCCATGCGCTTGAGGTAGTCATAGGCCAGGGCCACAGCCGCCAGGCCGGAAGCCAGGAAAATCACATTCAGGAAGACGGCAAAGCCATCCACCACCACCATGCCGCCAAAGGCCATGGTCGTCCGACCATTCTGCGCCAGGGTCAGGCCCAGTGAGAGCGCCAGCCCGCCCGTCGTCAGGATGGCTGTGATCGACTTGCGCCCTTTGGGAATCCACAGGTCCACCAGCAAGACCAGGACTGCCCAGAAGATGAGGGCTGCCAGGGGAAGGATGGCAATCAGGTTATCCAGATTCATATTTGCTCCTCCTAGTGCAGCGCCAGCATGGCGGATTGGACCACCTGCACCAGCCCATCCACGGAGGGCTGGATCAGGTTAAACACCGGCTGCGGGAACAGGCCGATAGCGAAGATCAAAGCGATGATCGGGGCGAGGACGAGCGTCTCGCGGAAGGACAGGTCCTTTAGACCGGCGTTCTCGGTATGTTTGACCGGACCAAGGAAGACCTTCTCAAACATGAAGAACAGGTAGACCGCCGCCAGGATGACACCCAGGGCGGAAATGCCGGCGAACCAGCCACTGCCCAGTGCTTGCGAGGAGTACGAGCCAACCAGGATGGTGAACTCACCGACGAAGCCGTTCAAACCAGGCAGGCCAGCCGAGGAGAGGGTGATAATCAGGCCGAGGGCACCGAGGAAGGGCATGACCTTCCAGATGCCGCCGAAGGCATCCAGCTGGCGGGTGTGGCGGCGCTCGTAGAGGTAGCCAACCATCAGGAAGAGCGCACCCGTGGAAAGGCCGTGGTTGACCATCTGGATGATGGCCCCGGCAATGCCCTGCGGGGTGAGCGAGAAGATACCAAGCATGACAAAACCCAGGTGGCTGACTGAAGAGTAGGCCACCAGCTTCTTGACGTCCGTTTGGCGCCAGGCGACGATAGCACCGTAGATGATGCCAATCACGGCCAGGCCAGCCATCCAGGGCGCCAGGGTCCGGGTGGCTTCGGGGAAGAGCGGCAGGTTGAAGCGCAAGAAGCCGTAGGAGCCCATCTTGAGCAGGACGCCGGCCAGGATAACTGAGCCAGCCGTCGGGGCTTCGACGTGGGCATCCGGCAGCCAGGAGTGCAGCGGCCACATTGGGACCTTGATAGCGAAGGCCAGGCCGAAGGCAGCAAACAGCCAGAACTGGGCAGCGGCGAAGGTCTCGCGCATCGTCATCAACTCGGTCAGCGAGAAGGTGCGGGCCTGGAAACCGATGAAGAGGATCGCCAGCAACATTAGCACTGAACCGGCCATGGTGAAGAGGAAAAACTTGACCGCGGCGTAGATGCGCCGCTCGCCTCCCCAGATGCCGATCAGGAAGTACATCGGGATCAGGGTGAATTCCCAAAAGATGTAGAAAAGAACCAGGTCCAGGGCCAAGAAGACACCCAGCATGCCAGTTTCCAGCAGCAGGAAGAACATCATGAAGCCTTTGACGCGCTCCTGCACAGCCGACCAGGTAGAAAGCAAGGCCAGCGGGGTGAGGAAGGTGGTCAGCAGCAGCATCAACACGCTCAGGCCGTCCGCCCCCAAGTGCAGGCGGATTTGCAGATCGCCAAAGGCCAGCCAGGGCAAATCCATATCCAGCGGTTTACCAGCCTGCACGAAGAGCGCCAGCACCCAGAGAGAAAGACCGAAAGTGACCAGGGAGGCGATCAGCGACACCCAGCGCAAGGCAGCTTTCTGTTCCTCCTTGAGGAAGAGCAGCGCCACAAACCCGACCAGCGGGAAGAAGAGTACCAGGACAAGAGGATGAACTGCTAAGGTCATAAGTCGTTCTCCCTTGGATCAGCGTAGCGCCAGATAAGCAACATAACCGAGCACCGCCACCGCACCAACCAGGATGGTGAAGGCGTAGGTGCGGACGTACCCGGTCTGGAAGCGGCCCCACCAGGCGGAAAGAGCCTGGGTCAGGCTGCCCAGTCCATTGCCGATGCCATCGATCACGCCCAAGTCCACCGGGTGGGTCAGGAAATCGGCGAACTTTTCAAGAGGCCGAATGATGACGGCCTGGTAGAGCTCGTCCACCCACCACTTGTTGGCCATCCCCGTGAAAACGCCGCCCAGGCGGGTAGCCAGGGGATCCATGGCCTCGGCCTTGGCCTGCGGTTTGCGCCCATAAATCAGCCAGGCAATCAAGATACCCAGCAAGGCTATGGCCAGTGAGCCGCCCGCAATCGCCCAGACGAAATGCGCTTCTTCGGCTGTGTGGAAGGTATGCTCCAACCAGTGGCCCAGGGTGTGGATGCCGGGCAGATTCAGACCGCCTCCCAGCACAGAGAGCACCGCCAGGATGACCAATGGGATGGTGACCACGGCCGGGCTTTCTACAGCGTGTTTGGCAGAATTAGTGCGAGGCCCGCCAAAGAAAACCATCAGCACCTGTCGACCCATGTAGAAGGCGGTCAGGAATGCAGCCAGGATCAACAGGACAAAGACCGCCGGGTTGAAGCTGCTGGCAGCCGTCAGAATTTCATCCTTGGAGAAAAAACCTGCCAGCGGAGCCACACCAGCCAACGCCAGAGCGCCCAGCAGATAAACCCAGAAGGTGACCGGCATCTGCTTGCGCAGGCCGCCCATGTTGCGCATGTCCTGCGGGTCTTCGCTGCTGTGGCCGTGGCCATGTGAACCATGTTCCGCACCGTGCTCCATGCCCAGGATGACCGAACCGGCGGCCAGGAAAAGCAGGGCTTTGAAGAAGGCGTGCGTCACCAGGTGGAAGATGCCCGCCACGAAAGCACCCATGCCAACTGCAGCCACCATGAAGCCCAACTGACTGATGGTGGAGTAGGCCAGCAATTTCTTGATATCGTTCTGGCCGACGGCGATAGTTGCAGCAAAAATAGCCGTTAAAGCACCAACCCAGGTGACGATATTTTGCGCCAGCGGTACCAGCTCGTAGAGCGGAGCGGAACGCGCCACCAGGTAAACACCAGCCGTGACCATGGTAGCGGCATGGATCAGCGCTGAGACTGGCGTCGGGCCAGCCATGGCATCCGGCAACCAGACGTAGAGCGGAATCTGGGCGGATTTACCGGTGACACCCAGCAACATGAAGAGGGTCATCAGCACCAAAACCCAGGGCATGGCCGTGGCAATCGATGGAGCAGCCTCAAAAACTGTCTCAAAATCAAAGGATTTGAAAGCAAAGAACATGACGAAGAGGGCGATCAGCAGGCCAAAATCGCCAATCCGGTTGACAATGAAAGCCTTTTTGCCAGCCTTGGCATTGCCCAGGCCGTCTTTCCCCTTTTCAAACCAAAAGCCAATCAGCAAGTAGGAGCACAGACCGACGCCTTCCCAACCGACAAAGAGCATCAGGTAATTGTCGGCACTGACCAGGAGCATCATGGCCGCAACAAAAAGGTTGAGAAAGACAAAGAAACGACGGAAGCGGGAAGGTTCACCATTGTGGCGCACATCTGAATGCATGTACCCGATGGCGTAGATGTGGATCAGGGTGCTAACGCCAGAAACTACCAGCATCATGACACTGGAAAGCGTATCCACCCGAAAAGCCCAGTTGACCACCAGTTTGTCAATTGCCATCCAGGTGAAGACGGTATGGGTGTAGCCTTCCGGGTGATGGGTCAGTGCCACCGCCAGCAGGACAGACACCACGAATGATCCGCCTGCCGCCAGGCTGGCGACCAGCCCCACCAGTTTCTCGTTGAAACGCCGGCCCAATAGCAGGTTGACCAGGATGCCAATCACCGGGATGAGGACCACCCAGGGCACCAGGGCAAAGGCCGGATCAGGAAGCGTTGTTTCATTTAGCAGCATATTCTACTCCTTACCGATCAGCCCTTGAGACTGCTTAACTGGTCTACATTGATAGAGTGCTTGGTGCGGAAGATGGCCACCATCAACGCCAGGCCAACGGCCACTTCAGCGGCCGCCACGGTCATTACAAAGAAGACAAACAACTGGCCGGAGAGCGTCTGGTAATAGTAGGCAAAGGCCACAAAGGCCAGGTTGGCGGCGTTGTACATCATTTCCAGCGACATAAAGGTGACGAGTGCATTACGGCGCATGGTCACACCAGCAGCCCCGATGGTAAATAAAACAACCGAGACGGCAAGGTAATAAAATAAGGGCATGATTAACCTCCCATTGCTTTCTTTTCATCAGCAGCTTGCTGTGCTTCCATCTCGCGGCGGCGGTCCCCCAGCAGGACCTCGCGAATGTTGACCACGCCTTCGCCCTTGGTTAGGACGATGGCGCCAACTGCGGCTGCCAGCAGAATAGCTGAGGTGATCTCAAACGGCAGGGCGTATTTGGTGAAAAGCTCCATGCCGATGGCTTTTGGACTGCCGTATTCTGCCGAGGGCGCCGGCAGAATGGTCATACCGCCGGCAGCACCACCCGTCTGCCAGACAATCAGCACCACGGTTTCCATCAGCAGCACAAATGCCACCACCAGGCTGATGACGCGCTGGAATTTGATCGGTTCCGCGGCGGAGAGACGTTCCGCCCCCAATAACATGATCACAAACAGGAACAACACCATGATGGCGCCTGCATAAACCGTCACCTGGGCCATGGCCAGGAACGGCGCACCCAGGGAAAGATAGAGAACAGCCACCACCGAAAAGTTCAATACCAGGCAAAGGGCAGAGTAAATTGCATTGCGACTGAGCAACATTCCAATGGCTGTGGCGATTAAAACCAGGGCCAACCCGCCGAACCAGATGTAATTGAAAACCATTCTGCCCTCCCTTAATCCACCGGATCTTTCATCTCGGGCACCGAGCGGGTAAAAACGCCCGGCGGGGTCACCTGCGGGGTGGGCTTAGCGTCTTGCGGCGTCGCCTCCAGCAGGTTGTCTTTGGTATAAATAGAAGATGCTCTCTCGGTGAAGGTGATTTCATACTGGTCACCCAGCACAATCGCCTCGGTCGGGCAGGCATCCTCGCAGAAGCCACAGAAAATGCAGCGCAGCATGTTGATCTCGTAGGTGCTGGCGTAACGCTCACCGGGTGAGTATCGTTTCTCGTCCGTATTTTCAGCAGCTTCCACGAAAATTGCATCCGCCGGGCAAGCCGCGGCGCACAAGGAACAACCGATGCAGCGTTCCAGGCCGTTCTCATAGCGGCGCAGGATGTGCCGGCCGCGAAAACGGGTGCGCACCGGGCGCTTTTGCTCCGGATACTGGATGGTGACGGGTTTGGAGATCATCGCCTTGAATGTGGTGTTCAAACCACGTAACATCGCCACAACACTCTCTAAAAATCCAGTTGGCATGGGCTCATCCTCCTACCAATATAATCACAGTGGCAGTGACCAGCGCATTGAGCAAGGCCAGCGGGAAGAGGATCTTCCAACCAAAGGCCATCAACCGGTCATAGCGGATGCGCGGCCAGGTGGCGCGCACCCAGATAATCACAAATAACCAGACCATCGTCTTGATGAAGAGATAGATCGGCCCCAACCAGGGCAGCCGGTCCACAAACGGACCAAGGAAACCACCGAAGAAGAGGGTGACGCCGATCATCGAGATGGCAATCATCTTGATGTATTCCGCCATAAAGAAAACAGCAAACTTCATGCCAGAGTATTCGGTATGGAAACCAGCAGTCAATTCCTGTTCGGCTTCCGGCATATCAAACGGCGCTCGGTTGATTTCAGCCAGGCTGGCAATGGCATAGATCAGGAAGGCCACCGGCTGAAGGACTACGAACCACAGACCCTTCTGGGCGTTGACGATATCCATGACCCGCATCGAACCGGCGACCAACATCGGGCCAACGTAGGCCAGGCCAAGCGCCAGTTCATAACTAATCATCTGAGCGGTGGAGCGCAAACCGCCAAGTGTTGCGTATTTGTTGTTGCTGCTCCAACCGGCCAGGGCGATGCCGTAGACGGAAATCGAGGTCACCGAGAGGATCCACAACACACCGACATTGATATCCGCCATCATTAAGCTGATTTCCCGCCCAAACAGGTTGATCTTGTCACCCCAGGGCACCACTGCCGTGATGGTCAACGCCGGTAGGGCGGTGATAATAGGGGCAATAAAGAAGACCCACTTCTGGGCATTGGCCGGGGTCAATTCTTCCTTAAAAATCAACTTGACTGCATCCGCAATCGGCTGCAGAAAACCTTGCGGGCCAGCCCGGTTGGGGCCAATGCGGACCTGCATCCGAGCCAGTACTTTGCGCTCATACAACGTCACGTAAGCGAAGCCGAGGGTAAGCGAAAGTACCAGGATCACGGCCTTAATCACCCATTCAATTACCATTCCAACCGTCACCATGCAATCACCTCACTCAGGCCTTCTCGAATTCGACGCTCACCGGGGTGGTCAGCGGTAATCCAACACTGCGCGGCAACAGGGCCGCAGTGGCCGGCACGCCCGCATCCAGGTGAACTTCCAGACGGGCGGGTTGCCCTTTCAAACGAATTTCAACCATCTCTCCTTCGTGCAGACCCAGGTGAGAAGCAGCAATCGGATTGAGGCTGAGCTGTGGTCGGGCTTTACGTTGATCCAGTAGATCGGTTGCCTGCAGCATCTGGCCCTGGTCGTACAGTTTGGTAACCGGCACCACCAACAGGCCGTTGACTGCCCGGGGTTGCATTGGCAGGTTCACTTCCGGTCGCTCCAACGCAGGCAGGAGGTTGAGGGTTACGCCCAGTCCCTGGTGATTATCGTAAGTCGTGCCGCCGTAATACAAATCCGAGCGGCCAACGATCGGCCACTGCTCAGGCGCTTCGGCCAGCACCTGGTAGCTCAGGCCAACAAAAGCCGGCAGGACAGCCGCCATCTGCCCCAGAACCAGGGCGACAGAGCGGCCTTCCAATTCCAGATTCAAGCGCTGGGCAATCTGGGCCTCAATGGCAAAATCGGCCCGCGGACCGGGTTTGTTTGGCACCGCCATGTAGAAGCGCTGAACGCGCCGCTCGCCGGAGGTAAGGCTGCCCTCGCGTTCGGGTTGGGCAGAAACTGGCAGGACGAGATCCGCCAACCGGGCGGTTTCGGTCAGGAACATCTCCTGGACGATGACAAAGGCGGTCTCATCCAGGGCAGCGGCCATCTCAGGGTCATCCCCGGCCGGGTCGGCCGCGGCGATCAACGCCACCCCGGTCGATTTCAATTGAGCGGCCAGGTCTTCAGCCGGTCGCAGACCGATTTCATAAGCACCCTGGGTATTGGCGGACGGCCAAACACCAATCAGGCCGCTGTTGAGCCGGCCGGTGTGAGCGGTGGCATCCAACAAGTGGGCGCCGGTGGCAGCCAGGGCGCGGGTGCCGGCCAGATCCTGGCCTTCTGCACCATACAGGATGACCAGATTTTCAACATCCGTCAATTCCGGCAATAAATCCGAAAGTTTTTGCGATTCTTCCCCATAGGCGCAGTGGATCACCTGGCTGGCATAGGCATCCAGGCGGGTGGGGCGTGGGTGAATGACAATCAATTTAGCGCCGCGTTTGGCCGCCTGCTTGATGCGCAGCCACCACAGCGGTGCTTCCTCGTGCAAGTCACTGGCCACTACAATGATGAGCGTACCTTTTCCCATATCGCCAAAATTGCTGCCGGGGGCCATGCCGTGGCTGAGCGTCCATTCGCCGCCCGCCATGTAGGAGTGAAGCAGCACTTTGCCGCCCAGACCTTCCACCAGCCGGCGCAGGTTGAACAAATCCTCGTTGGCCAGGCGGCCGCCAGCCAGTCCCAGCACAGATCCGGCCGCTTTCAACTTCTTAGCCGCCAGGTCCAGGGCTTCATCCCAAGTGACCGGCGTCAGCTTGCCATCTTTGCGCGCCAGCGGCTGGGTCAGGCGAGCCGGGCTTTCGCTGGAGTGATAGCCCAGGCGACCCTTGTCGCAAATCCAGATTTCGTTGACGGCTTCGTTCTGACGGGGCAGGACACGCTTGATGACCGCGCCGCCGCCGGCTTTGGCTTCGCGGCGGACATTGTAAACCAGGTTACAGCCAACCGGGCAGTGGTTGCAGATCGAAGCAGCCGATTTGAGTTCCCACGGCCGGGCGCCAAAATGGAAATCCGCAGTGGTCAGGGCACCAACCGGGCAAATATCGGAGGTATTGCCGGAGAAGATCGAATCAAAGCCCGGCTCCGACATGGTCATGATCTCCAACGCCCGGCCGCGGTTGTAAAAGGCGATGACTGGGTCATCCACCACTTCATGTTGGAAGCGAACGCAGCGCCCGCATTGGATGCAGCGTTCGCGATCCAGATAAATCAACTCGCCCAGCGGGACATGCTTGGCAGAGTGCATCTTTTCATCAAACACAAAGCGCGAGGTTCCCGGGCCAAACGACATGGTCAGATTTTGCAGCGGGCACTCGCCTCCCTTATCGCAGACAGGGCAATCCAACGGATGTGAGGTCAGAATAAATTCCACCACTTCCTTGCGGGCGGACTTAACTTTTTCTGAATTGGTGACCACCACCATACCCTCGGAAACCGGCACCGTACAGGAGGTGTCCAGCTTGGGACCAAATTGGATTTTCGGCGTACCATCCTCTTGCAGAACAAACTGGCCAGTAGCCCGATCAACCATTGGGCGGCCGATATCGACCAGGCACATGCGGCACATACCGACTGGCTCCATCTTAGGGTGATAGCAAAACACGGGGATATTCACACCGGCCAGCTTGGCGGCATCCACCACCAGGGTGCCTTCCGGCGCGCTCACTATGCGGTCATCAATCTTGAGCGTTACCATCTTCTTTGCCATCCGCTAACTCCTTACCAGGTCTTCAAAGTCGCTGCGGAACTGCTCAATGCCGGAAACGACCGCCATGGTGGAAAATTCACCCAGTGCGCACAGGCATTTGCCCTGCATCTGGCGGGCAACAGATTCCAGTAGAGTGATATCTTGCGGCGTGCCTTTGCCATGCACCAGATGTTCCGTCAGTTGTAGCATCCAGTAAGTTCCCTCACGGCAAGGGGTACATTTGCCGCAGGATTCGTGTTTGAAAAAGTGAGTCGTCAGGTTGACCAGTTGGGCAATATTGACTGAATCATCCACGATGATGACACTGGCCGAGCCAAGCGGAGCATTGAGGATCTTCATGGTGGATTCGTAATCCATCGGGCAATCCAGCGCTTTGTCGTCCGCTATAATTAAGTTGGAACTGGCACCAGCCGCCATGATGGCTTTGATTTTACGGCCATCCGGCACACCCCCACCCAGATCATTGATCAGGTGGCGGAAGGGGGTTCCAAGGGGCAGCTCGTAGTTGCCGGGCTTGTTGATGCAGCCGGAGAGGCTGAAGATCTTGACGCCTGGCGAACCTTCCGTACCGTACTTGCGGAACCAGGCCGCACCGTGATCCACAATCAGCGGAACATTGGTCAGGGTCTCTACATTATTAATGACGGTGGGTTTGTTGAACAAACCGGCCACTGCCGGGAAAGGCGGACGCAAACGGGGTTGGCCGAGCTTACCCTCGATCGATTCAAGCAGGGCGGTCTCTTCACCGCAGATATAGGCCCCGGCACCCAGGTGGGTGTAAAGGTGCAGCGAGCGGCCCAGGCCGAGCACATTGCCACCCAGTAGTCCAGCTTTTTCCAATTCAAGGATACAGGCATCCAGCTTCCTGGCCAGTTGCCAGAACTCGCCGCGCAGGTAGACATACGCTACCTGGGCTTGAACGGCATAGGCCGCCAGCATCAATCCTTCCAGGAACTGATAAGGGTTACCTTCCATGATCTCGCGGTCTTTGAAAGTGCCCGGCTCGGATTCATCTGCATTGGCAACCACATAATGCGGCCAGATGGTGTTGGGTAGGAAGGACCACTTGACACCGGTGGGAAAACCTGCCCCACCGCGGCCACGCAGGCCGGAGGCTTTGACC
This sequence comes from Anaerolineaceae bacterium, assembly GCA_041741455.1. Classification (GTDB taxonomy): domain Bacteria; phylum Chloroflexota; class Anaerolineae; order Anaerolineales; family Anaerolineaceae; genus CALESS01. The sequence goes on along the minus strand of JBGSJZ010000105.1, from coordinate 10,911 downwards.
TCGTTCAGCACATCTTGCGGCTGCAGGCTGATGAGCGCTTTGCGGAAGGCGTCAAACCCGCCATTTTCCAGGTAGACTTCCAGCTGGTCCAGGTTTGGAATGCTGCGATGGCGAAGGAGAAGGTATTCCTGACTCATTTCGTCTCCTCCTTTTCTTCAGCCTGCTGGCGCAACCCCTCCACCACTTTCATGGCTTTGGCAGGCGTCAGATTTTCGTGATAGACGATATCGCCATCTCCCTGCACCTGCATTAGCGGGGCATGATGGCAACCAGCCAGGCAGGTGACCGCTTCGATCTCGAACAGACCGTCGGGGGTGGTTTCGCCCACCTTGATGCCGATGTTACTGCACAGATCTTCCAGGAATTGCTTGGCACCGCGCAGGGCACAGGGCAAATCGGTGCAGACCTGCAGGCGGTAGCGACCCCCTGGCTGTTCGTGAAACAGCGTGTAGAAGCCAATTACGGAATCTACATCGGTAGGGGAAAGACCGACAATCTCGGATATCTCCTGGATGGATTGCTTGGTGATGTAGCCGCTCTCCCGCTGGGCCAGGTAGAGCAAAGGCATGACGGCAGCCTGCTTGTGGTCTGCCGGGTACTTTGCCAGAATTTGCTGAATTTCAGCCGAGTATTTACCGAGCAGTTCGTTCACCGGTCTGCATCTCCTAAAACGATATCGATACTGCCGATGATGCCGACAACATCCGCCACAAAGTGGCCGCGGGTGAGCAACGGCAAGATCTGCAAATTGGAAAATGAGGGGGTGCGGTAATGAACGCGGTATGGCTTGGGGCTGCCATCACTCTCCAGAAAGACCCCCAACTCGCCACGCGGGCTTTCGATGGCGGAATAGACCGATCCAACGGGGGGAATAAAACCTTCCGTCCACAACTTAAAGTGGTGGATAAGCGACTCCATGCTCACGCCAATCTCCGAGCGGGGCGGCGGCACATATTTGCGGTTATTACTGCGCACCGGACCCATCGGCAGGGTATCCATGGCCTGCTGGATGATACGCAGAGATTGACGCATTTCCTCCATACGCACCATGTAACGGGCAAAGATATCACCACCTTTAAAGGTCGGGATATCAAACTCATAATGTTCATAGCCGGAGTATGGCCGGGCTTTGCGCAAGTCATAGGCTACGCCTGCGCCGCGAATGACCGGGCCGGTGATGCCCCATTGAACACACTCCTCTGCCGAAATCACGCCTATATTCTTGCAACGCTCCAGGAAGAGGTAGTTCTTGGTCAGCAGGCTTTCGTATTCATCAATACGCTTTGGCATAATCCGGACAAATTCTCGCACGGCTGCTTCAAACTCCACCGGCACATCCCGCCACAAGCCACCGGGGCGGATGTAGGTGGTCATCATGCGCTGGCCGGAACACATTTCAAAGATATCCAGGATTATTTCGCGCTCACGCATGGCGTACAGGAAGGTGGACATGGCTGCCAGATCCAGGCCGCTGGTGCCGACCCAGACCAGGTGTGAGTTGATGCGGGTCAATTCTGCCAGGATCACTCGCAGGGCCTGGGCACGGGGAGGCACATCCAATTCCAATAACTTTTCCACTGCCAGGCAGTAGACCAGGTTGTTGCCGAGTGGATTGAGGTAATCCAGGCGGTCAACCATGACTTCGGCCTTCTGGTAGGTCTTGGCTTCCATGTTCTTTTCGACGCCAGTATGCAAGAAGCCGATATCCGGCACGCAGTTCACCACAATTTCACCATCCAACTCCAACAGCAGGCGTAGCACGCCGTGTGTGGAAGGGTGCTGCGGCCCCATGTTGAGCAGCATGGTTTCACCGTTACGCGAACGATCAGAGAGCAGGTGGCTCAGTTCTTCAATTCTTACATCACGAAAATCAGACATTCATTATCCTCCTGCCCCTACTTTTTCGGCGCCGTCTTGTGCTGGCTGATTTCGTCAAAATTAAACGTGAACTGGACTTCTTCATAGCCCAGCGGGTAATCCTTGCGCAACGGGTGGCCTTCCCAATCGGCGGGTAGCACAATCCGGCGTAGATCGGAGTTCCCTTCAAAGCGGATACCGAACATATCCCAAACTTCCCGCTCGTACCAGGTGGCATTGGGGAAGATCTTATCCAGGGTGGGAACGACCGGAGTGGTTGCATCCACTGGCACTCGCAGGCAAAGCACCCGGTTAGCTGCCATGGAAAGCAGGTGAATGACGACGTGGAAACGGGGCGCTTCGGAGGGCCAGTAATCCACAGCGGTCACATCCAGCAGCATCTTGAAAGAAAATTCATTCCGCAGGACAACGGCCACCTTCACCAGGTCGGCTTTTTCCACCTGCAGGTTGACTTCATCCCGAAATTCACTGACTCCGATGCTGAACCGCGCCTGGATGGCCTGAACAACTGGTTGTAGTTTTTCATCCATATCGCATCCTCCTACTTCCAGTCTTTCAGGGTTTCCTGCTTGACCTTCTCATGCAGGGTAATAATCCCGTGGATCAACCCTTCCGGACGGGGCGGACAACCGGCCACGTAGACATCCACCGGGATAATCTCATCCACCCCCTGCAAAATGGCATAGTTATTGAAGACACCGCCACACGCGGCGCAATCGCCCATGGCGATGACCCACTTGGGGTCGGGCATTTGATCATATAACTGACGTACTACCGGGGCCATTTTGCGGCTGACCCGGCCGGCCACAATCATCAGATCGGATTGGCGCGGGCTGGCCCGGTTCAATTCCATGCCAAAACGGCTCAAATCATAATTGGAGGCCTGGGCAGCCATCATTTCAATTGCGCAACAAGCCAGGCCAAACAACATCGGCCACATGGAGTTGGTGCGCGCCCAGTTGACCACATCCTCCAACTTGGCAGTCACCACACCCATATTCCCGGTTTTTTGCTCTATTCCCATTCCAACGCTCCTTTCTTGAGGGCATAAACGAACCCGGCCATCAAGACACCGATAAAGATCAAAAAGCCAACCAACCCGGGCACGCCCAGTTCGCGGAAGACCGTTACCCATGGCAGAAAGAAAATCATCTCAACGTCGAACAGGATGAAGAGCACGGCAATCAGGTAATAGCGCACGGAGATACGCTGCACACCTGGACCATATGGCTTCATACCGGATTCGTAAGGTTGGGATTTGCGTAGGGTTGGGCGGCGCGGGCCGAACAAGTAACCCAGGCCAATGGCAATGAGCGCCACCAGAGTTGCAACAATGATCAAAATTAACAGGGGGAGGTAGGCTTCCAGCATGGTTCAATCCTTACTGAAATAGTCTGTTTATCGGGCTAGTATAACATAAGATATTAAATGGTGGCAATTTTCACAAAATACATCAGATTTTTTACCATCCATCTCAGTCACTCAAAAAATTAAGGTACAACCCTAATTAATCCCACCCGATAATCTCGTAGATATGTACTTTGTCTTTATTATATACTTCTTTAAATCTTCGGCAACTGGTGACCGCCCCCGGCTGCATGGAGCCCACCCCCTCTTTCAAGTAAACGTGGGTGAGATTAGCATCCTGCACAACTTCAAAAAACACTTCATCACAGGTTGTTAGCTTTGAAGCCTGCTCCGCCCAGCCTGCAATTTCTGCCACCAGTTCGATGGACCCCCAGCCATAGGTGATGGGCGGGACAAGTGTGCCGCGCCCGGTGAGGGGGGTAATCCAGGTCCCACCATCCACACCGCGGTAGATGTTCTGCTGCCAGCCAAGCGTGTTGATGAAAAACTTCGCATCTTCTGGTATGTTTTCCTTAACCCATGCCAGTGCCTGTACATCCGCTTCGTCCGCCAACACCGTGACCGGATTGATAATTTCCCGGGTGATGAAGCCGCCCCAGATCAACAAACCCAGGCTGGCCAAGGCCGGCGCCAGCCAGACCAGACGATGGCCTTTCGCCAATCGCTGCAAGACTTGTCCCAGTCGGAACAGCCCCTCCGCCAGCAACAGGGATGCCGGCAGATACAGAATAATGATCATGTGATCCGGGCGGAAAGGCCGGATGCGCAAACCAAATGGCAAGGCCAGCAGCACAATCAGGGTTGTCCACAGGGCCAATGGGCGACTGCGCGACTTGAGCCAGGCAAGTACCAGCCCAGGCAACGCCAGGCCGAACAGGATTTGATTCTGCAGCGGCCCAGCCAGGTTGAGGTAATACTTCCAATCTCCTTCGACTGAATCTGCCAGCGGAGAAACCACTGAGAACCCGAGGAATGAATCACTCAAATCAAGCACATAGAAGATCCAGGGAATCACCAACACCACTCCCACGGCCAAAGCAGCAGCGACCCGCCAGGGTAGGTTACGCCACTCACGGCGCAGGGCCGGGCGCAAGCCATCGGTCAGCAACAGGCAGAGGAAGAACAAACCCAGCAGGTAGAAAGCCTGGAAATGGGTACAGGCGAGGGCGGCTGTATACAGCGCCAGGCGGATGGCTGCCCGCCGATCACCTGGATCTTTGCGCAATTCCAACAAGGCGGCCAATGCCAGCGGGAGAAGGAACATGCCGGTCAGCAGGGTATAGCGCCCCCAAGTCAAGTAATAGGCCGGCATGCGCATGGCAAACACCACCAACAGGGCAGCAAAACCAGCCCGCAGCGGATTGCCCCACAGGGCGCGCCCCAGCCGGTAAACAGCCAGCGAGGCCAGGGCATTGATGACCTGGCCAAAGATTAACGTCGCCCTAGCCGGGTCCAGGCCGGAGATGAGCGAAAGCAGGGCTGCCACCACGTGATAACCAAAATGATAATAAAAAGGCACGTCCAGGTAAGGGGAGTAATCCACCGGTAGACCGCCATTCTCCAGAATGACCCGGATGGCGAGCACGTGCTGGGGCGAATCGACCCAGGCTGGCAACAGCAGGGTACGGGCCTGCAACAGGCGCCAGAATACGGCACCACCCAGGACCGCCAGCGCCAGCAGCCAGCCTGGCGAAAACAGCGGGAAGATCTGGCGGCGCAACAGGGGAAACACCAGCGCAATCATGGGAATGCAGTACAACAAGGCCAGACCCAGTGTTCCCAGTTGGATGCCAGGGATCCAGAGCAAATAGGCTGCCAGTGCAGTCAGCGCAATGCTGATGCCGACTGTCTCCAAGATTTTTTCCAGCGGATCACTGCCTTTAAGCGGCCAGTAAACCTGCCAAGCAGCGCCAGGCAGGATGAGGACCAGGAAACAGGCAGCAAGGTAGAGGATTGGCGTCATATCACGGATAAAACGGCGTGGTAGCAACCGGGTACGGAGGGGTCGTCGGAATTGGAGTGGTTGTGGAGGTGCGCGTGAGAGTTGGCGTGGGAGTCCGTGTCGGGGTAAAAGTTGGTGTGCGGGTATAGGTGGAAGTCCGCGTCGGGGTAAAAGTTGGGGTGCGGGTGGGCGTCCAAGTTCGGGTATAGGTTGGACTTGGCGAGGCCGTCCAGGTGTGCGTGAGAGTCAGGGTTAAGGTCCAGAAAGGAGTAGGTGTGCGGGTGGATGTTTGGGTCGGCGTCCAGGTCACGCTGGGGGTGAAACCAGGTGGAAAAGTAACGGTGCGGGTGGATGTTCGGGTCAGGCTGGGAGTCACTGTCGGCCGGAGGGTAGCTGTCGGGCGCGGGGTGAAGGTGATGGAGGGGGTAAAGCCTGGTCGCCAGGTGGCGGTGCGGGTTGGTGTGAGTGTACGAGTTGGTGTCAGGGTGTTGGTCAGCGTCAATGTCGGGCCGGAGGTCCAGGTAATCGTCGCGGTGAATCCAGGCGCCAGGGTGGCTGAGGTAGTGGGAGAAAGGATTGGATAGGGGGCTGGCGTGAGGGTTGAAACCCCAATTACGCTAGTCGGAGTGAGGGGAACTTGTGTGAAGACAAAAGGGGTGATGGTCGGCACTGCCGTCTGCAACTGATCCAAAATTGTCAACGGTGATTGGGTGCCTAACGGAATATTATCCTGGAGTAACTCTTCCAGGATTCTCAAGTGTAGCGGGGGCAGGCGCAGCCCTCGGGGATCAGCACTGTAGTCTGCCACCAGCGGGGAGTGCAACACAACCGAAAGGAGCGATCGGCCAACCCGGCCTGCACCGTACAGCAGCAGGGCTAGCAATATGAGCCCTGCCATCGCGGTCAGTGCGAGTAGCCTTCGCCAGGGCAGCCGTTCCTGCCAGTTCATCCCTGCCCTTCTTGCTCAGGTTTATCCAGTCCAACCAAGTTGTAAACCTGGACTTTTTCCGTCCGACCTTTGACGGCATAGCTACCGCGCGGTTCGAATTTGAAAGAAGAAACAAACTCTGCCAAGGCAACGTAGGTTGAATGACCGACCACAATTCCAGAGCCAGTGTACAGCTCACGGGTCAGGGATTCCAGGCGCTGGGTGGTATTTACGGTATCGCCGATGATGGTGTAGTGCATTCGATCGGTGCTGCCCAGACCGCCGGCAATCACCACCCCGGTGTTCAAACCAATGCCGGTGATCATCTGTGGCTCACCCCGGCCTGCGCGTTCCTCGTTCAGTTTATCCACAGCGGCTTTCATTTCCAAGGCCGCCTGACAGGCTGCTAACGCACCCTGCTTGGGACTGAGCTTCTTGGGCAGAATGCCAAAGAAGGCCAGCATGGCATCTCCATCGAATTTGTTGACCACGCCGCCATTGGACGTAACGATGGGTACCAGCGCCGCAAAGTACTCATTCAACCAGGCCAGCACTGTCGCCGGGTCGGCCTGCTCGGAGAGGGTGGTGAAGGAGCGGATATCCGTCATCAAGACCGTAGCCACGGCTTCCTGACCTTCCAAACGGACGTTGCCAGAGGAGAAAGTCTGGCGCAGCTGCTCGCGAACTTCCGGCGAGACGGTACGGCCGAGCAGGTCGCGATAGACGTAACCTTCCTGCAGACCAGCCACCATGTTGTTGAAAGAATGCGATAGAAAAGCTACCTCATCATCACCGCGCGCATCCACTTTCACCGCCAGATTGCCCTGGGCAACCTGGCTGGAGGCATCCACCAGGCGGTTCAACGGCCGGGTGATGCGGTTGGCAATGATCAGGCCAATCGAAACCACCAGCAAGATGGACACCGCAATCAGGACAAAGATCTCAATGCGGGTGGAAGATCTCGAGGTAAGCAGAAAAGTCTGCTCCAGCGAGGTGCCCAGGATACCAAAATCGTCACCGCTGCGAACCTCCCACGGGCCGAGCAATTCGGAATACGGAAGATCAGCAACAATCAGGTCGCGCTTGTAACTGGTATGATCCTGACCATGGATAGCCAGCAGAGCCTGATTACCGTTGACCGGGAAGGTTTCCTGGCTGGTAAAAAGGGTGGAACCAAGCGGGACACCATTGATGTCGTAAATGGTGACACCCGAAAGGGTTTGATGCTGCATCTCCAGGACCAGGGTTTGAACGGTTTTGCCAACCAAGACCAGTCCCACCACCTGATCCCGGGAATCAAAGATCGGGCCGGCCACATAGAAATAATTGCCCCACGGTGCCACCAGCAACCCGGCGTATTTATCGCCAATTGCATCTGATTGGCCCTGGAGGGTCTTTGTCACAAAGTCCAAGCGGCTGTAAAAGTCCTCGCCGCGGGTGAAGGAATAATTAGCGGTCCCACCCTCCGCATTCCGGCGTATGGAAAGCAGACTGACAGCGTTGGTATCCAGCAGATCAACCACTTCCTGGTCAGCATTGGCCACCAAAGGCAGGGTTAGCAGGCGTAATTGTTCCGCATCCCCAGCAACCATCGCCTCCGCTACGCCCTGGGTATTGGCAATCAGGCGTAAGGTTTCCAACAACTGGCTTTCCTCGCGCACCATCATATCGCTGTTCTGGCGGGCCACATCGGTCAACTGGTTGTAAAAACGCTCTTCCACGGACTCCAAAACCACCCGGCTGACAATATAGGCGGCCGCCAGGGCAAACAACAAGGCCAGCACCAGGTAGGGTAGGGTGATCTTAAAACCAACCGGCACCTGTACATGCGGGGAGGGTAAAGGCCGGTTACGAACCGGCTTGGTTGGTTCCCCATCACTGCGGGCAGCCGTCATTGCCTCCAAAATCCAGCGGTGGGTGAACGGTTGGCGCAAGAAGGCATGCGCCCCGTTCTCACGAGCGATCATCTCGCGCTTGAGATCCGGGTGCTGGTTGGTGATGATGACTTTTAGGGTTGGGAATTTTTGGCGAGCCAACCGCAGGAAATTCAACCAGCCTGCGCCCGGGTAATGGATATCCAGAAACAAGATTTGCGGGGTAGCCTCATCCAGCAAGGTAACAGCCTTAACTGGATCAGTGGCGATCCAGACTTGATCCCCCTGGTCTTTAAAATATCGATCCAAAGGCTGGGCAGCCTCTGGATCGGGTTGCACCAGCAGAACACGCAGAGGCATGGCTCCTCCTTCTTGGCTGCAGTTGAGCGTTAAGTCAGATATTCGCGCAGGTGACGGCTGCGGGTAGGGTGTCGTAACTTGCGCAGCGCCTTGGCTTCAATTTGACGAATCCGCTCGCGGGTGACGTTGAAATAGCGGCTGACTTCTTCCAATGTGTGATCTTTACCATCAATCAAGCCAAAGCGCAGTTCTAGCACCTGGCGCTCGCGCTCAGATAGAGCTGCCAAAGCACTCTGGACCTGCTCACGCAGCATTTCACGGGCGGCGGCATCCATTGGTTCCAAGGCTTCATCATCTTCGATGAAATCCCCCAACTGGCTGCTTTCTTCATCCCCCACTGGCCGCTCCAACGAGACCGGCTCTTCGGCGGATTGCAGCACCCGCTGGACTTTGGCAGTTGCCCAGGTCCAGCGACGTTGTACTTCAGGGTCCAAGGGCTGCCCATCCGCCTGGGCTTGGCGGATGACCTTGACGTCTTCATCGGTCATGAAACCGCCTTCCATAGCCAGCTCTTCGTTGTTTGGTTCGCGGCCAAGTTGCTGCACCAGTGTGCGCTGGACGCGCAACAGGCGGGTGATGGCCTCGAATAAATGCACTGGAATGCGGATGGTGCGGGCCTGTTCGGCTATGTAGCGACTGATCGACTGGCGAATCCACCAGGTAGCGTAGGTACTGAATTTGAAGCCGCGGGTCGGGTCGAACTTGGTGACGGCGCGCAGCAGACCCAGGTTGCCTTCCTGGATCAGATCGAGGAAGGAGATGCCACGGCCCAGGTAGCGCTTGGCAATACTGACCACCAGGCGCAAGTTGGCGCGGATCAGAGTCTGGTTGGCTTCATCTGCCCGGCGGGCGATGCCATCCATCTCATCCGCCAGTTCTTCCTCGGAAGGCAGGCGTTTTTCAAAGGAACCGATCACCGGCAGGTGACCATGCTTTTGGATTTGCGTTGCTAATTTTTCAGTAAGCTCCCCCGGAACCAGGTACATACAGATGAAGACGATAAACGCCTGTCGCACCAATGCGCCCCAGGACGGATCCTTGCCCCACATGCCATTATCCAGGTAATGGCGCAGGTAGGAAGGCTCTTCGGCCTGCCACTGACGGCGCAGCAATTGCGCTTCAGCCAGCATCAGGGTCAGATCCGGCAGATCACCCTGGCGCAGGCGTTCCATATCCTCACCCAGATGGTCCCAGGCGGCGTAGAGATCCCGAATGAGCGTAGCGAACATGTAGTGGTAAGGTGTTTGCTCATCTTCCGGCACCAGTTTTTGCAGGGAGACGACCAATCGTTCTGCCTCTATACGGGCGGCTAGACGGAATTCGCTGTCGGCATCCAACAAACGGATCTGACCGATCTCCTTGAGGTAGAGCCGCACCGGGTCCTCGGAAAGTTCCAGGGCAATGGTCGGATCTTCCAGAATCTCCAGCGGGTCTTCCAGTGCAATTTCCGTCCATTCATCAACCGGTGGGATCACCCCGGGTTCTTCAGCTGCTTGCTTGAGAATTTCGTCCAGCACAACCGTCCCAGTAGGCACAGTTGCACCTGGAGCAGAATCCAGGCTGGATTCAACCAATTCGTCAGGCTCGTTCGACGGTTCAACCGGCAAATCTGAATTTAAGGAGGCGGTCTTCTTGCGAGGCATGGGTTAACTATACCATAATTGTAACAAGGGATAATTTACAACCAGTTAACCCCTGGTACTGGTTGAAAGGTGCGTGTAAGAGTGGGGTTATTTGCTGCCAGGCTGGCGTAAGGCGCGGTCCAGGCGGTCGCGCAGTTGGGTATACTGCATCACCAGGTCCTGGTAACCGCTTAGTTTCAGTTCCCCCTGCTCCTGCAGTTCCTGCTGAAGGTGCCGCAACTGGTTCAGGCTTTCATTTACGCGCAACTGGCGCAAGCGCATGATCGAACGGCAGAGATCCTCCAGCAAGCGCTCGATGTTTGGCTCGCCCTTGGCCAGCGGCTTGAGCAAATCTTCCAGCAGCGGGCGTAGAGCTTCTGAAGTTTGCTCCTGGATAAAATGCATGGCGTCCAGTTCATCCTGATCCAACGAGGCCAAAATCAGGCGGGTCATGGCCTGGTGATCAGCCTGCTCAAAATCCTCCACCCCCAAGCGCTGCAAACCAGCCTCCTGCAGGCGGCGGTCGAGCGACCAGCGCACCTCCGGTTGGCGGAGCAACAAACTGAGGCAGTGGCGCTCCAGCGAGAGCGCCAGTTGAACCGGCCCGGCTGGCAGCACTTGCGGTTTGGCAGGCTTGGTGGATGGCGCCATCCCAACCACCTGGCGCCGGGGCGGTCGGGCTGCCGTGGGGCGCAGGCTGGCCAGAGCGCGCTCATCCACCCGCAGCAGGCGGGCCAAGGCCTGGCGGTAGGCATCCCGCTCGACCGGGTTGGGGATATCTTCAATCAGCGGCAGTACCTGCCCGGCCACCTCGGCCTTGGCCTTGGGATCGTCCAGGTTGGCGGCCGCCGCCAGCGTATCCATGACGTGCATCACAATCGGCTTGGCAGATTCGATCAGGCGGCCCCACTCGGCCGGGTCGCGCAGCACCACCTCGTC
>JBGSJZ010000104.1:0-35987 GCA_041741455.1 Anaerolineaceae bacterium | reverse complement strand
CAACGGCATACCTGGGGAGACGATCAGGGTGAAGCCAGAGCGTATGCAGGTTGGCCCAGGCGGTGGGTGGCGGGCCAAACAATGTGCGAAATGGGCTCCCGATGGCATGGAAACGGGATAGAATAGGATTGCCTGTCATGGTTTTTCTCCTTTCGAGCAAAAAATGGTTGTTGGCGCTTCCATTTTAGCCCCGGAAAAGCCTGACAGGTTTCCGCAGCCGATTTTAGATGATTACGGGTTGGTTACGAAAAAGCGTAACCAACGATTGGATTGATTACGCTTTTCGCACCTTTCTATTTGGTTGGTTACGCATTGATTACGCTAAACCGTAATCATGTTTTTGGTTGGTCGAACCCTCTAAGCAGGTATAATTTACCCAAGGAAAAAATACCATGATGAGACAGTGGGGCCGGAAAATTCAGGAGCGCTTACCCAATCTTTCCACTCAGGAGCGTGGCGAGGTGATGTTGGAGATCACCCGCAATGCTTCGCCTGGATTTGATTATTTTCTGCTGGTGGTGCTCTCTGGATCGATTGCCACGCTGGGGCTGATTACGAATTCGGCGGCCGTGATTATCGGGGCAATGCTGGTTGCCCCCCTGATGTCGCCGATCATTGCCCTGGGACTGGCGATGGTGACCGGCAACGGTTACATCCTGCGCAAATCTACCTCAGCCCTGGTACGCGGAGGCTTGCTGGCGATTCTTTTATCTTTTCTGTTGACGCAACTTAATGAATGGCTGCCTTTTATTTCGCTGGCTGAACTACCGGGAGAAGTGCTGGTGCGAACGCATCCCAGTCCGATTGATCTAGTGATTGCACTCGCCGGTGGGGTGGCTGCTTCGTATGCCCTGACCAACCCCAAGCTTTCTGCCGCTCTGCCAGGTGTGGCCATTGCCACCGCAATCATGCCCCCGGTTTGTACCGTGGGGATCGGACTGGCGCTTGGCCGCTGGGAGGCTGCTGGCGGGGCGTTATTGCTCTTCTTGACCAATGCCATCGCTATTTCATTTGCTTCCGGGTTAGTTTTCCTCCTGCGAGGTTTTCGCCCTTCTGTGAACAAAGAGAAACGCCGGGTGCCGCGCAGTTTGTGGATTGCTGCCCTGATCACGGCCATCATGTTGGTCCCGCTCAGTTATACGAGCTACCGATTATTCCGCCAATCATCCGATTACCGCCAGGTGCAGGATGCTGTAAGAGGGGAATTGGCGGAATTGAGAGATGTAGATCTGGTGGAATTAAAAACCAGCCGGTTGACCACCGGTCTGGATGTGGAAATTACTTTGCGCACTCGTCAAACGATGGGGTATGAGCAGGTGGTGTTGCTGCAAGAGGCATTGGTGAATCGTTTGAACGAGTCTGTCTCCTTGCGAGTCAACCAGATTTTCGCCGACCGCCTTGACCCACTCATCCCACCCACACCCACCTACACCCGAACCAATACAACCACATTCACCCCCGGTCCCAGTCCAACCGTTACCCCCACCCGGACAGCCACGGCAACAGCCAGTCCAACCGCTACCCCCACGGCTACTGCAACCGAGACGCCAACCCCCAGCCCGACGGCGACTGCCACGGCAACCCCAGCTGCTGGTGTGGTGCGCTGGGCCACCCAGCCGGCAGTAGGAATCTATCAATTCCCGGGCGGGCCATTGATTGGCTTGTTGTACTACGGTCAATCGATCACGATTTTGAATGGTCTTCAGGAGTATGGCGGGCATTTATGGGTGCAGGTGCAGGATGCGGAAGGTCGCATCGGCTGGACACTGCAGGTTTATCTAGCCACGCTTACACCGACCATCACCCCCAACATTCCTTGAAAGAATCTGTTAACCCTCATCAATCAAGTATTCCAGAAGATCGTTATCCTGGCTAAAGCCATGGCGCAGGTAGAACGGCACGCTGCGCTGGCTCGGCCAGAGGAAGAGCAGTTCCAACCCTTGGGCTTTGGCCCAATTCTGAGCTGCCTGCATCAATTGATCTCCTACTCCCTGGTTGCGCCTGCCCGGAATGCAATAGACGTTGGTGACGTAGCCAATTTCCACAAAGAAATGCGCCGGGTTGGGCACTTTGCGAATACGCCGGATGTAGAGGTTGGCGATGATCTGCCCATCCTCCTCCGTCAGCCAGATGGCCCAGGAACCGGAGGTGAACGCCTCGTTCAAAAAAGCCAGCATCTCAACCTGGAATTCCTCCCGGGTATGGGGTGGCGGGGTCGGGTCCAGGCGCAGCTCAGTGCGGAAATCCCAACGCAGGCGGGCCAGGGTTTCAGCATCCGAAGGGGTGGCCAGGCGGGTCGTAATCATGCTTCACCTCCAGTTGCGGTGAACGATAAGACATCCATGCGTACCTCTCTCTGATGGCCGCCGGAGCGGTGCTCCACCAGGTAGATGCCCTGCCAGCGGCCGAGGGCCAACCGACCGTTTTCAATCGGTATGCTCAAGCTGGTAGGCAGTAAACCCGCCCGCAGGTGGGAAGACGAATCATCCGGGCCTTCCAGGGTGTGGCGCATCCAGGGCTGGTTTTCCGGCACCAGCCTTTCCAGAAATGTTTCCAAATCTTGCTTTGCGGTTGGATCGTAACTTTCGTTGATCAGCAGTGAGGCGCTGGTGTGCGGCAGGTAGAGGTGGCACAGGCCAAACATTGACGGTAGATCCTGCAAAGGGCCTTCCACCTGGCTGGTGATGTCATATAACCCTTTCCCGCGCGTCTGGATTGACAGAATGTCGCTGCTCCACGTGCTATGACCGCTCAGAGTTTTCATGCTTGACTCAGCTCCGTATTATGAAAGTATATCCATTATAACGGCGGGAAAATTTTATTGAGAAATCACCCCGAGCAGACTTTGCAAAAGGCTTAAGACCCGATTAATCAAAAACGATTGTAAATTCGTTGGATATTTGATACCATGATTACATGTTTTGCTGGATATGTTTATGGGAGGGCTAGCCATCAACCAGCCATGACCTTTACGTACACACCGTTCATCCTGGCGTTGTTGGTTTCAACTGCGTTAATGGCTGGTTTAGCGTTGTACATCTGGCGGGATTCTGGACGCCAGGCAATTACCCCGCGCTTCTCCAACGTTTTGATTCTGGCGTCGCTCTGGTCGTTTGGCTTTGCGCTGGAAATAGCGGCCGACAGCCTGGATGCCAAAATATTCTTTTCCAATTTGCAGTTTGTGGCCATCGCCTTGCTGCCGGTGGCAGTCATTTCCCTGGCCATGAAATTTGCCGGCCGACTGCGGATTTACCGCATCGGCATGATCCTCTCCGGGATCTTTGCCGGCATCACCATCTTGTTGGTGCTGACTGGAAGGCTGCATTCCCTTTTCCGATATGACTATCACATCGTTCAAATCAATGACTTTTACCAACTGGTTGGGACGGATGGGCTTTGGTACTACGCATTTGCCGTTACTGCCAACCTGACCATGCTGGCGGCCTTTGGCATCCTGGTGGATTACATGTTTCGGGCACCCCGCCTGTATCGGCGCCAATCCATGATGATGGTATTGGCTCTATTACTGCCACAAATCATGAACACCTTATATTTATTTGGGATCACACCCATTCCCCATTTCAACTTCACTCCGCTCGTTTTTCTGATTTCTGGGATCATCATTCTGCTGGGAGTGCTGGAAGTGCAATTGTTGGAAGTGGTGCCGGTGGCCCGGGCGACCATTATTGATAAAATGCAGGATGGAATTATCGTGATGGATGGACGTAACCGGGTGGTGGATATCAACCCGGTAGGCTGCCGCCTGGTGGAACAAAAAATGGACGATGTGATTGGTCAGCCAATCCAAAAAGTGGTGGCGCGCTGGCCGGAGGTGCTGCACCTGTATGGCAGCGCCAGCCAGGCCCAGGGGGAGATAAAAATCGTTGAGGATCACGGCACATATTATTATGAACTGCAAATCTTCCCGATCCTGGCGCCGGGTGGGCGGGTGAGCGGCCGGTTGGCCATCATTCGCAATATCACCGACCGCAAACGGACGGAGGAGGAACTGCGTTACCTGGGTACGCATGATGCCCTGACCAGCCTGTACAACCGGGCATTTTTTGAGACGGAGATGAACCGGTTGGAGAATAGCCGCCAGTACCCGATCAGCATTGTGATGATTGACCTGAACGGCGTGAAGGACACCAATGACCGCTATGGCCATGATATTGGCGATGAACTTTTCCGACTGACGGGAAAGATTTTACGCTTCGTCATCCGCAATGAAGACGTGGCAGCCCGCATTGGGGGGGATGAATTTGCGATACTTTTACCTAAAACGGATGAGAAAGCTGCCAGTGGGGTGGTGAAGCGCCTGCGCAAGGCGTTGGTTGAGCATCCAGCTCAAGGGCCGATCCGACTTAGTATGTCGATTGGTGTGGCGACTACAACCCGTGCCGGTGAAATCCGTAATACGCTCAAGCTGGCAGATGACCGCATGTACGAAGACAAAGGCATTCATCGGTCCAACGGATCGAGCGGTTGAAAAATTAAAAAATTCAATCTTTTAAGATATCTAATCTAGTACATATTGACTTCCCATAGCAGATTGCCCTATAATGGAATAACTTGTAGGTACAACCCGACAACCTGATAAGATAATGAATCTTCCACTTGTTCTTGACCGAAACAGTTTCAAACCGCTGTATTATCAAATCAGCGAGGTTGTGAGATCGTTGATTGAATCCAACGAATTGAAACCCGGAGACCGCCTGCCTTCAGAGAATGAGTTGATCGCCCAGTACCAGATCAGCCGCAATACCGCCCGCCGGGCCATCAACGCCTTGATCGTGGATGGGGTGGCCTATACCGTCCAAGGCAAGGGCACCTTTGTCTCGCCGGCTCGCACCCGCGAAGGTTTGTTGAATTTAACCAGTTTTTCCGAAGAGATCCGGATGCGTGGCATGATTCCAGGTTCCACCCTGCTCAGTTTTGGCCGGGTGGTAGCGCCTCTCAAAATCAACAAAGCCCTGCAAATTGCCCCTGACCAGGAAACCTTTAAAATTGAACGTCTTCGCCTGGCAAACAACGAACCAATGGCACTTAATGTGTCCTATTTGCCCTGTCACTTTTGTCCGCAATTGGAAAACCAGGACCTGGTGACTGGTTCGTTGTACACCTACCTGGAAGAGGTGCTGAATTTACGTATTGATTACGGAGAACGGATCATCAAGGCTGGGGCAGCCAACGAATACGAGTCTGAATTATTACGCACTCCGGTAGGGTTTCCGGTGGTGATTACCGAGGGGCCATCTTTCCTGGTGGATGGGACAGCGGTGGAATTTACAAAAATAGTTTATCGTGGCGACCGTTATGAATTCACCTTTAATGTGGTGCGCCGGCACAGCATGCGAGACGAAAATTTTGAAAGTTACAAAGTCCAAGCCTGATATCTGAAAATCTCTGCGAAGGAGCCTGACGGATGGCGGTGGTTGTCTTTGGCAGTATCAATATGGACCTGGTGGTGCGCACGCCGCGTTTTGCCCGGCCGGGTGAAACCCTAACTGGGCGTTCTTTCTACACCGCACCCGGTGGCAAGGGCGCTAACCAGGCCGTGGCGGCTGCCCGCCTGGGTGCCCCGACCTGGATGATTGGCCGGGTGGGTGGGGATGTGTTTGGCGACGCCTTGATAGCCAGCCTGCAGGTCAGTGGAGTGCACACCGAAACCGTTTATCAAGACGCTGCTCAACCTTCCGGAACCGCCCTCATCACGGTCGATGACCAGGCTGAAAATCAAATCATCATTGTCCCGGGCGCCAACGGCCAGGTGGGCGAGGATGATTTGGAGCGGATGCACCCGTTACTTGACCGCGGTGGTGTTTTGCTCTTGCAACTGGAAACTCCCCTGCCGGGGGTAATTGCCGCCGCCCAACGGGCGCACCAGCACGGGTTGACGGTAGTACTTGATCCGGCTCCGGCTGTTCCTTTACCAGATGAACTCTATCAAACGATCGACTGGATCACCCCCAACGAAAGTGAAGCTGCTTTATTGGTTGGTTTTGCTGTATTAGATGAAGCATCCGCCCGCCAGGCTGCCGATGTGCTGCACCACCTGGGGGTACCGAACATAGTCGTCAAGATGGGTGGGCGTGGCGCCTTTTGGAGCGGTCCGGCGGCTGAGCAGATGCTGCCAGCCTTCCATGTGCAGCCCGTGGATACGGTGGCAGCCGGGGATGCCTTTAATGGGGCGCTAGGCGCTGGCCTGGATGCGGGTCTGGCCCCGGTCGAGGCTTTACATCGGGCTTGTGCGGTGGGCGCCATTTCCACCACCCGCCCAGGCGCCCAACCTTCCATGCCGACTTTGAGCGAATTGGAGGATTTTCTCACAGCTCATGGTTGATTCAAAACGGGGTCTAATCATCGATACCGACCTGGGTGTGGATGACACCATTGCCTTACTGATGGCATTGGCGGATCCATCGGTTGAGATTCTCGCTATTACCACCACCCACGGCAACATCGGGGTGGAGCAAGTCAACCGCAATGTGCGCCAGGTGCTGGAATACACCCGGCGCAGCGAAATACCAGTATTTCCTGGCTCAGCATTGCCACTCTTTGCCCACCCACTGACACCATCCTTGCTGATGGGATCAGATGGTTTGGGAGGCGCTTCAGTTGAATTGCCTGCCCCTCTCATGAGCCTTCAACCCACTGTGGCTGCCGTGGCCCTGGTGGAGCAGATTCATGCAGCCGCCAAACGCGGCGACTTTAGCCTGGTGATGCTGGGACCATTAACCAACCTGACCCTGGCGTTGGCGTTGGACCCTGAATTGCCCCGCCTCGTGCCGCACCTTGTTATAATGGGGGGAACGGTGGATGCGCGTGGTAACCAGACGTCGGTGGCGGAGTTTAATTTCTACGCGGATCCGGAAGCGGCTGGGGTGGTTTTCCGGACAGGTTTCCCAAAGTTAACACTCCTGCCCTGGGAGACATCGACGAAGCAGTTGTTGAGTTGGGAGGTCTACGAGCAATTATCCGCAATCCCTGGCCGTACAGCCCGCCTGTATAAAATGGTGACGGCTTCTATGGTAGACTTTCTCAAGCAACATTTTCACTTGCCAGGCATGCCCCTGCCCGATCCGCTGGCGATGGCCTGTGCGCTGGATGCGCAGATCATCCGCCAGGCGACACCAGCCCAGTGTGCGGTAGAAACGGCTGGATCGATCGGACGCGGCCTGCTGGCGGTGGATTGGCGCAACCTTTCTGCCCCTGCGCCCATAGCGAACATCGTTACCGAAGTTGATTTTGAACGATTCTTATCCCTGCTCCAGTTCAGTTTGGAAGAAAGGAGGTGATGCTACCAGCGATCAAATCCATGTATCTGAATGTTCGTTTCACAATTAACCCAATCCAACCCTATCTTTATCTCTTTAGGAGGAGAAAACTATTATGAAGCGCAAGATGTTGTTTGTTGTTAGCCTGCTGCTCGTACTCAGCATGCTGCTCACTGCCTGCGGTACCCCGGCCACTGAAGAACCTGTCGTCGAAGGTCCCAAGGAAATCAAAGTTGTCAACCTGATCAACGGTGTGTTGGGCGACAAGTCCTTCTTCGATTCCGCCAACCGTGGTATGGAACGCGTGATGGCCGATTACCCACAGGTCAAAGTCAAAACGATTGAAGCCGGGATTGATCCTGCCAAGTGGCAGGCCGCTTTGGAAGATGCCGCCGCCAACGAAGAATATGAAGTCTTGATCGTCGGTACCTGGCAGATGGCTGAATTTCTGCAAATAGTCGCTCCCAAGTATCCGGACAAGAAATTCATCATCTACGACGTGTCCGTGGATTACACCGCCTGCGATTGCAAGAACGTCTACTCCGTCATCTATAAGCAGAACGAAGGCTCCTACCTGGCCGGTGTGTTCGCCGGTTTGGTCAGCCAGACCAAGATCGTGGGTGTGGTGGGTGGCCAGGATATCCCGGTCATCAATGACTTCATCGTCGGCTACAAGCAGGGCGCTATGGCCAATGGCGTGACCGATGTCATCGTCCAGTATGCCGGTGGATGGAATGATCCCGCCAAGGGTAAGGAACTGGCCCTGGCCATGTACCAGCAGGGCGCTGATATTGTCTTCCAGGTTGCTGGCGGCACGGGTGTGGGCGTCTTCCAGGCTGCCCAGGAAATGGGTAAATACGCCATCGGTGTCGACTCCGACCAGGCGACCATCATCAATGATACCAATCCCGAACAAGCCCCGTTCATCATCACTTCCATGATGAAGAACGTGGATAACAGCCTGTACCGTGCCATGAAGATGTACATCGAAGGCACACTGCCTTATGGTACCGTAGAAAACCTGGGTGTGGCAGAAGGTGGTGTGGGTCTGGCCAAGAATCAATGGTTGGATGCCGTGGCCACTGCAGAAATTAAGGCCAAACTCGACCAGGCTGAGAAAGATTTGCTCGAAGGCAAGATCAAAGTAGATAGTGCCTACTAAAAACCGATAAACTTATTTTGATCAGCAGGGGGAGGTCTCCCCTCCCCCTGCTGGCGTATTAGTGGAGGCTGGCTTATGGCGCCAATTATCGATTTACGGAATATTATCAAGATTTATTCCAATGGCGTGGTGGCCAACGATGGGGTCAATTTTTCTGTGGAGAAGGGTGAGATTCAAGCCCTGGTGGGTGAAAATGGGGCAGGAAAATCCACCCTGATGAAGATTATCTACGGGTTGGAGCAACCTACCCAGGGCGAGATCATCATTGATGGTCAGCCGCGCCACTTTCATTCTTCCAGAAACGCAATTGATGCCGGAATTGGTATGGTGCACCAGAACTTCATGCTGGTGCCGTCGTTCACCGTGGCCGAAAACATCGTTCTCGGCCAGGAGCCGACCCGACGCGGTTTTCTGAACAAAAAAGAAGCTCATGATGCCACGGTCGAATTTTCCAAGCGCTATGGCCTGCGGGTGGAACCGGACGCGATTGTGGATAGCATCAACGTCGGTATGCGCCAGCGGGTGGAAATTCTCAAAGCACTCTATCGCGGCGCCAATATTCTCATTCTCGATGAACCGACTGCAGTTCTCACCCCGCAGGAAACCCAGGAATTATTCACCGCCATCCGCAAGCTGGTGGATCAGGGAAAAACCGTCGTCTTCATCACTCATAAATTGCGCGAGGTGAAAGAGATCTCCGACCGGGTCACTGTGATGCGGGCTGGCAAGGTGGTTGGAGAAGTGGCTACCGTGGATGCCACCCGTGAAAGCCTGGCGCGCATGATGGTCGGACGGGAAGTCTTCCTCAATGTGGACAAACCCCCTGTAACCCGCGGCCGCAAAGTCATGGAAGTCCAGAATCTTTCCTACGTGGCGGATACTGGCCGGCGCATGTTGAATAATATGTCCTTCAACATCTATGCCGGGGAGATCCTGGGCATTGCTGGCGTGGAAGGCAATGGTCAGACCGAACTGGTGGAAATTCTCACCGGTCTGCGCCCGGCAACCTCCGGGAATGCGCTGGTGGATGGCAAGCCCGTTTTGAATCGAACACCCCGGGAAGTCCGCATGGCAAAGGTTGCCCACATTCCCGAGGATCGCCTGACCAATGGGTTGGCGCTTTCGGCCTCCATCAATGAAAACTTGATTGTGGATCGCTATTTCCGGCCGCCTTTTAAGCGTGGGGCTTCCATTGATTACAAAAAAGTGCGCGCTTTTGGCGTCGAGATGATCCAAAAATTCGGCATCCGCACCCCAAATGGCGAACTGCCGGTGGCCTCACTTTCAGGCGGCAACATGCAGAAGGTGATCGTTGCCCGTGAGTTCTCCTCAGAACCCATCCTGTTGATAGCCGCCCAGCCCACCCGCGGCATCGATGTAGGTGCCACCGAATTTATTCGCGATCAACTGGTGAAGAAGCGCACTGATGGCACGGCTGTGTTGCTTATCTCCGCTGATTTAAGTGAGGTGATGAGCCTCTCGGACCGGATTATTGCCATGTTTGAAGGGCAGATTACCGGGGTCTTCCCGGATGCCCAGGCGGTACCGGAGGAAGAGTTGGGTCTATACATGCTGGGCGTCAAGCACCAGCCAAAGGAAGAAATGGAGGCGATGCTATGATTCGCAAACTGTATATGAACCCGACGGTTCGTGAGTTTCTGCGCATCTTTCTGGCGGTCGCCATATCCCTGCTGCTGGGGTTTATTATCACTTTACTGGTCAGCGAAGACCCGATTGTGGCCTACAAAGCCTTCCTGACCGGGCCGGTCAGCAAACTCAACCGGGCGGGCGAATGGATCAAGGAATCCATCACGCTGTGTTTGTTGGGTTTGGCTGTGGCAGTGGTCTTCAAGGCTAACCTCTTCAGCTTGGGGCAGGAAGGCCAGATGCTGCTGGGTGCGTTGGTTTCCGGTGTAATTGCTTTATTTGTGCCACTTCCCGGTATTATCCGCATTCCGTTAGCGCTGATTGCTGCTATGCTGGTCGGTTTTCTGTTCGGCCTGATACCAGGTTACTTGAAGGCGCATCTGAATGCCAATGAAATTGTCTCCACGCTGATGTTAAATGCCATAGCGCTTCGATTGTATGAATACTTTCTGATCTTTTTTATCAGGCCACCGAATGCCGGTTATAATGCCTCGAATTTCTTTCCCAAAGAAGGTGTCTTACCGACTTTTGTGCCCAATGTACCTTTCCTGGCGGAAGCGTATAAGCTTTTCTCCACCAAGGCTAATGTCACCATCATGCTCTACATTGCCATCTTAATGGTGGTAGCCACCTGGTTCCTGATGTACCGCACTCCCTTTGGCTATGAGTTGCGCATGTTGGGTTCGAATATGAAGTTTGCCCGCTACGGTGGCGTCAATACCCGCCGGACGATCACCCTGGCCATGGGCATCAGTGGTATCCTGGCCGGGTTGGCTGGGGCGCACCTGGGGATGGGCGTTCATACCAAGTTGATTGCCAATATTACGGTCTCACTCGGTTTTGAAGGGATTGTGGTGGCGCTGCTGGCGCGCAACAACCCGATCGGTGTGCCATTTGCGGCGTTGGCCTATGGCTACATGCGAGCTGGAGCGGATATCATGGAGCGCTCATCGGATGTCTCGCGCGAGATGGTGCTGATCATCCAGGCCATCATCATCCTGCTGGTGACGGCGGAACGCGTCCTGCCAATTGTGCAGCAGCGGGTAAGCGCAGCCCGGGCGGCCAAAGCCAATGGTCCAGAAAACGGGCAGCCAGCCCTGGAAGAAGGAGGCGGTGATGTCGCTTGAGGTTGTTCTTCAAAGTATCTTTAGCGCCGCTTTCCTGGCCAGCGTACTGCGCATCAGTACGCCGATCATCCTGCCGGCACTGGGCGGTCTGCTAACGGACCTTTCCGGGGCGATCAATATTGCCCTGGAAGGCATCATGCTCACCTCTGCCTTTACCGGGGTGGTGGTCTCGGCTTACACGCACAGCATCTTCCTGGGCGTGCTGGCCGGGGTTTTGGCAGGGGTAGCTATTTCGTTTGTTCTGGGCTGGTTCCACCTGTACATGGAAACGAACATCATCCTGGCCGGTACGGCCATCAACATTCTGGCCACAGGTGGCACAGTTTTCCTGCTCTACGTGCTGACCGGCGATAAGGGTAATTCTTCCACCCTGGCCAGCGGCATGGTGCCAAACGTCGTCATCCCGGTGATTAAGGACATCCCATTTCTTGGCAAGGTCATCAGCGGTCAGCACATTTTCGTCTGGTTGGCTTTCATCCTGACCTGGTTGACGGCCATCTATCTGTATAAAACCCCCTGGGGCGCCCATCTCCGTGCAGTGGGTGAGAACCCGACCGCTGCAGCTTCGGTGGGCATCAACGTCAAGCGCACCCAGATGACCGCTTTGCTGCTCTCTGGTTTCCTGGCCTCGTTTGGCGGCCTGACCATGTCCATGGCCTATCTATCGCTCTTCCAGCGGGAAATGACGGCCGGGCGTGGCTTTATTGCCCTGGCAGCCGTCTACCTGGGTGGGCGCAAGCCCTGGGGCACGTTGCTGGCGGCCATCCTGTTCGGTTTTGCGGATGCGCTCTCCAACCAGTTCGGCTCGATGAATATTCCCTCCCAACTGGTGCAAATGCTTCCGTACATCGTGACGATCGTCGCCCTGGTGATCTACGCCCTGCGCGATCAGGCGATCAAACGTGAGCGCCAACGCAAGTTCCATCAACAGCAGGAAGCCGCCATCAAAGCCGAGAGTGAAGCATGACCGTATTACTGGATAAAGTTCGCGGTGGTTTTTACGGCCAGGCCCTGGGTGATTCCTGGGCCATGCCGGCCTTGCTCAACCCGCAGCAAACCTGGGATTTCTATGGCGGATACATTGAAGAATTCCTGGATGCCCCGGAGATTCACCCGGTGCACCGCGGTCTGCGCCGCGGCCAGGTGACGGACGATACCGAACAAGCCGCAGCCATTGCTGAATCCATCATCCGCGAAGGCAAAGTAACTGTGGATGGGGTGGCCCAAGCCCTGGTCGGTTGGTATCACCGCATCGGCGGCGACGCCAGCCCGTATGTCGGTCCCTCCAGCCGGCGCGCCATCCTGGCCATTCAACGTGGCGAGGATATCAACGAGGTCGGCAAACATGGCGACACCAATGGCGCCGGCATGCGCGTTTCCCCGGTCGGGTTGATTCACCCCGGCGACGTGGACGGTGCGATTGCCGATGCCCACCTCTCCTGCATTCCCACCCATAACACGGATGTTGCCATTTCCGGGGCAGCCGCCGTGGCCGGAGCAATTGCCATGGCCCTCAAGCCCGGCAGCACCCTGCAGGATTTGGTGGAGGCCGGCGTCTATGCCGGCGAGCAGGGCCGTAAGTTTGGCCATATCTGGATCGGCGCTTCGGTGCCGGCTCGCATCCGGCTGGCGGTGGAAATTGCCCGCAAGGATTTACCAGTTCGTGAACGCCTGCAAGAATTATATGATATCGTTGGCGCCACACTGGCGATCAGCGAGGCGGTGCCAGCGGCCTTTGGTGTGCTGGTGATGGCCGAGGGTGACCCGGTGCGGGCGGGCGTTCTGGCGGCTGCCCTCTCCGGTGATGCGGATACGGTGGCAGCCATGGCTTGTGCCATGGCAGGCGCCTGGAAGGGTATTTCAGCCTTCAAACCGGAATACCTGTCTCTGATGCAAGCGGCCAATCCCTGGCTGGATTTTGAAGGGATCACTGCCGGGCTGTATGCCCTGGCGGCCAAGAAGGTCAGTTAAATTATGGGCGGGTTGCTACTTCGCAACTCTGATGTGCTGCGTTTTATCGACCGGCAGCCCGCCTTTGCCTTCCACCAGGACATCCAGGTGGTGGGCAACCGGATTACGCAAATAATTCCGACCGGCAGCCTGCCGACTCCACCCGATCTGCAAGTGATCGAGGC
The DNA here is from genome assembly GCA_041741455.1 of Anaerolineaceae bacterium. Classification (GTDB taxonomy): domain Bacteria; phylum Chloroflexota; class Anaerolineae; order Anaerolineales; family Anaerolineaceae; genus CALESS01. The sequence continues at coordinate 22,639 of JBGSJZ010000104.1, read as the reverse complement.
GGGCGGCCTGCTGGCCGTGCCCGGGATGATCAATACCCACGCCCATGTGCCGATGGTGCTCTTTCGCGGTGTGGCTGAAGATGTGACCCTCGAAGACTGGTTCAACCAATATATTTTCCCGCTGGAGTCCAACCTGACCCCGGAGGATGTGTACTGGGGCGCGCTACTCGGCATGGCCGAGATGATCGAAGCTGGCATCACCGGTGTCGCGGATCACTATTTCTATATGGACGAAGTGGCCCGCGCTGTGCAGGAATCCGGGTTGCGCGCCAACCTGGTCTGGGCGGTCTTTGAACATGAAGGGTTGGGTAAACTGGAAAGATCCATCCAGTTCATCCAGCGCTGGCAGGGGGCGGCGGATGGGCGTATCACCACTTGGCTGGGACCACATTCGCCCTACCTGTGCGGACCGGACTTCCTGCGCACTTGCGCCCAACGCGCGACCGATCTGGACGTAGGCATTCACCTCCATGTTTCCGAGACGGCCGCCCAGGTGGAGCTCAGCCGGCAGCGTTACAGGGTAACTCCCGTCAAATTACTGCTGGATGCCGGGGTCATGGAACGACCGTGTATTTTTGCCCACTGCCTGTACCCGACCGAAGAAGACCTGGACATTATGGCCGATCACCCGGTGGGGGTGGGTCAGGCGCCCAAGACCTACCTGCGGGCGGGCATGGGGCTGGGACCCTTAAAAGGTTATCAATCCCGGCATATCCCGGTTGGGTTGGCGACGGATGGGGCAGCCAGTAGCAGCACGCTCGACCTTTACGAGCAGATGCGCCTGATGGCGATGACCCAGAAGTTCCTGGAAAATGATGCCCGGGCCATGCCGCTGGCAGATATTTTGCAGATTGCCTACACCGGCGGGGCACGCGTCTTACGCCAACCAGAACTGGGCGAACTGGAACCCGGCAAACTGGCGGATATCGTCTTAATCCGCCAGGATCGGGCAGCAGCCATCCCTCGCTTGAACCCGGCCGCCAACCTGGTCTATTCCCTGGGGGCGGCGGACGTGGATACAGTGATTTGCGACGGCAAGCTGTTGATGCAAAATTGTCGCTTGTTGACACTCGACAAGGGGCGCATCAAACAGGAAGTGGAATCCCGCCTGGAGCGTCTCTCGCAGCGCGTTCCGGGCCGGCAAGTGGCGGTTTACCCAACATGAAAATTCAAATCTATGCCTTCACCATTCCGGAAGAAGCGGCCGCGGCTGCTGAAATGGGAGTGGATCATATTGGCTTCGTTGCCGGACGCTATGACCTGGTGCCTGGCGAACTGAGCTTCCCCGAGGCGCGCGCCTTGTGCGATGCCCTACCATTACATACCACCCGCGTGTCACTGACCATGATATCCGATGCGAATGAAATCCTGCGTATGGTGGATGCCGTACAACCGGATATTGTCCATATTTCCAGCGATGTGGAGGATGTACCGGAAAAAGCCATGGAGGAATTGCGCAAGCGGCTGGATCCAAAGGTGCGATTGATGAAAGCCCTGCCGGTAGGTGGTGCGGAAAGCCTGGAACTGGCCCGCCGTTTTGCCCCCTTCAGCGACCTGTTTCTGCTGGATACCAAGGTGACTGGCATGCCCGGGGTGGGCGCTACCGGCCGCACTCACGATTGGTCGATCAGCCGCCGAATTGTTGAACAGTTTGGCGTGCCGGTCATCCTGGCCGGGGGGTTATCGGCGGAAAACGTGGCTGAATCTATCCGCCAGGTTCGCCCGTGGGCGGTGGACTCCAATACGGCCACCAACATCCCCGGCGACCCGGTGAAGAAGGATCTGCGCCGGGTGGCGCAGTTTGTGGCGGCGGTGCGTGCACTGGAGGAGGGGTAATTTTTATGCCTGTTGGTACGGTGCTGCTGTTTGGTGATCTGAATGTGGATAACATCTGCACCATCCCGGAAATTCCACCGCCGGGACGGGATGTTTATATCAGTCGTGTCGAAACTCACCTGGGCGGCTCTGCCTGCAATTCGGCGGTGATCCTCCAAAAAATGGGACTATCCACCCGCATGCTGGGCGCCATCGGACAGGATCATTGGGGCAGTTACGTCCTGGATGAATTGGCCCGGGCTGGTTCTGGTACTCACTCCATCGCCACCAAGACCGCCGAGGGCACCGGGTTGATCTTCATCGGTGTCACGCCCAACGGCGAGCGCACTATGTTCAGTTACCGCGGTGCAAACACCATCATCGCACCAGCGGATATTCAAGAGGACATCCTCGATGGCGTTTCCCTCGTGCACCTCTCTGGTTATGTTTTCATCAGCCCCGGCCAATGCCAGACAGCCTGGCGCCTGGTGGAAATAGCGGAGGAACGCGGTATCCCGCTCAGCCTGGATACCGGCCTGGACCCGGTGGTACGTCAACCGGATGAACTGTGTGCCATTCTTGACCACTTGAAAATTTGCATTACCGGCGAGGAGGAAGGCAAAATCCTGACCGGTTTTGACGATTTACATGACCAGGCAGCCGCCCTGTTGAATCACGGGATTGAACTGGTAGCGATCAAACTAGGTGGCCGCGGAGGTTACCTGGCTTGGCCTCAGGGTGAATTGCTGCTGCCTGCTTTCAAGGTGGAGGTTAAAGATACCACTGGTGCCGGGGATGCCTTTTCTTCCGGGCTGCTCTACAGCTGGCTGCGTGGCTACAGTCCCTGCGCCAGCGGAACGCTGGCCAACGCCCTGGGTGGGCTTGCCACCACTTATTACGGCGCAGCCTGGGTCGGGCGGGACGAAGTGCTGCCTTTCCTCAAATCCGTTCAACATCAGCAGCCGGACCACCCGGCTCACTGCGAGATCCAGGAAGTCATCCAACGCTTGGAGATGGAAGCATGAAAGCCTTTTCGGAACTCTCCATCCTGTCCCTCGGCGACCTGGTCAGCGACCTGAACGTTGCCATCCAAAGCCTACCGGTTGTTCATCAGGGCCACCAATTGGTGGATCACGTGCAATTGGAACCGGGCGGGGCGGGCAACTTCATGCTAGCCGGGGCACGCCTGGGCTGCCAGATGATCGCCCTGGGAGTGGTAGGGGATGATATTTACGGCCGGGAGATGCTGGAAGTGTTGGAATCCGAGGGTGTGGAGACCAAAGATGTCATCCGCCAGCCGGATGGCAATACCACCCTGGTCTTTGTGCTGGCCGATAACCATGGGCACCATGTTTTTCTGGGCCAGGTCGGGCACGGCCCGCAAGTCAGACTGCAAGAGAATTGGAAAGCCGCCCTGCGCTCGGCAGATGCGGTGCACTCCTACGGGTATACCCTGCGGGAGGAACGCCTGGCTCCTACCCTGCTGGCCGGAATGGAGTATGCCCTGTCCTGCGGCAAGATGGTTTTCTTTGACCCCGGGCCGCATGTGGTAAATGTACCGTATGAGAAGCGCCTGCAGGCACTGGGGCGTTGCTCGGCGGTGCTGTTGACCGAGGAGGAGATCCCGCTGGTAGTGCCGGGTGGGCAGGGGATGGCGGACGCGCCGCGCCTGTTCAGCGAGACGGTCAAGCTGGTGGTGGTCAAGCGAGGAGAAGCGGGAAGCCTGGCCCTGACGGCAGATGGCGGGCGGGCCGAACATCCGGGTTTCACAGTCCCGCTGGTGGATAGTACCGCCGCTGGGGATAGCTTTGCCGCAGCCTTCATTGCCAGTTGGCTGCAGGGGCGTCCCCTGGTGGAAGTTTTGGCAATCGCCAACGCCATGGGCGCGGCCAAAGTGCAGAAGCCCGGTTCTGGCCGCCAGGTACCGACACTGGCTGAGGTGCGGGCAGTGTTGAAGGGTGTTGTGGATGTTTAACGTGTTTTTAACGCGGATTTGAACGGAACAAAACGGAAAAACACAGGAAGAACGGATTACAAGGAATCAAAATAATTGATTATGGCTTTTTTATCTGTGACATCTGTGTTATCTGTGGTCAAAGGTTTTTAAGGAGAAACCAATGTTAACAAAAATCAAGATTCAAACCCCGCCTAGGGAAAGCCTGATTAACATCACCGATCAGGTGAAAGAGGCCGTGCGCGCCAGCGGCGTGCAGGAGGGCATGTGTGTGCTCGTGATTCCTCACACGACCGCTGCCATCACCCTCAATTCGGCTTTGGATGCAGCGACAGCCGCCGATATTATCGGTGATATCCGCCGCCTGATCCCCACCCGGGTGGATTTCAATCATATCTACGATACACCTGCAGATGCGGCCGGTCATATCAAGTCCACCCTGATTGGAGCGAGCGTCACTCTGATCATCACCAAAGGCGAGTTGCTGCTGGGTGGTTCTCAATTTGTCCTGTTTTATGAATTTGATGGCCCGCGTCAACGCCAGATCAACATCCGAATTATGGAAGACAGGTAAGCCAGCATGCCGCGCAAAATTTTGATTGATGCAGATCCCGGCATTGACGATACACTGGCCATCCTGGCCGCCCTGCGCGCCCCGGAGTTGGATGTGGTCGGCCTGTCGATCGTCTTCGGCAATGCGGATGTGGATAGCTGTGCCTTGAACGGCCTGAGGCTGGTAGAGTTGGAGGGGAACGATCATATCCCGGTAGCCAGGGGTTGCGGCCAAGCGCTGATTATCCCGACCGAGGAGCTGGGCACGCACGTCCACGGCCTGGATGGCATGGGCAATACCAACCCGCCTCTGCCGCACGGTCAACTGGATTCGCGCCATGCTGCCGAATTTATCGTTGATATGGTCAAAGCTTATCCGGGCGAGATCACGTTGGTGCCGGTTGGCCCGCTGACCAATATCGGCCTGGCGCTACGGTTGGAGCCGAAAATTGCCAGCCTGGTCAAAGAGGTGGTGTTGATGGGCGGCAACGCTTACGTTCCTGGCAATATCTCTCCGGTGGCTGAGGCCAACATTTACCACGACCCGCACGCGGCTGAGATTGTCTTCTCGGCTGGCTGGCCGGTCACCATGGTTGGGTTGGATGTCACCACCAAAACCCGCATGACCCCGGACTACCTGTCCAGGTTGTATGCCACCGGCAATCCGGCCGTGCAATTGCTGGAACGAATTCACCCTTGTTACAAGGCGTATTTTGACAAACATTACAATCTGCAGGGCACCATTCACACCCACGACCCCTCGACGATTGCCTACTTGCTGGCGCCACAGTTCTATACCGTGGAAAAAGTGCCAGTCCACGTGGAGACCGAAGGCAAGTGTGCCGGTCAGACGGTGCGGGATAAGCAGCACCAGTGGGGGGATCGTCCGCCGGTCAATGTGCTTGTGGATGTGGATGAACCCGCCGTGCTGCAACTGCTATTTGACTTGCTGTCCAAGTGAATCTGACCGGAGGATGAGCCATGCCGCGCAAAATCATCATCGATTGTGACCCTGGAATTGACGATGCCATGGCTATCCTGGCTGCCCTGCGCTCGCCAGAGCTGGAGGTGATCGGTCTGACTACGGTTTTCGGCAACGCAGACGTGGAAAATTGCTCATTGAACGGATTGCGGCTGGTGGAACTGGAAGGCAGCGGACACATTCCAGTGGTTAAAGGCTGCGGGCAGGCCCTGGTCGTGCCGCTGGAAAGCGTTGGCACGCACGTCCACGGCTTGGACGGTATGGGCAACACCAACGCCCCCCTGCCGCACGGCAAGTTGGACTCGCGTCATGCCGCAGAATTCATCATCGAGATGGTCCGGGCTTATCCGGGCGAGATCACACTGGTGCCGATCGGCCCGCTGACCAATATCGGGCTGGCACTACGACTGGATCCGGGCATCGTGCCGTTGGTCAAAGAGGTGGTGCTGATGGGCGGCAGCATCTACGCCCCGGGCAACATCTCGCCGGTGGCCGAGGCTAATATCTACCACGATCCTCACGCCGCCGACCTGGTCTACCGGGCTGGCTGGCCGGTGACCATGCTCGGCCTGGATGTGACGACCCAAACGGTCATCACCCCGGCTTTTCTGAAACGCCTGTATGCGGCTAACAACCCGGCTACCCAATTTCTGGAGCGTATCCAGCCCTGCTACCAGCAGTTCCATGAGGAGATTTATGGCATGCAGGGCGCCTTCCATGTCCACGACCCATCCGTGGTGGCTTATATGCTAATGCCAGAGCTTTACCGCTGTAAGCAGATGCCGGTCTATGTGGAAAGCGAGGGGCGCTGCCTGGGTCAGACCGTAGCCGATGGCCGCAAGCAGTGGGGTGAGCGCTCACTGACCAACATTCCGCTGGAAGTGGACGAGCCGGGTGTGCTGGAGCTATTGTTTAAGTTGTTGACTCGATAGATCGTGTTGGTTTATTAACACGGATTAGAACGGAAAAAACGGATCAACACGAAAAAAACCTTAATATTTATGGTTTTTCTCAGTGACCTCCGTGGTGAAAACGTAAAGGAGTAACCATGCAAAGAATTTGGATTGATACCGATACCGCCTCGGATGATGCCGTAGCGATTTTGATGGCCTTGCGCTGGCCGGGTATTCAGGTGGAGGGCATCAGTGCCGTGGCCGGCAATGTGCCTTTGGAGATGTGCAGCCGCAACGCCCGCTACACGGTGGAACTGTGCGGCAAATCCACGCCGGTCTACGACGGCGCCCCGCGCCCACTGCTGCGCGAACCCTATTGGGCTTTCTTCTTCCACGGGCCAGATGGCATGGGCGGGATGAACTATCCCGAACCCCAGTGTCCGCCCGAGCCGACCCCGGCGGTGGAGGCGATGATCCAGGCCTTCCGGGAAAGCCCGGGTGAAATCACCCTGATCACCCTCGGCCCGCTGACCAACCTGGCCCTGGCATTGGCTATGGCCCCGGACCTGGTCGGCAAGATCCCGCTGGTCTACATGATGGCCGGCGCTGCCTGTACGGTTGGCAATATCACTCCGGCGGCCGAGTACAACGTCTGGGTGGACCCCGAAGCCGCCCGCATGGTCTACCTATCCGGCCTACCGCTGGTGCAGGTCGGCTGGGAACTGTGTCGCGGCGAGGCTAACCTGGACGAACAGGATTATGAGTCTATCCGTTCGCTGAACACGGCCTACGGTCACTTTTGCCTGGATTGTAACCGTCAGGCTATCCAGACCAACCGCCAGTGGCTGGGTGACCCGGCTTTGCCGTTGCCTGACCCGATTACTATGGCCATCCTGCTGGACCCATCCATCGTGAAACGACGCAGCAAACATTTCGTGGATATTGAGACGGTCAGCGAACTGACGCGTGGCATGACGGTGGTGGATGAACGCAACGTGACCAAGAAAGAACCCAACGTAGACGTGATCTGGGAGATCGATGTTCCCGGTTGGAAAGAAACTCTCTTTAAGACCCTGCGCTGAGGTTGCCCGTGTATGATTTATTCTGCATCGCCGGCTCCTCGCTGGATTTGATCCTGACCCTGCCGCGCCTGCCGCAGCCGGACGAAAAACTACTGGCTCAGTTCACCGGGAGAGCGGCGGGTGGCCTGGTGGCTAATGCGGCCTGCGCCGCGGCCCGGCTGGGCCTTCGCACCGGCTGGAGCGGCCTGATTGGCGATGACGACGGCGGGCGTTTTGTGTTGGGTGAGTTTGCCAGTTATGGGGTGGATGCCAGTCGGGCGCAGATTCTGCCCGGCTCAGCCGGTGATTTTTGTATCATCCTACTGGATGACACGGGCGAGCGCACGATCCTGATAGTCAACTCGCTGCCAGAGCCGCCCCCACTGACCGAAGCAACCCTGGATGCGTTGCGTCACAGCCGGGTGGGTTACGCCCTACCGCGACCATCCGCCTGGTTTGAGCAGTTTGCCGGGGCGGTCCATGCCGGGGCTGGGCTGGTGACGGTGGATATGGAATCAACAGCCCTGGCGCACGGAGCAGAACTTGATTCGGCCTTGCGCCTGACGGATATAGTCTTCACCAACCGCGGCGGCCTGGAAATGTTCGCCCCGGACTTTTCGCTCGATGCGGCTGCCGTCCGCCTGCTGGAACTGGGCGTGCAGGAGGTGGTGGTGACGCTCGGGGCGGCTGGTTCGGCTCTGTTTACAACGGCTGGCCGGTTGGATGCACCTGGTTTCCGAGTTCCGGTGGTGGATACCACGGGCGGTGGAGATTGTTTCCATGCGGCTTACCTGGCGGCCCGCGATGCCGGGCTGGAGGACGTCAACCGCTTGCGTTTTGCCAATGCAGCCGCCGCGCTCAAGGTGCAGCACCTGGGCGCGCGCGGCGGTTTGCCGACCTTATTACAGGTGGAGGAGTTTTTAGCGCAACATGGTTGATTTCTTCGGTTTCAACATCATCCTGGATGATATCGTCTTCCCCGACGGGCAGACCCGCATGGGTGTGCTGGGCGGTGGCGGACCGCAGGCCGCCTTTGGTATGCGCTTGTGGGCCGAATCGGTGGGGGTGGCTGCCAGTGTTGGCCCGGATTTTCCCGCCGAAGCCCGCCAGTGGTTTGTGGAAGCCGGCATCCACCTGGGAGCCTTGCGCCATTCCGAGTGCCCCACCCCGCGCGCCTGGCAGGCGATGGAGGAAGATGGTCGCCGCACCCAGGTCTGGCGCGTGCCGCCGGAGGCCATTCAAGATCACCTGACGCATGAAATTAGCCGCATCCCGGCAGAACTACGGGTTGCCCGGGGTTATCACATGGGCATCCACCCGCTGGATACCGAGTTCGAGTTCCTGGCAGATCTGAAAGCCACCGGCGCTTTGCTCTCGATTGAGCCGTACAAGCCCGCTGATCGCCTGCCTACCCGGCTAGAGCTGGAACAACTGCTGACGGTTGCCGATATCTTTTCTCCCAATCTGGTGGAGGCGCAATCATTGTTGGGTCATCACAAGCCATTGGATCTACTGGGTGGCCTGCTGGCAGCCGGGGCGCCACTGGTTGTTCTACGCATGGGCAACCAGGGTTCATTGGCAGCCACGCACAGTTCAAATACAGCCATCCAGGTTCCAGCTGTTCCGGTGACGGTAGTCGACCCGGTGGGGGCGGGTAATGCCTTCTGCGGCGGTTTCCTGGCCGGCTGGGTGCAGACCCACGACCTGGCCCGCTCGGCAGCCATGGGCGCTGTTTCGGCTTCATTTTTGGTGGAACAGGTCGGCCTGCCGCGCCTGACGGAGAACACCCGTCGAACGGCGGCGGAACGGCTGGCCTTTGTATTCGGACAATCTCAAGTTATTTCAATTCCCCAAGGAGGATTTTCGTTATGAACAGTATGATTGATCAGGTTAAGAGTGTGCCAGCCTTGCTGCGCGAGGTTTTCCCGGCCCTGGAAGATATGTCCCGCACTGCCCTGCACCCGGAGTTGATCCTTTCGCTCAAACGCATTTTTATCACCGGCTGCGGTGATTCGCACCACGCCACCATCAACACCGAGCTGGCGTTTGAAGCCCTGACCGGCCTGCCGGTGGAAACCCAGCAGGCGCTGCAGTTCGCACGCTACTCGGCTGGCTTCATCCCGCAGACGGGTCCTTACACCAACCTGGTAATTGGCATCTCGGTCTCCGGCGAGGTCTCGCGCACCCTGGAAGCCCTCCAGATGGCCAAACAGGCTGGCGCCACTACCCTGGCGCTTTCCGCCACGCCCACCAGCCGGGTGGCCCTGGCCGGGGATATCCTTTTCCAGGTGCCCAACCTGCCCTTCCCGGATCCGGTCGGTGTGCATACACCCGGTGTGCGCTCGTTCATCGTCAACCAACTGGCACTGATGATGATGGCCATTCGCATCGGTGAGGTGCGCGGCCATTTGACCTCCGCCGAAGCTGCCAATTACCGGAAAGAGTTGTTGGGCGTGGTGGAAGTGGTCGAGAGAACGATTGCCGAGAATGATGCGGCCGTGCTCAAACTGGCCCAGGATTGGAAGGACGCCGGTGAATTCGTCTTCGTAGGCGGCGGCCCCAACTTTGGCATCGCCCTGTTCAGTGCTGCCAAGCTGCTGGAAGCCTCCGGCGACCCGGCGCTCGGCCAGGACACCGAAGAATGGGCGCATCTGCAATACTTTGCCAAGACCGTGAATACCCCCACTTTCTTCATCACAGCCGGCGACCGGGATCTCTCCCGCACGCTGGAAGTGGTGATTGCGGCCAAGCAAATCGGCCGGCGAGTGGCCGTGATCTGTCCGAAGACTGCCACGGAATTGATTGAAAAGGCCGATGCCGCCTTCACTTTTGTTCCGGTCAAGGAAATGTTCTCGCCGCTGGTCACCCAGATCGCCGGTGAATTATTCGCTGCTTATCGCGCCGAGGTGATCGGCGAGCCGTTCTTCCGTGGTTTTGGCGGCGGACGCAGCACTGAGGGCGGCGGCGGCATCAGCCGCATCCGCACCAGCGAAGGCTGGGAAACGTGGCAGAAATGAGTTCCCCGGTTTTATTCAAACCTGGACGCCCGACGGTGATTGCTGCCCTGCATTTACCGCCGTTGCCCGCTTCGCACCATCCGGCCGCCCAGCCGGTGAGCAAGGTGGTCGAGATGGCCCTGCGCAACGCCGAAAAAGCGGTCAAAGCAGGCATCCCGGCGCTCTACGTTCAAGATTTGGGTGATTTTCCGTCTGCCCCGCATGTTCAGCCGCATACCGTAGCGATTCTATCGGTGGTCGGGGCAGCCATCCGCCGCGAGTTCCCCGACCTGGCGTTGGGGGTGTGCATGATGAGCCACGCCGCCCGCGAGCCGTTGGCAGTGGCCCAGGCCATCGGGGCGCAGTTTGTGCGCCTGAAGGTCTACGTGGGCGCCATGGTTAAGGCCGAGGGTGTTCTGGAGGGCTGCGCTTATGAAGCCATCCAATACCGAGCCCAGATCGCCGCTGAGGATGTGCAGATCCTGGCGGATGTCTATGACCGGACGGGTGAGCCGCTCGGTCGCTTGCCGATTGCCGAGGAAGCCCGCCAGGCAGCGGTCTATGGCCGGGCGGATGGCCTGGTTTTGACTGGCCTGTCCTTTGCTGAATCGCTGCAGATGCTGGCCGACGTGCGGGCCGCCAAACTCAACACTCCGCTCTTGCTGGGCGGCGGCGCCTCGGCTGAGAACATCGGCCAGGTGCTTAAGCTCGCCGAAGGCGTGGTGGTCAGCAGCGCTTTCAAAACCACCAGTGGTTGGACCCGCGAGGCCCTGCTGACTGAGTGGGATGCCGACCGGGTGAACTTCTTCATGCAGGCGGTGCGCCGTGCCGGCCTCCAAGGGAATGTGGCCGATGCCGCGTAAGATCATCCTGGATGTGGATACTGGCGGTGACGATGCGGTCGCCATCCTGCTGGCCGGTCATCACCCGGCGGTGGAGCTGGTGGCTGTCTGCGCCACCCACGGTAATGCCCTGCACGAAGTAGTGTTGGAAAACACTCTCCGGGTCGTCAGCGTGGGTGAAATGCGCAAGATCCCGGTCTACCCTGGGGCAGTCAAGCCGCTGGTCAATGACCACATCCCGGCTGACCCGGATCAGCGCGCTGTGCTTCCCCTGCCGCCGACCGACCTGAAGCCACAGACGAAACATGCGGTGCAGTTCCTGCTGGAATACTACAACGGCCCGGCCGGCCCGGAGACGCTCTACGTTCCAATCGGCCCGCTGACCAACCTGGCGCTGGCCTTGCGGATTGACCCCGGCCTGGCCCGGCGCATCCCGCGCATCGTCACCATGGGCGGGGCCTATATCGAGGGCAATGCCACCCCTTCGGCTGAGTTCAACATCCTGGCCGATCCCGAGGCCGCTCACATCGTCTATTCCGCCGGCATCCCGATTACCATGATCGGCCTGGAGGTGACCTCGATGGCCTACCTGACCCTGGCGGATGTGGCGCGCATCGCCGAGATCCACACACCCTGGGCACAGGCCGCGGTAAAATTGATGGATCGGGATGTGCGTTGGTTCATGAAGCATTTCAGCCTGGAACAAGGCCAGATTTTTGATGCCAACACCATCGCCGAGGTGATCCAGCCCGGCCTGACCGAGACTCGCCCGATGCACGTCGACATTGAACTGCGCGGCGAGCATACCCGCGGCCGCACGGTGGCGGATATTCACGGGCGGCACCATAAACCCGCCAACGTGGATGTGGGCGTGGCCATGGAGCGCGCCCGCTTTCTGGAGATTCTGACAACCGGTTTAAGCGAAAGTCCCCAAAAGCCGGCTGATTAGAATAGGGGCGCGGGGCATTCCAACCTTCTTTGAAACTCACCCCGCGCCCCGACTTTTGCACGATCCTTTCCATTAAGGATCGGATATTCATCTGTTTATTGTACTTTCCGTCTTCATCCGTAAAACCCGTGTTAAATGGCTGCTCGCACACCCGGTGTGTGGGCCACACAAAAGGATGTCCTTATGCTGAGCGAAGCGAAGCATCTGAAAGTAACAAGTAGATCCTTTGCATTGCTCAGGATGACGAAACATTAAATAAGGTCTCTTGTTTGAGAGGGCACACCAAATCAGCATGACCGGATATTTCATCTCGATTGGCAACATCATCATTGACGACATCATCCTGCCGGATGGTAGCAGCCGCATGGGCACGCTTGGTGGCGGGGCGACCCACGCCGTGATGGGCATGCGCATCTGGAGTGACCACGTTGGCCTGGTGACGCCGGTCGGGGTGGATTTTGGCGGCGATCAATTGGCCGGATTGGCCGAGTGCTTCGACTTGCAAGGCCTGGTGGTCCGCCCGCACGACTCAACGCCGCGCGCCTGGCAGCTCTTTGAAACGGATGGCACCCGCAATGAAGTTTTCCGCACCAGTTACGAGGGCATGGCCGCCATGAATCCCCAGCCGGAGGATTTGCCGGCCTGCTATTCCGATCTGGACGGGGTCCACCTGCACTGCGCCCCGCAGGACGTGACCCGCTGGGCGCCGATCCTGCGCCAGCGCGGGAACCCGTTCATCCTGTGGGAACCGTGGGATCCGTTCTGCGCCCCGGAACACCGCCAGGCCTTTCACGAGAACTGCCGGCTGGTGGATGCAGTCTCACCCAACCTGGGCGAGGCGCGCCACCTGACCGGCTTAAGCAATCCGCTGGAGGTGGCAGCTGCCCTGCTCGACTTTGGTGCACCGCTGGCCATACTGCGCATGGGTGCAGCCGGTAGTTTGCTCGCCCACAGGGATGGGCGGCGCATCCCCATCCCGGCCTACCCGGTGCCGCAGATTGTGGATGTGACCGGGGCGGGCAATGCTTTCTGCGGTGGCTTCATCGTCGGTTTTGTTCGTACTGCTGACCTGCAGCAAGCCGGTTGGTATGGCGGGGTCAGCGCCTCGATGGCGCTCGGACAGTTCGGGGCGGTCTATCTACTGGCCGGGGCACGGGAAGAGGCACAGTGCCGCTTGGGGTGGTATGAGTCAGCTGCCTGACAAGCATTTTAAACACGGAAAAACATGGATATAAACGGAAAATACCGGATAAAACCTTTAAATTAAATCAGACGAGATCTTGATCCACCTATCCTTCCCTGGACATTGTTAGCCTTCCCCTGGCAGCCTTTCATCTACACAATGATAGAAGCTAAATTTTGGAAAGAACTGGAAATGCAATTCACACAAAACCTGGAAAAGAAGGCTCCATGGATCGGTACTGCAGTCATCTTGTTTCTCGTTCTTCTCCTGGGGACTTTTTACGCCTGCAATTTATCAATAAATCCTCGTTCCCGATGAACGATGGCGGTTTCTTTTATACCGCGATCCGTGATTTACAGCAAAACGGTTTCCACCTGCCGAAATATACCACCTATAATTTTCTGAATATTCCTTATGCCTATCCACCTTTGTCTCTTTATGCTGCAGCTTGGATCAATCAATTTCTGAAAGTTGATTTACTAACGATCTTTCTGTACTTTCCATTAATCTTTAACCTGATTTCTATTCCGGCTTTCTACTTTCTTAGCAAGGAACTGGTTGAAAACCAACGCTCGGCACTGCTTGCCACCGCATTTTATGCGATTCTAAATCCGGGCTACGAATGGTTGATTTCAGGGGGTGGATTAACCCGCTCACCGGCTCATACCTACTTTATCATCAGCCTGACCCTTTTCCTGGTCTTCCTTCGCACCTCCAAGAAGTGGATATTCATCCTCTCGATCATCGCTGGTGCATTGGTGACCTTGCATCATCTGGAATATACCTGGGTGTTAGCTTACAGTGTTGTTATCTTCACCTTCTTTTCGCGCAGAACCCTCAAAAGCTTTGTTCACATCGCAGTTTTTGGGCTTGGGATCGGGGTGATAACCTCCCCGTATTGGATCACTATCCTTAAATATCATGGCTTGTCGCCATTCTTGAGCGCTTTCTCCACCGGCGAGACTAATTTTATTAAATCATTCATCAGAATCGTATTGCTGGATTTTACTTCAGAACCATTCACCTCTTTCATCAATGTTTTGGCTGTGGTTGGAATATTTATTGGTGTAATAAAAAAGAAATACGCTTTGGTTGCCTGGTTCATTGCAATTATTTTTCTCGGCTTTCGCAGCGCCTATCGTTTGTTACTGTTTCCGGTGGCGGTTTTTGCTGCATTCTCTCTAGATTCGTTGATCATCCCAGGTTTCAATCAAATTGAGCAAAGAATTCGTGAAGCAACCCGAATGCCTTTCAGCCGACCACCACTCTCGGGAAAACTTTTTGCCATCCTCTCCATTTTCCTTCCATTTCTGCTGGGCTTTGTCAGTTCTCTTTCTGACCATCCCGTCCTCTCCTCAGTCAATCCGGAAGAATTGCAGGCAATGGAATGGGTAAAAGTTAACACAGACTCTGATAGTTCCTTCTTAATAATTAATTCTTCTACTGACTGGAGTGTTGATCGATTGGGTGAATGGTTCCCGGCGATTGCGGAGCGTCATTCAGAAACTACTGTACAGGGGAAGGAGTGGTTACCGGATAATGAATTTATGAGAGAACGATGGTTTTATTCAAATTTCAAAGAATGTATTAGTGAAGGCGGTGTTCCCTGCCTGACTTCCTGGGCAGAGCAATCCGGAAGCACCTTCACCCATCTATTTGTCAGTAAGTCTGAGTGTGCCTGGAACAGTAGTAATTGTACCGATTATTTCATCCTCACGGTTGAGGATTCCAATGCTTTTACTAAAATCTATGAAAATGAAGAGGTTGTGATTTACAGGCTTAAAAAATGACATCATGGCCCATTAAATGATTAAGGGAGGGTTCGAGCCATAGAACCCTCCCCTGATCTTGTTATCTGTATTGATTTTTCCGTGCTGATCCGCCTTATCCGTTTAAATCCGTGTTAAAAATATAGAACTTACTCTCCCCAGGCCGGGATCAAATCCCCGAAGAACTGGATCATCTGACCGTAGCCTTCAACGCCGATGCGCTCGTTGATGCCGTGGACGCGCTTTAAATCCTCCGCCGTGATCTGCATCGGGGTGAAGCGATACACCTGCTCGCAGAGGGGGGCGTATTGGCGGGCATCCGTAGCGCCGGCCACCAACAGCGGACCGACCGGGACTGGGCCAAAGCGCCGGTGGATGGTCTGGACCAGCATCTCCCCGCTGGGCGTATCCAGCCGGGAAACAGGCGAGGGATTCCAGGCCGCTCCGTAGGCCGGTTTGACCGTTACCCGCTCATCATTGACCACGTCCTTGACCCACTTCAACATGCTTTCCACCGTATCCCCTGGTAGCAGTCGGAAGTTGACCCGCGCCATGGCCTTGGCCGGCAACACGTTATCCTTGACGCCACCCTGGACGATGGTCAGGGCGGTGGTGGTGCGGATGATGGCGTTGGTGGCTGGAGCAGCCTGCAGGGTTTTGATGGCCAGCGGGCGGAATAGCCACAGGTTGGCGAAGACCATCTGCAGCTTGAAAGGCGCCTCGCCGCCGACGGCCTGGAAAAGCTGCTGGATGAAATCCAGCTTGGTCGGGCGGGGTCTGGCTTCGATGCGCTGCAGGGCGGCCGCCAGGATGCCGATTGCCGTCTGGCGGGGCGGCATGGAGGAGTGCCCCGGGGTGGCCGTGACGTTCAGCTCCACGGTCAGGAAGCCTTTTTCGGCCACGCCAACCAGCGCCACCGGGCCCTTGACGCCCGGTACGCTGCCCTGGACGATCGAGCCACCTTCATCCAACACTGCCTCAATCCGCACCTGGCGCTCTTGCAGGCGGCGCACGATCTCCGCCTGGCCGGTGCCACCAATTTCCTCGTCGTGACCGAAGGCAATATAGATGGTGCGTTTCGGTTCATAGCCTTGTTTAATCAGTAGCTCCATTGCCTCGAGGATGGCCATGGCCTGGGACTTGATATCCATGGTGCCGCGGCCCCAGATGAAGCCATCCGCAATCTCGCCGGAGAAGGGCTGGTGCTGCCATTGTTCCAGGGTGGAGGGGTCAGCCGGGACGACATCCAGGTGGGCCATCAACACCAGGGCGGGCAGCTCCGGTTGTTCGCCCTGCCAGGTATAAAGCAGGCTGTATTCGTTGACCGGCTCGCGCCTCAGGTGGGAGTGCACGCCGGGGAACATCTCCTCAATCAGGCGGTGCAGGCGGCGGAATTCGCCGGCATTCGGGGCGGATTCCTCGCTCATGGAGACGGTCTCACAACGGATAACATGCCCCAACCGCTCGGCAGCAGAGGCGGCATCCACCTCCAGGCCGGGTTGTTCCTCGACGGTGGGTTGGGGTTTCATCATGCGCAGGGTGCGGAAGAGCACAATGGCGGCGATGAACAACAACAGGACTAGTGCGATGATCAAGATGGTAGTTGGCATAAATTCCTCGATTTTGTAAGATTATCCACTGAGCCACAGAGAACACTGAGAAAAAACATTCAAATGAAATCTCGAGTAAATTTAAGAAATAAAGATAACAAAGATAAATCTTTCAAAGAGAACAAACAAAGCTCTTCTCTGTGAACTCTGTGGCTCTGTGGTTCCTATGAAAGGTCTTTAACATGATACAGATTGCCAGCAGTAAAGCCGCGGCTGGCGTAATAACCACGCGTGCCCACGGCAGCAATGACCGCCAGTTTGCGGTAACCGGCCGCCCGGGTGATCTCCTCCGCCCGCCCCAGCAACGCTGTTCCCAGGCCGCTGTGCTGGGCCGCCCCGGCCTGGTCAGCACCCACCGCCAGGGATTGACCGTAGACGTGCACCTCACGCACCAGGGCTGCCCCCTCCAGGTCCGCCAAATCGGTGGCGGGTGAGCCCGGACCAGGCAGCGAGAGCCGCAAATAGCCGGCCACCTGGTCCTCCGGCGTGACGAACGACAGGAAATGCTCCTCGGCGTACCCGGCGGGATAGACCAGGTCTTGCAAGATCAACTGCTCCGCTTTCACCAACTGGCCGCGCACTTCGCGGCAGCGCACACAGCGACAACGCCCGCCGCGCCGGGCCAGCTCAGCCAGGGCATCCTGCCTCAGGCTGGTGCGGCGGTTGCCCTCGATCACGTGGGTGGAAGGGATGTCGCGGATCACCCGGTTGACCCGGCAGTACTCCGGGATGGACGGCTTAATATCCGCGATCAGGTGTACCAGTTGTTCGGTGGTGTAGGGCGTGTATTCGCCGCGCTGCCAGCGCGTGTACAGCTCGGTGCCGGCCAGCAGTTGGGTCGGGTAGATCTTGATTTCATCCGGGCAGGGGCCCTGCCACAGGCGGGGAAAATCCTCCCGGTCGCTTTTGACCGTGGCTCCCAGTAGGTTGGGCATCCAGTGCAGCACGACCTTGAAACCGAAGGTCCGCAGTAGAGCCATTGCCTCGTGCAACTGCCGGACGGTGTGGCCGCGCTGGTTGAGCGCCAAAATGTGGTCATCCAGGCTCTGGGCGCCCATCTGCACCTTGGTCACGCCCAGCTGGCGCAGCCAGGTCAGCTCCTTCACCGTGATCTCATCCGGGCGGGTCTCAATCACCAGGCCGACGTTGCGGTGGCCGGCCGTCTCGTTAATCGCCTGGGCTTCGGCTAGGCTGGCGGAATCGACTTCGTTCAGGGCATCGAAACAACGCTGGACGAACTGCTCCTGGTAGTCCCGGCGGTAGGCGCTCCAGGTGCCGCCCAGGATTAGCAGCTCGATCTTGTCGGTCGGGTGGCCGACGATCCGGTAGGACTCGAGGCGAGAATGGACCTGTTTGAAGGGGTCAAACTGGTTCTGGAAGGCCCGCGCCGCCCCGGGTTCATCCGGCAGGTAGGACTTGGGCATGCGCACGTCGTCCGGGCAGAAGATGCACTGGCCCGGGCAGGGGTAGGGCTTGGTCAGCACGGTGATGGTGGTGACGCCGGAAAGCGAGCGCACCGGTTTCATGCGGATGCGCGCCAGCAGGGCTGGGTCGGCTTCCATCTCGCCGCTCTCCACCAGTTGCGAATAGACCGCCACCAGGGCTGTTTTGGGGACCATCCCACCGCCGGGCAGCGGATGCCGGCGGCCAGCGGTGGAGACCGCCGCGCCGCGGCGCACTTCCTCCAGCACCAGGCGCGCCAGGCTGACCTGCTCAGGCGTCAGGGCATGGCTTTGCCGCCACTTCAGGCGAACATCCTCGTCAGCATCTTCCGGCAGAATGGGTATAATTGAATCCATGGACGAATCCGTCATAGAAAGGCTCCTCAGCCTTAATCAGCAATTCTACCAGACTTTTGCCGGGGCTTTTTCGGCCACCCGCCAGCGGATTCAACCCGGCATGCGCCGTCTGCTGCCAACCCTGGCCGAATGGCCGCGCCTGCTGGACCTGGGCTGCGGCAACGGTGGGCTGGGGGCAGCCTGGCTGGATGCCAACCCCGCCGGCGAATACTGGGGCTTGGATTCTTCGCCGGAGTTGTTGAAGGAAGCCGCGGGGATGCTGGGCTACCGCCAGGATGCTTATTTGCTGCAAGCCGACCTGGCCCAACCCGGCTGGTCCAGTGCCCTGCCGCAAGGCACCTGGCCGGGCATCACCGCCTTTGCCAGCCTGCACCACATCCCCGGTTTTGAGCGGCGCTTGAACCTGCTGTGCGAGGCAGCTAGCCTGCTGCAACATGGCGGCTGGCTGATCTTCTCGGTCTGGCAATTCCAGCTCAGCCCGCGCCTACTGGACCGCCGCCAGCCGTGGAGCGCCGCCGGCCTGGCGGATGCCGACCTGGAAGAGGGCGATACCCTGCTGGATTGGCGCGCCAGCCTGCCCGGCCAGCCGGAACAGACCGGTCTGCGCTACGTGCACCAATTTTCAGAGGAAGAGATGAACCGCCTGGCCGCGGCCTGCGACCTGACGCGCCTGGAGCAGTTCGAATCCGACGGCGAGGGGGGCAGGTTGGGCTGGTACCAGGTGTGGAAAAAGGAGTGAGGGATGACACAGAGACAGAAGCAGATTGTGCAGGGCGTGGTCTGGGGCTTGCTCTACCTGTTGCTGGTGACGGCCCCGTTATTGGTGATGATCCTGGCGCCGCATCCAGAGGGGCGCGAGTTCTGGCGGGAGTTTTCGGTCAGCCTGGGGTTCGTCGGGATGGCACTGATGGCCTTGCAATTTGCCCTGACCGCCCGCTTCAAGTGGCTCAAAGCGCCCTACGGGGCGGATATCGTCTATCACTTTCACCGCCAGGTCTCGTTTGTAGCCCTGGTGCTGATCCTGGCCCACCCGCTGCTACTCTTTATCTTCTCCCCGGACACCCTCAAGTTGCTGCTGTTCTGGTCCGCCCCCTGGCGGGCCCGGGCGGCCCTGACGGCCGTACTGGCCCTGCTGGCGGTGGTCGGGCTGTCGGTCTGGCGCAAGCGGCTGAAAATAGAATACGGCCGCTGGCGCATCTGGCACGGCATCCTGGCCATGGCGGCAGTGGCCTTTGCCCTGGTTCACATGCTGCTGGTCGGCCACTATCTGGACCTGCCCTGGAAGCGCATCCTGTGGGTGGTTTACGGTCTGTTCTGGATCGGGCTGCTGGCCTATACCCGCCTGCTCAAACCCTGGATGCTACTGCGCCGGCCGTACCGGGTGACCCGGGTGCAGGCCGAGCGGGGCAATACCTGGTCTCTGACGGTGGTGCCCGTCGGGCACCCCGGTTTTCGCTTTCAGCCCGGCCAGTTTGCCTGGATTACCCTGCGGGCCTCGCCCTTTGCGGATGCCGAGCACCCCTTTTCGATTTCCTCCAGCGCTGAGCAAAAAGGCAGCCTGACCTTCACCATCAAGGCCCTGGGGGATTTCAGCGGCAGCATCAAAGATATCCAGGAAGGCGAACCGGTTTATGTGGACGGCCCTTACGGCTCGTTCTCCTGCGACCGCCACCCGCACGCCGAGGAGCTGGTCTTCATCGCCGGCGGGGTGGGCATCACCCCGATGATGAGCATGCTGCGCACCCTGGCCGAGCGCCGCGACCCCCGCCCTCTGACCCTGCTCTACGCCAACCGGGACTGGCAGCAGGTCACCTTCCGTGAGGAGTTGGCAGAGCTGAGCGGACGGCTGAACTTGAAGGTCATTCACGTCCTGGAAAAGCCTGAGTCCGGCTGGACGGGCGAGACGGGTTTCATCAACCGGGAAATCCTGCTGCGCCACCTGCCGGACCTGCGACAGCGGGACCGGGTTGAAATCTTCATCTGCGGCCCGGGGCCGATGATGGATGCCGTCGAGCGACAGTTGGACGGGCTGGGCGCCTGGGCCGGCGATTTTCATTCCGAACGCTTTAATTTCGTCTAGGAGGTTGGCATGCGCCAGAAGATTTCGACGGGGTTTGCGGTGTTGGTCGGGGCGGTTGGCGTGCTGCTGGCGCTGATCGTTGCCCTGCTGCAGAGCGGTAGTTGAGGACCCGGCGAGGGGGGACGCCTGGGCTGGTACCAGGTGTGGGGGAAGAAGTAGTGGAAAGTATGTGTATATGTGTACTACTAGGCATCTCTCCTAACTGATCTTAAGAAGAGATAGAAAGCAGATTCTGAGCGGCAGTCAGTTGTAAATATCGTCTCTGGCGCATCAATCGGAACAATATAAAAATCCTTTTCCTAAATATCCCCTTACCAAAACAAATACAGCAAAACACTGCTGGAAATATAGCGTCCTGCCTCGGGCAAAGGAAAGCCACACCCTCGGCAATATCCTGGGGGATCCATCCACCCCTTCTTGCCAGGATCACCGGGATGATTGCCAACCAGTTGATAGAATGATGTAATATAAATAAACTGTTTTTAATAAGGAGGCGACCAATGATCGCATCTGATCCAAGGAGACTTCGAGGAATCTACTTCCGTTTCTTGCTGATGATTGCTATGCTGCTGTTCCCGGCTCTAGCCTGCAACTTGGGTGAAGAGGAACCTCCCTGGGTGCCAGAGAAACCCAAACAGTACACCGCCGAGGTGCAAACTAATTATGAGGTCTATGTGCTCATTGATGAAGCCGGGAATGTGGTTGATTTTGAAAGCCCCTATGCCTACGGCGTAACGGCCAATATGCGCTATGTGTTGCGCTTTTGGGATGTTGGTCAGCGCGGGGCGGAGGGCTATGAAGCCGCGGCGATCTACCGCGTTTACACCCCCATCCGTATCACCGGCATTCACAATGAATCAGAGTACACAGCGGAAGAACAGGCGCGTATTTATGCGCGCACATCGTTCCCATCCACCGAGGTAAAACTGCATGATCTCGTATTTGAGGGTGGACCAAAAGGCCATTTCTGGGGCACAAACTCAGAGACCAACAAGCCTCTGAACGGATACATGGATTGGCGTGAGAAGGTTAGTGAGATGCATGTTGTCTTTTACGAGGACATCAAGCAGGATTACCTGGTGCTCGGCGAGGAACCGTTCTATAACTGGCCGTGAAATCTGGCAAATTTGTGCCTCGCCTGCGGTCTGATTGTAGCAGGTAGGTTACGCTCTAGCTGTTACAACGAATAAAGCCCGCTCCAAAACAGTACGTTTTGGCAACGCATTCTACTCCCTTACCCCCCAAACACCGCCACCGCCCGCACCGGCGAGCCCGTGCCGCCGCGGATTTTGAGCGGCAGGCCGATGAAGCGGAAGCGTCCGCGCCCCACTAGCAGGTGCAGGTTGACCAAGTTTTCATAGTGGGTGAAGCCCAGCTCGCCGCAGAACCGGTGCACGTCCTTGTTGGAGACGCCGCGCACGCCCGGGGCGGCCGTCTCGACCCCGAAGGCCGCGATGCCCTGCTCGCCCAGCCAGCGGGTTGCCTCGGCGCTCAAACCCGGGCCGTTTACCCAGTCGGGGCGGCCGTAAGCCCGCCGGTAGTGG
Source organism: Anaerolineaceae bacterium (assembly GCA_041741455.1). GTDB lineage: Bacteria > Chloroflexota > Anaerolineae > Anaerolineales > Anaerolineaceae > CALESS01. The sequence goes on along the minus strand of JBGSJZ010000104.1, from coordinate 610 downwards.
TCGGTGTAGAGCAGCACGGTTTCGTCCGGCTGCAGGGTCAACCCGGCCGTGACCAGGGCGGCTTGCAGGTCAGCCGGCTCGATCAGCTCGCGCAGGCCTTTGTGGGAGAGATCCAGGCACAGGCCGGGGGTGTAGAAGGTCGTCAGCGGCATGCTATCGATGGATTGGCCGCGGTTGGCACGCGTCATGTGGTTGAGGGCATCCACATGGGTGCCGGTGTGCTCGCCCAGCGTCAGCCGGTGCACGGCTGGTGAGATTACGTCGCTATCGCTAATGCCCTCCCACTCCTCGTGGCTGGCGTACACGTTCATCTCGACCGGCGGCAGGCCGTGATAGACCGGCATATTCGGGTAGATTTCCTGGCTGAGATCGATGATTTCCATCCTGGCCTTCCTCTTTCTGGGATTACAGCGCAACCCTTAGCCTGATGTTTTTGAGAGTACGCTCCCGGGGCTGGCTGCGCATGGGCTGGGGATTCGTAGCAGTACACAATGTACAACTGCTTAGAATGGCTCTTTTTGCCCACTGGAGCAATTAATCGTCACAGGTTTGGGTTGACGGAAGTAGCGAAGCGAACAAAATGCGTCAAAAGCCTTCTCAATGCCCTCTT
>JBGSJZ010000103.1:0-19807 GCA_041741455.1 Anaerolineaceae bacterium | reverse complement strand
CCGGTTAGCCACGCCCTCTACCACGCTGCGAATGGTGTAGAGACGGTTGAAGCGCACCACCGGGATTTCCTGACAACTGGCTCCCATTAGCAGAAGTTCTTCTCTTAATTCCTGGGCATTTTTGGCACCGGGACGATATTCGTGAATTCCTCGCTCTGCCAGTATCTGACTCCACTTATTGCGGATCTGCCGGCGTGGAGAAGTTTCATCCCGTTCAGAACGGGCATTAATGTAGACACCACCCGGTTTGAGGACTCTTTGAAATTCGCGCAGTGCCTGGCGCCAGGGACCGACCACATGCATGACGTGGCAGGTGAGCAGGGCATCCATGGAATGATCGGGGAAAGGCAGGCAGGAGGCGTCCGCCTGAGCCAGCCTGGCAGAGGAATACTTTGATCGAAGAAGCCCCATCATTTTTAACGACAGGTCACAACCGATCAAGTTTGCACCATGTTGGAGCAAAGGCACGCTGACGCGACCGCTGCCGGTGCCAACATCCAGGATCAATGCGCCGGGGCCGGCTATATCCAGAATAGCCGGAATACCGTGGGTCGCAACCTCCGCTGGAAAATCACGGGTGGCATCGTAAAAACTGATGGCAGGATCAAAGGAGCGGCTATCTGTCATACTCCGCCTTTATTTACTTGAAACGTCAGTTCAGGATAAGTGAAATATTTCGATAATGTCACCCTGAGGGAGCGTTTTTGGCGACCGAAGGGTCTTTACAACCGGTTTAAAGATGCTTCGCTTTGCTCAGCAAGACAAACCTAATCTTATCCCGATTTTAGTGAATTGTATGTGAGTCATTCAATTTTTTTGAGAAAGGCAATATTCTTGCGGGCGGCAGTTTCCACATCCGGCAGGGGAAGAAATTCACCGGAAACGAAACCGGCATAATTCTGGCTGGATAGCGTGTTCAGGATGGAGGGGAAGTTCAAATGACCAGCGCCCGGATACCAGCGATTGGAATCGGCAACATGGAAATGGAAAATGCGGTCACCGCAATTACGGATGCTTTCCTCGATGGACGGCTCTTCAATGTTCATGTGGAAGGTATCCAGCAAAAGGCCGAAGTTTTCTTCGCCCACACACTCGATCAAATCCAGACCGTCCACTGTATTGTTCACCAGCGAGGTTTCGTAACGGTTGATCGGCTCCAGCGCCAGGCGCACCCCGGCCGGTCGGGCTGACTGGCAGCAGGTGCGCAAGGCCTCCACCAGCCAGGAGGTTGCCTGGTTCAACTCTACACCCGGTTTTACAATCCCACGCACCAGACCAATGATGATGACCGCGCTAAAGTGCGCCGCGATGGGAATATGGCTTTGGATGCGTTGAATTGCCTTGGCTCTCACTTTTTCATCCGGGTCGGTGAAGGATAGGCCTTCCTCACCCCAGGCCTGACCGGTGCCGATGGCCGGAACTTTCAAATGATTGGCCATAAGCATCCGGTCCAGATCAGCAAGGTCGATTAATTTAGGATTCCGAATGGCCAACTCCGCGCCATCGTAACCCAGCCGGGCGACAATTTGCAGGTTGGTTTCCAGGTCACCTTTGAAGGTGGCAGCCTGGAATTTGGCAGGTTGGGTGGAGACAACAATTGAAAGGTTCATAAACAGCTTTCATTAGGGCCCGACCTGGGGCGAAGATTAAATCTTTGCCCCAGGTCGGGTTTATACCAGAATTATTTGCTGGCTAGATAGGTGATTTTGACTTCGCTGCGGTCTTTCTGCAAACGAATAACGTTCTCCGGCAACTCAGCCAGGGCGACCTTTTTGGTACTCATTGGGGTCATATCCATGCCAGTCGCCATGCATTCGATCACGCGCGGGAATGTACCATGACCTGAATGTCCCTGGGCTCCAATGATAGCTGCTCGTCTTACTTGCAGCACCTCACCAGCGACCGGCATTTTAGCTTCTGCCCGGGCGGTAACAACTATCTTGCTGTTTAATGTTCGCCCTTCCCAGACGACCCGTTCGATGCCGGGATAAACCAGTTCAGGTAATCCAGTGGCTTCCATGAATAAATCCGCGCCCATGCCCCCGGTAATTTCCAATACCCGGTCAGCGAAATCTTCTTTAGCCGGGTTGACACGGAAATCTGCACCCAGGCGCATGGCCATTTCAGCCCGGTTATCCTGGGTTTCAGAAATGATCACTTGTGAGGCACCAGCGCGTTTGAGGATGGCACAGGCTGCGATGCCAACTGGACCAGCGCCTAAAATAACAACCCGGTCACCCGGGCGAATCCCCCCACCCCGCTCAATGACAGCATTGTAAGCCACGCAGGTGGGTTCAATTAAACTGCCGGCGACAAAAAGGTCATCCCCTGTGTAATTCTTGAGCAGGGGCTCCAGGCTCCAGATGGTGCGGGAGGGTAAAACCATGTATTTGGTGTATGCGCCGTTGACATTGAAACCAACTTCGTCCAGGCGTTCACAATGGTTGGGGTACCCATCGGCGCAGGGTTTGCAGGAGCCACACCACAACATCTCTTCGGAAGTGACCGGCTCGCCGCCTTTGAAGGGCTTGTTGGTGCGCTTGTCAAAAGCCTTCTTGCCGGCTTCCACCACCACGCCGGAGAACTCATGCCCGAGGATACTGGGAAAACCGGTCAGGCCGGGGTAGAAAATATAGCCCTGCTCGTCGGCCTGCGCCATGTGAACATCCGAGCCACAAATTCCGCAGGCTTTGATCTCGATCAGCACCTCATCATCCGCCGGAGTGGGGATATCGTACTCACGAATTTCGAAGCGCGGGTTGCGCCAGACCTGGCTGCCCAGGTAGGTTTGCCGGCCTTCAATATCCTTGGCGCCGAGCTTGAACCCGGGCTTGGGATCCCAATCCGCAATCAGGGTAACACCTTGCATCTTACCTTTCATGTTATCTCTCCTTGTTAATTTCGTAAACTAAACTTCGGTACCCTGACCAATGCGGGGCAGGCCATAAACGGGTTTCCAGCCGGGGCTGAGCGGTTCTCTCAAGTAGGGTTCCATCTCGGCTTCGGTGCGCAGGGTGACTTCCTCGACCGGGGGAACTTTGCCAGCCGGGAAGGCTTCCAATACATCATCGTGCCAGAGGGTCAGGTACTTGAGAATGGCAGCCATCGGTCGTTTGCCTTTCTGGGCGGTGCCGGATTTGGCTTTGCCGACTACGCCTTCCGGGGTAGCCGCGATTTCGATAGCAAAATGGCCCTCCCCTTCCGACCAGCGACTGGGACGGCCGAACGGATCGACGGATTTGTCGAAGTGGCCTTCCGGCAGGTAGGATTTCCCCTCGGTATCTACTGCGTAGTTCATGTCAACCATCTCCGGATGGAGCAGCAGGCTGAGGGAGGTCTCGGATTCATCGGCATGCACGAAGTTGGTGTCCATCTGGCCACCGCGCTCCACCGGGCGGAAGAATTCGCGCACGCCGCGGTGCCAGTCAATCACCCGGAAGATGCCGGGGAGCTGATAGCGCTTCTGGAATTCCTGCACGGCGGATTCCAGCATCCATAACTGGCCGTGGTTGTTGACGATCAGTTGCTTGCGGAAACCATCATTCCACAACCCCAGCATGACGTCAATCATCATCTCCCGTACCACATGCTCGCGCACGATGACCGTGCCGGGCATGCCCATGTGGTGATAGGGATGTCCGCCATAGTTGAGCGGGGGTAAGGCCAGGTTGACCGGGGCGCCGCGTTTGGCGGTAAAGCGCCGCACGCCTTCACAAATGGCGCTGACATAGAGCGTATCGGCTGCAGAGGGCAGATGCTGCCCGTGCAATTCGGTGCAGCCAACCGGGATGAAGACCACATCGTTTTTCTTGCGATTGGCCTCCACCTGCCAGCGGGTGGTGGTCTGGATGTAGGAGCCAGGTTTGCCCCATTCAACCGGGGAGGGAATGCCATAATCGGCCAGGATGGCATCGATCTGCTCATCATTGGCTTCCCAGACTTGCTTTTTCATCCGCCCGACACCGTTATCTTCGAAGAAGAGGTCGGGTTGATTGGTGGGTAAGTAACCTTTAGGAACTGCCATTGGATTTCTCCTTAAGAATTTGGATTAGTAAAAACTAAGCTGCTTGAATTTCGCTGATCTTGACTGGTCGTTTTTCACGGAAGGATTTATTCGCAGCGTAAGCCAGCACGACTGCCGCCCGGCCATCATTGCCGGTGGTCGGGGTGGCGGTATCATCTCGCACGGCCACCAGGAATTCCTGCACTTCATCCACGTAGCAGGAGGCAAAACGCTGCATGAAGAAATTAGGCAGTCGATCCCGGTGGAGGCCAGTTGGATTGCCCTTGTGAACGGTTGTCTCATATTCGTTATCGGCAATGGCCACGCCATTGGAGCAGAAGACTTCCAGGCGTTGATCATAGCCATAGACAGCGATGCGGCTATTATCGATCAGGCCGATCGTACCGTCCGCAAAAGTCAGCGTGAGGGCAGCCGTGTCGATATCGTTGATCTCAGCCAACTCGGGAGCGGCCAGCAAAGCACCCTGGGCATAGATTTCCACCACCTCACCAATTTGGAAGCGAGCCATGTCAAAATCATGGATGGTCATGTCAATAAATAAGCCGCCGGAGGCGCGCATGAATTCCATGGCTGGGACACCGGGGTCCCGGTTGGTAATTTTCAAGACGCAGGAGCGGCCAATTTCACCGGATTTGACGATCTGGCGGACGCGCCGGAAGCTCTTGTCGAAGCGTCGGTTAAAGCCGATTTGCAACTTGACACCTGCTTTTTCGACTGCGGTCAGGGCTTCATCAATTTCCCGCAGATCCAACGCCAACGGCTTCTCACAGAAAATATGCTTGCCAGCTTTGGCCGCATCCTGGATGATAGCAGCGTGGGTGGGTGTGCTGGTGGCAATCAGGACAGCTTCGATCTTCGGGTCGGCGAGCAGCTCGTGGTAATCCTGCACCACCTGCTGGATGCCATTCTCTTCCGCCACCGCCTGGGCGATTTCCAAGCGGATATCGCAAATTGCAACCAGGTTGGCCTCCGGTATCAGCCGGGCAACATTTTTGACATGCACGCTCCCCATGCGTCCGGTACCAATGACAGCGATGTTTATTTTTCGGTCCATGCGTTCTCCTTCTTTGATTTGTTTTGGAGATTTCTACAAATCCATGGATGGTTAGAGCTTCATGACGATTTTCATGGCGCTCTTGGGGTGATGGGAGAGATCCGCCAGGTGCAAGCCCAGGTCTTCAAACGCAGTCAATCCTTCTTCGAGGGTAATCACTTTGGTGAAGAAAGGAGCCATGTTAAGGCGGTTTTCCTGGAAAATGCGGACTGAGGGAACCATGGTATTCTGACCGAGGTATAGCCCAAGAATTTTGGTCGCCCAGCGGGTAATTTCGTTGGGAACGACGGTGGCTGTAATACTGGAATCCATGCCGAAGGGCAGCACTTTGCCACCCGGGGTGACGCACTTGAGGGCCTGTTCCAGGCCGTTGCCGGTTGCTTCAATCACAATATCCGCCTTGCGCCCGTAGGTGAAGTCAGTGATGTTCTGGACGACATCTTCCTCATTCGGATTCCAGACAGTAAGACCACACTGTTTGGCGACGCTGATGCGGTAGGGATCAATTTCAGTCACTGCCACCTTGGCGGCGATGTTTTTGGCAAACTGGGCGAACAGGTAGCCAATCGGCCCAAAACCGATGATCATGACATAGTCATACGGCAGCATGAGCAGGGTGTTCATGCCATTGACCACGGTGGCCAGGGTTTCCACCTGGGTTCCGAGGATGTCATCAATTTCATCCGGCAGGACAAAGCATTGCTTTTCTGGGACAATGCAGTATTCCGCATAGCCGCCATCCCGCATCACGCCCAAGGCGCTGGTCTTGATGTCCACGCACTGGCTGGTGAGGCCCATGCGGCAGAAGTCACAAAAACCGCAGCGGATATTGTTATCCACTGCCACCCGGTCACCTATTTTGACGTGGTGGACTTCGTTGCCAACTTCCACCACTTCCCCGCAAAATTCATGACCGAGGACGGTATCCGGCCTGACGTGGTGCTTGCCTTCCAGGATCTTGACGTCCGAACCGCAGATACCTACCGCATGGATCTTGATGATGACATCATCCGAGTGGGAAATGTGCGGGATGAGGCGCTGTTCCAGCACCAATTTTCCAACATCTTTATAAACCAGGGCACGCATTGTTTCCATTTTTTACTTTCTCCTTGTGTTGAATAAGTTCAAACGGATGAGATCAATAGGATCTCATCCTGATATGCCTGTAGCACTTGATTGCAGGATGAATGGGGTCAGGTGGCGAATGAAATGCTTTTCCAAATTGTTTGCATACACCTCCGGGTTGTTTTGTAATAAGTTCATTAATGAATCATAGAATGGTCGGCTGCCATCTGAAAGCTCATAGCGAAGCACCGAGCCAAAGGTGACATGGAAAATCTCGCGGGCGTCAAATTGATCGAGCAGAGTTGGCCAGTCGGTGATGCTTTCTGGCAGGGGCGCGCGCTCCAGGATGGCTGAAACATGATAGCTGGCGCGGTCAACCTCGTAATGCTCCCGTGCAAAGACATAGATCTCCCTGAAGAGTGGAACATCCACCACTGCCACGGTACGCAGGGCTTCCAGGTAACTGGTGCCGGCGGTTTTCAGGTGAACCAGTCCATTTGTCAAGCGGGCAGCAATCGAATAGATGCTGTATTTATCTGAACCTGAATGCAGGCTGAGCTTGTACGGGCCAAAATGTCGGGCAATGGCAGCATGTCCGGCGAAATCAGCTTCAAAGGCTTTCAAATCCCCAAGGTAATCAACGCCCTTTTCAAAGCGACCGATATAACGCGGCGCCAGGCTGATCCAATGCACCCCCAACCGCTGCAATTCGCTGGCGATGTAGACATGCTCGGCATGGGTGGTGGGTTGCTCGGTCTCATCCACAGAAACTTCCAACTCCACCGGATGCTGTCCGGCAGCCTGGATCAGATGGTGATACATCTTCGCAACATGCTGGACTGCCCGGCTGTATTTGACTGCGGCTTTGAGCAATGTTGGTTCATCGAAGTGGATGGTGAGGTGCTCAATGGTGAACGACCTACCAGCCAGGCCGCTGGCTGATGGAATCACCTCAGAAGACAGTGCTTCAGCCATCTGGCGAAGTTCATTCGGGCTGGCCGTTTCCGCCCGGTTATCCACGTGGTCTCCCGGATCGATGGTGAAGAAAGAGTAACCACAAGCCAGGCACGAATCAATGTCATCTGTTGTCTTCAAATGATCAGCATCTGCGCCAAATTTATCCTGCCAACCTTCGGCAAACATGCCCCAGATAGCATCGTCCAATACCTGCCGGGGTGTGCGGCCGGTGCGGGTATTCTCCCGGATCGATTGCTGGGCAAAAATCGGGACGATACAGTTGCCGGTGGCGCGAATGGCCCGCACATGGCCGGGAGTGGCCAGTCCCAGCCGGTCCCCCAGGCCAGCGGATGTGCTCAACCCCAGGGGCTGGGGGCGCAGCCAGGGCAATGCCAGTCGGAGACCCTTGGCGTTTTGGCTGGAGAGAGGGCAAACCAGCAGGGTTCGATCAACGATCGTCGCAGATTCACCTGTGAAGAAATCCAGCACTTTGGAGGTCGAAGGAGCATAAATCAGCAAATGTTGGTGGGAACCGGCCCGGGCGAGGGCAAATTCAACGCCATCCTGCCGAATCATCGACCGTGAGATAAGCTCAAGATTGGTTGCGTGGATCAATTCCATGGACATCGCGTGCACCTCATATAGATTCGCTCGGAGCGGCAGTAGATTTGCGGATGAGCAGCCGGCCTTTGAGAACTTTGATCTCTGAGTCATCCGAATTAAAAACACTATCAGCTCTCAGCAAGTCGAGCAACAACCGGGTGGCTTCCAGGCCGATGAAACGTTTCGGCTGGTCGAAGGTGGTCAGCGGGGGATTGGTGTAGGTAGAAAAACGGATGTTGTCAAAACCGGTCACGGAAATTTCTGAAGGGACTTCTAATCTGGCCAATTGCAACCCTTTTAAAAGACCGATCGCCAGCATATCGTTGTAACAGACGATCGCTGTCGGCCGGTTGGAAAGCTCCAAAAAGTGATCCACGCTGGGTAAGCCATGTTCGGGTGTTCCACCAGCAACTTCGTGAATATAGCCATCCAGGATGGGCAGACCCGCGGCGTCCATTTCCGCCCGGAAGCCAGTCAGGCGGTCAAGCGAGGTGCGGCCGGAGAGCGAATCGCCCAGGTAGGCGATCTGCCGGTGACCGAGATCGATCAGGTAGCTGGTGATCTGCCGTGCACCGTCCACATCATCGTGATAGATCGAATAGCGGAAGTTTTCCGCTGCCTGGTTGTTGACCACCACAATCGGAAACCCTCCCTGTTGAAATTGGTGACTCTGCTCAGTGCTGAATGAAGTGGAGCAGATTACGACACCGTCCGCCCGGTGCTCCAGCATAGCGCGGGCAATCTGCTCGCTGCGTGTCGAATCCCGCTGAGAGGAGGCGATGAACAGGCTGTACCCGCTGGCCTGGGCTGCATCTTCAATCCCCTGCAGGATCTCGGCAAAGAATGGGTCATCCATACTACTGACAATCACCCCCAATACCTTGGAGCGCCTGGTTTTCAGGCTGCGGGCAGCCGCACTGGGCTGGTAGCCCATCTCCTCAGCCACCGTGCGGATGCGCTGCGTTGTCTCCGGAGGGATGAGGGTCGAGCCGCTCAGGGCGCGTGAAACAGTTGAGTGGGAAACTCCAACACGCCTGGCGATGTCTTTAATGGTGGGTGACATATACGCTCTTTATGCACACGTTTGCATCAATCTGTCCATAGTGTACAAAATATTGGCAGAAATGTCAATCAATTTTAGGAATTTGTGAAATTTAACTTGCATTTTCATTTATTTTGATGTACCATAATTGAAATGAAATTTTCATTTCAAAAATTTTATTCTTGAAATCGTTTTGTAATCCCCCCACCTGGAGAACCTGTGAATCCGAATATCGAAGCAATCTTTCTGGATGTCGGCAATACGCTGAGAATCGTGATCGAAGACCCTGAATTCATGGCACAAGCCCGGGTGGAATTAATGCGCCTGGTTGGGGCGAATGAAACCGAAGAGGCCTTTTTTACCAAGCTGGATCAGCGCTGGAAAATGTACCGCAAGCAATCCAAGATTACTTTAATTGAAGCCAGTGAACGAGAATTATGGAGCCAATGGCTATTACCAGATTACCCGGCCGAGGTGATTGGACCTCTGGCGGGCAAACTTACCCGTTTATGGCGTGATCATGATGGCCGGCGGGTTCCCCGGGCGGATGTGCAATATGTGATTCCGGAATTGGCCCGCCGCGGCTATAAGCTGGGCATCATTGCCAATACCATCACCGAAACCGAAATTCCGGATTGGATGGAGGGTGATGGCCTGACCGAATTCTTATCTCCAGTTATCCTTTCCTCCCGGGTCAGCGTCCGCAAACCCAACCCGGAGATCTACCTGATGGCCGCCCGGCAAATCGGAGTTCCCCCGGAAAAATGTGCTTATGTTGGCGATAATCCGATTCGAGATGTAGAAGGCTGTCGCGAGGCAGGCTTCGGTATGATGATTTTATTCATTGAACCAGCAACCCTGGCCAAGGAACCCCAATCTGGTGAGCAAAAGCCGGATTATACAATTGACCAGGTTTCCGACCTCCTCGATATTTTCCAGCCCCGCTACGAGGAATAGGTCGAACGATGAACCCAGAAATGGACGCCATATTCCTGGATTTAGGCAATACCCTGCGCATCCTGGTCAAAGATCCGGACCATATGCAACGCGCCCGGCAAAAACTGGTGGATATGGTCGGAACTGACGAAGCCCCGGAAGCCTTCTGTGCCAAAGTGGATGCCCGTTATAAAAATTATCGAAAATGGGCATTTGAGACCCTGAGCGAAGCCCCGGAATCCGAAATGTGGACACGCTGGCTGGCACCGGACTATCCAGCCGAGAGAATTGGACCGCTGGGGGCGGAACTGACATTTCAATATCGCCAGTCGATGGGCCGACGGGTAGTGGTGGATCAGGGCAAAGAAGTTGTGACAGAACTGCACCAGCGGGGCTACACCCTTGGCATTATCAGTAATTTGATTGGGACACGCGAGATTCCGGATTGGCTGGTAGCCGATGGCTTTGCACCCTACTTCAAATCGGTGGTGCTTTCTTCCGTGTTCGGCAAACGCAAACCCGATCCGGCAATTTACTGGGAGGCAGCACGGCATGCTGGCGTGGAACCGGCGCGCTGCGTCTATGTTGGGGACAATCTGAAACGGGATGTGACCGGGACACGAGCAGCCGGCTTTGGCATGGTGATTATCATGATTTCCCCGGAGGAACTGGCAAAAGCCGAGATCACCGATGAAAACCGGCCGGATTTATTCATCCAACAGTTTACGGATTTGTTGAAATACTTCCCACAATGCCCCAGAACATCGGTTGACCTGGCGAGCTAGGATTGACGACCATGATCCAGATTCCTCCCATCACCCATGGCGGTAGAGAATTGATTAAAACCGTGCGTCAATTGTATGCTGAAGGCCAAACGGATTACTCGTTGGAACCGATCGTGCGGGTCAACAAGCTGGGAGAGCCAATCGCAACAATCCAGGATGGCGACGCGGTCATTTTCTGCTGCCGGCGGGGTGAGCGGGAAGTAGAATTGACTGAAGCATTTGTGGATCGAGATTATCAGCATTTTGAACGCAGGTTCCTGGAGAACCTGCGTTTTGTCATCCTGACACTTTACCATGAAAAATTTAACCATTTACCGGTAGCCTTTGCCCCAACTGAGCTAAAAAACACCCTGGGCGAAGTCGTCAGCCAGGTTGGGTTGAAGCAATTGCGAGTGGCTGAATCGGAAAAGTACGCTCATGTTACCTTTTTCTTCAATGGGGGAAACAATCAGGCTTTTAAGGGTGAAGCGGATATTCGCATCCCTTCCCCAAAAGGCATCCCGTTCGACCAGGTTCCAGAATTAAGCCTGGAGCAGGTAACTTCCCAGGTCGTGAAAGGGATTGAGCAAGAATTCCATTTGATTGTGACCAACTTCGCCAATGGCGACGTGATCGGGCATACCGCCAACCACCAGGCAAAAATTCGCTGTGCAAAATTTGTTGACCAGCAGCTTGGGCTAGTAGTAGATTCAGCCCTGGCAGCCGGTTATGTGGTCCTGCTAACCGCTGATCACGGTAATCTGGAGACCTTGTTGACAGAAGACGGCAAGCCGCATGTCTCACACACTTCCAACCCGGTCCAATTCGTCTTGCTGGATAGCCTGGTTAAAACCGAAGCAGACATCCAAAATGGCTGCCTGGCCGACCTAGCCCCAACCATTCTAGCTGCGATGGGTATCGAACAGCCGGCAGATATGACCGGCAAATCGCTTGCACCAGGTTATGATTGGAGTGGACCGCGGCGGGTGTTACTCGTTATCCTGGATGGCTGGGGGATTGGCAGACAAGACGAGAGCAACCCGATTTGGATTGCGCATACTCCCAATTGGAATGAGATCCTGCGCCGTTATCCAACCTCAAACTTACAGGCGTCCGGTGAACAAGTTGGGCTGCAACCCGGGAAAACTGGCAATTCTGAAGCCGGTCATTTGAATATCGGCGCTGGTAGGATCGTGCTGCAGGATGATGTCCGCCTGGATTTGGCCATGACAGATGGCTCGTTTTTCACCAACAAGATATTCTTGAAAACAATTAATGATGTGAAACTGAGAGGAAAGAGCCTGCACCTGATTGGTTTATTAACCGAGAAGAGTTCCCACGGATCGATCGACTATCCACTGGCGCTATTGACGATGGCAAAAGAGGCCGGACTGGAGAAGGTGTACCTGCATATCATCTTTGACGGGCGCAGCACAGCACCTGGCAGCGCACCGTTGTTGTTGGAAAAACTGGAGAACCAGATGCAGAAAATTGGCATTGGGCAAATCGCCACCGGTATCGGGCGCGGTATCGTACTGGACCGGGATGGCAACTATGCCAGGATCAAGAAAGCATACGAAGCCATGACTGCCGGGATCGGCCGATGCGCCGGGGATTGTTGAGTGAAAATAAAAATTATGAAAAACGAATTTCTGGCAAAGTTTATCCAACCCGCATCCACAAAAATTATCCTGCTCATCCTGGATGGGTTGGGTGGTTTACCGCAAACCCCCGGTGGTTTGACCGAACTGGAGACCGCCTACACCCCCCATCTGGATCAATTGGCCAGTCAATCATCACTAGGCTTGACCATCCCGGTAATTCGCGGTATCACCAACGGCAGCGGGCCGGGTCACCTGGCAATTTTCGGTTATGATCCGATCGAACATGAAATTGGACGGGGTGCGCTGGAAGCCCTGGGGGTGGATTTTGACCTGCGGCCTAACGACGTGGCCGCCCGTGGCAACTTCTGCACAGTGGATGAAAACGGTGTCCTGATCGATCGTCGGGCCGGGCGAATACCAACCGCTCAAAGCAGGGAACTGGTCGCCCGTTTGAATGAGATCCGGATCGATGGGGTGGAATTCTTTCTGGAAACTGTGAAGGAACACCGGTTGGCCTTTGTCATGCGCGGTGAAGGACTCAGCCCGGCAATTTCAGATTCTGATCCACAGAAGAATGGAGTTCGTCCGTATCAGGTGCACGCCTTGAAACCGGAAGCAGAGAGAAGCGCAGAGGTCGTCAACCAATTCATTGAAGCATCCAGCCGGATTTTGCATGCTGAAAAAATTGCCAACATGATCACCCTGCGTGGTTACGACTGCCTTCCTGTCCTGACGCCATACTCGGAGAAATTTAGCCTAAAAGCAGCTGCCATTGCCATCAACGGTATGTATAAAGGGGTGGCCCGCCTGGCCGGCATGGAAGTGCTGGAGGTGGAAGGTTTGACGCTGGCGGATGAATTGCGTACGCTGGAAACTCACTGGAATGATTTTGACTTCTTCTATGTTCACGTCAAGCAGACCGATATTTGCGGAGAACTGGGCGATTTTGATGGCAAGGTGCGGGTAATTGAGGAGGTTGACTCGTTTATTCCCAGAATGTTGGCGCTCCAACCAGATGTTTTCATCGTCGCGGGAGACCATTCCACCCCGGCAGTGATGAAGGCCCATTCCTGGCATCCAGTGCCCGTGTTGATTCACTCAAAATTTGTTCGGCCCGACAATATTAACACGTTTGGTGAGCGGGCCTGCCAGCATGGCAGCCTGGGTGTATTACCCGCTACTCAAATCATGCCAATCGCCCTGGCCAATGCCGGGCGAATTGCGAAGTACGGAGGATAAGTTTTTATGCCGGCATTATCGGATCTGAAGGATATCAACCTGTTTTCATCTGTGTTATTTGAGCTGATGAAGGGCCTGGATTGTGGCGTTGACTCTATGGAGATGTACGAATTCCGGTATGCCCTGCATAATCTTCAACCCCAGGCAGGCTGGCAGTCGATTCAACCAGCATCCATGTCGGAAATTGAAAAAATGGTTGGCACCCGGTCGTTCTACGACGGCATCCAGATCAAGCCGAAGGTGGATGGGCAAATTGTGCTGGATGAGTCAATCAAGCTCCTGTCACAAATGCTGCTAGTCGGGTTGGCAACAGGCGCATACCCGTTAAGCTGGGTGAATCAATTCTTCTTCTTTGATATCCGCGGCTTTAACTTTCTACATCGCACAGAATATTTGACAGAGACTGTGATCAATCATTTCGGCGGCCAACCCTACCGCAGGTTTGAACCGAAGCAGAGGGAGCTCCTCTGCGCTCAGAGCATCGGCTACAAGGAATTTAAACAAGCCAACGCCGAGGTTGATCATTGTTTTATCGATCTGGTGAAATCGTTGATCCATGCCAAAGGCACGCCCATCCTGCTAGCCATCGCCGGGCAAACTGCCGCTGGAAAAACTGAGATTGTCGATCGCTTGCGCGACGCCTTTGAAGCAGCTGGTCAGCGGACAACCTCAGTGGAGCTGGACAACTTCCTAACCGACCGGGATGAGCGCGAGCGAAAAGGGATTTTCACCCAGGGCAAGCAGGCCTATCACTTTGACCTTTTCATCCGCGCCCTGGAAGATATCTGTCATGGCAAGCAGATCAGCATTCCTCATTATGATACGGTCTACGCAACCTCCAGCCATGACCTGGATGGAAATCTTAAGCCGGGCGGCATTCCGGTGGTTATTGAACCGGCCGATATCATTTTTATTGAAGGTAATTTTCCGTTTCTTTATAAAGAAGTCTTGCATTTGATCGGGATCAAGGTGGTGTACTTAACGGATGACCCGATCCGCCTGAAACGGAAATGGCGCAGGGACATTGACTACCGCAAGAAATATGAGCCAACCTATTTCCGCAACCGCTTTTTCAAGGATCAATTCATCATGGCGGAAATCGCTTATCGTCCCCAAATGGAGGTGTGCGACATCTTTGTGGATACAACTGGAGCCACTTTATGGCTCACTCCAGAAATTGTTCAGCTAATCCAAAATTCATGAATCCCACCCATGTAAGTAAAGTTTTATTTTTTCAAAAAATGCTATACTTTCTTGCATAATGAGGTGTTTCGATGAATAAAACCGGTATGGATGTTATTGATTTTAGCCAGATGATCAGTGAGAAATTCAACAGGCTGACCAAGAGCGAAAAACGGATTGCCAATTACATTCGCAAGAATCCCGAAGAGTGCGCCTTTTTATCAGCAGGCGAACTGGCGACCCGGCTCGGGCTGAGCGAGGCAACCATGGTGCGCTTTGCCCGCTCACTGGGTTTCCCCAGTTACCCAGGCATGCGTGCCAGCCTGCAAACTGCCTTCCGCCACCGGGTGACCCACTCCGCCCGGTTGCGCACCCGCCTGGACGACCTGCGCGAGGCCGGGGATATCTTCGACAGGCTGGTGGCATCGGAGATTGATTACCTGACACAAACCCTGGAAACCGTAGACCGTAAGGCTTTGCACCAGGCAGAAGATTTATTGCGTTCCCACCCCAGGGTCTTCCTCTTTGGCCTTGGCCCGTCCATTTCCCTGGTGGATATGATGCAACTGCGTCTGCAGCGTTTTGGCCACCAGGTGATTCCACTGACTACCTCCGGGCGCGAATTCTTGGAGCCATTGCTCTTGATGAACGACCAGGATCTGCTGGTGGTCTTTTGCTTCTTCGATGTCACCCCGGCCTTGCAGATGGTGTTGGATGTTGCCGAAAACACCAACTGCCCGGTGATCATGATCACGGATACGCTGGGTCCCATTGTTGGCAGCAAGGCAGACGTGGTTCTCTCCGCCAAACGTGGACCGGTTTCAGGTTTTCATTCGATCGTGGTTCCGATGACGATTGTCAACGCCATGCTGCTGGCACTGGCACAGGACGAATCTGAGCAGGCTCTGGCAACCCTGGATCAATTGGACGAGTTAAGAGACAGATATCATGAAATAAGCAAGAAAGCTATTTAATGCCTCAGGTTGATAGTTAACAAGTCTTTGGGCGTTGTCTTAGTAGGAATTGTAAAACACAAGATCCGGGTATCTGTAAAAAAGAATGAATCATAAAAGCGTTTAGAGAAACAGGAGAACAGATATGGCAGGAAGGTCAACTTCAGGACTAACTTCATCCATGCAAAGGACGGCCAGACTGCGCAGGTTTTGGCGTTGGATCAGCAGTCCCCAAGTCATATTGTCACTGATTATGCTGGCGGTGATGTTTTATATGGTTGTGATTCCTCTCTACCGCATGCTCATGACCACTATCACGGTTCAAGATAGTGATTTGAGAGTTCTCAAGGATGTGAATGTTGGGGACTTCACTCTCTATCACTGGCTGAGGATGTTGACGAGCCAAATCAGCAAGATCATGACGTATGAGCCGCTGTTACATTCATTAACAATCTCACTAGGCGCAACTGGACTTTCCTTTCTCATCGGAGGGTTAATGGCCTGGATGGTGGTGCGAACGGACATGCCCGGGCGGAACATCATCCATACGCTGGCAACCGTACCGTACATCATGCCCTCCTGGACGATTGCCATGGCCTGGACAGTTCTGTTCAAAAACAGAACCTCCGGTGGCACACCTGGCGTTCTGGAATTTTTGACCGGAACACCTCCCCCAGACTGGCTGGCCTATGGCCCGGTTCCGATTATTTTCAGTAGCGGTCTACATTACTACACCTTTTTCTTCCTGTTTGTCGCGGCAGCCTTACTTTCGATCGATTCTTCCCTGGAGGAAGCTGGCGAACTGGCCGGCGCTGGACGCTGGCGTATTATGCGTAAGATTACTTTCCCACTGGTCGTTCCAGCGTTGGCCTCCGGGTTCATCATGACTTTCTCCAAAGCCATGGGTACATTTGGCGGCCCGAACGTTTTAGGGGTGCCAGTGGGATATTACACCCTTTCCACCATGCTCCGATCCAACACGGGCATTGGTAATTATGGTGATGGGTTTGTGCTTGCCATTGTATTGATTTTATTTGCCATGACCACGGTGATGCTGAACCAAAAAATAGTGGGCACCCGCAAAAGCTACGAAACCATTGGCGGGCGAGGATTCATGTCGCAAAAAGTGAAATTGCGCAATTTCAAAGGGATCCTGACCGCAATCGTCGTGGTATTTCAGTTCATCATAGCAGTTTTACCCCTTGTTTTATTGATCTGGAGTACATTAATGCTCCGAACCGGGGATTACAGCCTGAGCAATTTCACCCTGGCCCATTGGATCGGAAAAAGTGACCTTTCGATCAATAGCGGTGAACCTGGTGTTTTATTGAATAAAAAGATCTACCTGGGCGCATGGAACTCGATTCGGTTGTCTTTGTTAACCGCCTTTTTCACTTCCCTGCTTGGCGTGATCTTGGGGTACGCCATTGTAAAGGGGCGCGGGACCCGCTTGTCCAAGCTAGTGGAACAGATGGCTTTTATCCCGTATGTCATCCCCGGCATTGCATTTGGGGCAGTGTATATCTCGATGTTCACCAAACCCGTTGGACCCCTTCCACCGCTATACGGTACGTTTGCCTTATTAGTTGTGGTCTCAGTGGCCAAGCATATCCCATTTTCCGCCCGCAGTGGTGTCTCAGCCATGCTGCAAGTGGGTAAAGAATTGGAGGAGGCTGCCACCATTGCTGGTGCTAGCCCATGGCATCGTTTCAAACGCATCATCTTCCCACTGACCAGCACGGGGTTCGTTTCCGGCTTCCTGCTCAATTTCATTTCCACCATGCGGGAGCTATCCCTGATCATCCTATTGGTGACACCCTCGACCCAGGTGCTGGCCAGCATGACGATGCGTTATATCGAAAACGGCAACGAACAGCAGGCTAACGCTGTCATTATTATACTGATCGTACTGGTGTTGATCGGTAATTTCATCATCAGCCGCTTCAGGGGCGGAAGTTTGAAAAAAGGTTTAGGAATGTAAGGAGAGAATGAACATGGCCATATCAATTACCCTCAAAAACATTACGAAACGATTTGGAAATGTAGTGGCTGTAAATAATGTCAGCCTGACCGTCGAACCGGGAACTTTCTTGACCCTTTTAGGACCTTCTGGCTGTGGGAAGACCACCTTGTTGCGATGTATCGCTGGTTTGGAAGATCCGGACGATGGAGATATTTATATCGGTGATAAACTAATCTTTTCCCATTCGCAGGGAATTTCTTTACCGCCTGGGGCGCGCGATCTTGGGCTGGTGTTTCAAAATTATGCCCTGTGGCCGCACATGACCGTCTATAAAAACATGACCTTTGCGCTGGAAATTCAAAAGCTATCCAAAGATGAAATGAATCAACGGGTCAAAGAATCCCTACATGAAATGCAGATGGATGGGTACGAAGATCGCTACCCACGAGAAATGAGCGGCGGCCAGCAACAACGGATTGCCCTGGCCCGCATGTTAGCCTACCGGCCAAAAGTATTTTTAATGGATGAGCCGCTATCCAACCTCGACGCCCGCCTGCGCATGGATATGCGCACCGAATTGAAACGATTGCACCATATTTCTGGGGCAACCACGGTCTACGTTACCCATGACCAGGTGGAAGCCTTGACCATGTCCACCAATATTGCAGTTATGAAGGAAGGTGTCTTGCAACAGATGGAATCGCCGGATCGGGTCTATCACTTTCCTGCTAACCTGTTTGTAGCAGATTTCATTGGCAACCCAAAAGTGAATTTATTGGATGGTGAAATTGACGCTCCCAACCTGGTAGATGTGGGTGATTTCAATTTCAAAGTAAATTGCACCCGAGTCCACGAAAAAGTGGTCGTAGGTATTCGTCCAGAGGATATCACGATTACCACCGAAGCGGAACGGGGAGCTGTGGAGTTCACGGCCTATTCCGTTCTGCCATCTGGCGCAGATTCCACAATTGTTGCCCGGCGCGGGACTGTGGAAGTTACAGTGCGGGTGATGGGCATCAGCAGGCTCAAAATGGATGAGAGAATCTGGTTGAAATTCGATCCAGAGACTATCAACCTGTATGAGAAGAGCACAGGTAACTTGATCGGTCATTAATCGGGACAAAAAAAGCCGCTCATATTTGCCATTATTGAAAGGAGGATTATCCATCTGAGGAGAATTAGGCCGAACGTGAAGTCTGTCCATTGTTATTCAAAGATGCGTGATAAGGAGAACAGGATGAAAGTAATTTCGAAAGTATTTGTATTTGTCATGCTGCTCAGCCTATTGGCTGGCTGCGCAACGCCAACGGCTGCCCCGACGGCTGCCCCGGCAGAGCCGACTGCAGTGGTTGTACCCACCCTGACAGCCCAGGAAGAATGGTTGAAAGCCAATCAATTGGGCCCATATGATACCGGAGCCCAGGATTGGGCCGCAATTGAAGCTGCAGCGATTGCAGAAGGATCACTTCTCGTCTATGCAAACACTTCAAAAGTTGAAAAAGCTGCCGAAGGGTTCATGGAAAAATATCCTGGCATTGCTGTCCAGGCATTTGACCTCGGCGGTGACGATGTTCTTTTGAAAACCGTTGAAGAACAAAAAGCTGGTGCTTTCACCGGTGATGTCTGGTTCAGCAGTGGCGGCGCCGAACTTATCGGAACTGTTATGCCGAAAAAATATGTCTGGCGTTTCCTGCCAGACAGCACCGCAGCGGTGACCCCCGAGCAATATACACAACCACTGTTGATGAGCCGGTTTGGGACGAGTGTCTTTGCCTACAACTCTGAGCTAAATGATACCTGTCCGATTTCCAACATTTGGGAACTTACCAATCCAGAATGGAAGGGTAAATTCTTCATCGAAGATCCTTTGAATGATGCCTCGACGCTCAGCAAGCTGATTACCTTGGTCTATCATGTCGATGAGATGAAGGAAGCTTATGTGGCTCTTTATGGCACCGAACCAGTCCTGGATGCAGACACCCCCGACGTGGGTTGGCTGTGGCTCAAGCGCTTTGCCCAGAACGGTCCCACGCCCGAACCCGGTGGCGATGAAGTTGATTCTGCTTTTGCCACCCCTGGCATGACAGACAGCTACATGGCTTTAACCTCCTATTCAAACATGGCGGATGTGCTGGAAGGCAACCTGGCATTTGAACCCTGCTGGGGTCTTACCCCCAAGGTTGGCATTCAAAGCCAGAGCTATGTCGGTATTATCAACCAGGCCCCCCACCCCAACGCCGCCAAGCTGTGGGTCAAGTACATCACTAGTGCGGAAGGCCGGGATCCATGGGCTAAGTTTGGTACCTTCTTCCCGGATTCCACCTATGAAGTCCCTGAAGGCCAGAAGACCCTGGATGAAATCTTCGCCGTGACCTGGTTCATCGAGGAACAGTACGCTTACGATAATATGATCCAGGCCCG
>JBGSJZ010000102.1:0-20488 GCA_041741455.1 Anaerolineaceae bacterium | reverse complement strand
CCTAGGAATTTTCCCTTGGTAAACGGCAATGATCTCAATGGGTTATTTTGTCATCTCGCACAAGACCTGGTAAGTCAGTTGGGTGCCCAGGCGTAGATTCTCCAGCGATATGCGCTCATCGATGCCGTGGAAACGGGCCAGTTCGCCAGGGTTAATGATGGCCGGGAACAGACCGTAACTCTGAACGCCTTTTTGACGGAAAAAAGTCGAGTCGGTCGTGCCGGGTGTCAGCATGGGGGTGATGATGGCCTGCGGGACAAGTTCCCGAATCACACTTGCCAGGGTCTGGAAGAATTCGGTTTCCGGGTCAGAAGTGACAGCAGGTTCGGGGCTTTGCAGGATTTCAATCTCCACCCGCGGGTCGTTAATTAACCGGATCAGTTTTTCCACCATATCTTGTGGAGTTCTCTGAGGTAACAGGCGCAAGTCGAGGGTGGCTTCCGCGCGGTCAGGGATGATGTTTTCTTTAGCGCCCGCCTGCAGGACGGTGATGCTGAGGGTGTCTTTGAGCATGGCGGCAATCGTCGGATTGGCGGTTAGTGAGGAAAGCGCCAGGCGGAAAAAGATCGAATGGCCCAGGTTTTTCATCAGAAAGGATTGCGGGAATGGCAGCAGCACACTTACTTCGGCAAACATGCGGCGGGCGACCGGATGAAGTTCATAGGCAGAATTGAGCGTCAACACCCGTTCCAGCGCACGAATCAGGATGTTGATAGCATTATCCTTGTGCGGCATGCCGCTATGTCCCGGTTCGCCATGGGCGATGAGTTTCAGCCACAAATCTTTCTTTTCAGCTACGGCCACCGTGAAAACCGGCCGGGGGCCAAAGAAATCCTGTAAGCCAAAACCGCCCTCATCCCAAACATATTCGGCTTCGATTTCAGGCCAGTGTTGCTCAATCATCCACTGTGTGCCAAATTTGCCCCCTTTTTCCTCGTCAGCGGCGGCCAAAAAAAGGATATCGCGCGAGCGGTTGGGGTGGTGGCGCTGCAGCAGGTCAAGCGCCAGCAGCTGCATGATTCCCATACCCTTCATGTCAATAGCACCGCGCCCCCAGATAAAACCATCACGGATATCACCGCTGAACGGATCGCACGACCAGCGGCGGGGGTCGGCTTCGACCACATCCATGTGATTGTAGAGCAGAATTGGCTTTTTGCTGCCGTTGCCGGGCAGGCGCGCCAGCAGGTTGACGCGGTTGGGCGCAGATTCGTAGCGAGTCGGTTCCAGGTCGCGCTGGCGCAGTTGGGCTGATAAAAAGTCAGCAGTTGCGCGCTCATCGCCGGGCGGGTTGAGCGAGGCAATTTTCAGGTAACCGCTGAGCAGTTCGGCGGCTTCGTTGGTGACAGTATCCCAGTTGATCATTTTAGTCTCACCCCTAACCCAGGTTGTTCCGAAGGAATCGCCTGGAAGGTCGCAGGATCCACCTGGTAGCCAGTGGCAGGGTCGTTCTCGATGAAAAGAGGACCAATTAACTCACAAGCCAGGATGGACGAATGGGCGATGACAAAATGGAGCCCGGCAGCGCTGCCAATGGAACTCTCGCCCATTGAGCCAAGAATACACCCCAGACCAGCGGCTTCGGCCACAGCCAGCATTTTAGATGCCTGGTAGATTCCTCCGCATTTCATCAATTTGATATTGATCAGATCAGCCGCGCGAAGACACGCAATTTTCATCACATCCGCCGGGGTGTGACAACTCTCATCAGCCATGATTGGAATTTCGGTGGCGGCGGTGACGGCTGCCAAACCCTCAAGATCGGCAGCGCGGACGGGTTGTTCAATCCATTCGACATTAAATCCGTCCAGCTGGCGGATGGCGGACAGGGCGGTGGGGGCGTCACGCCAGCCCTGGTTGATATCCAGCCGCAGTTTGACGGAATCGCCCGCTGCGCTGCGGATCTCACCCAGGCGAAGCAAATCAAGGTCGGGTGACGAACCAAGTTTTATTTTGAGGAACTCCGCACCCATCTCCACAAAATGCGCACTCATCGCCGCCATGACCTGCGGCTCATTCAACGGAATGACAGGATAAAGGCTGATTCCGGGACGCGCCTTGCCCCCTAACAGGTTGTATACAGGGACATTCAACGCCTGTCCCATCAGATCATAGAGCGCCATGTCGATTGCAGCAATTGCAGCCGGATAACCTGGTATCTGTGCAAAGCATTGGCTCAGGAGCGATTCCAGGTAGAAAGGCGTGTTCCCAATCAAGAATGCGGCAGCTCTTTGAAGGGCTTGAATCACCGTGGATTGAGTCTCACCAGTTACTTCGGGGTCCGGGGAGGCTTCTCCCAGCCCCATTCGCCCATCATCGGTGAACACCTTGAGCAGCGCGTAACTCAAAACAGGATAACTACCATAAGCAACCGTCAGTGGGGTCTGGAGGGTCAGGTCGAGCGGCAAGACTTCGATTGAGATGATCCGCATGGAGGTCTCTCAGACAATTTTCTGGCGATTTTTGAAGATGGCGAATACCAACGGTAACGCCAGCAGGTGAACCGCAGCAAAAATGAGGAACATCGCACGGAAACCAAGCGAATCGACCAGCACACCCGCCAGGGGCTGACCGCCCGCAATGCCAAAGTTTCCGACCGCCATGATGACGGCAAACATGAAAGCTGCAATGCGCGGGTCAGAGATGTCCATACCGATGGCGAAGTACACCGTTTCATAGTAACCAAAGGCAAACCCAAACAGGAAGACCACTGCCCACATCAAGCCGGCTGAGGGCGTGATGGCGAGGATAAATGTGACCGCAGATGTCACAAGCAGGGCTGCCAGAAGACTGCTGCGCTCGCCGATTTTCCGCATCAGGGGTCCCCCGATGATCCCGCCCAGCACAGTGCCAATCCCAAACACCGACGTGTAGAGTCCGACAGTGGCAAGTGGAATGTTCAGTTTTTCATTCAGAAACGCACCCACCATGCCTTGCGCGCTGTACAGCGCCAGCGGATAGATAAGCCCAACCGCCACAAAGAGGAGGAAAGCTTTATTTTTGAATGAGGCAAAGGCAGCGCGCGAAAATTGCATTTCGGGTGCACGGTCTTTCTGCTCTTGCACCAGGAAGGCAAGGGCAAGCGTCAGGACGCCCAGCCCTGCAATCAAGTAGAAAATATTTACCCACTGCCCTTGCTGCGCAAAGATGCCCATCAAGGCGGCCGTAACAACCATACTCAAGGCGCGCCCGCCCACCATCAAACCTTGCACCAAGCCCCGGTCTTGTGGGGGCGTTGTATCGATGGACATGCCGTCGGTAGTGGTGTCATAGGTGGACATGCCAAGTGCCACCAGTACCAGCAGGGTAAGGAAGAGGCCGAATTGGGTGCTGGGGTTGAAAGCTGGGAGCAGCAGAAACGCCAACGTTTGCAACGCCAGCCCCAGAATAATGTATGGCTTGCGATGTCCTACCTTAAAGAGACTAATCCGGTCGCTGAGCAAACCGATGAGAATTTTGAGAACGAAGGGCGTCAGCGTAATCCCTGAGACGATGCCAATCAGGGAAAATGACAGGTCGAAGGATCGCAGATAAAGGACGTTGAAGGCAGTAAAGTATGTCAACACGGCGCCTTCCAGAAAATACACAGCGGCATAGAGGGCAAGACGTAGGTAACGAACGCGCGAATCACTCATGGCAACCTTCCTTATAAAACTGGGGATGAGATCTCATTAGCGCGCCGCCATAAGAGCAAGGCGCTAACGGTAAACCACAACAGGAACCAGGCATTGGACGCAAGTGAAAGAGCGGGGAAGTATAACCCGACAGCGGCAACGGCTACTCCGAGCGTACCAATGATGGCCAAGGAGCGGTCGAGTGGGCGATGGCTCCATAAGCCAAGTGAAGCAAAGACCGCACCGAGAAATGGTAACCAGTAACTCATGTGCTGCACTCCCTTCCAGGCGACGACCCAATCACTGGAAGGCGCGCCTGTGGCTTGCAGGGTTTGCAATGCGCCCAAAATGAGGCTGTTTTCAGCGAAGTCGAACAACGCCCCTGCCAACCCAAACGCCAGGGTCAGCCAACCAAAGAGTGGCGAACGACCATGGACGAGTGTGGCAATTCCCAGCCAGGCAATCAACCAGCCGGTCAGGAAAAGTCCATCCAGCGTAAACAATAACCGCATCCCAGCGAGATAGGCCTCCAGTTCTTCGGGCGAGAGCGAAATCTGCCCGGTCAGCGCTGCCAGGCCGGGATACTCCATCGCCGCTGGCAGGGAAATGACTGCCATCGCCAGCAGGAGCAGGCTGGAAAGCGCTGCACCCGCCGCCCCAAAACGCAGGATTCGTCTGGTTTCGATCATTGTCATTCTTATTTCACACCCAGGTAGGACAGGAAAGCACGCGTCAATTCCAGGATGAGCTGGTCTTTTTCATACAGCCGGCCCGCGCGCATAGGCTCCCACAGCAGGAATTCGCGCGCCGCAAAAAACATCTGCTGAAAGCCTAAACGGGTCGCCAGGCCGGGGTCCGGGTGGGATATTTCAGCCCGGTGCTGGAGTAAAACCTCTTGCAAGCGGGGGAACAATTCGATCCATGCCCTTTGCTCGCGTTCCTTGAACCGGTTGTCGCTGTACAGGCGCGCCTTGAGGTTTAAGGAACGAAGCACCCCCTGTTCTTTGCCGTAGGCTGTAACCATGAACTCCACAGCATCTTGAACAATGCGCACCAAAGGCTGGTCAACCCATCCTGACTGAGACAGCATGGCGTTAAAATTGCGCTCAAAATTCAAGAAAAAGCGCTCATCCAATGCCTGCAACAGACCATCCTTGTCCTTAAAGCGACCATAGAAAGCACCAACGGACGTTCCTGCTTGCAGGACGACCTCCGAAACAGTCAATTCCTCAAAGGTCTTGGTTTCAAGGATTTGCGCAGCGGCATCCAGAATTTGATTCATGGTAGCCCGACTGCGTTCTTGCTGGGGTTGTTGGACCAGGTAAGGATAGGACATGGGTTTCCTAAAATAGAATCAGAATACTGATTCTATTTTAGGAATTTTATAAGAAAAGTCAAGAGGTTTGTTCTTACAAATGCTCTGAACTGAATATTGTTTGCTTCATCCTTGCAATTCTGGATGGAACTTACCGGCGGTCAGCCAGCCAGTCCTCCAGATCCTTAAACAACAACTCCCTCTGCGGTTCGTTGTGCACCTCGTGGAATAACCCGGGGTAAAGCCTGAGGGTTTTGTCCGGCGAGCTGACGGCAGCGTAGAGCATCTGGGCTCCAGCCGGGTCGACCAGATGATCTTCCTGACCCTGCAGGATGAAAACCGGCAGGTTGATCTTACCGGCCTCAGCGGTCACCCGCAGCATGCCGCGCAGCATCTCGGCGGACAGGCGGGCGGGCGTCTTGCCGTGAAAGACCAGTGGATCGGCGTTGTAAGCTTCCACCGCCCGTGAATCATGGGTCAGGTTGCTGGTATCCAGGGCGATCATGCCCATCTTCGGTGCAACTTTGGAAAGAATTTTGCTTAGCGAAATGGTAAGCGGGGTGATGTTGGCCGGCACCTTGACCGCCGGAGCGGAGATGACGGCACCTTTGAAATCCGCCTGGCGATCCAGCAGGTGGAAGGAAGTGATCAGTCCGCCCATGCTGTGGCCGTAGATGAAAACTGGTTTGCCGGGCTGCCAGCCGGTCACCATCTTGTAATAGGTGATGAGCGTTTCAGTGTAATCTTCAAAGCGTGCTACCATCTCGCGCTCCCCACCGGATTTGCCGTGGCCGATGTGATCCAGACCATAGATGGCGTAGCCCAGCGGCACGAAGTAATGGACCACATTCATGTACCGCCCGCTGTGTTCCCCCAGGCCGTGGACCAGGAACAAGACCGCCTTAACCTCGCCCTCCGGCAGCCAGCCCTGATAATAAATATCCAACCCGCGCAAGCCCTTGAAAGTGCCTTCCATGTGCTGCATACAATCCTCCTGTTTGAAGCCGAAAGAATGAGTTGATTCTGGATAAAAAACTATAGCACAAAATGGGAGAATCAATGATCCGATCGACCTGCTTTTGGTTACCTGGTCGAGGAATGCCCTCAGGCAAATTTTTAAGAAACAAACTTCCCAAGCCGACAAAGAAATACATCTATTTGAAAAGGTCCTGATCTGACACTCAAGTTAAAAGTCGCCCTTCATCACGGAAGGGCGACTTTTAATGCAACCGGGTAGGCAAGCCATAATTTACAACAGCCCAAAAATGAATTGCCTTTAGCCTGGATTGCCGTTTAATTGCTTATCGCTCGAGCAGGCGTTCGATCTCCTGCATTTGTTCTTCTGCCAGCGGACCGAACTGCATGGCTGCGGCATTCAAGGTAATAAATCGCCCTCCTGATGTAGGAGAGCGATTTATTCTACCTAACAATACTTACACAGCGCGTGACAGCCCCCCATGTGGGGGACAATCCCCCGAATGGGGGGATCTACAACGGTCGCATCCTACATACTTATTTTGCCCGCATTCGGTTGTTCTTTGGGTTATGCTCGGGTTCGCAAAGACCGAGGGCTTCCATTAAAGGTGGGATGTAGACCCCAAAACGGCCACGCAGCCCCTTTTTCAATCCATACCAGCCTTTGACCGGATTGGTCGGAGACCTTCCCCAGGCTTCAACGGTCCCATCCTTCGCGGGCTTTTGCTCGTCAGCACCGCCAAGTTCAACAAAGTCGCCTGCTTCCTTTAACATAGCGTAGAGGTCTTCGATGCAGCGGGCATCATAAAGAAGTACAGTACTTCCGACAGTGCATACCAAAACTTGAATACCATCTTTTTCAGCGACGTGCATTGTGTATTCAGAAGTACCAGGAGGGGTTTTAAGGACCCAGGGATTATCCTTTGTGCGATCAAGCTTGATCATTGAATTCTCCTCTTGTACTACTTTGTTCGTAATATTATGACATAAATAGTCTTATTATTATAAATAATAACACGATTATCAAAGAATTCAATATGGATCGAGAAGAGTGTCTGTCCCAAAATTGGTTGGTAACTTTTTTACCCCAACATATAGGGGTAATTAGGCGTTTTTTCGGCCAGGATGCCGCCACATATGGGAAGTAGTCTGAAAACCCACCAACAATGGTACAGACACCGAGAAGAAATTCAGTTGGTTCGGAAAATTGAGCCCTGTTGGTTTTTTGACCGCTCTTCTGTAGAAAAAACGCCCTACATCTCTGGAGGGTGTTTCAATCCTCACACTCAAACCTTTGTTGCTGTTACCTTCCCTCTTGCGGGGGACATGCACCAGGCAGACCGTAAAGAAGTGAACCATGCAACGTTGAATGCGCCATTATGGAATAAGCATCAGATGGAGTAGCCCGGATAAACTCGATTCATAGTAGGCTCATGATAGGTTATCGGCCAGGCAGTGCAATGTAACACTTCATCCAAACGACTGGCAATTATTTGAGCAATTTTTGCAATTGCAGGCGTGCATCTGCCGGAATAAAAGCTACTTGCTGGCCATTCAACACGCCTGAATAGAATAGGCCGGACATGCGCAGACGGCCGGGGATGCTTTCAGGCTCGTGATAAGCCCAGAGCGTAGATTCTTCCATGTCATCGCCATATTTGCGCACAAATTCTTTCCAGGGGCGTACTCCATTTGTTTCCAGCATCCACTGCAAAGCTTCGCGCTCTTTCTCTTCCAGATCTTCATCCAGGGTTTGCTGCAAAAATTCCAGATCTAATAGAAGTTCTGCCAATCTAGACACGATCTCGCCTTTTTTACCGGAAGCTGAAGTTCGCAAAAAGTGGGCAGAACCGACCAGCATATCCTTTGTGTTCATTTCCAAACAGGCACGCAGACTCGTTTCAGCCGTTAGTGGCGTTTTCAACAATTTCTGATGGGAGCGTTGGGCGCTTTTTCGCTGAAAGTCAAGTAAAAAGCCATACATTTCGTCAAGTTTTTCAGCTTCCTTGAGAATTTTTTCATAACGCTCCAACAGGCGATGCTCATGGTCAATTTGGGTTGCCAAATCTAGATGCTGGCGTGCAGATTTCAGGTTATGCTTCTGGATGGCAAGTAAAACCCATGCCAGGTTAGCAAGCACTGCAGTCTCCGGGGCGATGATTTCAGCCCGTGTGACAACTTCCAGATGGTCAAGGGCTTCTTGTTCATGACCCAAATCGGCTGCTGATAATGCGATTGAGGCGTGACCAAAAGTGTAGTTCGGGTCTACTTCCACCGAACGATGGATAAGAGCTTCTCCTTCTTCAGTTTTTCCACTTTGAGTGAGCAATACCCCCAGATTGAAGACAGCTATTGGGCAGGTCGGCTCTATTTCGATCGCTTTCTGTAAAAGGGCAATCGCTTCTTGAGTGTTTTTGGTCTTTGCCGCCTTTTCGATGAACGCCAGGGTTTTAGGCTGGGCGTTGATTTCAATATCGCCAATTCGCTGGGTATTCAGTTCTACATCGCGCCATTCTTCGATATCATCGTTCCAGATTTTGATAACCTTAGGACCGATGTAACGCCCGGATTGAATGAGCAGCATGATAGCACTGATCCGAGCTTCCTGGTTGCCAGTCTGGCTTAAGGCAAAGCGTAAAATTTCGGCATCCGCCTCGGGTGTATCCATCTGCCCAAGGATTTGCAAGGCGAATGGATAGCCGTCGACCTCCCAAAGCAAGCGCTTGATTGCCACAACCATAAATGGGTATTTCTGAAAGAAACTATCCAGCTTGCGCTTTTGAGAATGTGTCAAAGTGCCTGAAAAATTTTGCGATAGAGCATCCCATTCAGCCAATACTTTGGGATGGAAGAATAAATCGACACCCGGGTATGCAGGAGGCATCCATGGCAGGTGAGGCTGACGGTGGTCTGCAATTGCTTCAAGTTCGTCCAGGTACTTTTTCCCCGCCGGGGATAGTTTAGCTTCATCAATCTTCTTTATTAGCTTTAGCGCATCTTTCCACTTCCCGCTGCGGAGCGCTGCCACTGACAGGCATTGCCAGGAGCGACCAAACAAGGTATCAGTAGGCGCATCGAGATAACGTTTGGCTATTTTCCACAGTGTGGGGGTATCTTCAATTAACGCTAAGGCCGTGATTACATACTCGATTTCCATACTGTCTGCGGGGAATTTTTTGGACATTGCAGCGAGGCGGCTGGCATAATCCCGCGCCAGTTCTGGCTGATCCAGGCCGACATGAAAGGTGACAAGGGTTTTCATTGCAAAAGCATTCTCGGCATCCCGGGCCAAAATTTCCTCTAAGGCGGCAATTGCATCCTTTGTTTTTCCTAAATAATAAAGAACCAGGGCGCGATTATTGTGCGGAGAGTCCCATTTAGGAAGAATTTTGATGGCTTCTTTGAAAAAATACTCTGCTTCTGAGAGTTTGTTTTCGTCCATTGCCATCAGTGCCTGTTCATAAAAAATACAGGCGCGCTGCATGCTTTCAAAAGTCAAACCAAACTTGCCAGCATCGGATCTAATAACAGAGGTCGCTTCTTCAATTAGATCTTCGAGAGTGTCGCGGTCCTCATCAGTCAGTTCGCGATCAGAGATGGCAAGTTTGCTGGCTTGCAGGGCATGGGCATATAGCTCTTGATCCATGTACAACATTGCCAACGGCAAGTAAAGTGCTGTAAAACGCGGTTGTTTCCGTTTAATTTCAAGCATGAGCCGGAGAGCTTCCTGGTCATCGCCCAACGACATAAGCACACCAGCGCGGATCATCATGAATTCCGGCTGTCTTTTCATCCAGGATGGAGCGGAATCGAGTACTTCCAGTGCAGCGCTGTCATCTCCTGACTGAAGGGCTACAGATAACGCCTGCTCAATATCTGCTGCAGGTATATGGGTTGGTTCTTTGGGTGCATTCGACGGCTGTTGGCTGAGGAAACTGGACGATGGGGTCGTTTTTTTTAGGTTATTGGGCATACTATTACTCCAAAATCAAAGCCTTCACGAAAATCAGGTATAGGTACCAGGTATTGGGGGTTGGGTTTTGGTCAGATGATACCACCTACATCCACAATGGTACTTTGATAAAGATTTTATCATTTTATTTTGAAATATTTCCCATCACCCGATTCATCATCTCACCAAGGATTCCTACACGGCGATTGCCAGCCCCCCATTGCGGGGGACATGCCATGGGTAAAGAGAAAATTTGTGCATCCACCCCCCTAAAATATGAGAGCGGGCAAGCGGATGCACCCTGCTATCACTTATCGCTCGAGCAGGCGTTCGATCTCCTGCATCTGTTCTTCCCTCAGCGGACCGAACTGCATGGCTGCGGCATTCTCCTGTACCTGTGCAACGGTGCGGAAGCCCGGGATCGGCAGGGTCCTTGGGCTGCGCGTCCACAGCCAGGCCAGCGCTCCCTGGGACACACTGCGCCCCTGGCTGGAGAGGATGGCGCGCACCGCATCCCGCTTCTTCAACCATTCGGCGCTGGGTTTGCCATCTTTGAAGTATTTCATCCAATCCGGGCTTTTCTTGCCGCGCACGTCATCGACTGCGGGGCTGGTATTAGCAGAATATTTGTCGGTTAACAGTCCCATCGCCAGTGGACCGCGGTTGAGAGCTGCCAGATTATATTTCTCGCACAGGGCCAGGATGGCCGGGTTGTCGTCCAAAACATTAATCTGAGACT
Source organism: Anaerolineaceae bacterium (assembly GCA_041741455.1). Lineage (GTDB taxonomy): Bacteria > Chloroflexota > Anaerolineae > Anaerolineales > Anaerolineaceae > CALESS01. Next base: position 9,893 of record JBGSJZ010000102.1, on the reverse strand, counting down.
GGACTGTAGCGCACCTGGGACCCCTGGCAAAGACCTCCAGCCGGTCGGGAAAATCGGTGCTCCAACCATAAGCCCGGATTTTGCCTGCCTTGACCAGCTCTTCCAGCGTCTCTCGCACCGGTTCGGCTTTCTCGGGAGGATAACCATTATCATGGAACTGGTACAAGTCGATATAGTCGGTGTTGAGACGGCGCAACGAATCTTCGCAAGCGGCCCGGATCCCCGCGGGAGACGTATCACTGCCAGTCACCTGGCGGGTGGTTTCGTCGAACACCGCATTGAACTTGGTGGCAATGACCACCTTTGAGCGCTGTCCGGCAAAGGCGCGGGCTAAAACCCGCTCGCTGTGCCCGGCCCCGTAGACATTGGCCGTGTCGAAGAGGGTCACGCCCAGGTCCATCCCCGCATGGATGGCCCGGATCGATTCTTCATCATCCACTTCACCCCAGCCATGCGGCTCCTCGCCCGCCCAGAAGGGACCGCCAATCGCCCAGCAACCCAACCCCATCGGGCTAACCTCTATTCCAGACCTTCCCAGTAACCGCCCAGTCATTTTTGACATTTTTTCACCTTTCGAAAATATAGCCCATATTAACACTGAAAACAGCTAACGACCTTCCGCCTGGACTCGGTCCAGCCATTCTTTCACCATGGTCGTAAACAGGACATCCTGTTCGATTTGCAAATTATGCCCGGCTTTATCCAGGATCACAAAGGAGGCCCTGGGGAAATTTTCAATCAGCTGCCAGTGGTCGTGATAACCCACCACACAATCCTGCCGGCCCATCACGATCAAGGTCGGCTGGCGGTAAGGCCGCTCGACCTGGTCCACGTTGACCTGGTACGGCACATGCTGCCCCAGGCTGTGCTCCAGGAAGGGGTAATCGGCGGCTTTTAATCCCGGCAAGACGTCTGCGGCAAACCTCTCCCAGACTCTGCGATTTTGCACCACGTTGATCCCGCTGAACCATTTGCGGTCCTCTTCCGACAGGCTGTTCAGGAAGGCTTCATCCCTTTCCAGCACCTGCAGAACCGGCGCATTGGCCTGCAGGGTCTCCTGGCTGGCTACCGGGCAGATCAACAGCAGTCCATCCACCAGCTCTTGCCTGGCTTTCAGCACGCCTCGCGCCAGGTAACCGCCGTAGGATTCCCCGGCCAGCAGGAAATGCTGACCTGGCAGGATCCCGTCGATGAATTCCAGGATCAGCTCCAGCATCTGATCCGTACCGCTGATCCAGGCTGGTCCCCTGGTTTTCCCCATACCCGGCAGATCGAAATAAATGCGCTGCCAGGGAGTATCCAGGGATTGAAAGATCGGCTCCATGCAGCCCTTCATCAACCGGTGATCCACGCTCCAGCCATGAATCATCAGGATCGGCGTCCCGGAGCCGTGGATTTCGTAGGATATCGGCAGATCCTTGACGGTATATTCCATCGCGTGAGTTCCTCTCAATGGTTTTATTTTACCTTTATGTCGGTTTTGAAATGGGAAATTGGGTGGGGAGAAAAAGCGCCCTCCATCTTCTGAGGGTGCTTTATCTCTCAACACACTAATTCTTCTTACACAGCGATTGCTATTCCCCTTGCTGGGGACAGGTAATGGGCGGAATAAATCTGGTGCATCCTCCCCCTAAAAAACAGGGGGTAGGCAAGCAGATGTACCTTCCACTGGGCTCACGATCATCCTTCATTCTGGAAACATCTCATTAATCATTCACCAATGCTGAAAGGATCTCGCCCCAGTGCTTCAACATCAGAAAATGACCTTCTCCGGGCAGAAAGGTTGTGCGCCGGTTCGGAAGCGCCTCCTGTAAATGTCGGCCCGCCTGAACCGGCACATTCATATCCGCCTCCCCATGCCAGATATCGACCCTGGGTTTTACGCCCTGTAAATCAAAGCCCCACTCGCGGTTCACCAGGACGTCATCCTGGGCAACCCCCCGGGAACCCTGGCGAAAACCTTCCCGAATCGAGAGGACGAAGCCTTCCAGATTTTGCGCTGCATACAGAACCGCTTTGTCTGCTGCGGGAATGGAGGACATCAGCAGTCGAGTAGCCTTTTGCAGATCACCCATCACCATGCCCCGCATGGACCGGCGGATCAGCTTGGTGATCCACGGAGATTGGCGGGAAGCTTTTGCCAGGATCCGATTCAACATCGGCATCCCTTGATAGGCATTGGTGCGGCTCATCGGTGCGACGCTGCTGATGGCTGCGGCTGCGATCACTCGCTCCGGGAGTTGATGGGCGCAGACCAGGGCATGCGGTCCACCGGCAGAGCATCCCTCGATATAGAATCTTTGGATGCCCAGATGATCCGCTAATTGGCGAATATCTTGCGGCCAATCCAGTAAACGGCGGTCCGGTTGAAAATCCGACAAGCCATGCCCCGGCCGATCCACGGATAGGAAGCGGATTCCCATCTGGACGAGCATACTTTCGGATGACGGGCGTTCCAGTCTCGAACTTCCCGCACCGTGGCAGTGAAATACAGGAATACCTGCCGGAGCACCGTATTCCGCAAATCCAAGGTGTCTGCCGTCTGCGAGGATGATCGTTTGGTTGATTCTGTCGGATGGCATCCTTGTTTCTCCCTGGCTGACCAAGCAATGCATCTTGATACACTGCAATTATGCACAATTTATTATATCGCCCTCCATCTCTGGAGGGCGATTCAGCGTCTGATTGGTCTTCTTGCGCGATTGCCAGCAGAAACGAAGAAAGATGCATCCGATTCTGGATGCACACTACCACTATCTATGTTCGATGGGATGCAGGTTTTTTACAACGAGGGCAGAGATATTCTGTCTCAAAGGTTTCCGGATCCATTTCAGAATCCAGGATTTCTCGAAGCATAAAAGAATCGCTTTTTATCCTCTTATGGGTGGACCAATAGGGATATCCACAAGCATTAAAACGAAAAACATGTTCGCTGAGATTCATACCAAACTGCAGTGATTTGAGCAGAGCTTCGATGCGCTGCTTTGCAATCTCGTCTGGCAAATCCTCATTCAGGATGGACAAAATCTTTTTCTTTGCGTTATTCCAATGGGTTTTTTGTTTTGTCATTTGGTGAGTACCTTTTTAATGCCCGACGGTTTGCCTGAGCGGTAGTGGTGAGATCGCTCTTTCTCAATGATGCATCATTTTTGGTGAAGTGTCCTTGAGCGGAGCGGCAGAGCCGCTGTCCAACCGGAACCGGTGTTGAGCAAAAAATTATGAGGAGGAAATCTGCAAGGTTCCTTTTACTGAAGGGTGGTGTTGAATTGCACACCCATTTTTTCCATGTCCTCCATCAGGCGGATCGGCTCAGCCAGGTGTCCCATCATCCACAGCCCAGGCTTGCGGGCGGAACCATCTAAGTATTGAAGCAGGGTTGCGACAACGGGGATCGCCGTTAATTCGTATCCATCCGGGTGGGCAACACGTGCCTGGATGGTAGCCTTTTTCCCATCCTTGATGCCGGATGCCTGAACCTGGAGTTCGACTCGATAAGGTGGCTTGTGAAAGTTGCCCATACTCCACCACAAAAACTTGCCGATCGGACGAACAGCGTTTGGCATGATCTTTAGCCAGACCCAGGTAATTGGCATGATGACCCAGTCTGTCATCCAATGCGATTCCGAGATAAAAAATCCAACGTTCTTGAGGGATGGATAAATCTCTGGTAGAGGGCGCAATTCTTCAAAGAACATCGAGTAGCATAGTTTTCGACCAATATCGCTTCCCAGGTCTATCTTACGCATTTCGTATGAATTTGCTTTTGTCCATTGGCCATTTTTATAGACCTGAGCTTGATAGTTCTTGAAAGCCTCGATTAATTCGCTAACAGCTTCCGTGTAGGGAAGATCTTTGCCCAGATTAAGATAGCCAATGGTGGTGGCGCTCTCAATCGTATCCAGATACGCGGCGGCATAACGCACCAACGCAGCCGGCAAACCAGGATGGAATCCAGCCTCGGTAATGAAGCAACGCCCAGATCCTTTGATTTCTGCAGCAAGGGATTGCAACAGGGCAAATTTCTCGGCGCCGAGTTGCACATCGAGATAATCCACGCCTGTTTCAAGCGCAGTACGAACCACAACCTCAGCGGAGGTGGTAGTTGGCGCAGCAATTACCACGAGATCCTGGTCGCGAAACGCTGCTCGTAAAGATGCTGCATCCGCAGCATCCGCATAAACAACGTCCACGCGCAGGGTTGAATATTGTCGATTCAATTCATCGGCAAATGCTTGCGCTTTATCTATATGGCGTGTTGCTATGGTAATCAGGACTTCAGATTGCTGCAGCAGGTGCTTCGCAATGAGTCTGCCGGTTAAGCCGGTTCCTCCAAGAATCAGGATTCTTGACATGGTTTGTTCTCTGTCCTTTCTATTACGGTTAACGATTTGCGGCGTTGTCCCCGCAGCAAAGCGGAGCGGGACCGCGCAGCATGGCGCTGGAGTGGGCGAGATTCTTTCTCTATCATGAACCATTTCAGGTGTAGCAGCAGAGTTTCTGTCTGGCTGGAGCCTGTTTACGCGCAATTAACGTAGAAACCGGGATTAACTGTGATAGTCATTAGCACCTTACAAAAGCTTAAAATCGGGTAACATAGAGACATGAGTGCAAAACGTACCTATTTCGGTTTTACTACAGCGCAACAGCGCAAGTTGCTGTTCGAGGTGTGGGAAGCGACCCAAAATATCGAGGAAGCCTGTCGACAAGCGCGGGTGAGCCAGCGGCTGTTCTACTACTGGAAGCCACGCTTCGAGAAAGATGGTTACGCGGGTCTGGAGACATTTGGCAGCCGGGTCGCGCATAAGCTGAACAAAAAAGCTGAAGCGATCGAAACGAAAGTGATCGAACTGCGCCAGGCCAATCCAGACTGGGGCAAGCTGCGCATCTCGCAGGAGATGGCGAAGGCTAACCAATGGGTGGAGGTGGTGAGCCCGAACACGGTGAGACGGATGCTGCGAGACGCAGGTTTATGGCCGGAGAGCGGGCCGGGGGAAAAAATCACCCGAAAACGCAGTTCGAACAGCTGACCGGCCTGGGCAAGCGCTCAATATCGATCTGTGCTTTGTTCCTGTAGCGCACGAGGTGGCAGAGAAATTGCCAGCGGTGAGTGGATCATCCGGGCATCTGGTGATTGAGCGCTTGGTAACTGAAAAAGATCAGCCGGTGTGGCCAGGGCAAGTATTTGCCGATCCAGAACTATCTTTCGAAGCCGCCATGCAGCAGTATGTCCAGGCTACCCAAGATCGCTTTGTTCATCAGCACCTGCCCTGCCAGCCAACGAGTGCTGAACCCAGCCGTTGGCGAAAAGAATGGGAAGGCCGTGCGCAGCGTCATGAGGTATGGGAGCAGCGCAAACGAGAAGATCGCGAGTGGCGGTCAGACAAACCAGCCTTTCGCCAAGCCAAGAGAACTCATCAGCAACTGCCTAACGCGCAACGGAAACAGCAAGCGGGCGTCTAGGAGCAAGAACTGGCCATGTGGATCCAACGGCGTGAACAGCGGCTTGCCCAGCACCAGGTCCGCAAACGAGAGAATGAGGTCTGGCATCAGCGTAACCAGGCCTTGCAGGCAGGAGACGACGCGGACCCGGTGAAACGAGCTTGGCTAGCGGTTCTGGTCATCACCGATAACTGCACCCGACAGTGTTTGGGATTACCGATGTTTCGGAGCGGAGCGAGTGTGACCAGCCAGGAGGTGGTGAGTGCCTTACGAACCCTTCTGCCTTCCGAATTGCAGTTTCTGATCAGTGACCAGGGCAAGCACTTCAAAACCCAACTGATGCAGCAATTGGCTCATGAAAAGACGTTTGTGCAGGTGCTGATCTACCGTCATCGACCGCAAAGTAATGGGATTGCCGAACGCTTCGTACAAACCTTCAAGCGCTGGCTTTGCCATCATTCTTGGACGACACCAGAGAAATTGGAGATGTTGATCGCTTCGTTCGTACCCGAGTACAATCAACGACCTCATCAGGGTCTGGCTATCCCTGGTTTATCGCCAGATGAATTCGCTGAACGTTTTTGGCTCATGAAACTAAGTTTTTAAGGTTCAAAATGCAGTATGATCCTGACTATCACAGAAACCGGGATTAACCTGGTATAACTTTTGTGTTTTTGGGTATATTCAGCCATTTTGCAGCAAAAAAACGCACCCACAAGATTAGCAGGAGCGCCGCAAGACCATAGCCGAATATTCCTCCCAATGCACTTACTCCAGCCGGAGCAGTCCGATAATACGCGGTAAGTGGGGCCTGAAAAACATTACTAAGCCAATGGATGATCATTGGCGGGAGAAGACTGCCGGACTTAATGAAAAGATATCCGTAAAACAAGCCAAATAGAAATGCCCACAGCACTTGCCCCAGCGTATGGATCAGTTCCTGACCGGCGAAAACACCCATTAAGTGCAATCCCCCAAAAGCGATGGCGGAATAGACTATCGCCATGCGCTGCGATTGTTTTTCCAAAAGCATCGTCAGAAAAACTCCGCGAAATGCAACCTCTTCGAAGATGGAAAAGAATTGTGCAAACAGAAGCATGGACGCAGGCGGAAGAGCCGTAGAAAGGTTGTATACCCCAAGAATAAATTCCAAGGTTAGGGGCTTCCCCTCGCTCAATCGGTAGATAATGGAGAAAATTCCCTGACACAGAATAAGAATGAGAACACAGGAAACCGTCAGGATCAGAAGTCGAAAGAAAGGCCGCATTCTCGTGAGGCGGATATCGTCAAGATATTCCACAAAAGTGCGCTTGCCCTTTGGAATACGCAGAAAAAAAGGGGCTAATAGGTACGCCAGAAAGTTGCCCACTGTGAACATAGTGATCGTTGAGAACGACTCCATGTCTGAAATATCGATTGGCAGGCGAAAGATGGCATAGAGCACCAGCCCCACCAAGCCATAACTGGCAGGCAATATACCCAGCAATATCAGAAGGGCTCGCCATGGATGATGGGTATAACGAGAATCACCTTTTTCAGAGTCTGTAGATTTTTCTGCTGACTTATTCAAATGATGACTGTCCATTTCGCTCCTTGGTAGACTGTCTGTGGTTTTCTACTTTATCGGGAGGTTCTTGAAAATTTTATCTTCAAACACCCGACGGTTTGCGTCGTTGTCCCCGCCGCGAAGCATGACGCTGGGGCGGACGTGAACAGGGCCTGGGACCAGGTTAAAGAATAATCTAAAGGCTCAAAAGATTTGGGCAGGGGACCCCATTACCAATTATGATAGACACTTCCAACAATTATTCAATAATAATCGACCTACAGGCGATGCGTTGGAGGGCGATACTTAGTTTTTTGGCAGTCGTTACCAGCCTTCCTTGCAGGAAAGGGCAGTGGGCGGGTAAAGTATTGGTGCATCCAGCCCCTTATAAATCAGGCGGCGAGAATCGGATGCACCCAACAAGCTTGCGGTAAATGGTATCGCGCTTGAGTATTTGAAAACCACAACTTTCATATAGCCGAATGACATTGCTTGTGCTGTCACTGTCAGCAACCAAAGCGGATTCGCTCATTCCGGCGGCTTTTTGCCTTTGGAGGCTGCGGCAGATCAAGGCGCGGGCAACACCACGCCGACGCCAGGATAGGTCAACGCCAATCCCTTCTGTGTACCCACGTTTTCGATTAAATTGATCATTTTCGTCGTCATCAATGAATGTCAGAACGTGACCAACAATCTGGTTGGTGCCAAGCTCCCAGGCCACCTGCCAGAGATGGGGTTGAAAGTGCGGGCTTGCCAACCATTCCTGGTAATCCTCATTGGTTGGCTCTTTGTATCCCCATTCGTCTTTGCTCGTATCATCAACTGATTTCCAAATGTCCTGATAGTGGCTGGATGTAACCGGGCGAATTTCCAAACCATCCGGCAAAGGAAATTCCATAATCCCCTCAAGCGAGGGGCACACCATTTCATAAAAGTAGCGTGCAGGCTGATAACCGGCGTGTTCCAATAAGGCGGCAGTACCTTCCTGGAATTGAGTTACATTCACCTGGAAATACCTGTTGTTTCCTTCATCAGCATTTCCCAATTGAGAAAGATGGTTTTCCATCCAAAGCAGCATGGCCTGACCAATCCCTTTTCGCCGCCAATCTGGAACAAGAAAACCATTGTGGTGATAAATCTGTCCAAAATTTACATCTCTTTCCCACCAACCACGCGCATACCCAACGACTTTTCCTAAAATTTCTGCAATGATAATATCCTTGAAAGGATCACAATTGACCAGGTGTTGATAAGCGTTTGCGATATCCTCTGCGCTCACATTACGTACCACATGATCCGCTGCCTCGCTTTCGGTCAATACAGCGGCAATTGGCGCATGGTCCCGATCACCCTGATAGTGGCGAAAGATCAATCCAGGAACAGGTGGTGCGTTTTTTATGCGGTTCATCCAGACCTCTTCATGTTGCATCCCAATTATTCATAACCAATGTTTTTGCAAAAGTAAATTGGGAAGGTGCATCCCTGAACCATCTCTCAATCTCCCTACATTAGTCATCCGATCAAGAACAACTATGCCTTGCTATTTATTAAATCCCTGACAAAAATCCCTCCACCTCACGGATAAACTCCAGGGTTCCCTGTTCGATTTGCCCGGTCAATGCCTCCAAATCGCTGAAATCCGGGTCAGCAACCAGCACCTGCTGCAGGATGGCATCCTCACCCTGGATGGAGGGCACCAGGGGATATCGGTTCCAGCCGCTGTCCTTGATCTGCTTCCAGGTCTGGGCCTGAACCTGTTTGTTCGCCCCAGCCAGCCAGATTTCAAACCGAAAGGCCTCATGCAGGAAAACGATCGCAATTTTCAAATTTCGATTTTTTAGAGATGCAGGGGTGAATGAGAAATAGGTCATATCCATGTAGCCAAAATAAATACTGGCAGGCACAAAATAATCCGGATATTGGTGATTGAAATGCGCTCTCAAAGCCAGGATATATTCCATCAAGCCTTTATATGCTTTCTGAATTGACCCCTGCTCCAGTTGCTTTTTATATTCATTTACATAACTCTGAAACGATTCCATTTCTTTTTCCTTCCTTTTTCTAAGATCGCCATTCGAAATGCAACTGAACGGTTTTATTCGTGGCATGTGGACAGGATTGGATGCGGATTGAGGGCAGGATTCCACTGGTGTGCAAGAAAATGCCCGCCTTTACCATTGTCACAGGCACAGCTGAAAACGGCGGCCGACCCACCCATCGGTTGCAGGCTGGGTGGGATGGCTTATCGTCCGGATTATGGCGCGCTATTCTCCACCAACGGCAAGAAAATCAAAAACGGTTTCTCGATTTCGTACACTTCACCGTTGGTGAAGGCGTCGTCGAACTGGTTATCGGCCAGGTCGTAAATGGTTGCCGCGGCAGGAACTTCCAACCAGAGCTGACCGTTGCCAGTGCCGGTCGAGACGGCAATGGTGTAGATCGTGGCTGGACCCACCGCCGGATCGATATTGGTGATGCTCGCGCCGGTAACACCGATCATCATCAGCGAGAAGTCCGTCACATCCACATCGGTCACGGCTTCGGAGAAGGTGACCGTGAACTCCACGCTGTCTGCACTGGTCGGGTTTGCGCCCGCGCAGGTGATGGAGAGGATGGTGGGCAGGATAGTATCCGGAATCTGCGTTTCGTATGCTCCCAGATCCACAATCGGCGGCGTGCCGCTGCCGGTATCGGGAACGGAGGGGACATTCACAAAGCGCGGGTTGCCATCCAGGTCGGTGGTAACGTTCGTCGGCACGAAGCTGTTGTCTCCGGCATCTATGGCAGGGGAGGTATCTTGCAGCGTCAGGTTGCCATTGGCAGCATCTACGAACAGCGGGTCGGCGTCAATGTTTCCACCCTTATCCGTGCCACAGGCGCTGTTCCAGCCAGCGCCGGAACCACCGCA
>JBGSJZ010000101.1:0-51866 GCA_041741455.1 Anaerolineaceae bacterium | reverse complement strand
GACTTCGAATCAGTAGGTTGCGCGTTCGAGCCGCGCCGGGGGCACTTCTCATTTAAAAACATAGGTTGAGCGTCCCCGCAAGGGGGATGCTATTCCAGCCACGCCGCTCCCTTTGAATGTGCTGCGCGAGGGTCACTATGCATTATTCTGCGCCACCAAGATCACAAATCTCTACTTCAAGAAGGATGTCCTTATTCATCATCAGGCCCCAGTTTTCAAAAAGGGCTTGAATCTAGACCTGAATCGACCTATACTCTAAATGCAAAACTGTCCGCATGACTGACCCGGGCAGTTTTATTTAATTTTCTTAATGGTTTTGAATGGTCTCCATTTTCTGTTTGTTTCCTGATAGGAAGAAACCCATGAAAAACCAACCTTTGTCTCGTTTTTTGTTTCGCCTGATACTGGCAGGTATGATCCTGCTCATGCTGGGGACTTCGTTTGCTCCCTCCATGATTGACGCCCAAACCACTACACCGAATCCTGACGCTGAAAAACAACCCGTCAATCCTTTCATTGTTTCCCCGTATCCCGCCCAGGCGCACGAGCCGACCGAGCTTCGTGTGATTCTCACCAATCCTGGGGGTATTCTCCTGACCCGTTACGCTCAGTTCTACTATTCTGAGTTCGGTATCGGTCAGGTACTTCAGCCGATTGGCGGGCGGATCGCATTTGACATCCCGCCTTTCGGTGAAGGCTCAGGCGCTGTCATCTGGGTTCCACCGGATGCGTCGTTGCGCTGCTTCTATGTAAGCGTATATGAGACCCTGGGTGCAATCGAGCCCATCGCCAGCTACTGGCGCAACGTTAACTTCCTGGCTCATCCTAATCCGCTGGCCACAATCACCCAGACGGTCTTTGTCCCGCTGCGCAACCCCCGTGCAACCCCCGCCCTCTTCTCGCTGAGCTTGAGCGCCTCGCCCGGGACGCCCACCTGGACCGCCCTTGTCACCCCGCTGGAGGTGATGATCCCGCCCGGTGCGATCATCCCTGTCCAGATCGATTTCACCTATACCGGCAACGGCCAGCTTCCGCCGGACGGTATCGAAATATTCACCCTGCGCGCAACTGTCGAACAGGAGCCGGCCGGTGAAGTTGATATCGCATTTGGCCCCCCGCTTCGTCTCCACATGGGTCCGGAGCCCTTCTTTGCTGAATCGGAAATCAGCGTTGATCCCTATCCAACCCGGGCTGGCGAGCCGACGGAACTCTGCGCCGTGGTTCGCAATGTGACCGCACAACCACGCCTGGGACTGGTTCACTTTCTTGTCGCTCCCTTCGGCATTGGTACGGAGTACATGGAAATTGTGCCGCCCGTAGAGATTTTCATCCCGGAACTGGGATTGCAGCGGGCCTGTGTCATGTGGGTGCCGGCAATGGGAGGGCAGTTCGCCATCGAGGTGCAGGTTGAAACGCCTGGCTTCCCAATCCTGCAAAGAAGCCAGCGGGTGATTGACGCCTCCGAGGTCCTGCTGCCCGGTGTGCCTTCCGACTTGGTCTTTCCGGTCCGCAACTTTACCCAGGACACCGTGATGATCACCCTCGGGTTGCTACCATTCATGGACGGCCTGAGCATCTCGTTATCCCAGGATGTCCTGCCAAACATGCAGCCAGGCCAGGTTGTGTATGTTACTCTCACCGTCGAAATTCAGGCGGGGATCGAACTGCCCCCGGACCTGACTCCCTTGCTCGACGTTCAAGCCTTCATAGGCAGTAATCTGATCGGCGGATTCCGCAAGGTCTACCGCCCGCCGGTGCCGATCCACATCCCCTCGGATCCGATCTATGCCGAGCGCGAGATCAAGGTCAGGCCCTACCCACCCCAGGCTGGCGAGCCAACCGAAATTTGTGTGGAGCTGCGCAATCCCACCTCGCTGGAGCAAACCCTGGCTGTGGATTTCCTCTGGGCTGAGTTCGGCATCGGGCTTCCCTGGCACTTGCTGAACACCCTGGATCCGGTCATCCTTCCAGCCTATAGCTTGTCGAACCATTGTGTCATGTGGGTCCCGCCGCATGGCGGCCGTTTCGGGTTCGAGGTGGTGTTGCATCTTGCTGGCCATGATCCGTTCTTCAGCCAGCGCGTGATTGACGTGGGTGAAATCCTCCTGCCCAACCAGCCCACCCAGTTCGAGTTCATGGTGGCAAACCCCCTGCCATTCCCTATCACCGTCACCTTGAGTGCGATTCGTTACCTGCCCCAGTGGGAGGTGTCCTTCGACACACCCATCCTCCTACTGGATGTGGGGCAGGTCTTGCCGGTGGTGATGACCATCCTGCCGGTCCAGAACCCGGGGGATCCCGAACCGTTCGAGGGCCAACCCGTGATCGATGTGGAAGCCTATTGGTCCGGTGATGGCCGGGATGGGCAGCTATTGGGCGGCTTCCGCAAGGTCTTCTTCCCGCCCATCCCCATCCACCAGCCGGAAAATCCACCCTATGCCGAGCAAGAGATTTTCATCATGCCGTACCCGCCCCAGGCCGGCGAGCCGACCGTTCTGGCCTTCGAGGCTCGCAACCCAACCGACCAACCCCAGCAGGTCACGGTCACCTTTGAGGTGGGCAATCTCGGCATCGGGTTGCCATTTACTCCCATCGCCACCCGCATCATCACCATTCCCGCCTTGCAGACGGGCGTAGCCGAGGTGATTTGGGTGCCCCCGTTTGCCGGTGAGTTTTGCGTGCGGGTCAGGGTGGAAGCGCCCTTCTTCGACCAGCCGTTCTTTAGTTCGCGCAACATTTCCATCGTGCGCCTGCCGGAGCCTTACGGCGGCTCCGAGCTGTTCGAGTTTGCCATCGGTGATGGCGGTAACCCAACCCGGCCGCTGACCATCGAACTCGGGCTCAAGACCTACCTGGCGGATTGGGTCGTATCCCTCGCTCAAACCCAGGTCACACTACAAGCTGGCCAGGATATCGCCCTGGCGACCCTCTCCTTGACCCCGCCGGCCGACCCGGATCTGCTGCCCAAGGATGGCGGGCCGGTAGCCGATATCTCCGGTTTTGTCGATGGACAGTTGATCGGCGGCATCCGCAAGGTCTGGCGGCCCCCGGTCCCACTGGGACAGCTGGGCGAGCCGGGTTATGCTGAATCAGAAATTGTGATCGACCCCTACCCGCCGGTTGCCGGACAGCCAACCACTTTCTCCGCCGAGGTCCGCAACAATAGTGATTACACCCGCAACATCACGGTTGAGTTCGGCTGGGCGAACTTTGGCGCGGGCATTCCCTTCTCCCAGGTCGGCGTCCTTCCCCACCAGACCCACATCACCCTGCTGCCGAACGAAGTGACCACGGTCACGGCCCAGTGGACGCCACAAATGAGCGGCAGCACCTGCGTCCAAATCATCCTGACGGACGATCAAACCGGTTTTGAGCTGCGCAGCCAGCGCAACGTGGAGGTGTTCCAATTCGACCCAGCCCAGTGTCAGGTCATTACCACTACGTTTGTACTCCAGAATCCCTCTGACTTCACGGTGACCGTCGATCTCGGTTATGTCATCGTCAACCTGCCGCCTGGCTGGACCTTTACGGTCAGCCCCACCCAGGTTACCCTTGGTCCGGGTGAGTCGACCGTCATTACCGTTGTTATCACCCCCCTCTGTCCGCTGTCACCCGCGGCCAAAGCCGCCAATGCTACCTCCGGCCCCTTGAAACTCCAGGTCGAAGGCTATGACCAGGAAGGCAGCCTGATCGGCGGCGTCGAGATCCAGGTATACACGGACCAGTCGATTTTGTACCTGCCGGTGATCAGCCGCTAAGAAAAATTCAAGGGCTGCGTGGTCTTGCGGAGCACCATCCCCAGAATCACGCAAACCCATTCCTCTCTCCCCCTCCCATCCGCAGAAAACCTGCAAAGATGGGAGGGGTGTTTCGCAATCCGCCACATCTGTGTTTAGAAATTCATGGGTTCTTACCCTTCCGTATTGCCTTATAATGAATATAGCAGTTCCACTGGTTTTCCGAATGTTGGCAAACCATCCGGTCAAGAAGAAGTAGACGTTGATATTCAACTCACGAAAAATAGCCCATTGATCTTTACTGTTAGCCTGCTGGTCTTGCATAAACCTCAATTGGTAACCGTACAATGCAAGGAAAAATCCCATGACGCTTTTTGATGACATTCTCGCACAATTCCCTCCCGATGTTCAAGCCAAAGTGCGTGAGATCTGGGAGGCATTAGGCCCCAATGAAAAGGCCAGTTTCCTGTCGCTATTGACGGGTTTCCCATCGGATGCAAATTTGGTGAAGTTGCTGGTCAAATCCTCCACCGCCCAGATCCGCCAGGCCTTCGGTCAAAAACACCGGGTCGTCATCGTCGGGCCGACCAACGTCGGTAAATCCACCCTCTACAATCAGCTGGTGCAAAACAAACAGGACCTGGCTCAAGTGGGTCCCTTACCGGGCACCACCACGGAAAACCAACAGGCGGATGCTGCCCTGTTTACCGTGGTCGATACCCCCGGCGCGGACGCGGTGGGCAGGTTGGGCGAGCAGGAAAAAAACCTGGCCTTGTCGGCTTCCGCCAAGGCTGATTTCCTGATCCTGGTCTTCGATGCCGTCCAGGGGGTCAAAAAGACCGAGCAGGACCTGTTCAACGAGTTATCGACCCTGGATAAGCCTTTCGTGGTGGTGCTGAACAAGGTTGACCTGGTACCAACCAAAGACCTGCCAGCGGTCATTTCAAATGCCGCCCAGAACCTGGGTCTATTGCCCGATCAAATCATTCCGATCGTCGCCAAAACCGGCAAGAACCTCGGCAAAGTGCTGTTGGCCGTGGCAGCTACGGAACCTGAGATGGTTGCCGCCCTGGGACAGGCGTTACCGGAGTACCGCTGGCAGCTTGTCTGGCAATCCATCGTCAGGTCAGCCTCCATTTCAGCCGCCATTGCCCTGGTGCCGCTGCCAGTCATCGATTTTGTGCCGTTGGTGGTCACCCAGTCGATCATGGTCGTCAGTATTGCCCGTATTTATAACTATAAAATCACCCCACAGCGCGCCTCCGAGCTGATCGCCACCTTCGGCCTCGGGTTCCTGGGCCGCACCCTCTTCCAGGAGTTGAGCAAGCTGGGTGGACTGCCGGGCTGGCTGCTGAGCGCGGCGATCGCTTCCTCCACCACTGTGGTGATGGGGTATGCGGCCGTGCGCTGGTTCGAAAAGGGCCAGAAGATGTCAGCCGATTCCCTGAATAAGCTGACCAAGGTGATGACCTCCTACCTGTTGGAAACCCTCAAAGGCCTCGGAAAACGCAAGCCGGGCCAGGAAAAACTGCGGGAACGCATCAGCCAATCTTTGGAAAACTCCCCCCTGGCTGAAAGCTCCTCCGCCCTCGACCGTGAAGCGGGCGAATAAAATACCGATTAGTATCACCAACCATTCAACAAAAGCCTGAAAAATCCAGTTCGTCTGAATGACGTATTGGATTTGCTTATGAACCAGCGGACGGCGGGGAAATACTAGCTGTCATTAACGACAGGTGCTTTTTGTGGGTGGACGAGGAATAACTACCTAAATTTCGCCCAAACTAGCGGAAGGGTACTTCCGCCAAAGTAGGGCTTGCACAAACAAGAAAGTGATGGGTATACCTGTAAGAAAGTTACCACACTCGATTACAGGAGACCCATCACCATGAACGAGTCTATCATTATCAGCGAAAGTGTCAAAGGTTATTTTTCCAGCCATGCATCCCTGGCGGCGATTGGCAGAAAGGTGAAGAAGCTCAAGGTGTTCGAACCGGTGGAACAAAAGGTGAAGATAGCACAAAAGCGAGTCAAATACAGCCCATCTGAGAAGCTGATGGATGCATTTATCACCCTTTTGACTGGTGCACAGGGGATGGTGGAAGTCAACAAGCGTCTGAAAGCAGATCTGGGCTTGCAGCGGGCCTTTGGGCGGAGGGGTTGCGCTGAACAGTCGGTGGTTCAAGATACCCTGGATGCCTGCACAGCGGATAACGTGCTGCAGATGCAAGGAGCGATGGAAGAGATCTTTCGCAGGCACAGTCAAACCTATCGTCATGATTACCAGTTGAATTGGCAGTTGCTGGATGCAGATATCACCGGTCGTCCGTGTGGCAGGAAGGCTCAATTTGCCAGTAAAGGATACTTCGCCAAGCAGCGTAACCGGCGAGGCCGCCAGGAAGCGTACCTGATTGGGACCTGGTATCAAGAAATCGTAGTGGAACGAATATTTGACGGAAAGACTCAGTTGAACAGAGCCTTGCGACCCCTGATCGAAGCCTGCGAACAGGTCTTGGAAATGGATGAACGCAAACGCCAACGAACGATTGTACGGGTCGACTCCGGAGGCGGCTGCGTCGAAGACATCAACTGGATGTTGGAGCGAGGCTACCAAGTGCATGCCAAGGATTATTCTGGTGTACGCGCCAAAACGCTGGCAGAGAGTGTCACGGAATGGATCACTGACCCCTGCGATAGCGACCGTCAAATGGGCTGGGTAACGGTTGAAACAGAATTGTATTGTCGCCCAGTCAAACGAATTGTCGTGCGCTGCCACAAGAAAAATGGCCACTGGGCCTATGGCTTGATCATTTCGACCCTCTCCCCGATCGAGGTGCTGCTGTTGACCGGCGGCTATCAGCAGGAGATCGAAGATCCCCAAGCCGTTCTGCTGGCTTACGTGAATTTCTACGACCAACGAGGCGGTGGGGTGGAAATCGAGATCAAGGAAGACAAACAAGGCCTGGCAACCAGCAAACGCAACAAGCGTCGTTTCGCAGCTCAACAGATGTTGACCCAACTGGAAGCCTTGGCTCATAATGTGCTGATCTGGGCTCAGCAGTGGTTGGCGCCCCATTGCCCCAAAATCGCCCATCTGGGGCTCAAACGCCTGGTGCGGGATGTATTCCAGATGGATGGTTTCCTGATCTTTGATCACGCCGCTGATCTCCTCAATGTAATGCTTAATCGGGCTGACCCTTTGGCTAAAGAGCTTTCTATCGGCCTTGCTTCTCTACTCGCCCAGGAGCATGTTGCCGTTACTTTGGGCGAAACTTAGGTAACTAAAAATGAAAAGCATTTTTTCTTGCATCAAAACGGACGTTTTAAATAAATCAGGTCACGGCGGATCGCCGGGCTCGTCGTCGTAATCGTAAGGGAGGGTCTGAGAACCCGGGAATGACGATCCATCAACGAATTTTGAACGAATAAACGAATAGTGAGCAGGCGTCCATTCGTTTATTCGCTGTATTTTTCGTTGATGGAAAGGGTATTAATATAATTCTCAGACAGTCTCTAAAGGAGGGTCTCAGACCCTCCCCTACCCTTAAAAGTATCGCCAGGATTTCAGTGCGAAAAAGAACACCCAAAGAATCATAGAAACCCTTTGGGTGTTCTGGTTAGACCGGATACGGGTAGACTGTGGAGACTTTTTATTTTCCTTTCCAACAGGTACCCATGCCAGGGTAAAGATAGATCTCTATCGAGTAACGACCGGCATGAATATTTTTTGGATATCCAACTGGATCTGGAGATCATCTACACGCTGCTCGTTGGAATACATGCCGGTGGCTGCGCTGAAACCGAAGTAGCCTTGGAATGGCACATAACCCGGGATGGCAAATCCGCTGATCACCGCGTTGCCGTCGAGCATGACCGTGATGATGCCCTGGTCGAAGTATACAGCCACGTCGTGCCAGGCACCGTCTTCCAAATTGATAGGTGCCTGAACACTGTGGAGGATGTTGGCGTAGCTATCGTGGGCAATGTGAATAAAGTCGGGATAGGAATCGTAATATTCCATCGTATCCAGGGCGACCATGTACCCACCCGGGCAGATGGCGTCGAATGAGCCCCCGGTTTCCGCAGGATAGTTGTAGACAGGGCAGAAGATGAAAGCGATGCCATCCGCTCCAGTCCAATCCTTCGACCCCAGGTTGACGCGGTAGGTGGCGATGAACTGATTCATCAGGGCATGTGCTCGGAGGAAGATCCGCCCATGTTCTAACGAGACGTCTTCAGTCAGCTTGAAGGAGCCGTTATCCACCAGGCCAGAGCCATCCGACGCTGAGATAAAATAGCTGTTTGAGGGTAGGACAGTCGAGAAGTCCTCCTCCCAGAAGCGTGGTACCTGGACCTGGATATCGTCTACTCGCTGGTCATTGGAATACATGCCGGTGGCTGCGCCGAAACCGAAGTAGCCAAGGAATGGCGTGTATCCCGGGATGGCAAATTCGCTGATCACCGCGTTGCCGTCGAGCATGACCGTGATGCTGCCCTGGTCGAAGTATACGGCCACGTCGTGCCATGCGCCATCTTCCAGATCGATAGGCGACTCAACAATATTGAGACGGTTGGCAAAACTATCGTGGGCGATGTAAATATAGTCGGGAAAGCTTTCGTTTTCTTCAAACGTATCCAGGGCGACCATGTATCCGCCAGGGCAAGTGGCGTCGAGTGTGCCTCCCACATCCGGGGAGTAATTGTAAACCGGGCAGAAGATGAAAGCGATGCCATCCGCTCCAGTCCCATCTTTCGACCCCAGGTTGACGCGATAGGTGGCGATGAACTGATTCATCAGGGCCGGTGCTCGAAGGAAGATCCGCCCATGTTCTAACGAGACATCTTCAGTCAGCTTGAAGGAGCCGTTATCTACCAGGCCGGAGCCGTCCGAAGCTGTAATAAAATAGGTGCCTGAGGGTAGGGCTGCCGAGAAGTCCTCCTCCCAGAAAAACGATGCCGGCTTAGAGGCATTCTCGGTGACAGCCTGGATACTGGTCGCACCTGCAGTTGTACTCCCCAGGAACAACGTGACCAGTAAACTGGCGATAATGATATAAAGGATCCCCTGCTTCATGATTTACCTCCTTTTTGTCGAAATACATATGGTGGATATCTTGAATTGTTTGCTTGGGATAGGTTGGCCATTGGAATTACTACCGGATGCCGGCGAACTTCACATAAAACACCTCCTACCGGGATGAGCGTTGTGATTGAAATACTGCACCTGTGCGGTGACCATTGCGACGATGGGACCACCAATCAGTGAATCAAAATCGAACCTGGCTAATTTCTGGAGTGGGGTAGGCAGATTTTCCTTCTTGGTCCAACAATGAAAAAAAGCCTCTGGCGATCGTTGCCAGTGGCTTGGATGAAGGATGTTTGCACCAGGCATTTTGGACTTGCCAGGCACCACGTTCGATGAGATCTGAAATGATAAAAGCGACAAATTTATTGTACACAATAAATCAATATGTGTTTTGGATAATAACCGGTCCCACATATGGAGGATCACACAAATAAAGGTTGATTGCTCCAGTTTTCGCGCTCGCCAAGCAACCGAGAGCGATGAAATTTCAAAATAGAATATTCTGAATCTCAAAACCGTAGGGGAGGGTCTCAGACCCTCCCTGATCACACAATCTCAGTCCCTCCCCTACACCCCCATCCGCCCCCCTTGCCTGTATAATACCTGGGTCAAGGAGAATCGCATGGACCCCAAAATTGCCGCCCGTTTTAACGATGCCATCCTGCAGGCCGCCCTCCAGCGCTACGCCATCGCCCCCGACCAGATCCAACCGCTCGACGGCTTTGAGAGCTTCATCTACGAATTTCAGCGCCCGGATGGCGATTTCATCCTGCGCATCGGACACAGCGCCCGCCGCACCCCCGCCCTGATCCACGGCGAGGTGGACTGGATCAACAACCTCTCCGACCACAACGTGACCGTAGCCCGGGCGATCCTCTCGCAGAACGGGAACCTGGTTGAGTCATTTGAAGACGGCCACGGCGACGAGTTCCTGAGCACGGCCTTCGTTAAAGCCCGCGGGGCCATTCCCGGGCGGGAGGTGATCAACGAGCGGCTGTTTTTGAACTATGGTCGCCTGCTGGGCCGGATGCACGCCCTGGCCAAGGACTACACTCCCTCCAATCCGGCCTGGAAACGTTACACCTGGGACAGCCCCGAAAACAACACCCCCGACAGGCAACTCCCGCCCGGCGAAACGCTGATCCGCCAGAAATACGCATCTGTTTTCGATCACTTGCAGACGCTCCCCTGTGACCGCGACGCCTACGGCCTCATCCACCAGGACGCCCACACTGGCAACCTGTTCGTGGACGACGATTATGTCCTGACGCTCTTCGATTTTGACGACTGCGTCTACGGGCATTTCATTTATGATATTGCCATGGTCCTGTTCTACATCGCCGGCTGGGGCGGGGAGGATATCCCCGGCTTCACCGGGCGTTTCATGTCCGTTTTCCTGGAGGGTTATCGGGAATTCAACCGGCTGGACCCGGCCTGGTTGAAGGAAATCCCCCATTTCCTGAAACTGCGCGAGATCGACTTGTTTGCCGCCATTCTGTTCACTATGGGGGAGGATCCGCAAGATGACCCCTGGTGCGCCCGCTACATGCAGGGCCGCCGCCAGAAGATTGCCGGGGATGTGCCGTTCATCGAATTTGATTGGGAATCGCTGGCGAAATACCTCTAAGCACCCGCTGGCACGCCTGGCGTGCCAGCGGGTACCGCGATTTAACCATCCCCCCAACGGGTTAACCGTTTTTGACATTCATCTTGAGGTAATCTTGGATTCTTGGATGTGATTAACCCAAGGGCGATGGCTGCTTGTTTTTTAGCCAAAACCCCGGTTTGAACCATTTCATCCAACAGCCATAATAAACCATGCACAGGAAGTTGGTGGGAAACCGCCATTTTTCGCAAACGCTCATCGCCCGTCAGCAGAATGGCCTGGTGGTCGCGAGCCAGGATGAACGCTGCCACATCCGTGATCGATAATCCCTTCCACCGGGAGCGGATTTCCACCAGCTCCGCTAATTGACTTCCCGTTAGCTCGCCTTCTGATACCCCTCGTTGGATTAATTCTTCCCAGGAAACCCCTCTTGAGAGCTCCGACCGGGCAAGGTCTGGAATCATGAGCTGATAAGGCAACCGGATGACATCCTCCAGCAGGCGGCCATTTTTCAGATCGATCCAGATATTTGTATCAGTGATCAGCAGGCTGATTGGGCTCATTTTCCCCCGCAAAGCTTAATTCCTGCGCATTACCCAGGAGCTCGAATGCCCGTGAATGGGAGAGGAGATCCTCTGCCAGCGCCCGCAGCACCAATTGCTTCATGCGGGTTGGATGTTCTTCAGGCAGCGGGTAGGGCTCAGTCTTTTTCCAGCCTTTCGCCGCGATTTGCGTAAATAACCGGGCGCTTTCAGAGGCGGAAATGATGCCCAGTTGACCAGCGCGGTAGATCAGCGCCTGCATGCTCAGGCCGTACTTTTGTTTGAGCAAGGCCAGTTCTTGCAGGTTGAGCGCCGACCGTTTCGGCCCGAGTTCGCGCCGCAGGGTGGGGGCAGGCAGGATAAAAGCGCCGGCAAACCGATTGCAGGCTTTTTCAGCGTTGATTGATTCCGGGATTTGCATGACGAGATGACCCAGTTCATGCGCCAGGCTGTAGCGCTGGCGATCACCCGCCAGCCCGGTTTTGACAGCAATCACCGCTTGATCGTTCGCCAGAAAAATACAGGCGTCGAAATCGGCGTACCCATCCACCGGCCAGACTTTAATCCCCTGGTCCTCCAGCAGGTGGACCAGGTTTTCAATCGCATCCAACCCTAAATCCCATTCCTGGCGGATTTTTTCAGCTACGCATTCAGCTTCCTCCAGGGATTGAATGGGATGAGAGGGTAACGATTTTTGAATTTGAGCATCCGGGAAGAATGATTCCACCGCCAGGTACCGCTCGATCCCTTCCTGGATGCGCATTTCAATTGAAGTCTGTTCTTTTATACCGAGACGGGCGCGCTTGCGATAGGCTTGGATCTGAACCGGAATAATGACAGGGCGCAAGAAGAACTCAACCGAAACCCCCAGGGCTTGAGCCAGGCGCATCAGCACTTTGGAACCTGGCACATCCCGGTTGTTCTCGTATTTGGAAATCGCCATGGCGCTTACGCCGACCTGCCCTGCCAGGGCTCGCCCGCTCAACCTGGCAGCCAGGCGCGCCTGTTTAATCCTCCCGCCGATATTCATTTTTTCCTCCTTTGGATTGTTGCTTTGGTTTACATAATAGCATAAAAATATAAATTTGTAAACTATTTATTATAAAAATTATTGGATGATGTACATCGAGGTGGGTTTATAATGAATTCGGAGGTAAATAACCATGAAGGATCATTCTGAATTAGAAAACGATTTTCACAAAGAAATGCTGGATATTTATCACAAGGCAAAGAGAGAAGAATGTCACTATAACGCCACTCGGTTTCTGCAAATGGTGGCCAATGATGGGGGATTGAAAACTGCTAGAAAGCTCCTTGCCACATCGGAACCTTCCGACGGTTTTACAGTTTTGTGGGAGTGCGGTCGCCTGGATTTAACGGTGGAAAACTTGGTTTTGCAGCCAAAATACTGGGTCCTATTTACCAATGAAGAAATCCAGATCGCTCGGGAACGATTAGAGGCTTACGGTTTTAAGTTGGAATAATTCATAATCCAATGGGTTTCGAATGATCCGGTAACTCGTTTGTGGACACCATAAAAAGAGGGGGATGGCAAGGTAATGGTGGATAAGATGGTTCCACCCAGCCAGTGGCAGGTCGCCTGGGATGAGGTGGTACCGGGGGCGAATGCGCCGGTGGAGAACCTGTACCATGCAGCACAGGCATTAAGTTGGGTGGCGAGCCGAAAGAGGGATCTGGATGAGCGGGATCGGCGAATTGAAGCGATCCCTGGGTTGGTGGAGAAGTTGGCGGGCATGAAGTAGAGGTAACCATTATATAATTCACTTAGAATGATTAGAAGATAGGTACGTAATCTCATGTAAGGGAGAAAATTCTATTTAACATAAAGGTGAATGAATCAAATTAACCAGACGTTGATAAGGAGAAACCAGATGGACATACCAGCAGTAACAATTCAAGAGTTTGATGAACTTATCGAAGAGGAATCTATAAATCCTGAAGAAAATGGGGAAGAACCATCACTTATACGAAGAAGGATCTTCACTGATAAGTTAGACCCCCCGATTAAATCTCTACTGGACAAATACCAAAGTGGAGATCTAATCTTAGATCCAATATTTCAACGTCGTCCTGTCTGGGATAAAACTCGGAGCAGTAAGTTAGTGGAATCCGTTATTTTAGAAGTGCCTCTACCTGTATTTTATTTTGCTGAAAGTGAGGATGGGACAGAAGAAGTAATCGATGGTCAACAGCGCTTAAGAGCATTATTTAATTTCTTAGACAATCAATATGAATTATCAGGCTTAAAAGCACTTAGTAATCTAAATGGAAAACATTTTAAAGATTTAGATAAACCAATGCAAAAGTTAATCGCTGGGTATTCGCTAAGGACGATTACTTTCAAGAAAGAGTCGGACGAGAATCTGCGCTTTGAGATTTTTGAACGATTGAATACTGGGGCAATGCCACTTAATGAACAAGAACTTCGCAATTGTATTTATCGTGGGAAATATAACCAATTATTGATTGAGGCATCTGGCGACCATGATTACATGGCAATTATGGGACTGAATGCACCAGAGAAAAGAATGCGGGATGTTGAATATGTGCTACGGTTTGCTGCTTTTTACCATGCAACTTATTTGAAATACAAGCCCTCGATGGCTCGCTTCTTGAATGAGGATATGAAGAAATATCAAAATATATCAAATCAGGATGCAGCAGATTTACGAAAAGCCTTCAAAAATAGTGTGACGCTTATTCGTTCTATGTTGGGCAGTAATGCATTTCGGCGGTATTATCGAGGTAATGAGAAAAATTTTCATGGTTATTGGGAACCGAAGAGATTCAATGCATCCCTTTTTGATATCTTATGCTGGGGCTTCACAATCTATGATAAGAACCAGGTCATGGCAAATTTGGACGCAGTTCGAGAAGCATGGATCGCTTTAATGACGAATGATGTGGATTTTATAGAGTCTATTGAAATGTCCACCAGTTCTGTTAAAAATGTTACCTATCGTTTTGATGCTTGGCGGAGAGCTCTCAGTGATGTGTTAAGTGGTTCTTCCATGCAGCCGAGATGCTTTACACGCTCTATTAAAGAACAGTTATTCCAAGCAAATCCGGTATGTGCGATTTGTAATCAACAAATCTCGGAGGTAGATGATGCAGCGGTTGATCACGTGGAGCAATATTGGCTTGGTGGAAAAACTATCGAAAGCAACGCCCGGCTTACACATCGGTATTGTAATTGGGCGCGCTCCAAATCGGATGTTGTTAGAAATTAGCAGGATGAGCAAAAAAGAATTGTGATTGAAAGGAGATAATTATGAGCTACCTTCAAGAGCAGGAAGAATTAATTAGCCGAATCAAGCTGGCCCCCAATCGTGTCTGGATCAACAATTACTTTGACCTGATAAGGCAGCTAATCATCGGCCTTGATATTCGGTATGATGATCCAAGAATCGTGATTTCAATGCCTGGAGATTATAAAGATAAGCCATATATCCCTGTGTCTATCAATTATCGGTATGTTCTTGCTTCAGATTTTGAAAATGGAGAGATTCTTATTAGCTTTATTCTTAGTGATCTGATGGATAAAATGCCTCAGGATATCAGGGGAAAACTAAGGAAAACGAGCTATTTTGAACATCATCCTAACCTAATTGAAAATGTGCCTCCAGGATGGTATTCCACAAGTATTTTAGTTTTGATGCATTCCAATATGTTACGGGTGGCATGGTTACAGGAATGTTTAACTCAATTATTGGTCGCAAAAAGTTCGATCTATCGAAAATCTCATAGACCAATCATTTATGACGCTGTACTCTATCTAGATTTTCGAAAAATGATTTTTGATAAAGCGTTTCCTGAATAACCATATATTATTCAACCTTGGTCGTTTTCTAAGGAAAACTTTTGTGGGAGGGTATCCTGATGACAACCAGTTACCAAAAGCGATTGAGTAATTATTATCTGGAAAAGCAGATTCATCCTGAACATTTTAATTGTCCAAACCAATCAACTTGCAGGCAGTTCGCCAACCAGGGGAATATGACCGAAACCAAGATGTCAATGGTGGGCAGTAAATATGGGGAGAAGTATCCGAAGATCGTTGTTGTCTCTCTGGATCCACCATCGGGAAAGAATAAAAAAAATGAAAATAAAAGATGGGAGTTCATAATTCCAAATCAAAGGACTACCGAATTCGTATCCACAACCCATGAAAAAGATGACTACACAAGTGACCATGAGAATCAACATTGGGCGATGACTCAGATCATTGTGAAAGACCTTCTTTTATTATGGGGATATGAACCACAAGCAAATGTTGCCACCGTTTTACAAAGCTATGTAGGTGTTCCTATAGAGAATGTCTCAGCGTACTTTGCTCATGTTAATGTTGCAAAATGCTCAATGAATAATAGTGGACAGCGTCAAGCTGCAAAGATTGTTCAGAAGATTTGCAGCAACGCTTTCTTGCATGGTGAATTAATTTTACTTGAACCAGACATCCTGATTACCCAGGGAGATATGACCAATAGATTACTCGGCAATATGTTAGTGGGTAGTGAGATATTGACAAGTGACCTTCCAAGGACAGAACAAATATATCTAAAAAAGAAACAAGTCTTTTGGATGTCAATGCATCACCCGACACAGCAATTGGGGAAGATCCGAAAACTATGGCCGGATTATTTGATCTCGATTAAGCAATGGAAAAATAAAAGCTAACAGCGAATTTTTGAATCAAACTTAATATAAATGAGGAGATTAAAAAATGGAAACTGAATACCTTGAGATCAAATTCGCAATTCATACCCAGGAACAGGGCAATGGCCGGTTTACTGTACCAATTGATGTTTGTCGATTGTTGAACTTAAACCGAGAGGATCTGATTCACTTGGTTATTCATCGTGCCAATGGTGAAGCTCTTGCACCGATGGAGAAAAAGCTTTCCTCCGGCACGGAAATTTATGGAGAAGGCATTTCAGGCGTGTTAGATAACCACGAACGCATTATCATAATTGCCTCGCATCCGAAACCTTTGTAAGATCGTTAGATTACGATTTCAGAAATATTTACTCTATAGAGAATTTTAGGTTTTCAAGATGCAATTCTACTCATTGATCGTTGGTGCAGGTCTCCTTGATCGCATCATCCCAAATGTTGAGCTGTTTCAACGGCTATATCGGGAGGATACTGGGTATCTCTATCAAGGTTATCAATCCATTACGTCCCCTGACAGAATTCTTCCTGAAGATCTGGCGGTGACCCTGTTGGTCAATTCACAGGTCGGCTGGAAAGCATTTCAAAGCTTGCATGAATCTGGTGAAACGATACGATTCGCCCACCTGCCAGATAAATCGCTGGATCAGACCACCCAAGAAGAACGCAAGCAAGTGTCAGCGGTGATTGCTAAGCTTGCGAATCTTCCGAGATTTGCCACTTTTGTGCCCATAAGGTGCTGCAAAAAAGCGGCCAGCGTTAATCCCAATCCTGGATGATTAGACTATTTTGGAGACTTACATGGACCTGGCCTGCCATGCCAAACAGCCAGATAAGACAGCATCAAAGAGGAGCAGAAAATGATAAAGAAAACAGAAGGCGTTTTACAATTAGTAAAGGATGTACTTCGTACGTTTTCGGAACCGTTTGGAGAAGACATAATCGAGGATGTATGTTTGGCAATTGAAAACAACCCTAATTGGTACAGACGATATAATGAACTAATCGATGAACTTGACCGGTTGGTAGTCAATTCAAGGATTGGGTTTTACACAAAAGATTTAACCGGTTTGCATACTTTACGCGTTGTGGATGCCAAACGAAGCAAAATAATTAAGTATTACACAAAGCTAATCTAGTAGTTGTAGGTAGGATAAGGCTGCCAACTTCTTCTGTCCGTAAAGCGCAAAAGCCCTTACAAAAGGTCCAATAAATCGATCGTCTTCCGACCAATCCGTAATCGCAAAGATCACCTGCTCAAAGGCACCGCTGAAATTTTCCTCCAGGGCTTTTTTGAACAACCCCGCCATCTGATAACCATCATTGCCAAACGCCCCGCAGCCCCAGGCTGCCTAGCAAGATGGCGCGGTGCTTGTGCTTCACCGCAACCGCCAGCACTTTCAGGATACGCTGCCACATCACCCCGCCGATTTCATCCTCCTGCCCCGGCAGGTATTGTCGCACAGTGTTGGCGTGGACCGCCGCTGAGGTCAGGATGGCCGTGGCATAGGGGGTTTCCAACAAAGCGCCGTCATCATCCCGCAAGACCAGCACCTCCGGGGAGTAGATCACCGTATCCGTATAGAAGGGGTCCGGGTGCGCGTTGTGATAGGCATACATTGGGTTGCCGTTCAGGCAAGCCCAGAGGGTCGAGGAGCGGGCCAGGGCTTCTTCCTGGGCTCGTGCCTCGCTCAAGAATCCGCCGCCGGGCGAGGTCGCCGAGGCGAAGTTCAGGGCGGCCGGGGCATAGCCCAGGCTCATCAACCGCTGGACGGCCGCAAAGGTGGTCGTGTTGAGCACCTCGATCCGCGTCGTCGCGCCAGGGTTGCTCGGCGCTGGCAGGCGGCTCTGTGGGCCGTAGGTCACCGTGCCCGCTACCGCTCGGGCCAGGTCCGCCTGGATCTCCACCCGCTTGCCGGCCGGGCTGAGGTAATACCCAGCCCGCATGATCTCGACCGTTTCCCGGCCCAGGGCGGCCGCTGTCTCCCGCGGGATGTCCAGTTGGCGCCACAGCCGTTCCTTGCTGCTCTGCAAATCTATTGGTTTCATTGATTAAAATTATACCGCTGTGGTCGGGTCCGTCGGGAGGGTCTCAAACCCTCCCCTATGAACCCCGACCTACGGACTGAGACCCTCCCCTACGGACCCCGCTCAATGAACCCGCCTCTACCGGGTAACCCTTACCCGCCGGTTGTCTCCATTCAGGAGGGTCTCAGACCCTCCCCTACGATCTCCCCGACAGCCCCGAAACACGCCAAATTTTTTCAGGCCCACAGATGCACATCCCTCCCTTAAAACCAAAAGGGCCAGGATCCCATCCCGGCCCTTCGGCCTTTACCTTGCTCAGTTCAAAATGCCCGGTTGCATCGAGCATTGCCCAAAAAGCGGGTTCGAACAGTACCACACATCGCTTCCAGCAACCCTAACACATGGCTGGGTCCACTGCCAGGTTCCGGTTGTATGCTTGCCGTAGAAAGCAAGACTTGAGCCCGGGGAAAAACTCGACTGAGTTTTTATGCTAACCTTTGAATGTTCTGTTGTCCGAAATTGGCAACTTCAGTACACGCACGATTTTGAGCGAGCCTCCAATCTTTCGATCCAAAAAGGTTCACTATACCCGGCTTCAGCGCAACTGCCCTGGTTCGCCGGCTCACCTGCATCCGTGCAGCGCAGGGCCAGACACTCCAAACCACCCGCCGGATCGGCGGAAATGCAACCGAGCATCTATATTATAGGGCGTTTGCGCCCGAAAGAAAACTAAGAGTTTTCTCAACCCCCAACCCTTGCCCGGTTCTTCCTCCGAAACTTGCACTTAATGACAGGTTGTCAGCGCCTCACCCAATGGCTATACTTTCCAGTGGAAGGCTTGTGGCAGGATCCAGTACCACTGCCGGCCGTTCCCCAACCACACCTGCTCTTTAACAACTGAAAATGTCGAAAACGACCTCGAAAAAATCACAATTTAATTTTCATTTTTAAAGCCTCCGCCTGGTTCGTTGCCCACCTGGTAAGGGCACTCCGGCCGGACGCCCTTACCCCGCTCCGCTATCCCAAAAACTCCGATAACGACCTCGAAAAAATCACAATTTAATTTCTTTTTTCAAGCTTCCAGCCTGGTCCGTTGTCCGCCTGGTAAGGGCGAAGCAGCCGGGATTTTCACCTCTATTTTGATGTTTCGTCATCCTGAGCGGTAGCAATCGCGTAGCATACCCGAAGGGTAAAGATCTCCGATTCAATCCCAGATGCTTCACTGCGTTCAGCATAAGGACATCCTTTTGCGTAACCGGCAACGGCCTGACGAACTTATTAAAGATTTCCATCGTTCCGGCCGCTTCGCCCTTACCCCGCCCCGCTATCCCAAAAACCTCGATAATGACCTCGAAAAAATCACAATTTAATTTTCAAAATTTCCACCTGCGCAGAAATCCTTCCGAGCTCCATTCGTTTATTCGTTTTCTCATTCGTTGAAGGTCTTACCCCTCACCAGCCTGAAGATTCAAACAATCTATTTTTGCTTTTTCCGTGGTCATCCGTCCCTTCCGTCCAAATCCGTGTGAAAAGCCAGCGCCCAGCATCCTCGCCTGGCACTCCCTTTAGGAAGCGTAGGGACGAGCTACCAGCTAAATCTTCCCCCCCCTGAGAAAAAACAGTTGCAAGGCATTTCTGAAGCGCCTTGCAACTGGGAACGCAAACTGTACTCCAACTTCACCGGGACGGGTTGTCAACCCTGGCTTAGCGCTCCACCAGCCAATCCCAGCGGCCGGCCTCGTCCAGGTAGGCCGGGTAATTGGCCAGGATGGCCACACTTTCCACCTTATATGCGCCGGCCAGGTAATACGGGCCAGTCCCGACCCAGAAATGACCGTAATTGGCGTAGAAGTTCCGCAGGTTGGCGTAGCGTTCGGCAGCCTCTTCTTCGGAGATGTACTGATAGAGGGTCGGCAGGTAGGGGATCTCGTCCGTCCGCAGGGCCTTATCCAGCGAACTGGACAGGATATCCAGGCTCGGGCCGCTGATGAAGTCAGCCCACTCCGCCCCGGCCGCCTCCGCTTTGACGGAGGTGTAGGCCAGTTCACCGTTCAGCACCCCCAGGTTGGCAACTGCCAGGCTGTGCCAGGGGGCTTCGCCGCCGGTATAGGCCGGCCAAATCGTGTAGACGTTATTCTCGGCATCCAGCTCGTAGGCATCCGTGTACCACTCGATCACCAGGGGCTGCTCGGACAGGATCCGGAACCCCTTAAATGATCCCAGGAAATTTTCCGTGGTGTAGGCGAGTTCTTCATCGTAAATCTGACTTTCCGGCTTGCCCGGATCCAACTGCAGGATCATCCAGAAGATGAAGTCCGCCAGGTCCAGCCGTGAGCCGTCGTGCCAGGTCACCGTTTCCCACAGGTCGGCCGGGTAGGTCACCACGCTCTTGATCAGGGCGGTCGTGCCCTGCGGGAACTTCTCCGCCGCCGTGATAAATTGCTGGCGGTTGGCATCCCAGTCCACCAGGGCATCCCCCGGCACCCGGATGCTGGAGCTGAACTCCAGGTTGACCCAACCCAGGCTTTCCTGGATCGGCAGGCCCTGGGCGGCGGTCACCGTGGCGGATTCGATCCGCAGCGGCCAGTTCAGGCCGTTTTGCGGGTCGCGCAGCAGGCCGCCGCTGGCCGTGCCGCGCTGGATCATCTGGTCATAGGCCCAGTTGGAACCGCCGAGCGGGTTCCAGGGGTCCACCAGCAGGCTTTCAGCACCCCAGGCCAGGCTGCCGCCCTCCTGGCCGGTCCAGCGCAGGGTCAGCGGCCAGGCCGTCGAACCTTCCAACCCGCTGGCCAGGTCGGGGGCAACTTCAAGCGAGGACTGGCGCGGGGCGTAATTTTGGCCCTCCATCAGCCAGACGCGGACCGAATCATGCAGGGCCAGTTCCAGCGCTCGGGCTAGGGCTTGTTTGCGATCATTGAAATTAGAAAACTCGTTATAGGCCAGTTGCTGAACCAGCTCCGAAAAATCGGCCGTCGGGGTATAGGCTTGCCAGAGGGCAGTGAAGTTATAGGCACTGGAGGGGTCGTAGAAGAATTGCAGGTTATCGGCATCCCGGTGGATTTGGGGGGCAGCCCAAGCCCCGGTATAAATGTGCCACAAGCCGTCGGCTGGGTCACCGCTGACCCAGAGCGGGGCGGCTTCCGAGGAGCGCTTGTACTGGCGGTCGACCGTGAAACCGATAGCCTCGAGTTGGTCCGCGACGTAATCACCCATCGGGATGCGGTTGCCGTCGCTGTCATTCCGGATCAGGAAGATCAAGACCACGTCCTCGCCCTGGTAGCGCCAGCGCCCGTTGACCCAATCCGTCCCCATGCCAAACATCTCGGCTTCGATCACCTGGCGGGCCTTGTCCAGGTCATACTGGTAGCGGGCTTCCAGGCTGCGGATGACGGAGGAGAGGTCGTTGTAATCCGGGAAGCCGGTCGTAATCGGCAGGAATTTGGGGTAGGCAGCCCCGCCGAAAACTTCCGCATTGAGGTAGTCCCGGTCAATCAACCAGTTCATCGCCTCCCGGATGCGCGGGTTGGAGAACGGGTTGAACTTGCCGGTCGCCGGGAAGACCGGCCCCACCGGGTTGAAGGTCAGCTCGTAATACAGGCCATTTTCCGGGATCGCCTCCAATCCAGCATTCAGGATATCCCTCCGTTGGTTGGCGGGTAAGCCGTTACTGTACAGGTCGATGTTGCCGGCCTGAATGTCGATGATGGCCGTCTCGGCGGGCAGGCTGGAGAAGACGATTTCATCCAGCCAGCCGCCGAAGCGGGCTGGGATGGGGACCGGTGTGGGTGCCTCAGTTGGAACCGGGGTCGCCAGCACTTCGACCACCACCTCTTTTTCCACCACTTTTTCGACCGGCACTTCCACCACCTGGGTGACCACAACCGGCAGCTGAGGTTTACTCAAGTTATAGACGAGGATGATCAAACCGATGACACCGGCAGCCAGCAGTCCCCAGACCCAGGCGGGCAGTTTGGGTTTGGGCTGTTCCCAGGGTTCGTCTAGGCTGGCGGCCGGTTGAGAGGCTGGCGTGACTGTGGCTACATTATCAACCAGGCGGAAGACGGGCGGTTCGGGTTCCTGGCGCAGGATGGTGTGTTCATCCGCCTGCGGGCGGATCAGATCGGTCAGGTATTTTTCGGGTTGGGGGATCTTGGGGCGTGAAACGGGCAGTGGAAAAGGAGGCGCTTCGCTTGACAGGTCCTCGAGGGCCCGGGCAAATTCCGCCATGCTCGCAAAGCGTTCCTCCGGTTTCTTGCCCAGGGCTTTCAAGAGGGTTTGCTCAGCCCGTTCGGGCAGGTCCGGGGCGAATTGGCGCGGCCGGGGCAGCGGGTCGTTGATGTGCTTGACCAGCACCGCCATCGGGGTATCCGCCTCAAAGGGCTTGTGGCCGGTCACCAGCTCGTAGAAGACCACCCCCAGGCTGTAGATATCCGCCCGGCCGTCCACCTCCCTGGAAAGCACTTGTTCCGGCGCCATGTATTCCGGTGTGCCGATACTGACCCCGGTGCCGGTCAGGGTGACCCCGGATTCACTTTCGAGGATCTTGGAGATGCCGAAATCCGACAACAGCGAAACCCCGCCCTCGGTCACCAGGATGTTGGCCGGCTTGACATCCCGGTGGATGATGTGGCGCTGGTGGGCAAATTCCAGGGCCTGGGCAATTGGCGCCAGCAGGCTGGCCGCCAGCTGGTAGGACATACGGGTACCCAGGCGATTGCTCAAGGTCCCGCCGGAGACGAATTGCATCACCAGGTAGGGTGAGCCCTGATATTCGCCATAATCGTAGATGGTGACGATATTCGGATGGGAGAGGCGGGCCAGGGCCTTGGCTTCGCGCTCGAAGCGCTGCAAGATCTGCTCTGCCATCTGGGGTGGGAAGGCCTCCCGGCGGATGAATTTGATCGCCACCTCGCGCTCCAGTCGGGTATCGATGGCGCGGTAGACGCTCGCCATGCCCCCCTGGCCCAGCAGTTCCAGGATTTGATACCGATCCACCCGCTGTCCGCTTAAGTCATCCATGGCTCACATTTCCCGAAGGCAGAATTTGAATTGATTATATATCAGATCAAAATTTTTTATCACGACCCTCCTCTACCGTTTGTGCCAAAAGCAAATTGGGTGTAGGATAGAGCTATCCGGCCGGTTTACCAGCCACAGGCCGCATCTTCCTTCCAGAGGCAACCCGAACGATGAACCCAACCAATTTCCGAATCCTCGCTCCCCGGGCGGAGCAGCACCTGCAGGCCATCGGCCAAATCGCGGCGGATGCCTTCAGCGGTGGCCAGTACGTCGAGCAATTCTGCGGGAACTACATCGGCAACAGCCATTACGACTGGGGGGTCTCGCGGGTTGTGCTGGATGGCGAGAAGATGATCCACCACTGGGGGGTGTGGGGCTACCGCATGTGGGTCGAGACGGTTCAGCTCAAGGTGGCCGGGATTGGGGCGGTGGTCACCCACCCGGAGTACCGCAAAATTGGCCTGATGCACCAGGCGGCCGATGCCTCGTTTGCTGCCATGACCCAGGATGGCTACGACCTGAGCATCCTGCGCGGCCGGCACTACGTCAAGATGGGGTACGCCCGCGCCTGGAATTACGTCACCTACCGCCTGAAACTGGAGGAGTTGCCACAAGCGGCCTCGCTGCCGGCTTACCGCCCGCTGGATCCTGCCCAGGTTGGTGAAATGGACGCCCTCTACAACCAGACCCATGCCGGGTTTACGGGCAGCGCCATCCGGCCAACCTACCGTAAGCGCGATCCGGATGACATCGGCGTTTACGCCTGGTTCAGCGATGGGGACGAACTGCAAGGCTACATCCGCGCCTTACCCGCCGAGGATAACCCCAAGATCCTGACCTGCCTGGAGGCCGCCGGCGATCCACTGCAGGGCCTGGCCGTGCTGGGGGATCTCTTCCGCCACGGGGAGTACGAGAGCCTGGCTTGTTTCACCCTGCCGTACCGCCACCCGCTGTTGCAGGCCCTGCGCAACAAGGCCTGCATTGTCGAGGACCGCTATTTTGAAATTTCCGGCTGGCGGGTGCGCCTCATCAACCTCTACAGCACCCTCACCAAACTGGCGCCCCTGTTCGAAAAGCGCCTGGCCCAATCCCAGTTTGCCGGCTGGGGGGGCAGCCTGGCCCTGGATGCGGGCGAGCAAAGGGCGACCTTGCACTTCCGGCCTGGCAAGGTGAAAGTCTCCGATGGCGGCGAAGCCGAGAACAGCCTCCTGGGTGGATCCGGTATCGGCCGCTTGCTGATCGGCTCTGATGAGCCGGATGAGCTCATCCGCCAGGAGGGGCTGGAGTGCCGCGGCTCGGCCCTGGCCCTGGCCGGGGTGCTCTTCCCGAACCTGCATCCGATGCTGAGCCATTGGGATGAGTTTTGATAGAAGTTGGAGGTTGGCATGAAAATCAGTCGTTTTCTGTGGATGATCAGCCTGGCTTTCCTGGCTGCCTGCACCGCCCTTCAGCCAACATCGATCCCCTCCACCCTGGAAGCTGGCATTCAAACCCAGCCCCCCGCCGATACTCCGGTGATTCCCACGCCGACAAGCCATTCGATCCTGACCTACGCCGCCTTGATGAACGGATTTGAATTTGATTCCCCGCTCAATGAAAGTGAACTCACCCGGCCAACTGGCGCCACCCCGGCGGCTTATGTTTTTGAAGGCCACCTGGAGTTGCTGGGAGAGGCGGCTGGCGCTAACATGCAGCTCCTGCGTGGAGAGTTGGGTCCGGAATATGCCTCCCTGCCGGAGTTTGACTTCTCGTTCGTGCAATCCGAGGGCTACCTGGTGCCGGCCCAGCGCGGCTTGATCATCGCCGTGCATCCCATCTGGAACATCATCCTGGAGCCCGGGCTGACCTGGCAGGAGGCCGGGGATCAGGGCTACTCGCGCGCCTCTTTCCCCTTCACCATCATCCCCAAGGGCAGCAATGCCACCTTTAACGGCAGCATGTCTTTCTTGTTTGATGACCGGAAGGTCTCCAGGGTCTGGTACCAGATCACCCAGGAAACCACCACCCAAACCCGGGCCAACTTCTGGGGCTTGTTGGATGCGGTTTATCATCCGGGGCCGGTCCCAGGTGCGGAAGACCTCAAGGTTGATTTCAAGGCTGAATTGGCCGCCCACTTGCCGGTCCGGCCGATTGAACAACTGGCGGTGGATTACCCGGGTGTGGAACTCTCCGCCTTTGGGGCTGGCGTCACCCCGGCCCACCTGACCTGGTACGGACTGGTGGTGAATGGCGTCAATTACCTGGGTGGCTGCCAGACTCGCTTTGGCGTCTATCCGTTCTGCGAATCCATGCGCACCACCTCTTACTCCACCGCCAAATCCGCCTTTGTCAGCCTGGCCCTGATGCGCCTGGCCCAGCAATACGGCCCGGATGTGCCGGACCGGTTGATACAGGAGTACGTCTCTGAAGCAGCCGCCAGCCCCGGCGATTGGGGGATGGTTACCTTCAACCATGTCATCGATATGTCCACCGGGAATTACAGTTCGGCTGGCTTCATGGTCGATGAAGACGGCCAGAAAATGGGTGAATTCTTCAGCAGTGAGTCCTATGCTGAACACATCGCAGCCGCATTCGATTGGCCGCACGCCACCGATCCAGGCCAGCAATGGATCTACCGCACAAGCGACACCTTCATCCTGACGCGTGCCTTGCAGGTCTATCTGCAATCCCAGCAGGGACCCCAGGCAGATATCTTCCAGTTTGTGGTGGATGAGATCTATCGCCCGCTTGGCCTCGGGCCGGGCGCCTTCACCAGCCTGCGCACCGCAGACAATAACTGGCAGGGCCAGGCCAAGGGCGGTTATGGCTTATGGTGGATCCCGGATGATATTGCCAAGATTGGCATCCTGTTGAACAACGACCAGGGCAAAATCGGTGGCCGGCAGATCCTGCAGCCCGGCCTGCTGGCGGCTGCCCTGCAGCAGGATCCGGATGACCGCGGTGTGAGAATCGACAGCCAGCGCAGGTATAACAATGCCTTTTGGGCCAATCCATACGGCCGGGCTCAGGGGTTCACTTGCGATTTTTGGGTACCCCAGATGCTGGGGGTCAGCGGTAACGTCGTAGCCTTGCTGCCCAATGGCATTACCTATTACTACTTCAGCGACAACCGGGAGTTCACCTGGGACGCAGCCATGAAGGAGGCGGATAAGATCAGCCCGCTGTGTCCATAAAGCTGGTCCAGGCACTCCCTGTTGCACCAAACGATCTTTCTTAAAAACAATCCCCGTTAGGGGTTCAGGAAGACATTCGATTTAAACCGATATTCTTGTTAACTCTCCTGACTGCTGATTGAATCCAGCCAGCAAAGTTTGTATACTAAATAAAGGAGAAAATGGTTAAAGATCCAGGGTGTTGGTCTTCCCTGGGGGGATTTTTTTCTGCCTGGCCGGGTGGTAAGGTAGCCATCAACGCAACACCGGGCAAATGTAAATGAAGAAGGAGTATTCCATGAAGGCAATCAAACGCTGGCTGCACCTGGGCTTGGTCTTCTGCCTGGCTTTTGGCTGGGCTTTTTCCGTTCCGTTGGTTTTCCCCACAACGGTCCTTGCAGATGATTCCCCACCCCCGGCGGAGGAATCCGGGCTGGCGCCGCAGGTCGAAGCGACCCCGCTGGAACTGACCCCGGAGGAAATCGAGCTGCGGGCGGCCATGGATGCATTCGAATTGGCCCGCCAGCAGGGTCCCGAAGCCATGCTGGCCCTGCGCGAGACGCTGCATGGCCGGGCGCTGGACCTGCTGATGGATGACATCCAAAAAGCGCAGGCAGAGTTAGCCCGGTCAGCGCCGCCGTTGCCGGAGACCGCCCCGGTCAGCCCGGAAGAAGAGGAAGCCATCGTCCAGGCCCAGGCGGAATTGGACCTGGCCAACCGTCCGCAACCCCTGGGGATCGACCCGGCCCTGACGCTGGATGAAAACCCGGCAGCGGAGCCGGCAGGTGCCGAAACCAGTGGGGATGCCAAGGCTGACCGGACGGTGGGCAGCCCGCCCTGCACCTACGCCACCATTCTGGCTGCCATGAATGCCGCCAGCAATGGCGACCGGCTGCTATTGGAGGGGGGGAGAACCTTCACCGAAAACCTTTCCGTTCAGAAGAGCCTGACCTTCCAGGGCGGCTATGCCGGCTGCGGGAGTGGTGCTTCCACTCCGACCACGATTGATGCGGGTGGGTCCGGCCGGGGCATGTACATCTACCAAAACTTAGTCGTGACGCTGGAAAATCTCAACATTATCAATGCCTCTACCACCGGGTACGGAGCGGGCATCTTTGTGCACAATAATTCCCAGGTGACCGGGAACAATGTCCAGATTTATAACAACACCACCAGCGACCTGGGTGGGGGGGTGTTCCTGTACGGCGCCACGGCTACATTCACCAATTCAAATATCTATAGCAATACAGCCATGTCCGGTGCCGGGGTCTATGGGATGTTTTTTAATGCCATCGCCCCGGTCCTCAACTTGCCCTCCTACGCGGATGTATACAGCAATAATGCGCTAACCGGATCCGGTCTGGGCGGCGGGGTGTATATGGACCAGGGCACGGTCTCGCTGGCGGATTGCTCGGATATCTACTCCAACGATGCCATCCTGGGCGGCGGGGCTTACCTGGCAACCAGTACCCTGACCGTGGCCGGCGACTGTTCAGAGATCATGTACAACACGGCCACCGGCAACGGCGGCGGCATCTATGCCCTCACCAGCACGGTCAACCTGGATGAGGATGCCGAGTTGTACTTCAACCAGGCGGGCTATGGGGGCGGGTCTGGCAATGGCGGCGGCGCCTACCTGGATGCCAGCGATCTGTGGGGGGATAAGGCCCTAATCTACTATAACACCGCCACCACATATGGGGGTGGGGTGTATGCCACCAATTCCTCCCTGCTGGATATGGACCTGGGTGGTTACGCCTGTTCCGGACCTCGCTGCAGCCAGTTGAGTTACAACACAGCCACAAATCTGTATGGCGGTGGGGTCTATGCCACCACCACCAGTGAGATTGACCTGCGCCAGGTTTTCATAGAGAGCAATGCGGCCCAGTATGGAGGCGCTGTTTATATGTATCAAGGCCCCTTCTACCTTTACAACAGCCTGGTGGCCCGCAACAATGCCACCGGCGGGGTGGGGGACGGCCTGCGGGTTTTTTCCACCGGGGCCACACTAACCGGTCAACACAACACGCTGGCCAATAATGATGCCAGTGGTGCCGCAACCGGGGCGGCCATTTCCATCACGAGCGCCACGCTCACGCTGAGCAATTCCATCATCTGGAATCACACCACCAGCATTGACCTGGTTGGTCAAATCGTCACCTGCTCCGATATCCAGGGTGGCTATACTGGCGCCGGCAACCTGAACGTTAATCCGCTGTTTGTTAACCCGGCGGACTCCAACTTTCACCTGCAGAGCCTTAGCCCGGTGATCGACAGTTGTGCGACCGGCCAATCAAATGATTTTGACAACGAAGCTCGCCCAGTCACTTACGTGCGCCCGGCCATCCCCTATGACATGGGTGCGGATGAGGCCAGCGCCCGGGTAGGCATCAACGGGGCGGCCTGTGCCTATGGTCGCATTCAGGATGCGGTGGACGCGGCGGTCTCCGGGGATATCATCCAGGCCGAGGCAGATACATTTACTGAAAGGGTGTTCATCAACGGGAAAAATCTGACGATTGCCGGTGGTTATGACATGGACTGCATCGCTGACCTTGCTGGCAGAACCACGGTGAATGGGGGAGGTGGGGGCAGCGTTTTTGAAATTACCACGCCTAGCACCTTAACCCTGCGCGATTTGGATATCACGGGTGGAATTGGCAGCACGGGCGGGGGCCTGGCCGTGTATCCCGGCGCCTCACAGGTGACGCTGGACAATACGGATGTATTCAGCAACCAGGCCAATTATGGCGGCGGTGTTTATGTGGATATTGGCAATGTGCTGACCCTCACCAACGACTCAGACATCCAAAGTAATACCGCCGCAATCTACGGGGGCGGGGCGCGGGTCTGGGGGACGTTGGTCGGGAACGACTGGAATTCCGCCATTTCCGATAATTCAGCTCCCGATGCCGGTGGGGTATCCGTGCCGGGCGGGGTGATGCAATTTAATGGATCCCATGTGATGGTTAATCACGCCTTTGGGGCAAGCGGCAAAGGCGGTGGCATCCACGTCTACAATGGCGGCAGTGTTACCCTGGCTGGCTCGAGCAATATTTCTCACAACACCGCTTTTGACGGGGCTGGTATCTACGCCGATAGCTCCAGCGTCGACCTTGGGAATGGTATGGTCTACACCAATAGCGCCACCAACAATGGGGGTGGTGTGTATTTATACAACAGCAGCACCCTGACGTCCACCAACGCCTACATCGGTTTCCCGTATAGTGGTTATAGGAATACAGCCCTCAATGGTGCCGGGCTTTATAGCGATGCCAGCACGGTGAACTTCACGGGTTACATCTACAACAATGTTGCAGTCAACAGTGGTGGAGGAATTTATGCCAGCGGTGGCACCCTCAACCTGACGAATGCGGATGTAGGTGGATCGGATGCTTACGAACCCAACCAACTCGGCCCAATTGGCCACAAAGGTGCCGGCCTGTACCTGACCGATGCCGTAGTGGCGACATTGACCAATACAATCGTTTCCAGCAACACCTTCCAGACGGTGGACTATACCTATGGCGGTGGGGCGTATGTGACCGGCGGCAGTACCTTGACCTTGTACCAGAGCACCTTCCAACTCAACCAGGCTCTAAATGCTTTCGATGGGCGCGGTGCAGGTTTGTACGTAGAAAATAGCACCGCCACTTTGGATGCCAGCCAGGTGCTCTCCAACACCGCCGGGACGGTGGGCGGCGGTATCCGGCTTTTTGGTACCAGCACCTTAAATATCCAGAATGGCTCGGAGGTGAGCGGAAACCATGCCACCACGGGTGCAGGCGGTGCCATCCATGCGACCGGTACGCCTGATATCAACATTTCGAGCTCCAGTTTGAATAATAACGTGGCCGGCACAGACGGCGGCGCAGTTTACCTGGATACCGGGACGTTGGATTTCACAGGCTGGT
The DNA here is from genome assembly GCA_041741455.1 of Anaerolineaceae bacterium. GTDB lineage: Bacteria > Chloroflexota > Anaerolineae > Anaerolineales > Anaerolineaceae > CALESS01. The sequence goes on along the minus strand of JBGSJZ010000101.1, from coordinate 22,090 downwards.
GGGGGGTAAGTGATAATTCTGCGGGTGGCAACGGTGGCGCAGTAGCAGTTGTCGGGACGGGCAACGCCGGATTTATTTCGAACACTGCCGGCAGTTCCATTCTAAATAACCATGCCAGCGGGAACGGCGGCGCCCTGTATCTGAACAACAGTACCACCCTGGAGCTGCATTCCACCTCTGGCTATCTGCTCAGCCTGAGCGGCAACTACGCTAGCGGCAACGGCGGTGCAGCGTATGCCGACAATGGTGGCTATTTTGATGTCTACGGCAAGGTCGTCATCACGGCCAACCGGGCCACGGCAGGCAATGGCGGCGCTTTCTACCTGAGCAATGCCTCCAGGGTCTGGTTCGATGATTATGTAAACGATGCGCCAGAAATTCGCGTCAATTGGGCTCAAAACGGGGGTGCCATCTACGCCACGGATAGCCCGCGGGTCGAGTGCGATGGGGCCAAGTTTGGCTACGAACCCGAAGGGAATTACACCACCGCCGGTTCGGGCGGAGCCATCTATCTGCTCAACAGCACGTTTACTGCGGATAATTGCACGTTCTTCAATAATATGGCGACCGCCGATGGGGGTGCGATTGCCGCGTATACTTCGACCCTCAATATCTATGCCACCTTCCCAGGCAGCAAAGCGGCTCTGGAGCGGGCGAATGCTCAGGAAATCCTCAGCCCGCAGGACATCAAGTCTACGGCGTGTAACCCCCTCAGCGGGCAATGCAGCGGCCTGTACGGCAACCTGGCAGATAGTGATGGGAACACTGTCGGCAACGGCGGGGCGATCTTCAGCAGCGCCAGTAATTTAACCATGAACGCCACCTACCTGCACCACAACCAGGCAACCCGTGGCGGTGGCATCTATCAGGAAGGGGCGGGGGCTGTTGCGAATGTTACGAATACTTTGATATACGGCAACACGGTGAGTGTGGCTCTTGGGGCGGGCATCCGTTCGGCTGCTGGGACCTTCAATCTGACTCATAGCACCCTGGCCTACAACTTAGGCGGATCAGGTTTTTCAGGGACGGCCACTGAAGTCAGGAACAGCATTGCCTGGGGCAATTCTGCCCTTGGCTTTGCCACTACTCCCCTGGTGGCAGCCTGCAATATCGATGACGGAGGCCTGGCCGGCCTGAACCTGGATCCGCGATTTGTAGCTCCCGGAGCAGGCGAGGATTACCACCTGCTCAGCAGCAGCCCGGCCGTCAACGCATGTGCCACGGGCCTATCCCCGGACCTGGATAATGTGCCCCGGCCCTTTGGCAGTGCTTACGATATGGGAGCCTTCGAGTTCTTCAATTTGCAGGTGTTCCTCCCCATCATTACGAAATAACGACGGATTGAGTTGCGTTTCTTGGAGCAGGTGACTTTCCACCTGCTCCAAATTTTTTTGTTTGTGATTCAAACTTGGCCGGTAAGGGCGATCAGCCTATTTCCCCCAGGACACCCGCCAGTCGTAGACCATCCCACCGGTCCGGGTCAGTTGCACCTGCTCCCCGGTGACCAGCGAAATGGCAAACAACTCTCCTGAATCCGGACCGATCGAGCCAGCAATATCCGAGACGAAGGCCAGCCACTGGCCGTCCGGTGAGAAGCTCGGGCCGCGTGACCAGCCGCTGTTGAAGGTGATTTTACGCTGCTGGCCGCCCTCCCGGTCCATCAGCCAGATCTCACTGGGCATGCCCTGTTCAGCCGATTGAAAGGCGATCCATTCGCCATCCGGAGACCAGGATGGGGCGTAATTCTCATAGTTGGCCTCGGCCAGCGGGATCGCCTGGCCGGCACCCAGATCGAGGCGCCAGATGACGGTTTTACGCTCGGCGTCAAAGCCGGCAAACACGATCTCCTGGCGGGTGGGGGACCAGGCCGGCAGTACCGAACTTTCCACCCCGGTGGTTATCCGGCTTTGGACGGAGCCGTCGCTGGTTTTAACGACCTGGAAATAGCCATCCCGGCCTTTGCAGATCAGGTGGCTTCCATCCGGCGAGAAAGAGGGCTGGGTGCAATTCGCAAGCACCGTGGCCTGTCCGCCATTGATCTCCTTCTGCAGGGTCTGGGCATAAAAATCGTCATACCAGGCAATCTTCAGGCCATCCGGTGAAAGGATGGTGCCCAGAAAACGTGACTTACTGTCGGAGGATGTCAGCAGGAGCGGGTCAGCCCCGCCAGCCAGGTCCATCCAGTAGACATCCCGGGCGGTTTTGCTGCCAATCAGCAGCGCCAGGCTGCCCTGCTGCCAGGTGGACACTGCCACGATTGGGCTGGGTTCAACGACGACGACTGTCGTCGGCACGGGGGATGGAGCCTCGGTTTCAGGGACCGGCAGGGTGAAAGTTGGGATTTGAATGACCGCGTTACTGGTGGGTGTGGAAGTTGGATAGGGGCGCAAGATGGCCGGGATGATTGCGAAAATCAGCAGGGATAGCAAGAGCACCGCCCCGGCGCCGCCCGCGGCCCATGGCAGCCATTTTCGTTTGGGTTGTGGTACCCTTAGCACGGTTCCATCATCTCTTGCGAAACCTGCCGGGTTGGTCTTGGCAGTGGACGGGCTGACCAGGGCGCTTGCGGGAATCACCAGTCCCCGGGCTAGGCACTCCAGGGCCAGGGCAAAATCCCCCATGCTGCGGAAGCGCTCTTGCGGCTTTTTGCCCAGGGCCAGCCGGATGACCTGCTCCACCTCGGGCAGCAGGTCGGGAACCAGAGTGGTAGGGTTGGGGATCTCCTCGTAGACGTGCTTATGCATCACTGCCAGCGGAGTATCCGCCTCGAAGGGCTTTCGGCCGGTGACCAGTTCATACAGCACCACGCCCAGGGCGTAGATATCCACGCTGGGGGTCACCTGGCGCGAGTCGGCTTGTTCGGGCGCCATGTACTCCGGCGTACCGATGCCCATGCCGGTGGCGGTCAGGGTGTTTTCACCCTCGTCGCTGGCGACCTTGGCTATGCCAAAATCAGAGAGCATTGGGTCGCCATCGGCAGTCAGCAGGATGTTGCCGGGTTTGACATCCCGGTGGATGATGCCCTGGCTGTGGGCGTATTCCAGGGCGCGGGCGATCGGGGCCAGGAGTTCCGCTGCCTTGCGGTAGAAGATCGGATGCCCGGTGAAGCGTTTGAGAGTGCCGCCCGGGATGTACTGCATCACCATATAGGGAGCCCCCTGGAATTCGCCGAAGTCCAGCACCCGGGTGATATTGGTATGGACTAATTTGGCCTGCGAGCGCACCTCGCGCTCGAAGCGTTTTTGCATCTGTCCCAGCAGCAACTCCCCGAACAGTTCGCGCCGGATGACCTTGATGGCTACTTCGCGCTTGAGCTCCGGGTCGAAGGCCCGGTAGACAGTAGCCATGCCTCCCTCGCCCAATGGCTCGAGGATCTGGTAGCATCCGATGGTACCTCCGGTCAAGTCAGGCATGAGACGTTTTCCCTATTCCCAAAAAGATAATCTGATTATACATCCGGACCTTAATCGATACAGGCCAGGGAGTTTCCATCCGGCTGTCCTGGCCTTTACCTGCACCATTGATGAACGGTGGTCAGGAGGTATCATTGCAGATCCCAGGTTCGTCTCACCCGGGGCAGACAAGGGTAATCACTTTCAGAGCAGCAGCCCAGCGGTGGATGCGAGTGCCACGGGCTTATCCCCCAATCTGGATAACGTGCCCCGGCCCTATGACAGCAACTATGATTTGGGAGTCTTCGAGTACATCCCCCCCCAATTTGTACCTCCCGTTGATCGCGCGCTGAGTACTGGAAAAAAACTCACACACCTGGCGAGGCGGGCCACACGATAGGCTATTCAATTTCTCCCCCAGGGTCTTCAAGATCCTGGGGGAGATTTACCTTTACGGCTGGGGAACCAGGCGGATCCAGGACCAGCCGTAGAACGGATAGTCTGCGCCCCCAGGCAGGGCATCCGCCCGGCGGGTGAAGAGTTCAAAGCTGCCATCGGTGATGGTCACTGTGCCCAGGGTGTATTCAGCAAAATTACCGGAATTGCCGCTGGTCACGTCGTATGTAAATGCTTCCGGGTTCGCACTGGTGGTGCCCCAGAAATAGCGCAGGTTGTGCGACCAGTACAGATTGGCGATCAGCGTATAGGTTCCATTCGGCACCGTCCCAAAACACTGGAAGAGGGGAGGATTCTCCGAATAGGCTGCAAACACGCCTGGGTACGCCCGCCCGGACCAGAAGAATTCGGTCCACAGGTTGTCCGTTGTGATCAGGTCCGCCGGATTGGTGGTAGTGGTCAGCAACGGATTCTGATGCGTGTTTTCCCAGCAGTTGATCAATTGCTCCGCGGGCAGCTGGGTGGCGGTGGGAGTGGGACTCAACACCAGGGTGGCGGTGCTGGTTTGGGTAACCGTCAGCATGGCGGTTGGTGTCCGGGTGGGCGTTGGTGTAGTGGTTACACTGGGGGAGGCCGTTTGGGTGCGCGTAGCTGTTGGGGTTCGGGAGGCTGTTGCGGTCCGAGTAGGCGTGCGGGTACTGGTGGCAGTGCGGGTTCTGGTCGGCGTGCGGGTAATAGTCGCCGTGCGGGTGGGAGTGCGGGTAATGGTCGCCGTGGTAGTGTTACTCGGCGTCACGGTTGGAGTCTGAGTGGTTGTGGAAGTAGCCGTCGGCGGTACCGGGGTAGCTGTGGCGGTGTAGGTTGCCGTGGCAGTGTTACTCGGCGTCACGGTAGGCGTTCGGGTGGGTGTGGAAGTAGCCGTTGGCGGTACAGGGGTAGCTGTGGCAGTGTAGGTTGCTGTGGGTGGTACCTGGGTAGCTGTAGCAGTGTTACTCGGTGTCACCGTAGGCGTCCGGGTGGGTGTGGAAGTGGCCGTTGGCGGTACCGGCGTAGCTGTGGCAGTGTTGGTTGGGGTATTGGTTGCCGTGGATGGCACCTGGGTCGCCGTGGCTGTGTTACTCGGCGTCACGGTAGGCGTTCGGGTGGGTGTAGAAGTGACCGTTGGCGGTACCGGCGTAGCTGTGGCAGTGTTGGTTGCCGTGGATGGCACCTGGGTAGCTGTGGCGGTGTTACTCGGCGTCACGGTAGGCGTCCGGGTGGGTGTGGCCGATGGCGGTACTGGCGTAGCTGTGGCAGTGTTGGTTGGGGTATTGGTTGCCGTGGATGGCACCTGGGTAGCTGTAGCTGTGTTACTCGGTGTCACGGTAGGCGTCCGGGTGGGTGTGGAAGTGGCCGTTGGCGGTACCGGCGTAGCTGTGGCAGTGTAGGTTGCTGTGGGTTGCACCTGGGTAGCCGTGGCAGTGTTACTCGGCGTCACGGTAGGCGTCCGGGTGGGTGTGGAAGTAGCCGTCGGCGGTACCGGCGTAGCTGTGGCAGTGTTGGTAGCCGTGGATGGCACCTGGGTAGCCGTGGCTGTGTTACTCGGCGTCACGGTAGGCGTCCGGGTGGGTGTGGAAGTAGGTGTGGTGCTCGGCAGCAAGGTGGCGGTGGCAGGCGGTGCGACGGTCGGCACCAGGCGAAGCCATGACCAACCGAAGAATGGGTAATCCATACCGCCTGCCAGGGCATCCGCCCGGCGAGTGAAGAGCTCAAAGCTGCCGTCGCTGACAGTCACCGTGCCCAGGTTGTACTCGGCAAAGTTGCCGGAGTTGCCGCTGGTTACATCGATCGAGTAGGCCTCGGGGTTGGTGCTGGTGGTGCCCCAGAAATAGCGCAAGTTGTGCGACCAGTACAGGTTAGCGATCAGCGTGTAAGTGCCGTTGGGAACGGCCCCAAAGCACTGGAAGAGCGGCGGGGTTTCCGTGTAGGCCGCAAAGATGCCCGGGTAAGCCCGCCCGGACCAGTAGAACTCGGTCCACAGGTTATCCGTCGTAATCAGGTCCGTCGGATTGGTGGTGGTGGTCAGCAACGGTTCCTGGTGGGCATTCTCCCAACAGTTGATCTGTACCTCCACAGGCGCTGAGGTCGGGGTGGGCGATAGGATCGGGGTTGTCGTTGAGGTCGGCGTAAACGTTGGAGATTGAACCAGCGTGGGGGTAGCAGTCAAAGTCCGGGTGGCGCTGGGTCCGGTCGTCGCGGTCAGGGTAGGGGTGAAGGTGGAGCTTGGGGTGACCGGCAGGGTCGCAGTGGGTGGTTGGGTTGCGGTGCCAGTGGAAGTGGGCGTAGCAGTGGCGCTCGGCGTAAGCGTGATGGTTGGCGCCAGGGTGGGCGATGGCGTGGCCGTTGGACCAGGGTTCAAGCTCATAGGCACCGGGACGACGATCGATCCGGAAAAGGCGGATACACCCACCAAGTTCCTTAGAATGACGCCATTTTCTTCCGTAAACAGGTGGAACTCTGTGGTCAAGTCGGTGGATCCCGTCAGGGTTGTATCCAGGTTTTGATGGATCGGATCGTAGATACTGGAGATGATGCTGGAGGTAGTCATGGCCCGTACGTACTGGGAGGCGTAATCCAGGGTGACATATTGTGGCTGGTAGCCGGCAATACCGGCACTTACCCCGGCCAGGATGGTGTTCCAGTTTTCATCCGTGATGGCGTGGATGTATTCTTCATGGGTGAAGATGGTTGCCAGTTCCATCCCATTCAGTGCCCGCTTGAGCTGGGCCACCCCACGGTCGATCGTATCCTGCAGGTAGCCGGGTTCATCCGAGGGGAACCATTCATAGGTGCCAATATCCCGGATCTCGCTCATCACAACCTGGAATTGCCCGTCAAATTCGGGGTGACCGGGGATGGGCAGCGTATCCGCATAATAAATCGGCGCAGAACAACCGCTGGCACAGGCGGTGGCATACTCGAAGAACGGTCCTGCCAGCAGGCGCGGGGAGCCATAGGGCGAACCGGGCAGCATTGGGGTGATCACAAACTCCACCCCCCAACTGGCCAGCCCCGCAAAGACGTTTGAGCCAATTTCATAGAAGTGGGGTACCACCACCTTCGAAATTGGGATCTGGTTCTGGATATGCCAATTGGTGCCATCCACGAAGTTTTGGTCGACGACTGCGTCCGGCAGATTGGTCCCTGCCAGGTGATTGAAATAGAAAGAGTTGGTGTAGTTACGGGCGTGGATTGAGACGGTCAGGTTGCCGCTATCCACCAGGGATTTCAATCCCGGGATATCTGTGACCCCATCCAGGAAAAGGCCGGCCCATGGTTTGAAGCCATGTTGGATGGCGGTGCTGACCCAGGTGTAGGGACCCACCACGTCATCCACTCGGAAGGTGACTAAAGGCGGCAAGCCTTGCAGTACAAATGGCTTGCGGGCTGCCCAGACGATCGAACGCCAGACCAGGTCATCCAGCCCAGAGACTGGACCCAGGTTGGCTGGCGCCATCCAGTTGATGGCGGTCCACTGCACTGCCCGACCCAGACCGTAGGTATCCACCACCAGCATCGGATCCGGGCCGATGTCCAGCAGGGTCGCCGAGTTAGCCCCAGGGACCAGCCCCAGGTGAGGGATCGAGTTGCGCAGGGTGTGGGTGGCGCCTGGCGTCTGCAGTTCGCTGATGTAACTGCCCAGGGCCGGGTTGTTGTTCAGGCGGATGATGGTTTCTGGATCAGAGAGGTAATAGGAAAAACCGAAGATTTCCTGGATATAGTAGTAGTAATCCTGGTAATCGCCGGTGGCCAGGTCATTATCAAAATTGACCAGGCCAGTGCCCTGGAAAACCGCCAGGGAGATTTGAGATTGGATGGAGGGAGTCAAGTAGGTAGAGTAAAAGTCCAACTCATCGTGGCCGATGATGATCACTGCGTAACTAGCGAAATCCGGCGCCAGCGGGTTGGTGGCAATGTCCCATTCAGTATACGGGATGCCATAATATTCCAGGTAGGGCTTGATCCACTCGGTGTAATGTAGAAAAGCCCCGCTATTGGAATTGATGATCACCAAGGCATCCGCCCGCAAGGTTGAGCTCTGGCTGGCAGCTGGCTGAGAGATACTGAGAATTGCGCTGGAGAGTAGAACCAAAATCAGGCAAAGTGATACCCAGGATCGGATAACGGGCAATTTATTGCCCGAAGGCTTTCGAAACATGGATGGCTTTTGTTTCATCTTAGTGACCAACGTGTGCCCTTTCAAATCCAGAAGGTGGAGGATTTGGATTTACGAGAAGTATGGAATATTTCCATTCACCAATTAATGTTGGTGAACCAAGCTGAAAGATATGGAAATTTGGAAGGAAATATATTCCGATAATATTAGTCATATTTGTAGATATAGTTTATCTAATTTTTAGACCATTGTCAATTAAGAGTTTTTCGTGTTCATCGGCAGTGCGGGCAAATCCAGCGGCATTTAGTGGAAATCTAGAATGAGGCAATGGTTGAACGATTGGCCTCTCAGGCTTGTCCATTCATTGAGTTTTAGCAGATTGAGGAATTCAAATGGTCGCCTGGAGAAATGGTAGCCAATTAATTTTTGAGCCTCTTGGGAATATTTGTTTACGATCAATTCTCACGGAAATGGTCTTAATTCTATGCAAAAACCCAGGTTAAGTGTGTATAATAATTTGTATCCTTCATGATCTATTTTCAAACTCGCCGCGGGGAGAATATAGGAATGGTTTTGAAGCTGGTATGAGATGAATGTTCACACTCGTTGCTCATTCTGGTTTTCGTTGATCGGTATTTTACTGATCCTGCCCACGGGGAATGTTTTTGCCATGCCAGATTCGTCCCAATCCACTATTGAATGGGAGGAAATTCGCACAAAGTATTTTGCTCTCATTTTTCCTGCAGATTCCCGGGCGATTGCAGAAATGATGTACAGCAGTTTCGGATTGTCGCTCGATCAACAATATGCACTCTTAAAAGAAATTTTTGAGACCGAGTTAATTCTGCCGATAAATCTGCGCATATATCCCACGGTGGAGGATTATCTTAAGTTAAATCCGAAGGCACCTCAAATTGGAATAGAGGATACCCATAGTCATGTTGGTTTTCGGGAAATTGCCCTCATTTATGAGACGATTTCGGACAATTATGCTGGCTGGTTGGTATCATCCGTATCGGCGATACGTTTTGAACTGGGCATTCTATTTGCAGAACAGGTCACAGATTTGAAAGCCCCGCCCGGTTTGCTGGCGGGAGTGGGCGGATATATGTTGAATCCGATCACCCATCGTGACGAATTTCTGAGCACCATCCCACCTCAATTTAACCTCACTCGCCCTGCGAATTCCTTGCAGGAAATCTGGGAAGATGAAGCCTCTTTTACAAATCCCTTGTTACGTTTGCAGGCGCTGTCGATTGTTGCTTACCTGGTTGATGAATTTTCCTGGCCAGAGTTTTTAGGCCTTCTACAAGGCTTGTCTGGACCTGACAGTTTTAGTGAGGTGGTTTCCAGTCATTATCAAATCGATTTTTCCGTCCTTCAGAGAAATTGGACCCAATATTACCCGTCTTTTTGGACGGATCGTTGGCAATATAATGTTCTATATAATTATGATTTGACAGCCTATGAAACTGCCTTGAAACAGGGCGCTTATTCCAGCCTGGAAAAGAACTTGAAGGAGTTGCTGCCATTTCTGGTGAAGACCGGACAGTTCAAACAAATAGAAACTGTCAGCAAGCTCCTGGAGAATGCCCGAAAAGGACAACTGGCAGGTAGCACCGCCTTACAGGCTCGGCAGGTTTTAATTGCGGGTGAATATGAGGAAGCTATACAATTGGCAAATTCTGCGTTGGAGCAGTTTGCCAACCTGGGTGATGCCCGCCGAAAGGACGAAATTGAAGCCTATCGTAGCCGGGCTGAAGAAATCCTGGAATTGCGCCAACAGGCCGATTCACTTTCAGACCGGGCCTTATTGCTTTCCAACCCGGCGGATGCCGTCACCGAGCTCAGCCAGCTTGAAGCCCGCCTGACCTCATTGGAGGATGTGGAAGGCAGCCAGAAGATTGAGATAACATTGAACCAAATCAACGAAATGCAAACACGGCGGCAGAACCTTTATTACCTTTTCATTGTCGTCATTGGTTTGATCCTGGTCGGCTTGCGCATCTGGTTGTTTTATCGGCGCAAACCGGTTGAGGCGAGTTTGTAATGAGAACGCGAAAATTTTCCCGTCAATTGTTACAGCTACAAACCCTTGTTTGGTTTCAGCGAAGTTTGCGCATGATGATTCGTTCACTCTGGATTGGGATTGGAACATATTTATTGATCTGGGCTCTAAACCACCTCTTTGGTTTTTTCTCAAATCGAGTAGATCAATGGCTGGTTGTGATCTTTCTCAGTTCCATTCCATTGATTCGCATCCCCTTCCTGTGGCCAAAACAACAATCGTTTGCCTGGCGGTTGGATCGCTTGCTGGGTCTGAACGAGCAGGTCAGTACGGCTGTGCAGGAAATTGATGAGAACCAACCAGATTCTATCCACATGCAATTGTTTACTGATGCTCAGGCTCTGCTTCAGAACGCCCGCAGAAGAATAATACGCAAGGGTTGGGCTTTGCTGCCAGAATTGGTTTCGCTGGTGTTGGTCTGTTTCCTTTTGGCTGGAATTTATTGGACATCCGGATTATCCATGAATGCAAATCAAATTTCGCCACAAACAACCATTGAGAAATTGCCAGCTCTGATGATAGAACCCAATTTGGGTGAAAAATCAGTGTCTGATCTCAATAATCCCGAAAGCCAGGATGATCAAAATCTTGACCCCACAGACCCTGCTGCGGTCAAGGAACCGGAGGAGCCAGACGATCAAAATACGGAAGGTGGAGCTGACTCAGGAGCCGGGGACCAACCAGGTGATCGCGAATTGGGACCGGTGACAGATCTTGACCGGATATTAAACGAAGGTGAGGAATTTTCCTTGTCTGATGAAATGGATCAGACCGATATCCCCGGTATCTTAATCCCGGGAACCGAAGATCTATTGGGCGGTGAAACCGCCAGTGGAACGACCTCACCCAATCTATTCGCAACGGGTGAGATTGTAACAAGCCCTTTGCTACCTTACACTTACCCCTGGACCTGGCAAGATGTCATTTCAGCGTATTTTCAACCGTTTGAATAATCAAGCCAACCGGTTGCTCAAGCCGGTTCGCCGTCAAGACGGAAAAGACGATGCCGCTATTCTTTCACCGGAAATTTTTCGTCAGTTGAACCGTCTGCAACTAAACGCCAGCAAGTTTCTCCCGGGGTATTCGACGGGTGCCCGTTCAAGTTTTCGTCGAAACCCGGCCTTAGAATTCAGAGAACACCGAATGTATGTGCCCGGAGATGATGTCCGCTTCGTGGATTGGAAGGCTTCAGGTCGCCAGGAGCATATATTTATTAAGCAGGGCGAATACCCGAAAGAAGCCACTGTGTACGTTCTTGTCGATTGCAGCCTTTCCATGAATTGGGGCAAACCTCCAAAAATAAAAACGGCGGTCCAATTGGCGGCAATCCTCAGCTACTTAACCTTGAATCAGAGTGATAAGCTATTCCTGATCCCTTTTAGCGATCATTTATTCCAACCACTCGGCCCGATCAATGGGAAAGGTCAATTCCTTGGTACGCTGAATTACCTGCATGCATTGCAGGTTAGGGGGACGGTGAATTATCCAGTTGTGATGAAGGAATTGCGCCAACGGCTTGGAAAAAGCGGCGGGTTGGTCCTAATCATCTCGGATTTTTTTGAGTTGGATCGCCCCAAAGATTTGTTGAATTTTTTCCCAGTTCCTCGCTGGGATACTGTTTTGCTTCACATCCTTCATCCAGACGAGATTTCTCCCCAGGTTATGGGTGATTTGGAATTTTTGGATATTGAAACCGGGCTAACTACTAATTATGATATCAACAAGCAGGTGCTTGCCGATTACAATCAGCGGATTCAAATTTGGCAGGAAGGATTGGCCCTTGCCTGCATTGAAAAAAGCGCTTTTTATGCGTTGATCCCAGCCGGTGGGGACGATAAAGAACTGGTTGCTCAACTTCGGAACTTGCATCTGGTAAATTCATTATGAGCCTGGGCTTTCCACTGGGGTTGCTCGGATTGTTGTCACTGCCAGTGATTGTGGCATTGCACATGATTCGCGAGCGGCAGAAACAGTACGTGGTATCCAGCCTTAAGCTGTGGGCGTTCCTCGAGCCTGAAGTCCATGGAACCCGTCCTCGAAAAACGCCCCTCACCTGGTTGTTGGTTGTGGACCTTCTGCTGGCCAGTCTGGTCAGTCTAGCCCTGGCTCAACCCAGCGTTAAGCTGCCTACGAATCAGCAGGGCGCAAAAAACCTGATCATTCTGCTGGATAATTCAACCAGTATGTTAACCAGAGACAGTGCATCCACTCGTTTTTCTTTGGCTCAAGCGGATGCTATTCAGCTGATCTCCGGACTTGGGGGTAAGGATTCCGCTTCTGTTTTTTCATTCAATTCTGTGCCTGCCTGGGTGGGTGATACCGATCACCAAAATGTCCAGGAGATCATCGCAGACATCCAACAACTCAAAGCTGGCGCTACGGGAAATTCCCTCCGGTTGGCCCTGGCGCTCGGCAAGGAAAGAATCGGTCAAGATATCCCAAATGAATTTCATGTTTTCACTGATGCTGCTTATGAAGACCCTGAAATTTTGGATTTTCGTTATCCCATCGTCTGGCATTTTTATGGAGAGCAGACCTCCAACCAGGCTGTGATCGATCTCTCCGTACGACATACCAAAAACAATCTTTTCCAGGTATATGCCGAGTTGGCCAATTTTGGCGATATTGAAGTTGCCAGAAATGTCACCCTCTTTCTTGATGATGAACCGGTGGATAGCCTTTCAGTACGGTTCCCACCCAATTCCGTTCTTTCCCAGGTCTGGGTTCAGCAGGGTGAGCCATCCTCGGTTTCCGTAAGCCTGATGGGGGGTGATTTTCTCAAAGAGGATGATCAGGCCAGTACGGGTTTTCGCGGACTGTCTAAACCCAGAATCGTGATTGTTGCGGACGAACCTGGTGTTCTGGGAAAAATTCAGGATATCGTTCAGAATGCGGATGTGCAAATATTTGCAAGCGGTGACTATATCATGCAACCAGCAATCAACCTAACCATTGTCAAGGGGGATTGGTTGGATGTATGGCCGAACGGGGTAGTGTTGATGACCCAGCCACCCAGAGGTTCCTTCGTAGTGAATGGGGAGACATTCAACATCCTTAACCTGGTGACGAACATTCCAGTTGAAACACCGATCCATTCCGATAGGGAAAATCCGATCTTGAGCGAAATTGATTTCTCCGGGGTACGCTGGGGTTCCGTCACTCGCTTTGAGGGAATCCCCAAAAATTTTGAAGTGATCTTGCAGGCGGATATGAATGAACCGGTTCCGTTACTTCTACGGGGAAAGGTGGGGCAAAGCACAGTCTACATTCTAATGAGTGACCTGGAGCAGGGAAACCTATCAAAGCATCCAGCCTTTCCGATCTTGCTGGCTAAATTGACCGTATCCTCACTGGAGCAATCCATACCGGTCGCACTTTTGTTGGGAGAGGAAATTCCCTTACCGGATCCGTCCATCGTTCAAAATTTCGTCCTGACCGATCCTCATGGCAATCTCTCTGAATATTCCAAGGATTGGCAGCAATCTCAGCCTACAATCGGCCTGCCAGGTTTGTACGAACTTGAAATTCAAGACAAGGAAGGCGTTGAAACCAACCTGGTGGTAGGGGTGATTGCGGGTGAAATTATTGAATCCAACAATTCTCCTGCTGCCTGGTTCAAAACTGTTCCAAATGGAGTTTCGGAGGTCCCTGCTGATAACTCGCCGAATATCCAGTTAACTCCCTGGCTGCTCGGATTATCCATCGTCCTTTTCATTGTCGAGGCAATCCTGGCATGGCGCTAAGTCTTTACAACCCCTTCTTCTGGGTAGCCCTTGTTTCCATTTTTCTATTCCTCATTTTCCTGCAACGCCGCCTGGGACTGCGCTGGTGGCCGGCGTGGATCCTGCGCGGGGCGATTCTTGCGGTTGTCCTAGTGGCAATTTTTTATCCTGAAGGGAAGCCGACAAACGAGACTTACAAACCCACTCAAATATTAATTATCGATCGCTCGGCTAGCATTCAAGCAGATGAATTAGTGCGCATCAAAGCCAAGGCCTTGCTCTGGCAAGCCGAAAGTCCGGAGCGTACAGTCCTGTTAGCTGATTCTCAAACCGCCGTCATGCTCGACTCTGATTCAGATTGGGGGGTCGTGGCTGGTCCAAGCAGTTACCTGGACAAGGCAGTGAAAATGGCAGTATTGCTGATTGAGAATTCCATCCATCCAGCAGATGCTTCGATCCTTCTTGCTTCGGATGGTTTGGCTACAGACCAGGCCGCAATGGAGGCTGAGATCCAGAAGCTGGCTGACCAGGGGATCAGACTGGATGTCATTCCACTGCAGCCGCATGCTGAACTGCTTGATATCTACACCGGCCCGCTCATTATGCCGACTATTATCTGGGAAAACACCCCGCTCCGGGTGCTATTGCCTGTCCATAACCTGGATAGCGAAATTTCTGCAGCGCTGACTTTTGAGACGACCATCAACGGTGTTTCGAGACCGCTCACTCCAATCTCAGCCGGTGCGGGTTTTTATGTGTTTCAGATGGAACCACAACCCTTTGGGATTGTCACGGTTGGGATAACAGTGAAACTGGAAGGGGATCCTGACCTGGAGAATAACTCCTCCTATGCAACTGCACAGGTGCTGGAATCGCCACGGGTGTTGGTGATTTCACCGGAACCTGTCCCGCATTTTCTAACCCTTCTCGCCGATCATGGGATCCTGGCGGAGGTGACCACACCGGAGGATTTTTACACGGTGGTTCCAGTCCTTGATCAATTTGGAGTGATTTTTATTGACGATTTTTTAGCGGGACGCCTGTCCATCGAGCATATGAATTTGTTGCGTACATCCGTTGTTGAGAAAGGCAAAGGCCTGGTGTTCCTGGGCGGAAAAAACAGTTACACATTGGGTGGATACGAAAACACACCTTTGGAATCGATCCTCCCGGTCAGGTTGGTACCGCCGATCCGCTCGGATCGAGAACCATTGATTTTTGCATTGATGGTTGATAACTCTTCCAGCATGGGAACCGGAAAACCCGGCAGCACACCGCTGGATCTTGGAAAAGAAGCCGCGATGCGGGCGATTGAATTATTGAATGCAGAGGATCAACTGGGCATCCTGGTGTTTTCAACCGACCCCATCTGGAGTTATCCAATTAATCCCCTGGGGGATGGCCTGGCGTTAAGAACCGCCATGGACACAATTTCCATGATTCGCACCTCGGGTGGCACATTAATGTACAAGGCCTTGTTGGAGGTTGTTGAGGGAATGAGAAAAATCCCTCAAGCAATTTCACAACACCGGAATATCCTCATTTTGACTGATGGAAACAGTGCGGATGGGAATCCACAAGAATTCGAACAACTGTCGCGAGAGGCCTTGCAGGAAAAGATTATCATCTCGACGATTGGGTTAGGCGCAGATACCGATAGCGATTTATTAAGAAATATATCAGAGTGGGGTGGGGGAAGATATTACATTGCCAAAACCGCTGAGGATCTGCCCCGGATCATGATGAATGAAAGCCGCGCCGCCCGCAGCGAAAATATCCAAACCGGTGAGACCGGGTTGATGTCGGGTGAAGTGGATCACCCGCTATTATCAGGGATCATCCCAACCTCCTTCCCAACCCTGACTGCCTACAATGCGTTAACCAGCAAGAAGGAGGAAGGTGCAGAAGATATTCTACTTTCAACAAATTTAAGCGATCCAATTCTATCGGTGTGGCAAGTGGGTCTGGGACGTGTGGCTGCCTGGATGACAGATCTGGGCCAGGACTGGTGCGGAGCCTGGGGCAATGAAGCAGATGAAGGATTGTTCTGGTCCCAGATCGTGCGTTATGCCCTGCCCAACCCCTCCCTGGGTCCAGCCCAGGCGTTCATCAAACCATCAGATACACAATTGATTGTCAGTTTATTGCTTCGGGATAAAAATGGTAATCCGCTGAACTTTGCTGATCCGAAATTGCAGTACACAGACGCTGAATTAAAGTTGCATACATTCAACATCCCGCAGGTGAGTGCTGGTGAATATGTGCTCAAGATGGATCGGCCTGCCCTGGGCGCCTACCGGGCGATTATTACATACAACAATGACAGTGAGAAAAGACAGGAAATAAGAACGCCATTTTCAGTCAACCCACCCGAAGAAAGCCATTCGATATCCCCTGCTGAAATCAGCCTGGGCAGGGAGAACTTGCTTCGCTGGGCTTTTCAAACTGGCGGTGCTGAAACGGCATTATCCCTTAAATCTCCTGATGGTGATACGATTAACCCGGATGAAAAACGCAATTTTCTGTTTCTTATTTTAATTGGGCTGGTGGTTACCTGGCCGATCGAGATAGCCATCCGAAGACGTTGGCTACCCTGGCGATCATTGAATTAACGATCATCAATTGAGTGGAGGAATTCATGAGCGAGCAGAAGGTGAAAGACCCAATGGTTCAATTTCAGGAGTTGAGTCAGGCAATCCTGAATGAACTACGTAAAGTGATTGTCGGGCAAAATAACCTGGTTCACAATTTATTGGTCACCCTGCTGGCCGAGGGGAACGCATTATTGGAAGGCGTACCCGGACTTGGGAAAACCTTGCTGGTTCGAACTCTTTCTGAAGTGTTGGATTGCACCTTTAACCGGATTCAGTTCACTCCTGATTTGATGCCGGCGGATATCACCGGGACAATGATTATCACCGAAACGCCGGAGGGTAGGCGCGGTTTTCGCTTTGAAAAAGGCCCCATCTTCAACAACCTGGTGCTGGCGGATGAGATCAACCGGGCTGCCCCCCGCACCCAATCTGCCCTATTGGAGGCGATGCAGGAACAAAGTGTCACCATTGCTGGCCAAACACATGCCTTACCCAGGCCGTTTTTCGTGCTGGCGACGCAAAATCCAATTGAGATGGAGGGCACCTATCCCTTGCCCGAAGCTCAACTGGACCGCTTCCTGTATAAAATTGATATCCCCTATCCAACCGAAGATGAACTGGTTGAAATTGCTCTGCGCACAACAGGCAGGACAACCGTCAAGGTTGGCAAAGTATCCAGCGGGGAAAACCTGATCAGAATGCAGCAGCTGGTGCGATCGGTGCCGGTTGAAAGAAGAGTGATTCAATATGCCGCCCGATTGGTGGAGGCGACTCATCCACAAAATGAACAAGTGCCGGAGATTGTGAAGCGTACTTTGCGGGTGGGTGTCAGCCCACGCGGCGTTCAAGCCATGATCCGGGCAGGGAAAGCCGAGGCTTTATTGGATAAGCGCATGGCAGTTTCAATTAACGATATTCATCAGGTGATGTATCCGGCCTTGCGCCACCGCATTATCTTGAATTATGAAGCGCTGGCGGATGGGGTGCAGCCGGACTCGATTTTAGATCAGATCCTCAAGGAAGTTGCCATCCCAGGCTAGCGAAATTGCTGCTTGATCCTGAATTTATTCCGGGCTGGGGTTGGGCTGGCAGGCTTCTGCCTGAGAAGAAATCGACCCGCAATCCAGCAAGCAGCATTGATGAGGACGGCAACCCCAAATATTTCTCCGATCCGTGCTAACCAGCGTATCTCCAAAATTGCCAGGAATTCACGCATAAAATCCACTGCCAGGATCTGCGCTTCCAAACGCATACCGGATAAGCCAGTTGCAATTAGCGGCCCGGACCCCCACTCCATGAAAAAATGAATCCCGGTCATCAGCAGCAGGCTGAAGCCTACCGTCAGGTACAGTGGCAATGGCAAGCGATGCATCAATTTTGCCAGGCTGCTTGAGTTGATCAATCCGTAGAGGGTGAGAAAGAGGGTGCCCAGCCATGCCAACAACCGTAAACCCGATTCCAAAAGGCGAAGAGAAGCTCTGAGCCTCAATAAATCGTCCAGCATGGTCTGATCCATCACTCCCATCGATACCAGCGTTTCAGGGGTCAGGGAGGCGGGAATAAAATCGCCGATGGTCTGGGCAATAAAACCAGCGGGTGCAATCAGGCTTTCGTTTTTTGGCCAGCAATTGACCAGATTGTTTGGACCGAAGTAGATGATTTCCACAAGCTGACCTTCCATCTCACAATCCGGCACATCCTGCAGTAATGGCAGTACCGCCAAGACCCCATCCGGGCCTGTCAAGATGTTTTTCACCAGGGATAGATCGATATTGAGCGGAGGGTAGAGAATTTGATGCCCAGCCAGCCAGGTGAGAAAAGTCTGGCTGATGGCAGAATATGTGGCGCTCAGCCAGGCATCTGGAATGACAACCTCGGCCACACTTTCCCAGGTTTGGATGGAGATCTCCTGGTAGATGTGATGCTCGTTTTCGGTCTGAATCGCTGTCGAAACCAGTAAATCTGCCACTATCCCGCGACTGCGAGCCGTTAAGTCCAACTTTTCCATTAATTGGATAGAAGTGTCTGCATCCAAAATAGCATCAAGGAAAGGATTGCCAAAAATCGTGAGCGTGGCGCAGAGCATAAACAGGATGAGCAGCCCGATCCATGTCATTCTTCTCAGCATTCGCTTCAATCCGGAGGAGGTTTTGGTCTGCATGAGCATCTATCCGGACGTTAAGAGCTGGAGATCTTTCAGGTCACCCAGGAAATTTCCCAAAGCCAAAATAACCCCGATCAAAACCCCGAAACAAATGACCAGCAACAGAAGCTTAAGCCAATGGTGGCGTAGATCGTCGAGTGTTTTTGTCTCCGGTTTGTTATCCATCCTTTTTCTTGCTCCATCCCATCTGTTGTTTTCTGGCATTGGTCAGCATCAGCCGAGCCAGAGCCTGGTTTCGCCCCTGGAAATTCATGCGTTGCCAGGCAACCAACATTCCCCAGCCACCAAATTACCACCCGATCATTGCCAGACCCTGTGAAGCGATTGGATTGAGGTAAGCGAATGTACACTGCTAATTATAATCGCAGTCCGGGATTTGATTTGCAGAACAGCGACGGATGAGCGAATTTTACACTTCCGAACTCGAGGTACTCGTTTTTTCTTTAAACCAGAGAAGGATCAATCAGCCCTGGGGATTATCAGCCAGTGATGGTGGACTAAATCCTTATTAGCAGATAAACGCAGAAAAAATGGGATAAGACAGATCCCTTGAAACGAGAAAACAAATCAGCGAAGAAGAGGATACATCAGGCGGGGGGAAAATACAACCTGTCATTAAATGGGGAATTCGTAGCAGTAGATTTGTCTCAAGAGGGCATTGAGAAGGCTTTGACGCATTTTGTTCGCTTCGCTACTTCCGTCAACCCAAACCTGTGACGATTAAATGCTCCAGTGGGCAAAAAGAGCCATTCTAAGCAGTTGTACATTGTGTACTGCTACGAATCCCCAAATGCAATTGAAAATGGCGGGGAAAGGTGTTATCTTTTACTGCAACGATAATCACAAAACTGACCTACTTCCTGGCCATCTCTCCCTGCGGGAGTGATTCGCGACCCTGAAGGGAAAGGGAGTTCTCAAGGCTGGGAAAGGATTGGCTATGCATCAATGGGAAGCAAGCGAAGGCGGAAGTTTAATTCGAAGCTAATAGAACGCGGGATAGGTTTTTTGGATGTGGAAGAGGCGATAGAAATATGTGGTAAGACTAAACATGCCACGGTGATGTTATTGAATCGGCTGGAACAGAATGGGTGGCTAATGCGGTTGAACCGGGGACATTATGCCCTGGTAAGCAGCGATGGGCAGAGTTTGAATAAGCTGGCTGTGGGGCGGGAGTTGGCGGGGGTGAGGGCTATTTTATTGGCTATGGGAGCGCGCTGGAGGCGCATGGGATGGCGGAGGCCCCTAACGGGGGCTTCGCGATGCTGCCCTGCCGGATTATGTGACGGTGGTGCTGAAGGGTGGACACCGCCTGCCGCGGCGGAGGGCGCTGGGGGTGGAATACGTCTTTGTGCGGGACCCGCAGGGGAGCCGGAAGATTGTGAATCCCAAGGCGAAGCCGGCGCAGTGGATGGTGATGGAGATGGAGGTGACGTCTGGAGAATTGGTTTGGGTGAGCGACCCGGAGTGGACGATCTTGACTGGGCTGGGGCGACCGGAGCTGTGCGGTGGGATTGACGTGATTACGGCAGCGATGGATGGCTGGCGGGAGCGGCTGGACCTGGAGAAGCTGGTGCGTTACACCAACTACATGCGAAATATGACGGCTGCCCGGCGGCTGGGTTATTTGCTGGAGCGGCTGGGGATGCAGACCGAATGGACACGGATGCGTTTGGGCCTGCAGGTGCGGACGAGTTATGGGCGGCTGGATCTGGGGAAACCGGAGAAAGGCGACCTGGAGCGGAAGTGGCGGGTGGATCTGAACGATTAACTGGTAGTGCTGCGCGATAGCTGGCAGCTCGTGGATATATGTGAATGTAGCGCGGGCACGGGCTGATGGGTGATGTATTTGATAGTCGATACATCGGCCCGCACCCTGCGGGGTACACGTGCCCTTACTGCTTGCGGACAGAGCGTGATTGGGGTTTTACGGAACAGATGCGCAATCCGACATATCTTCGGCGGACCTACTGTCGTAGCCAAGCGCCGGGTTGGTCTTGGTTGCGATCAAGTTTGGTTACAACAACCACCAGCCAACCCTTACAGGTGTGATGGCAGAAAAGAATAAACTGACCTTGGGGTAGAGACATTGTAGTGCAACGTCACTACATGGTCGAGCGGGGTGGTACACATAAAGCCCAACTTCAGCTTCGTCGCTTCTGTTTGTATCCCTAACAATTCCAGTGCATACCCCAACCGCCCTGCCGCTGTCACCCTGGCAACCTTCAGCGATGATTCTTCCAATAATGGTGTCCGGCTGGATTGGACCACAGCCAGCGAGGTTGGCTTGCTGGGCTTCAATATCTACCGTGCGGACAGCCTGGAGGGTGTGAAGCAGAAGTTGAATGTCGACCTGATCCCGGCCCTGACCCCGGGTGACCTGAAGGGCAATGCCTACCAGTTCGTGGATGTAGCCGCCATTTCGGGAAATACCTATACTTACTGGGTCGAGCTGGTCATCTTCCACTGCAACCAGGAATCGGATCCGGTGACTGTGGTGATACCTTATTGGATCCGGCTGCCGATGGTGATCCGCTAGCTCTACCTCAGGGTATTCCATTGAAACCATGGAATACCTGAATAAAAAGCACCAATCATTCAATCTTAAAATCCCGGTTGTGAGAAAAGCTCACAGCCGGGATTGATTTATCCGGGAGGGATATTTCCGCCTCCTTGCCGGTTCTTTTTTACTAATCGATGGTCGCTAATCAATCGATCTGAACCATCCAAGCACACAATTTCGTAAATGGCGTCTGGGTTGCACTTTCCCAGGGATAGGAAACTCAACACCAGGGCAACCATTGAACAGATCGAAAAAAATAGAAATTTTACAGGAATTATTTAGGACTTCATTCGATCCTTTATTTATAATAGGAAAGGAATGCTTGAAAAGAAAGAAGGTGTAATATTTGACTCAAAAAAAGCTGCTCACACACCCGGAAGTATGGGTCACACAAGACGATTTATTGACTTCCCCTTACCGGCCAGGTTTTTGTCACAAACATCAAACAAGGATTCCAATCCCGTCATCTGAAGTGAAGGAAATTTGCTATTTGTTTTTGCTCACACCCCCATCTGGTAGCATACCCCAATCTTTCACTTCCATCCTGATAAATTCCCAAGCTCATATTGTTTATTGTTTTCTGGAAGAAGGAGTATGGATATGAATAAGTTAGCATCCACTTTGGCTGCCATCCTGATCAGCCTCAGTCTATTGTCCTATAATCCATGGATTTCCAGCGCCGCACCCATGACGGATCCAGCCATCTCCCCAGGCTTGACCAGCCCGCAAACCCCCAAAGCCGACAATCCACTGCCCCCTTCCAGCCCGGTCAAATTGATCTTTATCCACCACTCCACCGGCGGTAACTGGCTGGCGGATTCAGATTCCACGGATGTTGGCGGGGACCTGGGCAAGACATTAATGAACAATAATTATTACGTCAGCGCCACCAACTATGGCTGGGGACCGGATGCCATCGGCGATCAAACGGATATCGGACACTGGTGGAATTGGTTCCGGGAGACAAATTCCGCCACCTATCTGGCCGCCCTCTACACAGAATACGATCAGAATTTTGGCAGTTTCGGCTCCTGGTCC
>JBGSJZ010000100.1:0-4589 GCA_041741455.1 Anaerolineaceae bacterium | reverse complement strand
CCATCCACCGAGTTGCCGATGGCAACCGAGTAGGCCAGGTTGGAATCGGATTGGGTGGATGTGAATGCGTCTGAATCCTCGGAACCAAACGAATAGATATCGATCGCCCCTGCTTTCAGTTGGGCAATCGCATCAGATGCTTCGTTGATGGAGGTGTAGACCAGGGTGTCCGCCCAACCACCATGCCGGGTGGTTGCCGGTGCAACCGGTGGTTCGGTCGGCTGTGCTTCCGTCGGTTGGGCTGCGGTTGGCTGTTCGCCAGGACCTTCGGCGGTTGGGGGCGCCTGGGTTTCTACCAGGGGCTCGGTGGAGGTTGGTTGCCCGCAGGAAGCAAGTAGCAGGCTTGTGACCAACAACAGGCTAATCAGATAAAACACTTTTTTTGACATTTCTTTCTCCTCTTTTAAAAATTGGAAAATGGGTGGGCCAAAAACTGCAACAGGTGTGTGCCGTAACTTAATCGCCTCCTTAAACGAATATTCCTTACAGCACTATACAAACATGGCCTGCCAGTTACATCTTTCTGCAAATGGGTTCCTCCCCATGCAGCAGGAGCGTTTCACGATCCAAAAAAACCCTCCTGCAGGAGGGTGTAAAATCATCAACTTCAGTTATTGCAATGCATGACATCCCCATCGGCTGCAATGTATAATGATGGTGTGATGCTGAAGAAATTCTCCCCCCTCATCTTGCTTCTTATCCTGGCGCTCCTCGCTGGCTGTCAGCCGGGCGACGTTTCAAGCTCCCTCCCGGAGAAGCCTGCCAGTCAACCCGCCAGCCTGCCCCCGGCTGCTGCAATCCTGCCCGGCGCTGACCTGCGTTTTGAACACCTGAGTATTGAGGAAGGTCTCTCCCAGAGCGTGGTCAATGCGATTGTCCAGGACCGGACTGGCTTTCTGTGGTTCGGCACCCAGGATGGGTTAAACCGTTATGATGGCTACACCTTTACAATTTTCAAGTCGGATCCGGCCGATCCGCAAGCGTTGGCGGATGATTGGATTACAGCCTTGCAGGCGGATGAGGATGGCTCGCTCTGGATTGGCACCAACCAGGGCGGATTGCATCGCTTTGATGCCACCACCGGTAAGATCATCCGCTTCTCGGATGATCCTGCGTTGAGAATATTCTCCAATGCCAATATTCACACCCTCTTCATTGACTCGCAAAACACACTCTGGGTTGGCGCGAATGACGGTTTAAACCGTTTCCACCTGGATACCCGGGCCTTGGAAAGCTTCACCCATGACGATGAAAACTCCGCCACCATCACCAATGGAGCTGTGACCGCCATTTTTCAGGATTCCAGAGATCGGCTATGGGTGGGCACAGAACACGGCTTGAACCGCTACCTTCCCGAGGACAACACCTTCCAGCAGATCGTTGGTGATCAGGAAGGGTCGGTTTCCATCCGTGAGAGCACCATCTCTGCCATCGCAGAAGATGAAACTGGCCTGCTCTGGCTGGCTTCAAATCAAGGTCTGATCTGGTTTGATCCGGAAACGGAACTCTATTCCAGCTATGTTCACGATGCCCAGGTCAGTTCCAGTCTCAGTCATAATTACATTCACGATCTCCGCATCGATCGAAATGGTCTGCTCTGGATCGGCACCGAATTGGGTCTGGATCGCTATGACCCGACCACAGACACCTTCATCCATTACCGCTACAACCCGCTGGTTGAGTCCGGCCTGAGCACGGATGTGATCTACAGCATCTACGAGGACCGTGAAGGTTTGCTCTGGTTCGGTTCCTGGGGCGGGGGAGTCAACAAGTACAACCCACATCAAAACCAGTTTGCCCTCTATCGACATAATCCGAATAACCCCGACAGTATCAATGGCTCGGTCTTCCCCATCTTCCCGGAGGCGGATGGTCTTGTCTGGGTGGGGGTGATGAGCATTGGCCTGGATAAGTTCGATTCAACCACCGGCAGCCTGACCCATTTTAATTACGACGCCGCCAGGCAGGATGGCCTTGCCAGTCCGATCATATTAAACATCTTACGGGATTCACAGGGCGTCCTCTGGCTGGCCACCGCCAATGGCCTGGATCAATATGACGAAGCCAACAACCGCTTCATCCACCACAAGCTCGAAGATGGCAGTTCCAACGTTTTCACGGCGATCTATGAAGATCCGTCCGGTTCCTTCTGGGTTGGTTCGATGGGCGGCTTGAACCTGTTCGACCGTTCCACCGGTCAATTTGTTCCTATCGGGAAAGTCGAAGACCAGGATCCTGCACCACCCATTGCCATCAATAATATTTTTGCAGGCAGGAATGGCGACCTCTGGCTTACCACCTCCGGGATGGGAGTTTATCGCTATCATCCAGGTCAACAGAATTTTGAGAGATTTATCCGTGATTCTCAGCAATCCAATACCCTGGCCAGCGATATTGTATTATGGGCTTATGAAGATGAGCTGAACAACCTTTGGCTGGCGACCACCGCCGGGTTAAATAAACTCAACTTGGTCACCCGTGAATACAGCCTGTACACCGAACAACAAGGTTTACCCAACAGCTTTATCTATTGCATTATTCCAGATCAAAGCGGGGATTTTTGGTTGCCGACCAACTTCGGCTTATCCCGGTTTAACCCCCAGGCGGATACATTCCAAAACTTCAGCGTAGAGGATGGCTTGCAAAGCAATGAATTTAACTCAAATGCCTGCGCTCGCGCTGCTGATGGTTCGATCTACGTCGGTGGCATCTCGGGGATGAACCGCTTCTTCCCCGAAAAAGTTGTCCCGAACCAGTACCTTCCGCCTATCGCCATTACCAGGCTGACCTCTGGTGGAAATGCCTTGCGAAAGGAGCTGGCCGCAGAAAGCGTTTATGAATTTAGCCTGAAATGGCCAAATAACTCCTTCGAATTTGAATTCGCAGCCTTGAGTTTTTCGCAACCGGAAAAAACCACCTATGCCTACCGGCTGGATAATTTCGATTCGGATTGGAACGAATTGCGCAGCCAGCGGGTTGGGCGCTATACCAACCTGCCCGGTGGCCGTTATACCCTGCGCCTGCGCTCCACCACTCCTTCAGGCCTGACCCACGAGGAACCTCAGACCATCCAGGTCACGGTCATCCCGCCTTTCTGGCAGACCGCCTGGTTCCTCGGCCTGGGCGGCCTGCTGCTGGGTGGCCTGGTGTACGGCGCTTACCGCCTGCGGGTCCGCTCCATCGTTAACCAGAAGCAGGAGCTGGAGCGCCAGGTGAATGAACGGACCTACGAGATCGAACAGCTCTTTGAGCAAACCAAGGAATTGGCCATCATCGAGGAGCGCAACCGCCTGGCGCGCGAGCTGCACGACAGTGCCAAACAAAAAGCCTTTGCTGCCCTGGCCCAACTCGGCACCGCCAAAGGCCTGATCCAGCGCAACCTGCCTGCAGCCGCCCAACACATGAGCGAAGCGGAGAACCTGGTCCACGATGTCATCCAGGAGTTGACCTTCCTCATTCAGGAGATGTACCCGCTGGCCTTGCAGGAGAAGGGTCTGGTCACCACTTTGAGAGAATACATCTTTGAGTGGGAGAACCGCACCGACATTCAGACCGACCTGCATGCCGAAAATGAGCAGCATCTGCCGCTGAACGTCGAGCAGGCTCTCTACCGCATCACTCAGGAATCCTTGGCCAACGTCGCCCGCCACAGCCGCGCCAGCCATGTCACCCTCAACCTGGTCTATGACGCTGAAAATGTAACCCTGACCATACTGGATGACGGCATCGGCTTCGATATGGCTCAAAAGCCCAAGGGAATTGGTCTGCGCTCGATCCGTGAACGGGCTGAGAGCATCGGCGGAGAGATTAACATCAGCAGTTTATCCGGGAATGGCACCCGCATCGAGGTTCGCATTCCCATCCAATATTCAGCAGGAGGCTAACATGGATACTCCTATCAGTATCATTATCGTGGACGATCACGAAGTCGTCCGGAACGGGATCCGCTCTTATCTGGAGACTTTGCCGGAATTCAACGTGGTCGGCGAGGCAGCCTCCGGACAGGAAGCCATCAAGATGGTGGGCGATCTAATCCCGGATATCGTCCTGATGGACCTGATCATGCCGGGTATGGATGGCATCGAGACCACCCGCGAGATCAAGAAGGTCTCTCCCCGCACTCAAGTGGTGGTACTGACTTCCTACCATGAGGATGAGCACATCTTCCCTGCACTCAAGGCTGGTGCCATCTCCTACATATTGAAGGACATGAAGATGGATAAACTGGCCGAGGCCATCCAGCGTGCCTATCGTAACGAAGTTACCCTGCATCCCCTGGTGGCTGCCCGCGTCTTACGCAACCTGCGCGGCGAGAGCAAGGATGAGGGCTTCTATGCCGATCTGACGGACCGTGAGTTGGATGTCCTCAAGCTGATTGCCAAGGGCTTGAGCAACAGCCAGATCGCCAGCGAACTGGTCATCAGTGAAAATACCGTCAAGGGCCACGTCAGCAATATCCTCAGCAAACTGCACCTGGCGGATCGTACCCAGGTGGCTGTCTATGCCTGGCAGAAGGGCATCGTCCGGCGGAATGGCTGAACCCCCCTCTGCAGGAGGGGGCAAAGATCAATCCGCAGGGTGAGGGAAAT
>JBGSJZ010000099.1:0-217371 GCA_041741455.1 Anaerolineaceae bacterium | reverse complement strand
CTCTTGCACATTAGGCATAGAACAAAGATCCTTGTTGGCGGCGGGATCGCTGTCTGTATTATGGCGCTTACAGACATACCGGATATTATGTACACTTACGAGGTGGTTGTTTCACCGATCATAAGGGCGATTACCCAGTAATCGTGGACTACTTATGTGAGACACAATGTTTTGCTACACAGCTAAATTTGACTACTTATGCGAAGAAAAATGACCTGCACCCTCGACCTATTATTACGTGAAACTGGCTAGATAAGAGGTCGGAAGCTCGCAATTTTGTCCGGGGGCATGGGGTGCAAGAGGTCGAAGGTTCAAATCCTTTCGCCCCGACCACAAAAAACGACCGCAAGGTCGTTTTTTGATTCCCTCTCCTCTTGGGAGAGTGTTAGGGTGAAGGTTCCAGGTCGTCACCATTTTATCTTTTCCTGAATCAATAGTCACAAAATATATCCATTGAACCCAAAAGGTATTAAAAACCTTTCGGTTTTCTGGGAGACGACAGCTTGTTTTTATCAAGAAGTATAGGCTTCACACAATCAACTAACTCATCAATCCGTACCTACCATTGATCTCCTCAAAAAACTACAACCCCATCACCGCCCGGTCAATCATCAACCCCAGCTCCTGTGGATCCCGGCAGATCATGAACTGCCACTTGCCGAGTTTCCCCCAGTTGTTGACCGCATCCACCCACCTCTTGGCGGCTTCGTGTTTTGCTGGTTCTCTTTCTCTCTCAGCACCTTTGATCTCAACGATCAACGTAACACCATTCTTCAATCGCACAAGGAAGTCAGGAAAATATTGACTATCAGCTTGAAGAAACACATACGGGATCGCAAAACCCATTTCCTCATTGCGCGCATAGAACAACACCTTACCCCTCAGGGCAGCCTGCTCAAGCTTGAATGCAGCCGCCTCTTCCCATGAATGTGTATCCGCCGCAACCGCATTGATGTGTGAATGTACAGCATCCACCACCCATTTGGTTGTTTTGAAGTTCACGCCGGCGGTGCTGCCAATTGGCTGATACCGGTTGAGGATCGGCATCAAAGGCGTCTCTCCCTCAGCCTCACTTGGACGGATGGCCGCCACCATCAAACCAACTAGGCGCTGCATGTAGATTTCCAATCACAACTCACACGGATTGGTTCCCCGGAACGATACTTTTTCCTGCACATATCGCCTGACCAGTCTCAGAACCTGCAGGAACAGGGCATGCCTGGACTGCAATCGCATCTCCGGCTTTCCCTGAGGTAACAGGCCGATCTGTTCGTCTCCGACCAGGTAGGCCACAATCTGCCTGACTGCCTCATACTCAATTTGCTGCAAATGTGTGGTGGCGTAGTACTCGTCGCGGGTTTGTTCGACGAATTCACCCTGTCCACCCAGCGGCGACATGCCCACCTGCACTTCCACTCTGGGTTTGACAAACACTGCCGTCGGTTCCTGGTCTGGTTGGATTATCAAACGCTCCATCTTGTCGATGTCTGCGGTAATCAGGTATTTCCGCAATACAAAGACATACCCTTCGACATTTGGGAAGCGCATCTCAAATCCAGCTCGTTCATCCAGCGCATGTACATGGTTCTTGGGTCGGTCATCTGGCTGGGGTTTGTTGTTCTCCCTACCCCGATACGGGATCAGGCTAAACGGCACGCCATAAATGTCCACATACTCTTCGGTCAGCATTTTGGTTTGTGGATCCACCGTGTAATCCATCCGGCGCAGTCCACGCCCCACCACCTGCTCGCACAGTAGTTGGCTGGTGAAGGCGCGTAAGCCAAAGATGTGCGTCACGTTCTTGGCATCCCAACCCTCATTCAGCATGGCCACCGATACCACGCACCGCTCTTGCTCTCCAGGTTGACCGCGTTTGCCAACCGTCGAGACGATCTCTCGGAGCCGCTCAGCTTCTTCCTTTCGGCTGCTACCAATCCCGGCCTCCGCTTCAGCCAGTAGTTTACTATCAATCCGGATCGTTCGTTTCAGGGTTGGGGTGTTCCCCAGTAGCTCCGGGAAGATCTTGCCCTGTCCATAGATGATTTTCTTTTTTAGCTTCTTGGGTCCGGCGCCGGATCCTCCACCCTCCGGGCAAACGCCTCCGGACTTTCCTCGCCTTTGTTGACAATCGTATAGGTCTGGCTGCCTTCGCTGTGTTCGGATGCCGGCGCAAATAGGTGCCAGTTGGTCACCATCACTTTGCCCTTGGCCAGCAATGGACGCAGCCGCGCCGGCACCAGGTCAAACGCTTCGTAATAATTCTGGCTGTTCTCCGGCCGCAGCACTTGCAGTCGTTCTTTGATGGTCAGGTTTGGGCAGACAGCCAGCACCGAGGATGGAAAGCGCACATCACTCGGGGTTTGTCCGCGGTTGCACAGGCTCCAGGCCACCAGCATTGCCATCACTACGGTTTTCCCGGAGCCGGTCGCCATTTTCAATCCCAGCTGGGTCAGGGCTTCCATTCCATTGATCCCCGGATGGTCCTTCAGTTCCTCCAGTTTTTCATCCGTGAATTCCGGTTTGAAGCGCAGGCGTTTCTTGCTCAACCGGATTTCATTCAAGAAGATGACGGTTTCCGCAGCCTCCATCTGGCAGAAAAACAACGGTAGGGTTCAACCTTCTCTTCGCCAGTAGCGCAGCAGGTCTTTGGTGATCTAGGTCGCCCATTCGTAACCGCTCTCCCGCCAGCCTTTGATATCCTTCCTCAGGGCGTTGACAAGGTTTAACTCTTCCCAGTTCTCTTCTGCGAGGAGAGAAAGTTGTTGCTCTCCACCCGTTCGCTGAATCTTGTAGTAGTAGCCGGCATCTCTGCGTCCAGGCATCACGCTGGCTTCCCCGGTGCTGGTATCATAATACCAGTGCCCGGATGGCTCATCATACGGGTTGCACAGGATGGGCTTGCTGACGGGCTGGATGAGAGTTTCTTGTTCTGTTGTTTTCATAAGTTAGATGACGATTAGAGAGCGAAGTTTATCCAGTTTTGCTTTCAAATCATGGGGTGAATTGAGATCCATCCCATCCTCGATATTCTTCTTGGTTTCTTCAATTTCAAGAAAAATCACAAATTTTATATTTTGCGATAGGTGGTTTGGGCCAATTGCCACTAGACTGGTATAACCGCTCTCATCACCCAGAACGTTCCATTTTTGCCAGAAAAACCACTGGTGAGCTTCACGGATATCTTCTCGATTTGGATCTACACCTTGTTCCTGGATGTTATCAACCATTTCTGGAGAAAGAATGCGCCTTGGAAGTATTCGCAGTATTTTATTGGTCGCTGCAATCTGATTTGCCCATTCTCTTTTCAGCTCAATGATCTCCTGAGCTTGAATGCGCATCCGCTGTAATTCTTTATTGGCATTGATCTGGGCAATGCTTAAGTAAGCAACTACTCCTGCAAATATCGACATGAGCGTTATGATGAACCACTCCAACAACACCACAGATTGCTGTGCGTTTTCAATGGCATACATCGCTACTTGTTCAATTCCAGCCAGTTCCTGAGGCATGCTGCTGGAGCAATAGGCTATGCGATTGCAGGGTTTGAAGTAGATAAAATAACCAATGATGATGATTGA
The DNA here is from genome assembly GCA_041741455.1 of Anaerolineaceae bacterium. GTDB lineage: Bacteria > Chloroflexota > Anaerolineae > Anaerolineales > Anaerolineaceae > CALESS01. The sequence continues at coordinate 213,793 of JBGSJZ010000099.1, read as the reverse complement.
ATTAACCGCAGCCATGATACACACCTTCAGGATCCATTTTCCTACTCTAATCCATCTGGCTCCGGTGTCTTTTTTCTTTTCCATAGTGTTCATACTTTTCCCTCAATCCAGGATGATAAATACAGGCAAATTAGTATTCCAGCAGCCGCATGATCCCTGCTTTCAACTCAGCCGAGGTGATCGTCTGTTTGGGAAATATCTTCAATACTTTGAGATCCCCTAGTTTTTTCTGAACAGACCCTTCATCCAATATGGATAAAACCGCAATCTTCGGCACAGGTTGCATTCGGGCAATTTCCTTGATCAAAAGGATCCCAATATCGTCCGCATATTCCCATCCTTTGATCTCAACCGGTATTTCATAATTGATTTCAGACATGGGAAGTAGGGGCAATATGATATCCACCAGGATCAAATCATAATCTGCGTCTGAGTTCTTTACTTTCCGGTAGCCTTCCAAAGCATAACCCGCATAATCAACCTCCACGCCTTCTTCAGCCACCTTGCGCAAAAAGCCTTTTAAAATTCGGTAATCATCATCAATCCAGAGTATTTTCTTTTGCTTTGCGGTTTCCATGTTTCCTCCTATTTCGTTGAAACAACACGATCTAGCGGTAGCACGACATAGAACCGGTTAATATGGGCTCCCCCTTCAACCGGTTTGCTTTCTACAAATACTTTGCCCTTGTGGATATCTTCCACGACAAACTTCACCAGCGACAGCCCCATCCCGGCGCCTCTCCGGTTTCGCTGCCTGGCATACACCCCCCGGTAGCCTTGCCGAAAAATAAACGCTTTCTCTTCTTCGGCAATCGGCACACCATAATTTTCTATGCAGACCTGATATCGTTTATGGTCGTTATCAGGCCAGGTTCCCACAATGCTGACATATCGTGTTTGCCTGGCCCGATCCACGGGTTTAAAAGAATATTTGACCGCGTTATGCAATAAATTCTTGAAAACCAATTCCATCGTGCGAATATCCATTTCAATATCCGGGAAATATTTCGGGTAACCCATTGCCTCCGGGAGATTGAATTTTATTCCTTCTTCTTTTGCCCAATCTTCAAAGAGACTGGTCGCGCTCTTGATTGGCGATAATATGGGTCTCCTCACAAATTCTGGCAGACTGTTCCCTCGCAATACCAATACCGTTTCTGTCAGCATTTGCAAATCAGAAAATTGCCGTTGCAGTTGTGCTCCGTCTGCCTGAATTTGCCAGACGTCCTCTCCCCCCTTCGGGGCTATTTCTTCAATAGCTCCCAGCAATTGTTCGGTCGTGATCCGGATGGATGTCAGCGGGGTGTTGAATTCGTGCGCCAGCGTCTGCACCAGCATTTCCTGTTGCTCCCGTAGTTGATAATTATCCAGCAGCGCTCCAACGGTTGTGGCGATATTTTGTACGAATTGGATATCTTCACCGTTATAGGGGATACTCGGAATGGGCCTGCCAACCGTGATCACTCCATCCAACACCATGTTGCTGTGGATGATGGGAACCGCAATAAACGAATAAGACGCCCCGGCCTGGGCATCCAGGTAGTCCTGTAAGAAGTCCGATGTCAAACCTCGCTTCTTCACAGGGACACTGATCAACCTCCTGAAAATGTGAAACTCCTCCCCTTCCGCATCTTGAATTTCGCGCCCATCCCAGATTTGCGCTATTCCAACCCGGTTGTGCTGTTCATCATAAATATGTCCCAAGAGATCATTGGAATATACGGTAGAAATATGCTCTTTCCGTTTGTCCAAACGTTGTTGACCTGCTTTTCCACTGCCAAAATGTAGAAAGGTCACCGTTTTCTTCACCAGCCCACAAAAACCGGTTTTACCCTGACCCAGGTTGTATCCCATCGGTCGGATTGGTTTGTTGGAATGTTTCAGCTGCAACAAACCGTCATCCGGGCCATTCTCACGAATGAAAATAAAGCAATTGGACGCCTTGATCAATTTTGGAATATCGTTTGCAATTTTTTCAAACAATTCTTTCCGATCCCAAATCTTGCCCAAATCAATCAGGAAAGCATTTCTCTTTCGTAGTAGGTCATTATGAAAAGCAATGGCCAGGGTGTTGGCGAAAATGACCAATCGGTTCAGATCATCTCGGTCAAAAGGCTCGGGGGTTCCCTCGTATTTATCGGACAAGAAATGCAAACATAATACCCCCAGTACCTCCCCCTGGTCACTGCGGCGGATGGGTACCCCGATAAATGGGATTTCATGGTGGATAGGTTCGGTTTTTTCTTGCTGATCCTGGCACAGCCAGTCTTCTTCGTTAATCGGCTGACCATCTGAATACTTCAACAGGTTGGATGGTGTCATTTCCACCGGCTGATCGAAATCATGCATATTCTCGATGAGGAGCGGCCTGCCAGTCTGGAAGATCCAGCCGATTAAGCCGACTCCCCTTTTTCGTTCATCTTGAATTTTCGATTTCTTCCCGTTGGTGCTGACCAGAACCATATTCTCGTTATTTTCATCAGATTGATATATTTGGCAAAACGGGCAATCCAGAAAGTTGATCAAGGTTCCAGTCAAAGTATTAATGACTTCCTCAATCCTTTCCTCCCCGCTCATTTCAGCCAGCTTTATGATGATTTCCTCTTGTTTCTTGATCGTGTATTTCTGGATGGCTGCTTTAACAACCGTGTTGACCAGGCCTTCGACGAATTTCAAAACAGTCTCAGAATACTCCCTCTCCTGTTCATCCGTATACAGTTTTAGCACCCCAATTTTCCTGGTTTTGGAGATGAGCGGAACGAGCAGCATGGAAGTTTCTTTCCCTCTTTTTTCCGTCAGGAAACCGTACCGGTCACTTCGTTCCAATTCCGGGTACAACCTTATTAATTCCTCTCCATCATTGATGTCGGGAATGAGATAAGATCGTCCGTATTGAAAGGTTTTACCGGTCAGGCCTTCTCCAGAAGGATAATAGGCTCTACCGATCAATGACCGTTTATCCTTGATATTGGTCGCTGCCAGGACGATATAATCTCCCCTCGGTTCCACTCCCTGGTTGCTGCCATCACTTTCCATTAACTTGTAGGCGGAATAACCCGGAATGAATTCCTTTCTCAGATAAATCGAACAATCCGTCCAACCCGTGATCCTGGGAATATAATTAACAAATTCCTCCCACAGGTCATCCAATTCATCCGCCTCCAGGAAATGAATATAAGCCTCCTGCAAGGCTTCCTCTTGTTCTCTCGAAAACTCCCCATTCTTATGGTGCATAAAATCCTCCCTTTCAAGAATAACTTAAGCGCATCACCCGTATCACTTCATTCCCGCGCGGGTCGATCACCTTGACTGCAATTCCCGCCTCCGGAATATTCTTCCGTTTCGATGAGTGCCGGTAATCCCTCACATTGTTGGTTTCTGCTACATTCTTCTTCGTTGTTCTTTTTGCCATGGATTTTCCTTAAAATCTAAATACCAATTTCAAGTGATGGGTCAGGTCAAGCCCCCGTTTCTCCCATTGATTCATCCTGATATCGTTCATTTCACTTGGCGTCCCGCCTGTTGCTTACCAACCTTTATTTCGGAACATATATTATGTAACAATTACATAACATTCACAATAGAATTATCATTCTATTAATAATGCCCCGAGGATTTGAATCCCTTAAAGGCAGTAGAGAAAAGTTTCCCAAACTGAATCGCCCCCCTCATCGTTTATAGTCTGCTGGTACGTTAGCCACACAATTAATGGCTGATCTCCCTAGCTTTGTTAATTAATTGTTCGATCGTTACCGCATCAGGCGCCTCAAATACGTCATACCACTGGATATTACTCAAATAATAAGAGAGTGACGCTGAAGGCATCACGTTTTCAACTCTCACGCACAGGAAAGGTAATCCCTGGTTATCTCCCATGGTTGCCTCCCTGGCCACTTGTTTCGATTGATTGGAAGCCTGGGAAAGGATCAGAAGAAAAACCTTCGAACCGGCAATCCCATGACTGATCGCTTCCGGCCATGAATAATTTGGCAAGATATCCCGCGGCGCCAGCCAACAGGTCATCCCCTGTTTTTCCAATCCTTCACAAATCTGTTTGGCTATCACACCATCTTCGTGCGCATAACTGATGAATACTTCATGGCTGCCGGATGGTGATATCCCCAGAGCTGTCCGCATTTCCTCGATCGATTGGTACCGCCTTCCGGGATCATGCGAGATGGCTTTCTGGATCACAGCATCATACCGTTCTGAAATACCTGGATGGTAGAACTCGATTGGAAAATCTGGCGACTCGCTCTCGCCAGGCACCCTGGCCGTCAGCGCTTTATACAGCGTCACGCCCAATGTGTAGATATCACTCCGGCAATCTGGTTTTTGCATCGCCTCGGATTGTTCTGGAGAGAAGTAGGCAAACTTCTTGGAGGCTGGCAATAAGCTCGGTCCCCGAAAACCACGCGCGTACAGGAATGCCAATCCAAACCCAACCAGGTACGCCTTCCCTTCAGGACTGATACGGATGTTGACCGGCTTGACATTTAAATGGACTGCTCCGTTTTCGTGGCAGTAGGTCAGTGCATCCATCACCTGGCCAATCCAGGGGAGTAAACCAATTTCTTTCAAAGGTTTCCCGTTATTTTGCTCGATTAACTCTTCCAGATGATTCCCCTCAATATATTGGTACACCAGGTATAACCGGTTTTCTTCGCTGAAAAAGTCATGGAAGCGCGCCAGGTTCGGATGGTTGAATCGCCCATACCTTTGCGCATCCGACAGAAAGCGAAAAGCCAATGGGCTTCGCTTATAAATGGGGACGGTTGTAGGTTCATAGTCCTGTGCTTTTCCCTCACTGGTCAGGTTGGGAGTCTGAACCAAATCGATCAAGGTCAGTTCAAGGATGGTCACCCTGTATTGTGGTGTGGCCAGCATATCCACCGCCAGGTAGATATTACTCAAACTCCCAGCTTCCTGTAACCGCAGGATTTTAAACCGATCTTTCAAGACTTCATTGGGAAACAAGGTCATCGTAGTTTCCTAGACGTTCTATTCACACGAGAAGCCCGATCAATTCTTCAGGAAAACAACATTACTTCTTATATTATGTACGATTTTGTGAACTTCGGCAAGAATAACTTTACCCAAATTCCTCAACCATCCATTGGTTTCTGTAGTCCCCCGGTAAGGGTAATCGTCATGAATAAATGAGGAAGGCCGTGTTAACCAGAAAGATTAAAAAACGTAAATATCGTTGCAGAAAAAGATAGATCCTTAATTCAGCCCAGACAATCCTTTCATTCCCTGTGCGCTCGCTCAAAAAGCAACCCACCCGCCGTTGACTACCCGGCGGGTGGAGGTTTTTTGTCAATTGTTTTCAGCTATCTTTTTTCCTGGAAAACTCCCCCAACACGTTATTCACCAGTAAATCCATCTTTTCCGCCACAACCGGTGAAAGTTCCACCCCGACCTCCAGCGATTGGGGCTGGATACCCCACACAATCACCTCTCGTGGATACAAATCCCGCAGTTTGGCAGCAGCCAGAAAATCTGGCAGTGTGATTTCATGCGGTGACACCTTCATCGCCATATAAACCGGGATCTGATCACCGGAAAGCCGCACCATCGTTCCTGGCGGACCGCCTGTTTCCATCGCATCGATGATCACCAGGCGGTTTACATCCTCCAGATAATACAGCAACCCCAGGCCAGCCGTTCCACCATCCACCACTTCGACATCTGCAGGCAATGCTGGGTTTTCAAACAACTTTCGCACTGCATGGATGCCAAGACCCTCATCGGTCAGCAGTAGATTGCCAACGCCCAAAATCAAATCTTTGGTCATCAAACGACCTTGATGATCTTGAGTTCCTTGCCGTTTGGGTCCAGTAAATGCACAGCACAGGCCATGCAAGGATCAAACGAGTGAATTGTGCGCAGTATCTCCACAGGTTTGTCCGGGTCCACCAATGGGGTTCCCACCAGGGAAGCCTCATAGGGTCCAGGCACACCTTTGGCATCCCTTGGTGAGCCGTTCCAAGTGGAAGGCACAATCGCCTGGTAGTTTTCAATCTTGCCGTCTTTGATGTGAATCCAATGCCCCAAGGCTCCGCGCGGGGCTTCCGACCAACCCCAACCGATGGCTTCCGCCGGCCAGGTGGATGGATCCCAGTGGGCCAGCTCATGGGTCTGGTAATCACCCCGGCCAATGTTGCCGGCCAATTCCATCGTCCATTCCTCCAGTTTTTCAGCCATGACGACAGTTTCCACACAGCGGGCGGCCACTCGGCCGAGGGTGGAGAACAAAACTTCCGGTCCAACCCCTAGTTTTCCGAGCACAGCATTCACCCAGTATTGCACTCGTTCGTGTCCGGAGGCATAAGCAATCAACATTCTAGCTAATGGTCCAACTTCCATGGCTTTATCATCATAACGAGGGGCTTTCAGCCAGGTGTATTTCTTTTCCGTATCCACAAAATCAAACGGCGGGGTGGGACCGGTGTAATTCGGGGTCGTCTCTCCTACCCGTGGTTGCAGGCCTTTACTTTCATCCGCATACGAATACCAGGAATGAGTCACATATTCAGTGATCAGCTGCTCATCCAGCGGGTGCACCGTGCTCAAATCCCGATTCAAGATTATCCCACGCGGGATGAACAAATCTCCAGGATCATCAGTAATGGCATCGTTCAGCGGGAAATCTCCATAGGACATGAAGTTACCGATGCCCTCACCCATCCCTGCCCACTCCAGGTAGAAGGGAGCCACAGCCAGGACGTCTGGCAGATATACCTTGTCAACGAATTCTTTGGCTTTCTTAAACAAATCCAGTAAGTAGGCAATCTTGTCGGCATTTAGTGCAGCCGTGCTATTGGGGTTGATGGCGTTCGCCATCCCACCCACCAGGTAGGTCTGCAGGTGCGGATTCTTGGTTCCCAGGATGGCGTGCGCTTTGATGACTTCACGCTGCCAATCCAATGCTTCCAGGTAATGCGAAACCGCCATTAAGTTAGCTTCAGCCGGTAATTTATAGGCCGGATGCCCCCAGTAAGCATTGGCAAAAATACCTAGTTGGCCGCTGCCAACAAAATTCTTGATCCGTTCTTGCACTCCGCGGAAATAGTCCGCACTGGATTTGGGCCAATCCGAGATCGATTGGGCTAATTTGGAGGTCGCCTCTGGATCTGCATCCAGGGCGCTGACGATATCCACCCAATCCAGGGCATGCAAATGGTAGAAATGAACGACATGATCCTGTACATACTGGATCGCCTCAATGATATTCCGGATCAACCGGGCATTGGAGGGGATATGGATTTTCAGAGCATCTTCGACAGCTCGCACGGAGCTGAGTGCATGTACCGTCGTTCAAACACCGCAGATGCGTTGGGCAAACGTCCAGGCATCCCGCGGATCCCGTCCTTTCAAGATTAGTTCAATTCCGCGCCACATCGTGGTGGATGACCAGGCTTTGGTCACAACCCCATCCTCCACCTCCAGTTCTATCCGCAGGTGACCTTCAATTCGGGTAATTGGATCAATCGCAATTTTAGTCATTTGTAGTCTCCTTCAAGGTATTTTGGTTAGTCACTACTTTTTTACGGGGTTCTGGAAGGATTGGCAGGAAACGCACCGCCGCATCATATAGTATCAAACCCAGGCAAGTCAAGCCGACTGAAACGGCAATTTCCGGCAGGGAAGGCAGGTAATACCCACCTTCAAAGAAAATTAGACCCGTATTCAGCCGGTTCAAAATCAGGCCACCCATCGTAAAAAAGGCTGCCCAGGTTATTCCATGTACATTATTCCTTGTCCGACTATCTGCAAAGAAGATGATCGGTATCAATACTCCCCCGAATGTTTCTATGAAGTACATAAAAGCTGGAGCACCCCCCTCCAGTAGGTAACGATAATCCCCCGTGATGAAGGTATCAGCCGTTCGCAAGGCGAGATACAAACCCAAAACGTAAGGAACCGCTTTGGTTAACTTTGCCACAAGTTTCAGCTCGAAGGGATAATTATAGGTCCTGGCTGAGTGATAAGATTCAAAAACGGTCATTGCCAAACCAGCTGCCACTGCCGTCAGGAAGAAGTACACCGGGAGTAACGGGGAATACCAAAGTGGATGAACTCGATGTGGCAGGATGGTGAACATCGTTCCGAGTGTAGATTGATGTAATGTTGAAAGTGTCACACCGGCAATGATTAGGGGTATCATGATGCCTCGGACCCATTTCAACGGCACCTTCCAACCAAGCGCTTCAAACAAAATCGGGCTAAATTCCAATGCCAATACGGTCAGGTACAGCATAACGCACCAGCCGATTTCAAATAGTGGCGAACGGATATTATTGTAAATCAATAGGTGCCAGATCCGTTGAGGTTGTCCTAGGTCGGCTAGCAGGGTTAACGCCGCTAAAATATAACTGATGAAACCTGTCAGAATAGTGGGGCGAACAATTGGGTAAAACTGTTTCAGATTGAACAGATAGACCACAGCGGCCACGGTAAACGCACCAGCTGCCAATCCGATCCCGCTCATCATATCAAAACTAATCCAGATACCCCAGCCACGACCATCCGTCAGGTTGGTGGTTGGACCCAATCCAGCAATCCAGCGCCAGACAGCGACACTCATTCCGAGCGCGCCTAAAATCCAGATCAGGATCATTCCCGGTCCTAACCGATAGTTCCGCATTTGCAATTTCCCAATGCGAATTCCCATCTCAGGCCTCCTTCTCTGGTTCTTCAGTGCTTTTTCGGTGGGTGTATAGATAAATGCCAGTGCTCAGAGTAATCATTGTTCCAACTATCCAGGGAACTGCCTTCATATATGGCCAGTCGATGGTAGGCAATGCTGTATTATCTAATTCCGGAAAGCCCAATTTATCCGCACTAACCCCGGCAATATACAGCATAGAAGTTCCACCGGCTTCCATTTCGCCATAAACGTGGTTTATATAGCTGGAATTACTGGCCAACCGGGTATGGGCTACATTCAGCATTTCACTGCGAGTCCCGGAGATCAACGCTCCCGTCGGACAAGCCACCCCACACGCAGGTTGTTCACCGTTTGCCAGCCGGTCAGCACAGAAATCACATTTCTGGATTAAAGGTAATGCTTTTTCCCATTGAGATTTGGGGATACCAAATGGACAGGCAGCCATGCAGTACCGGCAACCAATACACCGGTCCGCATGGTAAATCACCGGTCCAGCATCGGTTTTTTCCAGGGCTGCAACAGGGCAGACAGAAACACAGGCTGGGTCAATGCAGTGCATACATTGATTTTTGACAAAGGACATTTCATCCTCTGTCTTGTATACCTTGATCATTGTCCAGGTATTGGCGCTGAGATCCTGGGGCATTTCATACAATCCCTGTGAATCTGTTTCATTAGGCAAATTGGAGCGCTTTTTACAGGCTGTCTGGCAGGCTCGACATCCCACACATATAGTGGCATCATATAACATCGATGCGCTATTTTCTGCTTCAATCGCCTTTCCGCTGGCCGGCATCGGAGAGGATAGCATAGCAACCCCTCCCATCCCAGCTCCAGCTAATTTGAGGAAGTCTCTACGGTTGATTGGCATGATTATCCTCCTGCTTACTCATGCAGGGAAGAATGCTCGTCTTCCCCATGTTCTTCAGAAGGTTCATCCTCGGCTACCTCCGGGACAATCCCTTTTGTTCGTTGGGTCATCACAGAATAACCAAATGCCAGGCCTGCCCCCGCAATTAGCCCTACTGTACCTGCCGTCAATGCTGCGCCTTCCGGCGTGACGTTTTCTTCGACAACACCAGCAGGAGCATAAACGATTGGTGGGGTTTGATCTTGCAGCTTGACTGGCACATAGGTCGGCATTTCCCAGAAATCTGGTTCTGAACAACCAATACACGGGTGCCCACCGCCAATCGGCCAGTTAACACCCTCATTCCAACGAACGGAAGGGCAATTGTGGTAAGTTACAGGACCTTTGCAGCCCATTTGATACAGGCAATAACCGTTTTGATGATAGATATCTCCCCATGCGCGTACAAATTCACCCTTGTCAAAGTGCCCCCGACGTTCGCAATTGTCATGTATCAGGGCTCCATACGCAAATAATGGACGATGTAGGTCGTCCATGGCTGGCAACGCCCCAAAGGTGAGAAAATGCACAACGGTCGCAGTCAAATTGACCACATTATGCGGGCAACCTGGTAAATTCAACACCGGCTTATCTTTAACCAGGTCCATTACCCCCACAGCATTAGTTGGGTTGGGTGCAGCCTTGGGAATTCCACCAAAAGCAGCGCAGGAGCCTACCGCAACGACTGCAATAGCATTGGATGCCGCTTCCTGTAATAAATCTTCAGCACTGCGGCCGCCGATACAACAATATGCGCTCGTTTTTCCTGTGGGTATGGACCCTTCAACAATCAGGAGATATCCACCCTCCTTGATCGTTTTTTCCTTGGCTTCTTCTGCCGCCCTGCCCGCAGCTGCCATAAGCGTCTCATGGTAGTCCACAGAAAGTGTTTCCAGGACAACTTCAGCGGCTGAGGGACGGGATGCCCGTAGGAAGGACTCAGTACATCCGCAACAATCCTGGAATTCCAGCCAGATGACAGGAGTTCTTTTTGGTGTATCCAATGCCCGGGCAATTTGAGCGCTCACTGCCTTTGGCATAGCCAGCGTGGCAGCCATTAAGGTACAGAATTTCAGAAAGTCACGCCGTTTCATGCCCTGTTCTTCCAAATTCTCGGAAACACTCCTAAGTTTTGGGATCATATGCTTTTATCCTTGATTCCTTGAATGGGATTGGGGAATTCCCCATGGCGAAAGTCTGACAGGTAAATAGCGAAAATATCGGAGGTTGGAGGTAAATATTAGATAAATAATAGCACGTGAAAAATCCAAAGTCTATCAGGAAGATACCGATATATTTTCAGAAAAATGCCAAAATTTGTCAGGGAATTACTTACATTTCGGATATAGTTGATATATAATATAAAATCTGTACTCGATACATCCGTAGGAAGTGAGAACCAATGGATTCTTCTGAAACCACGGACTTCATAATTTCCCCTGCTGAAAAATCAGCAAATCCACAACTGCGCGAATTGGAGATTTTAAAATCAATCTTCCAAATCATGAGTAGTGCAAATTCATTGGCAGAAACATTAGAAAAAGCCCTGGATTTTGTCCTGACCATGATTGATTCGACCGTCGGATGGGTTTGTCTGCATGATCAGGATGAAAATTGTTTTTCATTTGTCGGGTATAAAGGTTTATGTTTTTCGAACACAAATGCGTCACCTTGCCTGGTCAGCTGTGTATGTGACCGGGTTCGTAAAACCAAGGAAGTCGTAATCGTCAACAAATTAACGAAAGGCTGCCCGCTCTTATTAATCAAGAACGAAAACCAGCCTGAAGAATTAATCGTTGGTCATGTTTCCGTTCCGTTAGTTGCAAATTCCCGCCTGGTGGGTCAACTCAATATTGCGTTTAATGATCCTCAACATATTCGCGAGGGGGATATTGACCTCCTCCGAACAGTAGCGCCCCACCTTGCGGTACTCATTGAAAATGTGCGCCTATGGGAAGAACTACAAAATAAAGAAATCCGTCTTAAAAAGTTACTAAACAGTGTTGTGAACGCTCAAGAGGAAGAAAGGCAGAGAATTTCCCGCGAATTACATGATGAAATGGGTCAAAACCTTACTTCCCTCTTGATTGGGCTTCGAATCCTTGAGAATTCTGAAACCTGTACCGAAAAAGAAAACATTATTGATGGCATGACTCGAACGGTTACCGGGATGATCACATCGATTCATGACCTGGCACTGGAGTTACGGCCCGCGTCATTGGATGATCTTGGATTAATTCCTGCCTTGACTCAGTTTATTTCGGAATGTCCTGATCGGATTGGAATTGATGTGGATTACCAGGTGGTGGGTGAAAGCAATCGTCAGCTTTCTCATGAAGCGGAAATCACGGTGTATCGTATCCTCCAGGAGTCATTGACAAATGTTGCCCGTCATGCCAAAGCATCTAAAGCTAATGTTATTCTGAACCTTGGGGGGAAATCCTTTATAGCGATTATCGAGGACAACGGGATAGGATTTGACCCAAAGACAGTGAACCGGGATCAAACCAAGGTCAAACATATTGGTCTTTATGGCATGGAAGAACGAGCAGCTCTGGTCGGTGGCACTTTCATCGTGGAGTCAACCTTGGGTTCTGGCACTTCCATCTTTGTAGAAATCCCCTGGGATGAAAGTAAAAATGAGTAACAAAATCTGCATTTTCCTCGTAGATGATCATACTGTTTTACGGGCTGGATTGAAAATGCTCCTCAATGCAGAGCCGGATATGATCGTTGTTGGTGAAGCATCAGATGTTTCGCTGGCCACACAAGTTATCGCTGAAGCGAATGCGGATGTCGTTCTATTAGATGTGTCACTCCCTCAAATAACTGGTCTGGATGGATTAGCCACTTTGCAAACGTTAACCCCTAATAGCCGTTTCTTGATCCTGACCATGCACAATGACGAACAATACCTTCGGCTCGCCCTGGCTCAAGGAGCAATGGGGTATGTGATTAAACAAGCAGCAAACGAGGAACTGCTTTCCGCCATTCGGATTGTTTATCAGGGAGGTACATACCTTCATTCCTCCCATCGGAATTTATTGTTTTCCAATTCAAAAGAATCTTCCAAAGATCTATCCATATCTAAAGATGAACCGCCAGATGTGGATCCCCGTGAACGACTGAGTCCCAGGGAATTTGAAATCCTAATCCTGATCGCCAGGGGTTACACCAACCGTCAAGCTGCAGAAGAATTATTCCTGAGTGAAAAAACGATCGAAACTTATAAATCGCGCCTGATGACCAAACTCCAATTGAAATCTAGAATTGATCTGGTTCGTTACACCATCCAGCATGGCTTGATTACATCCTAATAGTCCTCCACAACGGATTCCATTAACCACCTGCTAACAGAATTTTATGGGGATTAAGTGATTGTTAAGTCATTCCAATGTCAATTTTGCTGCCAATTGGCTATAATGATTTGGAGGTAATGATTGAATAATTCAAAACCCTCCATCATTGGAATTTTTCACCAACTTGCCCAACCAGAGTTGCTGCCGCTCCGTTGGAGAATTTGGATTGTGGGGGGTAGTTTCGCACTGTATGCTATCCTCCTTTTTATTTTTCTCCCCATCCTCGGTGGAGTAGCCAGCTCTCTGACGGCCATTCCGATCATTGCTGTTGCCTGGTTTTTTGGGTTTCGCCTTGCAAACATCGCTTTTATAACCATTTTGGCATTCAACATCCTGATGATGTCTCAATCTGGAATGTTTAGTTTTGAAGGGTTCCTCCGCAACAATGGTCTGACGGGATCTCTTTTTCTGCTTGCCACCGCAGCTTTCATTGGCCGGATGAGCGACTTACGGAAAAAAGCCCAAAACGAACTTCAATCCCGTATCGATACAGAGCAAGCCCTTTCAACCAATCGCGCCCACCTTCATGCGTTATATCAAAACATACAAGATGCAGTGATTTTCGTTAATGATCAAGCCTTCATCTTGGAAGTTAATCCCGCTGCCTGCCATCTGATGGGCTACACACATGAAGAATTAATCGGACTTCGTCTGTCGACCTTTTCCTCTGTGGGAAATGAAGCAGATGAAAAACAACAATGGCAAAACTTTCTTGTGACAGGTCGGATGCAAGGTGAATCGACCCTGGCATGTAAAAACGGTTCTATTGTAATTGTTGAGCTCTTAGCATTATCCAATGTTCTGCCAAGCGAAAATGTGATTATTCTTCATGACATTACTCTGGCCAGAAAAAACGAATTAAAAATCACCCGATTGCTGGAAGTCGAGCGTCAAAATCGGTCCTTGGCGGAAGCACTTTCACTTTCCTCTTCTGCCTTGAACTCTACACTGGACCTTGATGAAGTGTTGGACCAAATCTTGGATAGTGTCGGGTTGGTGGTCCCGCATACAGCAGCCAATATCATGCTGTTGGAAGGTAATCAAGCCAGAATTGTCAAAGCCAAAGGTTATGATAAGTACAGGCAACAAGGATATATCCTTTCAAGGAAATTTCACATACCAAATCACTCCAACCTGCGTTACCTGGTGGAATATGCCAAACCAATTGCAATTGGTCACACACATTCGGATCCGCGTTGGTTCAATGTTGAGGAATTAAATTGGATAGAATCCTATGCAGCAGCACCAATCATCATTGAGGGCCAAGTAATCGGTTTTCTAAGCCTGGATAGCCACCTGGAAGATTATTACACCCAGGAACATGCAGACCGCTTGATGGCTTTTGCCAACCAGGCAGCCATTGCCATTCGCAACGCCCAGCTGTTTAACCAATCACAAACGAAAGCCCGGCAAACAACATTGATCAATGAAATGACCCAGGCTGCCATATCAGCCTCCACCCTGCCAGATATGGCGCAAGTTTTGGCGGATAGATTATTACAGCTTTTTGACGCAAATGGAGTTTATATAACATTATGGGATGACGGAAAACAGCAGCCTATTCCGACTGCAGCCAGTGGATTTTTACAAGAACAATACCCTACCCTTGTCGTATCCTCAGGCGAATACACTTTAACTCAATTGGCATTGGAACGCGGGGTGACAGTTACGATTCCAAATATTACTCAAATACCAGGAATTCATGCCACCATAGTCGGTTTCTTACAAGACCATCAATCAATTGTTATTCCACTGATTGCCGATCAAAAACCCTTGGGAGCTGCCATCATTGTTCTGCCAACCGGTCGAGAAATCAATCCAACTGATGTCACCCTTGCCGAACAAATTTGCCCTCAAATTTCATTGGCTGTTGCCAAGGCCAGGTTACTTTCCGCTGAGCAGACTCAATTGGCGGAAACCGGTCGTACCAATCAGCTTCTGAGCGCGTTAAGCCGCATGGCTGCCAGAATTGCATCCGCCAATGATCTGGAAACCATCTTTTCAACCTTAGGCGATGAATTAAAAAGTATTGGCGTATTCTGTTTGGTCGGCTTGCAGGATGAGGAAAGCGAATCCATCACTGTCCGCTATTTTTCCCGGTTGCACCCGGTTCCTGAAAAATGGCAACGTTTTCTATACGAGTTTAATTCGTTCAACACCCACTTCCCACTGTTTCCTTTGATTATGGAACAACGTAAACCAGTTTACATCCTGGATCCGATTCCACTTGTCCAAACACTGCTCACCCGCTTCCCGGAACACATCCAATCCCAATTGATTCACTTGATTGGCTTCCATTCTGGCACCCATGCAATCTGTCTGCCACTGATTGCTGATGAAAGAGTTGTTGGAGTGATTACTCTGTGGGGTGATGATATCCGCGAATCGGATCAGCCTGCTGCTTTGCTTTTCTCCAGCCAAGTGGCCATTGCCATCCAAAAAGCTCGTTTGATCTCTGAAATCCAACAAATGGTAATCACAGATGAACTGACTGGCGTGTGTAACCGGCGAGGGTTATATGAACACGGTCAGCAGGAAGTGGAACGATCCAGGCGCTTCAATCACCCACTTTCCTTGCTCTTTGTGGATGTTGATTATTTTAAAAACATCAACGATCACTTCGGTCACAATATTGGCGATGAAGTCCTCCTGCAAATTGCAGAACGGATTCAAGTAAACGTCCGGGAATTGGATGTCATTGGAAGGTATGGCGGAGACGAATTTCTAGTGATCCTGGTGGAGACAAACCTGGAGGAAGGAATCGGGGTTGCTGAGCGCTTACTGAAAAACATCTCGGATGAACCGTTTTTCTCTTCAGCTGGTCCAATTTCAACTACCTTGAGTATTGGCATTGCTGAACTGAACGATTTGGATGCCGATTTCGACAGCCTGATCATTCGCAGCGATCAACTACTCTACCTGGCAAAAGAAAATGGACGAAATCGCATTGTACATTGAAAAATTATTCTAAAAACCTAAATCACAAATAAATGGGAGAGCACATAAAAACATTTCGAATTCCCAGGTCCGGAGCAAATTGAAGCACCTTCCTACCCAATCTGAGCGATCACACAAATATTTTCTAATCGATCTGGTTATACCAGCCATGCAAGACCACCTCTTCAACTGAAGTGCCAGCGAAGCAATGCGAGACGATGGAGATTCCTCAAAGCTCAAGATAGGCAACCTATAAATTCTACAAACAGTCCTTATAATCCCAAAAATAATCCGTTATAATGTCTTTGGTTATTTGATTTTGGAATAAGGAGACCTTTTTTGTCCACCCGACTCTCGCGGCGCGATTTCCTCAAATTGGCTGGCTTCAGCCTGACGAGCATGGCCTTTCGGCCGTTTTTTGGTGCAAACCAGGAAACCGATTATGGCCTGCTGGGTCGGATTGCCATCTATTCCGTCTCTGTTTACAAAGAACCCTGGGATAAAAGCCAAATCCTGTTCCAACGATACCGGGATGAAATCGTCAATATCTACGAAGAAGTTGTGAGTGAAAAAGGACCTGGCTACAATCCACTCTGGTATCGGGTCTGGGGTGGCTACATCCACAGCGCCCGTATCCAACGCGTCCAGATATTCCTCAATCCCACCCTTTCCACACTCCCAGAGAAAGGGCAGCTTGCAGAGGTAACCGTTCCGCTCAGCCAGGCCTTGCGCTACAACCGTTATACTGGCTGGCAACCGGTTTACCGCTTGTATTACGAGTCATTGCAGTGGATTACAGGAATTGATGAAGGCCCGGATGGTGAAGCCTGGTATAAATTGCGCGATGAATTATTAGCTGTTGAATATCACGTTCCTGCCACCCACCTCCGTCCAATCCCAACCGAAGAATACGCCCCGCTTTCAATCGACGTACTCCCCGAGAAAAAGCGAATTGAGATTTCTTTGGCTCGCCAGTATCTAACCGCCTATGAAGATGATCAGGTTGTTTTTGAGTCAAAGATTTCCAGCGGTGTACCCGACCGCAACCCACAGCCGGGAAGGATTCCTACGAATACCCCCACTGGCCGCTTCCATGTACAATCAAAATTACCCTCCAAGCATATGGGGGATGGTCACCTGACCAGTGATCCGGAAGCCTATGAACTGCCTGGTGTCCCCTGGACCTCGTTCTTCGAACCGCAAACCGGGGTGGCTTTTCATGGCACCTACTGGCACCAGAATTATGGCATTCCCATGAGCCATGGCTGCATCAACATGAAACCAAAAGAAGCTCTCTGGGTTTATCGCTGGACGAACCCAGCCCCCGAACCGGGCGCCTGGGAGACCCGCGGTTATGGGACTTTGGTGATTGTCACTTGAGACAGAAAAATTCTCCTGTGATCGACTATACGAATTCTATAAACACTTGATTTCCCAACAATCGCCCATAATGGGTCAATCGGATGCGATCCGGGTCATTCTGATTTCGTTCAAGTAATTTTCGCTGTTCCAGTTTTCTGATTTTCTCGCCAAAAACTTCGTGGAGAGACTGTCCAAATCGTTGGTTGAACTCCTTTTCAGAAACACCATCCTGCACAAGCCGCAATCCGACCATCATAAATTCACCCATTTCATCTTCCCGTTCAAGGGATATATGGGTTTCATTTGCCGGGCTGAAAGGAAACTTGAACTGGTCCGTTCTATCCATCCTTTGGATGTAATCACCAATCCAGCCTGTGTTGGCCATGCGCTGACCCCGCAGATAGCCGTGCGCCCCTGCGCCGATCCCAAGATATGGCTGCATCTTCCAGTATTGCAGATTATGCTTACACTCCCTTCCGGGTAGTGCCCAGTTGGAAATCTCATACTGGGTGAAATTGGCCTGTTCCAACTGGTCTCCCGCCCATTCATACATTTCAGCTGCCAGGTCATCTACGATTTCCTCCACCAAACCGCGCTTGACCCACTGGAACAGCGGCGTTTGCTCCTCCACGGTTAAAGAATAAAGCGAAATATGTTCAGGCTTCAGTCCTAATGCGATCATAAGGGTTTGTTGCCAGCGGGCCAGTGTCTGCCCTGGAAGGCCAAAAATTAAATCCAGGCTCAAGTTGTCAAATCCAACCTGGCGCGCCCAGGTGATGGCATGAATGGCTTCCTCTGCGTTATGAATCCGTCCCATCAGGGATAGATCCTGTGGATGAAATGACTGCACCCCAAAACTTATCCGATTGAATCCGATCAAACGCAACTCCGCCAGGTTTATCAAGGTCACTGTTCCCGGGTTTGCCTCCAGGCTGATCTCTGCTCCCTCCAGCACCTCAAATCCTATTTGAATATCATTCAGGATTGCCTGGAATTGCTCCATGGATAAGAGGGATGGCGTTCCGCCGCCAAAGAAAATCGTATGCACCGGGATCCGTTCATCGGTAGAAGCTACTAACAACCGAATTTCTCGGCGGAGGGCAGTGACATAGTTCGGGATCAGGTGTTGGAACCCGGCAAACGTGTTAAAATCACAATAAGTACATCGCTTTTGACAAAAAGGGATGTGGAGATATAAACTGAATGGTTGCATATTCATCAGCATATCATATCCAATTATCCTTGCAAAGGATTTCTTCCATGACCGACCCACGCCCTACCCTTCTCAGAAACCGCAAATTGGGGTATGGTATAATTCAGCGTCCGGGGAAAGACCCCAGGTTTAAGAATCTATGAGCCCAGAACCCACTAACCCTACAAAAACTTGTCCTGAATGCGGAACTCGCCTCAGCGAGGATGCAACCCGCTGCCTGGTGTGCGGTGCTAAGATTGCACCCGCTACACCAACCGTGCCTGCCAAACCCATCCAGGGACCCCGCATGCCGGAAATTACCCTCAGCTTGCCATTATTCCTTGGCATGTTGTTGTTATTGATCCTGATTGGCGCTGCAATTGTTCTGCTGATACCGGGTGTGGCCAATTCGATTTTAAAACCGGCCGGTATGGAAGTGGTCAACGTGACCGCTACGCCAACCCCAACAATCACAGCCACAGCCACCAGAACACCAACCATTACCGTCAGTCCAACTCAGACTGCAACCGCCACACCTTTACCACCCATCGAATACACCATTCAAGCGGGTGATTCGTGTGCGGCTATCGCGGGTTTATTTGATATATCGGTAAACACGATCGTCCTGACGAATGGCTTGGATGCAGCCTGCAGCTTAACTCCGGGAAAAGTCCTGCTCATTCCCCAACCCACACCGACGGCTGCCCCCCTGGCTACATCCACCCTCAGTGCCGCCCAGGCGACTGAATCTTCCTGCCAGAAAGTCAATCACGAAGTTGTCTCTGGCCAAACACTGAGTGGGATATCTCTCACCTATAACGTGCCGGCAGAGGCCATTCGCGACTACAACGGACTGAGTGGCGATACCGTTTTCCTGGGACAAATCTTGATCATCCCGTTGTGCGAACGACGCCCAACTGCAGGACCAACCCCCACAGCCACCACCCCGCCACCTTACGGCGCTCCACCCCTGCTGCTTCCAGCAGATGGTGCGGTCTTCACGGATCCCAATGATGTGGTCACCCTCCAATGGGCAGCCGTGGATACCCTGCGCTCAAACGAAGCCTACGCGGTCACTGTTCTGGATGTCACGGATGGTGGCACCCGCCTGACCGTGGAATACGTCAC
Organism: Anaerolineaceae bacterium; assembly: GCA_041741455.1. Lineage (GTDB taxonomy): Bacteria > Chloroflexota > Anaerolineae > Anaerolineales > Anaerolineaceae > CALESS01. The sequence continues at coordinate 194,231 of JBGSJZ010000099.1, read as the reverse complement.
CGAAACCCGCTTGGTCCTGTCTGCCGACTTGCGGCCATTCGATACCATCCCCCACATTTTACGCTGGAGCGTTTTGACCGTCCGCCAGACCGGCACAACCACTGACGGAGATCCGATCTGGATCCCGGCTGGTTCTGTCAGCACTTTTCGGGATTTTATCTGGTGGTCCCCTAATCCCTAAAATCATCAAAAAGCCGGGCGGATTTTTTCGCCCGGCTTTTTGATTCGTGTCTGTTGAAATTAGCTTTTATTTTCCAAATAATGAGTAGCCTGGATGGCTGCTGCTGCGCCCATTCCAGCCGAGGTAATCACCTGCCGGAAATGCGGATCTGCCGCTTCACCAGCAGCAAAGACACCCTCAACAGATGTTTGCATCAATAGATCCGTCTGGATGTATCCTTGTGCATCCATTACAATTTGCCCCTGGAAGAGTTCAGTATTGGGCTTGTGCCCAATGAAGATGAACACGCCATCTGTTTGGAAAAGTGATTCCTCCCCTGTCTGCACATTTTTCAGCCGGACTTCTTTCACGGCCTTGTCACCAAGCACCTCGGTAACGACGCTGTTCCAGATGAAGGAAATCTTCGGATTTTCCATGGCTCTCCGTTGCAGGATGGCTCCGGCGCGCAGTTCGTTGCGCCGGTGGACAATATTCACTGAGGAGGCAAACCGCGTCAGGAAGATCGCTTCTTCCAAGGCACTATCCCCACCGCCAACAACCACCACCTTTTTCCCCTTGAAGAACCATCCGTCACAGGTTGCACAGTAGGAAACACCCTTGCCCGTCAATTCTCGTTCTCCGGGTATGTTCAAATGATAAGGGCTAGCGCCAGTCGAAATAATCAATGTGTCAGCCAGGTACACTTTGTTATCGGTAACAACCTTGTAAGGTTGTTGATTTAAATTCACCGAATTCGCGGTTTCAAATTCAATCCGTGCCCCAAATCGTTCAGCTTGCTTTTGAAACAATTCTCCTAGTTCGCTTCCTCCCACACCGTCCGGGAAACCCGGGTAATTCTCAATCGTATGGGTCAGGGCAGCCTGTCCTCCCAATTCCATCCCAGTCAACACTACAGGCGCTAATTCTGCCCGGGCGGCATACAAAGCTGCAGACAACCCGGCTGGGCCGGAGCCGATCACCAGTATCTTTACTTGCTCTTCCGGGTTGGATTCGTTGCTGGATTGCACTGGATTGAACTTAAATTCCATTAGGTTCTCCTTCATAAGGCTTTTGCATCTTCTTGGATGCATCTGGATGTTAAAAGTTACACCTTATTTTGCCACAGCGTCGGTTATAGCCAGCCCAGCTTCAAGAACGTTAAATGCTTCCGCCAGTTGATCCGCTGTGATGATCAAGGGTGGAATCAGTAAAACGGTATGCCAGTGAGTGTACAGGAACACACCATGCTCCAGCATGTATTTCTTGAATGCCATCATCTCCGGACAAGTTCCACCATAAGGAGCCATCGGTTCTTTGGTTTTCCGGTCCCGCACCAGTTCAATGATACCAAACAAGCCGATTGAGCGTACCGTTCCGACCGAGGGGTGTCGGTCTTGAATCTCAGCCAACATATCAGCCATCACTTTTCCGGTTTCCGCCGCTCGCTCCACCAATCGGTCAGCCTTCATGACTTCGATCACGGCAATCGCCGCTGCCAGCGAGATCGGATGACCGTTATTAGTCAATCCACCTTCGAATACTTTCTCTTTGAATGTGTCTGCGACAGCCTGGGTCATCGCTACTACACCTAGAGGGGCGTAACCGGAAGTCAGACCCTTGGCCATCGTCATAATGTCCGGTTTCACTCCCCAGTGATCGACCGCAAACCATCGCCCGGTTCGACCAAATCCGCTCATCACCTCGTCACAGATCAGTAAAATTTTATACTGATCGCACAGCGCCCGTACGCCTGGCAGGTATCCATCTGGTGGGATTATGATGCCATTCGTGCCTGTTACCGTTTCAAGCATTACGGCAGCGATGGTCTGTGGGCCTTCAAATTGAATAATTTCTTCCAGGTGGTTCAGATAATCCCGCGTGAATTCCTCGTCGCTGATCTCTGGCTGGATTCGATGAAAAGTGGAGCGATAGCGGTATGGATCAAGGAAATGCACCACGCCCGGCATCACATCTGGCTCCCAGGCCAGCCGACGCGGATCCCCGGTTGCAGCAATTGCACCATAGGTGGCTCCATGATAGGATCGGTAGCGGGTTAAGATCTTGTGCTTTCCGGTATAGGCGCGCGCCAGTTTAATGGCGTTTTCGTTGGCATCCGCTCCACCCAGGGTGTACAGGAATTTGGTCAAACCAGGTGGAGTAATCTCTTCCAGTAATTTTCCAAGGACCGCCCGCGGTCGGGTTGCAAATCCTGGCCCGGCAAAAGGCAGTGACCTGGCTTGTTCGACCATTGCTTCAATAACCCGTCGGTCGCCGTGACCGATGTTAACGCACATCACCATTGAGTTCATATCCAGGTAACACTTGCCACTCGGCTCCCAAAAATACACTCCCTCCGCCCGTTCAATCGGAATCGGACAAACCTTCGACTGGGCTGACCAGGTCCAGAAATTGTGCTCCATGGAAAGCGGTACAATTTGATCTTCAGGCAGTTCAATCATTTGTCCCTCGGCTTAAAACAATTTTCCCATCGTTAATGTTTATCCAAAGATTCCTTGATCTTTCATCCTATCCTATCACTCTTTTGCTATCCGAAAAGTGATTATCAGGCTATTCTTGCCGGAGAGTCCTCCATCTTTTATAATCTATCTCATCATGAATGATGAAATCAGCAAGATCCCAGCTAGCGGCATTTCAGATTGTGCCTGTTTGCGGCCATTACCCCACTTGGTGGTCCGCGGCTTGGAATTATTTAACGCGGGAGATTACTTTCAGGCGCATGAATTCCTGGAAGAGGCCTGGCGCGGAGAACCAGACCCGATCCGTGAACTCTATCGCGGCATCCTTCAAGTTGGGGTGGGGTTTTACCATATACAACGCGGAAATTACAATGGCGCCCACAAACTTTTTCAACGCGCCCTGGGCTGGCTTGCGCCCTTTCTACCCATCTGCCAGGGAGTAAATGTGGAAAAAATATTCACTCTTACCATAAAGATTGATGCTGCCCTGATCCGTTCGTTGCCCAGCCCATCCAGACCGGTCCTGGAAAGCCTGTTTTTTACAATTTCGTTTACTTTGATTTAAAACGGAGATCCCCATGACTGATGCACTCCCACTCGCAGGAAAAATCGCCCTGATCACCGGTTCCGGTCGCGGTATCGGCCGAGCTATCGCCTTGCGCCTGGCCCGGGATGGGGCCGATATTATCATTACCTATGTCCGAAATCTAGCCCCGGCCGAAGAGATAGCAGCTACCATCCGCTGCCTGGGGCGCAAAGTATTGGTTGTCCATGCCAATATCTCCAAGTTGGAGGATATCGACAATCTTTTCAACCAAGTTCAGGATGTTTTTGGCGGATTGGACATTTTTATCAGCAACGCAGCCTCGGGTTTCAACCGCCCAGGGATGCAGCAAAAACAAACCGGCTGGGATTGGACGATGAATGTTAACGCTCGGGCTTTCCTGTTTGCAACTCAACGGGCATTTCCGCTGATGGCTGGCCGCAACGGCGGGCAGATTGTTGCCATCTCCAGCCCTGGTTCCCAACGGGTCCTGCCGGATTACATCGCCGTTGGCGCCAGCAAAGCTGCCCTGGAATCCTTGACCCGTTACCTTGCAGTCGAACTGGGTCCACATCACATTCGGGTAAATGCAGTTTCTCCCGGCCTGGTTCTGACTGATGCGCTCCAACATTTCGCCTCGCTCAGCCAGGCGGAAACGATCCCGAATGCGATTAAAAACACTCCTGCAGGCCGACTGGTGACGCCAGACGATGTGGCAGGAGTTGTTGCATTTCTTTGTTCACCGGATGCTGCCATGATCTGCGGTCAGGTGATTATTGTGGATGGTGGTTACACTCTAATTACACCCGGCTAATCCTGCACCAGAATGGTGCGAGCCGGCGCTCCATCGCTTCCGGCGAGTTTCAACGGCAGACAATACAGTGTATACACACCGGGCTCGACTGCATCCAGATTGATCCCTTCCAGCAATACAACTTTAGCACCCAAGAAAATTTCGTGGGGCGGACGGCTGTTATTAAACGGTGCTACAGAAAGATAATCAACTCCCACCAGCCGGATGCCCATTTCCACCAGCAACTCAGCCGCATCTGCACTGATTCCAACAAAAGTTGTGTCAAACTCATGATCCCCGGCAGCCCGGATGTGCACATTGCGGGTCTTAAAGAGCAAGCGGGGGATACCAGGGACGAACACGATCTGGTCCAGCGCCTTCCGATCAATCAAATCCACCTGGTCTGGGATTTGAATGACCTGGACAGGGCCTACCAACACATCCAGTGGAAGGGTTTCAATGGTCGTACCATCCGCCAAAAAATGATATGGAGCATCCACATGGGTACCGGCATGGACAGCCGTGGCAAGGAATGTCACATTGCAATTATCACCATCCTCAATTTTGGTCAATCGATGCATCTGAACCGCTGGATCACCCGGCCAGACAACCATTCCGGGATGAATGGTTAACGAAATATCAAAAATCTTGGTCATTTTTTCACCTCAAATCAATTCTACCAGCCACTGGCCGAAAATATATCTTGTAGGAACACCTGGCGTTCTTCAGCCGTCATTGGACGCGGTCTGGCATAATTCTCCAGTAATGCCGTTAATAATTCGGTGCTGATATGCCTGCCATCATAAAAAATATGGCGATCTAAAAACTCACGCCGGGTGCCGACCACCGGGTAATCCATCTGGTCAAAAAACAGATTCCCCAGTCCATAGTGAATCAACTTCCCATTCAAGAATTCAAATCCCTGGGGAAAGTGGGCCTGGGAACCACTGACGATGACCGCTCCAGCTTCAGATAATGAACGGAAATCCGCTACCTGCTGTGGGCCTGGTGTAGCAGAATAAGACTCTGCGTATTGCAAGGTAGTGATTACCAGGTAGCCCTGATCTGTCAACTCCCGAATCTGTTGGCGAAAGGCATCCCAATCACAGGGTTGGGTGCCTGGATTTCCCGGACCCGCCCAATCCCCACCCGGGCCAGCCGGATTGCAGCCTAGCAGGGCAAATCGATTTCCATTATGTTCGATAAAACCTGGCTGGCTAGCCACCTCGATATTTTCTCCACCGCCAAACGTGGTCCAGCCCCTCTGACGATATAATTCCATAGTGTAAGGCAGGCTTTCCGGTCGAAAATCCATCAGGTGGTTTCCAGTCAATTCAACAATATCCACACCCACAAATTCCAATAACTCAATATATTCCGGCCGGCTGCAAAACCGTAACCCTTGCTGATTGGGATCCTGGGCCGGGCAGGTTGGATCAAACGAGACCTCATTACTGACATGGGTGAAATCTGCTTCCTTCATCCACCCCTGGATATCTTCTCCCGGAAAAGTCACGCCATATTTATCCATCATGAAACCAGTAGCCCGGACCAGGGCGGTCACTCCGGTCATCGTAATCACGGTCAGCTTATCCTCGATCCGGTTAGTCACTGGCAGCTCCGGTAGCTCACCCGGATCTTGACCGATCCAGGAAAAATAAGAGGTAAGAAAGTAATTGTTGGCAGCAAAGGTCTTTTGCAAAGGGGACAGGCCATCAATCCGCAGTACCTTCCAGCGCGGATCTAATTCCTCAAAGGGGACGATCGCCAGACTGGGTTGATTCGCCCACGTCTGGCTGATAAGATCTTCGAAATCGCTGGCTATCCGCAAGAAGGTTTCGTTGCCTGGTCCCCACAAACTCTCCAGCATCGCATGGGTAGGTTTACTCAAGTACAACTGCACGTTTTCCCAACCACTGCTTGTTTCGCCATGCCAGAGAGCGGTCAAAGCCTCACTGCTGATTTCATCCTGGATGGTGTCAAATGGAGCAACCAGTGCATACACCCAGGTTGCGCTGCCTTCAATCTGTTCGGACAAGGGTGAAAGGATAAAATCTGAGGTTTCAACCTTTTCAGCCCATGCGGTATCATCAACAAGACTGATTTGTTGTCGTAGCTTCTCTGGCACACCCTCTTGAAAGCCAAGTAATCTGATGAGGTGCGGGGTTGGGGTTGGGGTTATCGCCTGAAGCGTCGGTGGCTGCGGTTGAAAAGGCGTTTGGCTGGGAAATGCTGCTGATGTTTCTACAGGGACAACCAGAGTGGTAGTTATCTGCACCGGTTGGCAGCCAGCAACCACACTTAACATGACCAAAATGCAAACAATTTGAAAGAAAAACTTACCACTGACTAGCATTAAATATCATCTCCAGGATAAATCGTCGTTCATCTGCTGTCATCGGCCGCGGGCGGGCCGAATCTTCTAAAATGGCTGTAAAAATTTCCGTGCTGATATGTCGTCCATTATAAAACACATGACGATCCAGGGTCTCCTGCCGGCTCAACCAATCCATCTGGTCAAACCACAGATTGCCCAATCCATAGTGAATGAATGTTTCCCCCTCAATTCGATAGGCTTGAGGGCAATGAGCCTGGCTGCCGCTTACAATCACGGCTCCTGCTCTAACCATTTGATCCGCCAGAACGCGTTGACTCGAATGGGGAGCATAGTCACATATTTCAAATGCTTGAAACGTAACAATGGGTAGGTAGCCATCGTTCTTCAATCGACTGACTTCAGCAGATAACCAATCCAGGTCGCAATAAGCAGATCCGGGCAAAGACTCTTTCGCCCAATCTGAATCCGGACCAGTGGCATTGCAGCCCAGGAACGCCAACTGGTTGCCATTGTGCTCAACCAACAACGGTTGCCGGGCTGTTTCTGCATTGATTCCTCCGCCAAACAACTTTATCCCGGCTTCCTGGTACATGGAGATGGAATCGATCAATGCGTCTGTCCCCCAGTCATTCAAGTGGTTGCCGGTCAATTCCACTACATCCACCCCGGCATGGATAAATAGCTCCAGGAATTCTGGTTGGGCGCAGAATCGACCGCCGGCACGAATTGGTAACGGATCAGGACAATCGATAAAAAACGACACTTCATGGCTGATATGTGTAATATCCGCTGCTTTCAGCCAATTCAGGATATCTCTGGCCGGATACGTAACACCTTCTTCAACCATTTTGGCGGCCGTGCCGCGAGTTAATGCGGAGACTCCGCTCATCAAAACATCGGTCATCATTGCCAGATCCCGGTTAGTTCCAGGTTCACAGGCTGCATTCATCAAGTTGAGTAAAGGAGGATCTCCTTGCCAGTAATAATTCAGGGTTAGTGGATATTTTTTCGTATTTAGTTTTTTATCCAGCACAGACATTCCATCCACATTTAACACCTTGAGCCGGGGGATGAGATCATCAAACGGCAGGATAATCAACATTCCCTCCGTGTTCCAAACCTGATTCACCAGTTCTTCCAAGTCATCCACGATCAGGATTGAATTTGTGGCGCTCCAATCACCTTTAAAGGCCTGGTAAGTCTCGTGACTCATCGCCAGGTTCCACTCCCCCTGCCCCTGCCAGGCGGACTCCAACTCTCCCATCGTAACACCATCCACCAGCAGGTCAAACCTACCGGCCAACGCATATACGCTTCGATAGGCCAGTACGCTTCCGCTGCCCAAAGATAACCAAGCGCCAGCCTGACTTTTACTGTTGGCTGTACTTACACCCTCAGGAAAGCACAGAGCAGTCTGCACATTGACCGGTATGGAATCGTCAAACCAGTAGGTATTCTTTGCCTCTCTTGTGGGGGATAATGGATGATTGGGATTTGTCGGGGTCGAAATTGGTGTTGGATTTGGAACGGATGTAGGATTGATGATTGTTTCCTGTTTCACAACCTCAGGCGTTGAATCAGAAGGTACTGCATAATTCTGACAGGCTGTCAGAATTATTGAAAGAATGACGATTCCGAAAATAAAGAAACGCTTCAACTGACCTCCGCTAACCTCCTGATTATAACCCTGTAATCTATCTACTTTTTGATAGTTATTGATGGATACGCGACGTATAATTCACATTAACAATCATCGATGATATCTGGAAAGGAACCATTATGCGACCTGTTGCCGTCCTGGGAATTGGCCAAACCAAAGTGGAAGAACAATGGGAGAAAAGTTTGCGCGAGTTGGCTGGTGATGCCATTCTGGCAGCCATGCAGGATGCCGGCGTGGAAACCGCCGATGCCCTCTATGTGGGCAATATGATGTCCGGTTCCGCCAGCCATCAGCAGCACCTCGGTAGCTACATTGCCGATTGGGTGGGATTGCGCTTTGCAGAAGCAGCCCGAGTGGAAGCCGCCTGTAGTTCTGGTGCAGCCGCCTTCCGCTCCGCCCTGATTGCCGTTTCCTCCGGTGAAGTGGATGTTGCCATCGCTGTCGGGGTCGAAAAGATGACCGACTCACCGACAGAGGAAATCACTGCCCAGCTTGCTACCGCCGCCGATGCCGATTGGGAATTAGACATGGGACTTTCTTTTGTTGCCCTCAACGCCCTGGCTATGCGGCGATATATGGAGCAATATAAGTGGGACAAAATCAGTTTTGCCCCATTTTCCATTAATTCACATGCCAATGCGGTTCACAACCCGTATGCTCGTTTTCATGAGCCCATAACCGAAGACCAATTTCGTAAAGCGACGATGGTTGCTGAACCAATTTGCATTATGGATGCCTCTCCAATGGGGGACGGTGCAGCGGCTGCAATTTTAGTTCCGGCGGAACGGGTACGCTCTATTCCCGGCCGCCCACGCATCCGGGTGATTGGATCTGGCGCAGCTACGGATTCCATTGCTATTCACGGCCGGCGCAATCCGCTCTGGTTGCGGGCTGCAGAACTTTCTGCCAAGGCTGCTTATGCCCAGGCCGGCATCACTCCCAGGGATATTGACTTGTTCGAACTGCACGATGCCTTTTCGATTATGGCCGCGCTCTCTCTGGAAGCGACTGGCTTTGCTGAGCGTGGACAGGCTCCCCGCCTTGCCCTAGACGGTGAAATCCGTCCGACTGGAAGCATTCCGATTTGTACGCTGGGGGGACTAAAAGCTCGTGGTCATCCGGTAGGCGCGACTGGTATGTACCAGATTGTTGAAGTCACTCGTCAATTACGGGGGGAAGCCGGTGGTTCGCAGGTGCCGGATGCCCGCATCGGTATGGCACAAAACATTGGCGGTTCTGGCTCAAATATCATTGCCCATATCTTACAGGTTGACTAATTCAGAAAAATCAAAACCGGGTGGCTCAATCACCCAGTTTTTTATTTTTACGTTTTTTCAAAATAATCATTGCAACAATCAGAACACATAACCCGATGGATGCACAACCGCCGACCAGGAAGAAGATTTGTTCAAGGACCATGTCCTCATTCTAACATGACCTGCATCTACCGGCTGAGCGCCATCTTAACGACTTTTCCCTTGGCGTTAAAGGTCAATCTGGCAAAGCGATGATGCTTTCGCGCTCCAATCTGCACTTGCTTGGTTACCGTAACCACGGTCCGCTCATTCGCCGAGCCTTGGTTGACTTTGGTTTCATTCGCAGGTTGTCCCGGTTTCTTGCCCGGGTGAGCCTGGTGTTGCCGGGTTACACTAATATCCTGGTCCGAAAAACCTGGCAAATAGGGTTCCAACACACGCTTTACTACTTGCATCGTTTCAATGGAAAGATCACTCTCCACCAGGTCTCCGTCCGGTCTATCACATACAGTTGCCACCTTGGGATGACTTCGGAAACGTGGTAGGTTTTTTGTTCCCTTCTGGTAGCCACTTAGATTGACCAGGGGATCTCCATACAAGACAAACGAGAGTAAAGTCTTCTGGTCCTCGCCATCCAGGAAACTCTGACGGCGACTCATCTCGCGTACCAGGTCTATCTTTGCTTGCATCAGCGACTCACCGACCGTCAAACCGGATTGCAGGTGTTTCCAGAACAGACTACCGAGTAAATCAGCCCCTATCAAAGGTGCTGCCACCGAACCGTAGGCCGTGCAGGTCGAGCCAACCACTGCCTGGGTGCCAATTGACAGGAATCTCAAGCTGATGGCTTCAGCTTCCCGCTTTCCGCTTACCAGCCCACCATAACAGGCTTCACTGAAGACAACTTTTGGCGCTGAACCATTCTTGATTAGATTGTGAGGACTGAGCGCAACTGGATAATCCATGCCAGGAGTGGTATCCCCGGGATCCCGCTGACCATACCATTCAGCCCCATCCTCCAACCCATGCAAGTTAAAATAACCCAGAGAAGCTGCACTGACGTCTTCCGGATCAACTGTCTCGGTACCTTCGGGTGGACAGGCTACCAGGTTTCGTTTGATTCCATTCAGGCGAAACACCTCTTGTGAAGAACGTTGCCAGGCAGCAGCTGTGTAACCAAATGGCAGGTGTGACTTACTTTTTTTGCCTTTGGGCTGAATTTGTCTGATCCACCGCCATGGCAGCATCCACCAGTGCAAAGGTTTATATCCTTGTGCGCTGTGATAGCCAGTTGCTTTTCGGATTTGCTCAATCAGCAAACCGGCATCCGGGCCAATCTCACCCGGCAACCGGCCAACCGGCCATTCAGGCACAAAGTAATTTGAATCCAGTGTTCCATAAGGGTTATCAGAATTGACTTCAGCATCATCATCATCCGTTGGGTTGGGTAATTTATGAAAAGGTACGACCTCTGCCCCACCCACGATCACGATCGCCCCAATCCGTTGACCTTTCTTGCCCAGGGCCTGATCCAGATCCACCAATGCCAACTTTAATTTCCATGGATCAATTCCATCCACAGGTTTCAAACCCAGTTTTGCAGTCATCAAGGGATCATCCGGGAAATAAACCATCGCCCCCCAGCCAGGGCGTTTACTGGCTGCTGATACCAGCTTTTTCATCTCCTGTTCCAGAGCAGCAGCGGTCTGTGGTCCATACTGACCCTCCATCCCTTTGCGAGTGGACAAAAGCACATACATCGGGAAGCGACCATCCACTTTGCCGAGGGCAGGTTTTTTCATTTTCTTGGCCAGTTTGTCAAAAGATTCCTCAGCATCACGCGTCGCCTCATTAGCCTGCATACCCCTACGGATGCGAGCCGCCTTGGTTTCGATCATTTGCGTACCTTCTGCCTCAGTCATTCCAGCGTATTCAGCCGGATCTTCAGCAATGTTTATCGGACCTGATCTCAAAGACACGACCCCTGTTATCATATCAACTGAATTTGCAGACTTACCATCCGGCAGGCGATTCAATCCCAGCGGACCGGCAACTTCGGCAGGAATCACCAGTTCAAAACGGGCTTCTAATCGATCCGGCCACAAGGAATGATAACGATGCTCTTGCCCCCACAGTCGGTTAGCCACCTGTCCGGCCGAATCACGTGCCACACATTGGTGAAGTAAAGCAACTGCCCGTGATTCATCTCCGAGCTCCATTTGGGCTTCAGCCAGGGCCAAAGAAAAGGCCAGGGTTTCCGGCCAACGCTCTTTATATAACGAAGCCAAATGGTTCACTGTTCGAATATCGCCAGCCGCCCGAGTCAACCGCAAATGAAGAACGGCTGCCAACAACATATCTGACCTGCATCCCAGCACGGTATGGACCATATTCTCAGACATCTCCAGATCACCTGAAGCAAAATACTTGTAGGCATTGGTCAGATCCAATGCCCATTGCGGTAATTTCGGCTCAGGAATCCCGCTGCCCAGTGCAGAAACCAATGCCCAGGTTTCAGCTGCTTTCTCGGGTTGGCTGCTTCTCAAATACTCATCTGCTAGGCTGGATTGTGCTAGGACAAATTCAGGATCCATCCGGCAGATTTCTTCCATCAGGCTGATGGCTGTTCCACTGCGACCTTCCCCTGCTTGAGCTTTGGCCAGCCGCAAACGTACATCCAGGTCGCCAGGAAAGATTGCCAGCCAAAGCAATGATCCCTGCCTAGCAAAGCGCCAGGATTTGACCTGGAGTGCTGTATCCAGCAAAGCCAGGAAAGACTTGCGGTCATAACCGCCGTTCGCACCAGTTTTGAATGAATTAATGCTGTCCATAGGAGAACTTGACCTCCTGCGATTCATAAACCAGGTTAAGCGCCACTACAGCGCCCAACTGGCGTTGGATATTGACATCATCCGGAGCCAATTCAGCTGCCCGGCGGAACATTGCTTCCGATCCTCGATAATCTTTGGCTTCCCGTAAGACTGCTCCAGCTGCCAGGTATGGTAGGTGATCCTTTGGAGAATGCATGATGGCTTGCTGGTAGATCTGCAATGCTGGCTGGAATTCTCGGCGAGCCTGGTACACTCGCCCTAACTCCATCAATGCATCCAATGAATTGTCTCCACCAGTAGTCGCTAACTTCAAGAAGACAATTGCCTGGTCTAATTGCCCAGCTTTATGCAACAAACGCCCTAGTAATAAGTTTGTATCAAGATCGTCTGGGTTTACAGCCAGGGCTTTGCGGGCAGATTGCTCCGCTGCAGCCAGGTCACCACAATCTGCCTGCACTTGGGCTAGTAAACTTAAGGCTTCTACAGATGCTGAATTATCATTTGCTAACCGGATTAGTACCGGTAAGGCAGCCTTGGGACCACTAATCTTGCGTATCAACCGAGCTTGTTCAAAAATCAAAGGTTCAGCGTGATCCATATTCACCAGTGATTTTTCGATCAACGCCAATCCGTCCATCAGTTTTCCTCGTTTCTCCATCACCCTGGCCAGGAATAGAACCACTTTCTCATTACGGTTGGCAATTTTATAGGCTTCCTGGGCATAAGCTAATGCCCAATCCAATTTACCCATTGTGAGCGCAATCTCACCGCTCAGCAATAGGGGAAGTGGTTCTTCAGGCAGTAAATCTGCTGCCTTGCCGGCGCATTCCAACGCTTCCACAAACTCGCCGGTTCCTTGTAATGCCCGCGCAAGTTCCATCCAAATCTCTGGGTGTTGGTCTGTGATTTCTACAGCCCGCCGGAGTACACTTGCCGCTTTGGCATAAACTTGATGACTATTGTAGGTTCTACCAAGTGATAAGGCAAAACTTACGCGTTTGGGCTCCAGGGTCAGGGCTTGTTCCCAGTGCGCCTGGCATGCCCGACCTGCATTGACCTTATCAGCCATATCCGCTGCCCAAGCGTGCCATTCAGCCTCATCAGGCCAGATTTGCAGGGCATTTTCCAAGGCTCCAAGAGCAATCATCCAATCTTCGTTGTGGTTTGCAGCCATTGTCAGAATAACAAGGTGAACTGGATCTGAAGGGCTGATCTCTGCCAGGTGTTGGGCAGTCAATTGAGCATCTTGAGCATCTGTTGCCAATTGTGCCAGTGCCAGTTCTGCCAAAATCGCTGGTTCCTGCGGATACTGACCAGCAAGTTGTTTTACACCCTCCATATTTTTATTTCTGCGGAGGGCAGCCATTAAGGCTACACAATCCTCTGAATTATCTGCCACGCTGGCAAGATCTGTGATGTACTCCACTGTACCTTGGAAAGCCAGCTGGCCGCGCTTAAACCAGCGAAGGTTCTCATGTTGGTAACTTTGCAGTCCGGCTTTTTCCATGACCAACTCAAATTGGCGATTCCGGTCAACAGACAGCATTTCTACACCAGGGGCATGGGCTGAAATATTGAGCTCTGTATACAATCTTTGTTGTTCAGCACAAATGATCAGCACTTTTGCCAGTCGTAGATGAGCGGCCGAATCCCCATAAATTCGAACACATTCGGAAGCCAACTCCAACGCATTCTGCCAACGCCGCAAGGCCAAGGCTTGGTCTACCAATCGCAGCAAATCTCCGCGTTGGATCAAGCTTGTCATTAACTCACCTTGCACAATAGGCCAGCCTGCAGATACCGCTTTACGTTCTTTATAATCAATCAACAAACGATCAAACAGACTGTTGGCCGCAGCCCAATCATACCTCTGGCTGAGTTGACAGACCTGCAATATCCGCAAACGGAAGTCTCGCGGCCGATCAATCATTGACTGCCTCAGCAATTCAGCTGCGCGATCTGCTTCTCCTCGCAATTGATGATTTTCAATCCGCAAGCCAACAAAATCCGTCTGCGAACCTTCCGTCTCTTCCAGTAATTGATTGCACTGATCCAGGTTGTTTTGCCCCAGTGCCAATTCCACCGCCAGGTAAATCGCTGGCATATAATGATCAACTTGCTGCAGAGTCATCTCCACATGTTGTTCAGCCAACTCGGATTCATTCATTCGGTTGTAGATCAATGCTTTGCGCATACTGATCATCCCCAGCCGGTTGGCACTTACCAACCAATCCGCTCGGATCCAGCCCGAATTTACGAGACGCTGCCACCGTCCGATCTCTCCAGTTTGATGCCCCTTTTCCCAAATCTCGAGGGCCTGGTCCAGGCTGATTAATGCTGGTTGCCAGCGTTCAAGACCGCATAACAAATCAGCCTGCAAGACTTGCAAGATTCCATCATTCGGGAAAGCCTTGGCTAACCGGCAACAACTTTCCAAAGCAAGCTCGTGCCTGCCCAATCGAAAGTTCAGGCAGGTCATTTCCAATAGAAAATCCGTGGTTACTTCAGAAGACTTTTCGCAAGCCAGATCCAGGCAGGCCATTGCCGCCGTCTGATCTTGCATCCGCAAGTAAGTCAACGCTGCCAGGCGGTAATGGTCATGGTTGAGTTCACTCAAATTCAACATGGTTTGCAAGGATTTTTGGGCTGCTTCCAGGTCTCCATTTTCCACTTCCAACCCGGCTCGTTTCAACCAATAATCCGAGCGCTCTGGTGCCAGTTGGGTGATCACCTGCATGGCGCTAATTGCTTCAGCCGTTTCCTCCATCATTCCCATCAAATCAGCAAACCAAAGCAGGTTGCTTTCATTGTTTGCGTCCAACTTGAGCGCATAACGGGCTCTCTGAATGGCATCATTTCGTTGGTTTGCCTGAAGATAAGCCTCAGCTAATAACCGGTGCAAGCCGATCATTTCCGGTCTCATCAGAATGGCGTCCTGCAAAGCGGACAAGGCCAAATTTACTTCTCCTGTCCGAAGCGCAGATAGTCCAAATCCTGCCAGCAACCTCCAATGGTTGTCCGTATTGGATAATGACTTGCTTTCGTACAAGTGGCTAAAAACTTCATAAGCTCCTTGATTTTCTGAACAAGCCAGCAGGATTTCTCCATGCAGCACTAAACCCAATTCATGATCTGGCATCCAGGTCAGAGCTGTCTCCAGCACTTGCTTGGCCCGTTCCAGTCGATGGTTACTGTTAACAGGTGAGATTGTTGAACCAGGCGTGAACCCCTCTAACAGGGTTTCAGCCAGCAGAATGTAGCGCTCGATTTCCGGCTTATCTGTCCGTATGGCGATTTCAAGGGCTTGCAGGGCTGCATCGTGGTCCCCAAGGGCTAGGGATACTCGGGCAAAAATTAACGCCAAATCCGGGTTTTCCGGCCAGCGTTTTACCGCAGCGATCAAGACGGATTGAGCTTCACTGAGATAACCTAATGTGAGCAAGATGTTTCCCAATTGAATTGCTGCAGTTTCTGAATCTGGCCTCAATTGTGCGGCTTTACGAATAGCTGGTAATGCTTCAGCCTGCAAACCTGCCTGTTGGCAGGTTTCCCCTAAAGCAAGAAATATTTCAGATGAATTGGAAACAGCCAGAGAAGCTGCCCTTAAGATTTCCAACACTTTCTGGTTCTCACCCAGGTTGCGATATGCGTCAGCCATATCCAACCAGGCTTGCGTTTCTTCCGGACAGAGGGCAGTTGCTTTGCCCAAAACTGGGATCGCCTCCTGAAAATGGCCAGTTTTTACCAGAGCTCGTCCAAGCATTCTGTTGGCCTTACCATGGTTTTCATCCTGTTCCAGGACCAGATTACACATTTCAATCGTTTGGGGCAAATCGTTCACTGCCAGGGAGGCTTCAGCCAACCCCAGCCAGTCTTCGGTTGAAGGAGTTCGAGCCAATCTCAATGTTCTTTTCCAGCTATGATAGGCTTCCGGCCAGCGACCGGTGGCATTGAGAAGCTTAGCCAGGGTGCGCTGATGCCCAGCCATGTCTGGGTTTAGGCTTGCCTGTATGCCAGCCATTTCCAGGGCAAATTCCGTCATTTGTTTTTTCTGCAGGAGATCGACCAACACCCCGGTCAATGTTTCGTCAGCTGGTTTAGTCATGAGTGCAACTCGGGTAAAGGAAATCGCTTCATCATCCAGGCCCAGGTCGATCAAGGCATTTGCATAAACTTCGGGTTTCCACTCGATTGCAAATTGGGTTGTCATTTTGGATGGACATGTTTCCATCCCGGCCAGCCATAATTCTACGGCCTGACAGGCTAATTCTTGTCCATTGGACAGATCGCCTGCCTTTCCGATTTCTTCAGCCCTCAAAATCATCATTAGTGGGTTTTGAGAGTCAGCCAAACCTGATTCGAGTGGTAAAAAGGCTTGCCAGGAATGACCAAGGGAAATTACCAGTTCTGCTGTTGTATCAACCTGCTCTGCGTGGAGTTTCTGGTTCTGATCGTAAATGCCTTGAGCCTGTTCTGGATTCCCAATTTGCCAGGAGAGATCTGCCAATTGAACATTAATACCTGCCAACCAGATTCGTGAAACCCATTGGACTTGCTGGAATAACTTCTCTGCCTCATCGAATTGGCCACTCAAACGATATAATTCAGCCAGGTGCTGAAGATACATAGTTTCCTTCAGCGCTTCATCTGGCTGTCCGGTGACCAAAGCCGACCTGGCCAAACTCTTTTCAACCAGTGGTGTTGTACTGGCCAGCAAAACCCGGCTGATCTCCAAAACCAGATCAGTCTCACCACTTAAGCTCAACTCCCTCAACCACCCAGTCTGCATTCCAATAGACGTCTTCCTCATGAAAGCGGTCAGGAGCTTTACACGTTCGGAATTCTCTATTGGATTAGCCAACATTATGTGGGAGATCCAAGTAGAACTGGGATTCAGAGACTGGCGGGGCAACAACGATTGGCAAAGTTCAATTCCATCTGGCACCATGTGATACAAACAGGCCAGGGGTGTTTTCCAAATCTCATATATCAGACCCAACTGTTCAGCGACTGTCCCCTGTGTTAATTCACCCATCAGACCATACCAGCCATTGGTCAGTCGTCGTCGTTCTCGCAAGGCAATCGCAAGCAACCCGGCCTCAGCCAAATTTGCCGGTGGTGTCAAGGTTTTATGTGTTTTCTCATATGCCTGCAAAGCATTGCTGCGCAATCCAGCCTCAACCTCAACCATCTCAGTACCCATCAGGTCTGCAGATTTTAAAGGAGAACCCATGGCAACTAACGCCAGATCAGCCATTGTCCAGGAGGCATCTCTCTCCAGCACACGATCCAGAAACCCATTTTGCTGCATTGCCCGGATGACATGTGGTTCATGGATGTACGCCCGAATCAATACTCGGGCAATATCCGGTGAAATTTCTTGTTGCAAACATAACATCCAATCAACAGGCTGCATGGTAACTCCTTAGGTGGTCAATTTCTGTTCTGGAGATTTCCTCTATCGAATTTGCAGGGCAATGTAATAGGAAGCCAGAATCATCAAGAAACCAGCCAGGTTTAAAAAGATACCCACGCCGGATGCTGTTTTTACCAGCGAATTCAAAGCCTCCACCAATTGTCCTGCGTTGCCCACCAACCCGGCCACGTCTTCAGTGATCCCCTTTTGTGCCAGGCGGGTCGTCTGCTGGGTGATTTGTTTCAATTCGTTTCCCATCACCCGTTTGACCAGCATCCAGATGCCAGTGGCCATCATCAACAGCCCTAGCAGGAACAGGCAAGTCGCCATCGTCATCAGAAATTCATTGACATTGGAAAGTAACTGAGTAATAAACATCGTAGCCTCCTGACTGTAATCTATCAGAAGGCTACGATGCAAGATGTATGCCAGTGAACTTATTTTGACAGGTGAACCACGTCCTGGGGCAAGTGACCAATATCGATCACTTCGTCATCACAAAATATGATCGCTCGTTCCAGAACATTCCGTAGTTCGCGAATATTTCCCGGCCAGCGATACGCCACAAGAGCATCCATCGCCCGCGAGGTAACATCCATGATGCGCACCCCTTTTTCCTGGTTGAAGCGCCGGATAAAAAAGCCGACCAGTTCCGGAATATCTTCCTTTCGTTCCCGTAGTGGAGGTAACCACAGGTCCACCACATTCAAGCGGTAAAACAAGTCCAATCGGAAAGTGCCGGCTTCAATCATTGCCGGAAGGTCGCGATTAGTGGCCGCGATTAACTGAATATCCACTTTTACCGGTGCTAAACCACCCAATCGACGGAAAGATCGTTCCTCCAGGGCTCGCAACAGCTTAACCTGCATTTCCATCGGCATTACGGCTACTTCATCAAAAAACAAGACACCACCATCCGCATGTTCCATCAAGCCTGTTTTTCGTTTGGGAGCAGCATCCGTGTAGGCATGGGGTTCAGCTCCAAATAATTCAGCTTCAATCATGGTTGGTTGAATACCCGGACTATTTACATCCACGAATTGCTTCTTGGCACGCGGTCCACATTGGTGAATGTAATGCGCTAGAACTTCTTTACCGGTGCCGGTTTCCCCATTGATAATAACCGAAACCGATGCTTCAGCCACACGACGAGCATCACTTAATACCTTCTGCATCGCCGGGCTCTTGCCAGCCACAAAATCCATTTGCGCCTGGCGGGTCTGGCGTGCCAGGATTAATTCCCGACGCATATCCACCAATTCGACCGCTCGTTGCACCGCCGTAACCATCCTTCCAAAATCCACTGGTTTGGAGAGAAAATCCTGGGCTCCATTCTTCATTGCCTCAACCGCCATTTCCAGGTTAGGGTAGGCAGTAATCAAAATCACCGGAGGGCGAAAAGCATTCTCTTGCAATTCCAGCAATAGATTTGGCCCATATCCATCCGGCAGCATCACATCCAGTAAAATGACATCCCCGATACCCTGATCCACCAGTTTACGCAAATCGGTCATTGTTGGAACACCAATCACCTCATAACCACTGTGTGTCAGGAAGACAACCGCTTCATCCCGAAAGTTAGTTTCATCATCCACGACCAATATCGTTACTGCCATGCATTATCCTCCGTTGGGGCTGATGGGTATTTTAATGGTAAAAATCGTTCCAGGCGTAAAGGACTGGGCGGTAATTGATCCATGATGCGAGGTGATGATCCGTTTAACAATCGCCAAACCCAATCCAGTTCCCCCCTTGCGTTTGGAAACAAACGGCTCAAAAATATGCGCCAGGAACTCCTCTGGAATGCCCGGGCCATCATCTGTAATCGAAATCTCCACCTGGGAAAGGTTAGGCACTTCGTTATCTAATCGGACCCGGATCACCAATACTCCCTGATCATTTTCGCTCATGATACTGATGGCATTACTGATAAGATTCGTAAATACCTGGTCAAGCAGGCGCGGGTCGGCTTTTATCTGGGGTACATCCTCCGCAATATTTATTCGTGGAATAATGTTGGCGTTCGCCAGCTTCGGACGCCAGCGTTCTACCATCCGGCGCACCAACATCCCCACGTCCACCATCTCAAAATACGGTTCTAACGGCCGTGCAAAATCCAACACGGATGTCATTAATGATTTCAAACGATTGCACTCTCCAAGGCACTGTTGCACCCGTTGCGCCTGTGGATCATCCTCCGGCATCAGCACAGCCATGTTTTGCAAGGCAGCATAAATGTTATTGATCGGGTTACCAACTTCATGGGCAAAGATCGCTGTGAACTCACCGATCAGTGCCCGGTTTTCCAGCTGCTGGGTACGAGCTCGGATTTGCTCATTTTCACTTACATCTTGAATAAAAACCACTACACCTTCTAATGCTTCGTTTTCCAGAATTGGCAGAATCTGCAACTGGGCACTTAAGGTTTCACCATCCCTGCGATTCAAGTGTAATACCCCTGAATTATGGGTCGGAGTACCCTTACGGGCAGATTCCAGGGATGCCAGCAGTAAATCTGAACCGATCAACACACTTTCGATCGGTTTATTGGTCACTTCAGCCGAAGAATAACCAAACATCCATTCACTAGCCGGATTACATTCCAGGATGTTCAAATCCCTATCCAACAGGAATATTCCTTCTGGAGAATTCTCGTACATATATTGGCGGTAAAGGAGTCTTCGGTTTGTACTATCCAACTGTTCTCGCTGGTGGCTAACCAGCAGCAGCGATTGCAGGGCATTCCCTAGAGTTGTTGCAACTATTTCTATGGAATCCTTCAATGACTCCAATGGTTCAACCTCATCATCAGCCACTGCCAGCAACCCAAGACCAATTCCAGGTTGCCCCATCATGCGCACTGCAAGATATTTACAACCTGACCGCATGGCAAAACGCTGCAACTCATTGGATGTCCGGTTTCCCGCCATCCACAGGTTCGTCCCCTCTTGCATCAGGTTTTGGACTGCTGCAACTGACTGAGGAAATTCCTTTTCGCAAGACGAAGTAGCTACTCGAGTAAAGCGCGGAATGTCACCTTCTGCCCGATAAATCGCCAGAATTTTTGCTCCAGTAAAACCATATAGGGCATCCAGTGCAATCCTGTAACATTCTTCCACGGTGGTGGCTTCACCCAGTTGAACCAACTTTAAATAATTCTTGGAAATACTCTCAGCTTCTCCATCACCATCCTCATTCATTGGCTGGTTTAGCAATACCAGAAAGAATTCATTATCTTTATCGACCGGGAAGGATTGAACAACCCGCAGAATCTTTTCTTCTCCCCGCACCAATTCGATTTCTTTTCCTGAGCTTAAGCTAGCCACCCACTCCAAACCTGACATGACATCTACAAGAGGCATCTTGGTTAATTCCAAAGCAGGCACCCCTGAGATTGACAGGAACGCCTGATTGGCAAGCAAGATTCGCCCTCGCCGAGCGTCCAAGACCAACGCTTCTTGCGTTAGTTGGTTAATCATAATGGTTAACATTTCCCATGCAGGGAATTTTACAGCGGGTATGGAACGATTGGAAAAGGGTCCGCTTCGGTTCATATTTCTCGTAGAATGGGTTTCCTCATCTGGGCGGGTAAGATTCCTTCCAACGCCCGGTATTTGGCTACCGTCCGGCGAGCAACAGGAAATCCCCGATCCGCCAGAAGCGCCATTAACTCTGCATCACTGAGTGGATGCGGTTCGGCATCGATAATCTCTTTCAATACCATGCGGGCTGGTAAGCTGCGATCAAAAAATGAGGAGAGGGGAATAATTCGCCGGTTGGGCAGTTGAACTGCCTTACCCGCCACCGCCCTTGAGATGGTCGATTCATGGACTTCCAGTTCAATTGAAATCTGAAAGCGCGTAACGGGTACAAGATACTTCTCGCCTTTCAAAATATAGTCCCGTTGCAGACCAACCAATCGACGCATTAATCGCTCCATAGTATGGTTTCTCTGCTGCAAGCACTTGATAAATAGCTCAGCCCGCTCTAGATAGGCTTTCCAACTTTCCTTTTGTTCCTCAGTTCCGGCTTCGTGAATTGCCTCGCGGAACATCGGGTTGATCCGTAAGGTACCGCTGATTGGCATCACAATTTCCACAACCAGTGAGTTTTCAGGGTTGTCATTCAAATAGCTGATGATGATATCAGGTCGGTGATAAACCTCTCCAACCTTGCGGGACGGATCGCGAGTGTCTCCATAGTGGGCGCGTGCTGGAAATGGAACCAAGTTTTCGGAAATAAAATGCATAGTTTGTTGAATAATTTTTAAAGGCACTCCCAGAAGGTGTGCCAACTCGCGATATTGACGGTGTGTTGCCAGCTCCCATCCTGTCCGGATAATCTTTTCGGCCAACTCTGGTACTTTTGCTGACTCGCGTAAAACATCGATTTGTGCCAGCAGCGCTTCCTGAGGTGAACAGGAACCGACACCGATTGGTTCTGCTCGCTGGATCAGGTGTTGTAAGTCCTTGACTCGGCTCAATGGTACCCGGAAATAACGCACCACTTCATAAAGATCGATTTCCAGCAAGCCGTCTTCATCCAGGTTGGAAAGCATGTATGCAGCGATTCGCCGGTCTTCGGGCTTTAATTCCGGTGAGATTTGCCGCAACACGAATTCAGGTAGTTCTTCGGTCATTGAAGCCAGAGGTTCATCCGGCATTTCCTCATTGCTGCGTTCACCCCGTCCATAGAAATCCTCACGGGGTGAAACATACACCACCGGTTCGTCTTGTATATTGCTTTTAGGGTGGCTGCACATCGGACAGGAGCCGTGTTCCCCCAAAGGCCGATGACAGGTTGGACAGGTTCTTTTTTCCATCAACTCGATTGCCGGGTTATTGGAAACCATTTCGTCGATTTCTTTTTGCAAATCATCCACTGGCTTGAACAGTAAACGCATGGTCTGCGCCAAATGGGCTGTCGTTGTCTGTCGATGGATATGTCTTGGAGAGATGGTTTGATACATGGCTCACCTGTCTGACTAAAAGTATATATGCATCTTTCTGTAGGTGCAAGTTTTATGCCAGCCAATTTCGGACCAACTTTGGTACAATCATTGCACCATGAGCCCTTCGATATCCCCTCACTTAACCGTAGTCGGCGGAGGCCTGGCTGGAAGTGAAGCAGCCTGGCAAGCCGCTGAATCTGGGGTTCAGGTCACCCTCTATGAGATGCGACCGACATTATCCACCGGCGCCCACTCTAGCGCTGACCTGGCGGAGTTGGTCTGTTCCAATTCTCTCGGATCCAATGCACCTGACCGTGCCAGCGGGTTATTGAAACAGGAATTACGC
Organism: Anaerolineaceae bacterium; assembly: GCA_041741455.1. Taxonomy (GTDB): domain Bacteria; phylum Chloroflexota; class Anaerolineae; order Anaerolineales; family Anaerolineaceae; genus CALESS01. The sequence continues at coordinate 171,459 of JBGSJZ010000099.1, read as the reverse complement.
TGGTATCACTCCCTGCTAATTCGGCTAGCCGGAGAATCTGCTTTACCGGCTGGTCAATCTCTGGCGGTCGATCGCTCCATCTTTTCAGCAAAAGTCACTGAAGCAATCCAAAATCATCCCAACATACGTTTGGTGCGGGAGGAAATCACCAGCCTGCCAGATACACCAACGATTATCGCCAGCGGTCCGCTTACCTCGCCAGCGCTCTCCCAGGTTCTACAACAATTCACCGGATTGGAGCATCTCTTTTTCTTTGATGCCATTGCGCCAGTGATTGAGACTTACAGTATTGACTTCAACATCGCCTATCGCGCCAACCGCTATCGTATCGAGGAACAAGAACCAGGCGATTACATCAATCTCCCTTTTACCCGGGAGGAATTTGAGATTTTCTACCAGGCCCTGCTGACTGCCGAAACAATTCCGCTGCATGATTTTGATCTACCTTTGAAAAAGGGCGTTCAGGCAGGTTATGGCCGGTATTTTGAAGCCTGTCTGCCAGTGGAAGAGCTTGCCCGGCGCGGACCGAATACCCTGACCTTTGGTCCTTTGCGTCCGGTGGGCTTGCGCGACCCAAGATTAGGCCGGCATTGCTACGCAGTTGTTCAGCTCCGGCAGGAGAACTTGGAAGGCAGTCTCTACAATATGGTTGGCTTTCAGACCAATTTGACCTTTCCCGAACAACGCCGGGTGTATCGCCTGATCCCAGGCTTAGGAAATGCAGAATTCTTCCAATATGGCCAGATGCACCGGAATACTTTTATCGCTTCGCCGCTCATCCTTCACCCCAGCCTGCAATCCAAATCCCGGCCGGACCTCTTCTTTGCCGGTCAAATCACTGGTGTAGAAGGCTACATCGGCAATATTGCCACCGGTCTTCTGGCAGGCTTAAATGCTGCTCGATTCCTGACCGATCACGAGCCACTTGCTTTGCCTGAAGATACCATGTTGGGAGCCTTATGCCATGCCATCACCCACACAAATCTGGCGACATTTCAACCCATCAAGGCCAATTTTGGTTTACTGTCAGTTTTTCCCCAACCTCCGGTAGCCCGCCGGGAACGCTACCGCTGTTATGCAGAACGCGCCTGCGCTGCTGCTACTGATTTTCTTCAACGCAATCCTGATTGGCTTCCTGGACCTTACAATAAACCTTCTCTGGAGTTTGTATAAATGATTCACAATTCTCGCCGCTGGATAATTATCATTTTTAGTTTGCTTGTTCTCGCTGCAGTGATAATCCTGGTTTCTTTCCGGGCACAAACCAAACAGGTTCATTTTGATGCAACTCGGTCAATGAAGGATGCAACCGTACAACTGGCGTTCGGGCCTCGGATTCCTGGTTCTGAAGCCCACAACCAAACAGTGGAGTATATCCGCAGTGAACTGGAGAATGCGGGTTGGGTGGTTGAGATTCAAGAAGGTGAAGCTTTAGGCCATCCAATTCGGAACATCATCGCCAAACAAGGCCAGGGCAGTCCCTGGTACATTCTTGGCTCGCATTACGACTCGCGCCTGCTGGCCGATCACGATCCTGATCCAAATAAACGCACTCAACCTGTCCCGGGCGCCAACGACGGCGCAGCCACTACTGCAATTCTTCTGGAACTAGCTCGCGTCTTGCCCTCCGATCTGGAGAAACAAGTCTGGCTGGTGTTCTTCGACGCCGAGGATCAAGGTAATATCCCAGGCTGGGATTGGATCTTAGGCTCGCGCTATTTCGCCAAAAATCTAGAAGGACAACCGGATGGCGTCGTGATTGTTGATATGGTGGGCGATGCTGACCTGCAAATATATTTTGAAAAGAATTCCACCCAATCATTGAGCAACTCTATATGGACAGAAGCGATTCTGGCTGGTTTTTCACAATTTATCATGCAGGAAAAATATTCGTTACTGGATGACCATATCCCCTTTCTCCAGAGAAATATCCCGGCAGCCGACTTGATTGATTTTGATTATCCTTATTACCATACAACTGATGATACATTGGATAAAATCTCTGAATCAAGTTTATATGCGGTTGGTGAAACCCTTCGACTGTGGCTAACAAATCCGTAACTTGGCAAAAAATGCATCATAGCGTAAACTAATAGTGATGAACACAAACGAATCACTGCGCAGCTTGCGTTTTGTGTGGTTAAATCGCGCCGTCGCTCAATTGGCGAAAGGAGCCTCTTTGCGCGATGACTTGCGTGGTCAGCTTGAACAATTTTTTGATCTACTGGAACAGGTTGTGGTCACAGGCAACCCTGCCTGGTTGGATTCTATTCTAGAAATCTGGGCCTCCTCCCTGACGCAGACTGATCTGGAAAATCAACAAGCCAGCCTGACCTCCTTTCTAAAAGAACTTTTTATCTTGACTGCTCAAGTCAGTCAGGAACTGCTGGAACCCTCACAAGCTGTCGATCTACTTTCATCATTAGCGCTTGCTTTTGGCTATGCGTTCGAAAAGTCATCACATTCTGAAATTGAGGCCCGCATTCTTTACCTCACCCATCGCCTGGCGGAAGTCCAGTCCAACCTGGAGCGGCTGGATCGCACAAAATCTGATTTCATTGCAGTCGCTGCCCATGAATTGCGCACCCCACTAACGCTGGTGGAGGGATACAATGCCATGTTGCAAGATACCTTTGCACCTTCTGACGATCGCCAGGAAATGTTACGTGGAATTCAAAATGGTGCCAGTCGTCTCAGGGTGATCATTGACGATATGATTGATGTTTCCCTGATTGATAATAAATTACTTGCGCTGAATTTTCAGCCACTCTGGCTTAATCGCATCTTCAGCGGCCTGGCGCTGGAACTATCCTCAACCTTACAGGAACGCAATCAAAAACTTATCATCCACTCATTTGTAGGTTCAGATGAATTAATTTATGCCGACCCAGAACGCGTGTTTCAGTTATTTCGCAATCTCCTTCTGAACGCGATTAAGTTCACTCCAGATTCGGGTCAAATCCAAATTGATGGACGAAGACTGCCTGGATTTATTGAAGTCATAATTAGCGACACAGGCATCGGCATTTCACCAGAAGATCAAAATCTGCTATTTACCAAGTTCGCCCGCATCGATAACACATTGCTTCACTCCAGCGGCAAAACCAAGTTCAAGGGTGGCGGACCTGGCCTGGGTCTGCATATTGCTAAGGGCATCGTTGAAGCTCACGAAGGCGCCATATGGGCCGAATCCCCTGGCCGGGACGAAAAGAATTGCCCGGGTTCCACATTCCATGTCCTGCTTCCGTTCCGCAACCAACCCCCGGAAGGTAAACCTGCGGAATTATTTTCACAATTACATACACCATTCTCATCCTAGTCAAAGGTCAATCACTCAGATATGGAAAATCTAAGTTTTATCCGTCCCGCTGATAGAATTGCATCTTTTAAGCCCTACTTCTTCGCTCAACTCACCCAAAAAATTGCGGATCTCAAAGCCAAAAAAGTCGATGTGATTCGCATTGATATAGGCTCACCGGATTTGCCGCCCGCGGATTTCATCATAGACACACTTGTTAAATCCGCTCGCAGGTCCGATACCCACAGCTACACCCCCAATGGTGGTACGCCTGCTGCCCGTAAAGCCGTGGCAACCTACTATAAAAACCGTTTCAATGTTGACTTGGAACCAATGAAGGAAACCTTAATTTTGCTAGGTTCAAAGGAAGGTTTATTCAATCTCAGCCAGGTATTAATCAATCCAGGTGATGTTGCCCTGGTGCCGGATCCTGGCTATCCGGTTTATTCAGCCAGTGGCATCATTGCCGGAGCAGAAATATATTCTCTGCCATTGCTTGCAAAAAACCAATACCTGCCCGATCTGGATACCATCCCGCCAGAATTTGTTAGGCGAGCAAAGATTCTCTGGTTAAATTATCCCAACAACCCCACCGGAGCAATTGCTCCGATGGAATTCCTGGCCAAAGCGGTTGAATTTGGCCGCAAGCATCATATCGTAGTTGCTCATGACGCACCTTATGTGGATGTTTGTTTCGACGGTTACGAAGCGCCTAGTATCATGCAGGTTCCAGGTGCCAAGGATGTGACCATTGAGTTTAATTCCCTATCCAAGGCTTACAACATGGCTGGCTGGCGCTTGGGCATGGCTGTTGGCAATCCCCTGGTAATTTCCTACCTATCCACCTTCAAAAGCCAGGTGGATACCTCGACCTTTGCCCCCATCATCGAAGCCGGCATTACCGCCCTCACAGGTGACCAAGGTTGGTTGATGGAACGCAATTTAATCTACCAGCGACGCCGGGATATCGTTATCGAGGGTCTGCATGCAGCTGGATTCACAGTTGAAACTCCGCCTGCTGCCATCTACGTTTGGGCTAAACTTCCAGATGGCAATACAGATAGCATGGCATTCTGTTCCCGCTTATTGCAAGAAACCGGTGTGAGCACCACCCCAGGCTTGGTATATGGGGCTTGTGGAGAAGGGTATGTGCGTATCTCCCTGGGCACCGCCACCGGTCGTATCGAAGAAGCTATGGAACGTATTGTAAACTGGACGAAAGTGAAGGCTTAAGTATGTCAAGAACCCCCGAACCGACCCGGCTTCCGGCCGAGCGTGCTTTTTTGGTCGGTATAGAAATCCGCAACCAACCTTCTTTTCTTGCCCTGGAAGACTCTATGGCAGAGCTTGCCTTATTGTCCGAAACCGCTGGTCTGAAAGTGGTCGGAGAAACCAGCCAACGATTAGATGCACCCAATCCCGAAACTTACATTGGCACCGGAAAAGTGGATGAAGTGAAGGCGCTGGTTGAAGAAACACTGGCAGACGTGGTGATTTTTGATTCTGAATTAAGTCCGCGCCACCAGCGCGAATTGGAATTGCGCTTTGGCAATTTGGTGCGGGTAATTGATCGCACCGCCTTGATCCTGGACATCTTTGCCCAACACGCACATACCCGGGAAGGCACTTTGCAGGTGGAGCTTGCCCAGCATGAGTACCGCATGCCCCGTTTGACCCGCGCCTGGACCCACCTCGCCCGGCAAACCGGCGGCGCATCTGGTCGCTCCGGCAGCGCAGGGGGGGTTGGCTTGCGCGGTCCCGGCGAAACCCAGTTGGAGGTTGACCGCCGCGAGATCCGTAACCGCATCAGTAAGCTGAAAGACGAGTTGGAAAAAGTTCGCGCCCATCGCGAGCGCTATCGCGCCCAGCGCAAGCGCTCTCAGATTCCCACCATTTCATTAGTAGGCTATACGAATGCTGGTAAATCGACACTTCTCAATCGGCTGGCGCGATCCAATGTCTTTGTCGCCAACCAACTTTTCGCCACCCTGGACCCAACCACCCGCCGGGTGGAGCTACCTGGTGGCCACAGTGCACTCTTTACGGATACAGTTGGTTTTATCCAGAAATTACCAACCACACTGGTGGCAGCGTTTCGGGCCACACTCGAAGAAATTTCAGAGGCAGATTTATTGCTGCATGTGGTTGACATCACCCACCCCAATGCCATGGCCCAGTGGCAGTCGGTTAACCAAACTTTGAAGGATATTGAAGCCAGCCATATTCCAGTTATCACCGTTCTGAACAAAATCGACTGCCTGCCCGATCCTGAGTTTGCCCGGCAAGTTGCCAGTGAATTCCCCAATTCGGTTGCCGCTTCAGCATTGAATGGACTGGGTATTCCAGATTTGCTGACTGAGATTAACAACGAGCTTTATGAGAAATATGTCCCGGTCTGTGTCCGCCTCAGCTACCAGCAAGGACAGCTGATTTCGCTCTTTCATGAGCAGGGTCAGGTGCAGCGTATCGAGCATAAGCGGGGTGGCGTCACGATCGAAGGACAGCTCCCTGGTCGATTGCTGGCTGTATTTCAATCTTTCTTCTGTACAGGAACACCCCCGTCCGATCCTATGGAGGAATAAGCATGGCCTGGATTTCTAAGTTTTTGGACCGCACCTCGGAATTTTTGGCAGCCCGCAAAGGATTGTTGCCATTGCTCGGACTAGCGTTGATCGTCGTAAACTTAATCCTGGTCCTGGTCGGTGCTGGTTGGCTGGCACAATCCAATCTTTTTTTGCATCTTGGATTAATTTTAGCGATCCTGGGCTTCCTGCTGGCCTGGGCATTATAAAATTTTACAAACAAAAAATCTGCGTGGACAATAACACGCAGATTTTTTTATTTGTGTTGTAGGATTAAGCCCGCTGCAATTCCAGAGGCTGACGGCGGAATTGGATTTCACCACTCTTGGCCAGCACTTGCATGGCAAATTGCTCCGGCACATCTACCAAGGCACGATCTTCTTGGATGTAAATCTTTCCGATCATATGCCCCGGGATAGAGGCATGAAAAGCAATCACACCGACTACATCATTCACCCTAAGCCCTTGAGCCTTACCCATATTCATCCGGATGCGAACCATGCCAGGTTCGTGTGACCCAGCAGCAGGTCGTGCAAAGCTCATTCGATCAGAAGTGATCATCCGCTGTTTGCGGCTGGAGAGTATCGGTTGAGGTTCAACTACATTGCCAAGTGGGGCAATCGGTCTTTGCTTCTCTTCAGCCCGCGCTACCTTCAAGGCCGCCGCCGCAATATCCAGAGGGTCATGGCCTTCAGCTACCAGCTGCTCTACCATCTCCCGTTCGCGTTTAAAACGATTGCGATTTAACCAGACATTCATCTGGCCAATCAAGCGGTCTTCGCGACCTTTACGAATATCTTCATCGGTGGGCAATTCTGCCCGGGCTATTTTTGAGTGGGTGAAGGATTCTATTTGTCCCAATCGCCTTCGCTCAAATGGTGTCGCCAAGGTAATGGCAATTCCGTTTTTCCCAGCCCGTCCAGTTCGTCCAATCCGATGGACATAAAGTTCAAAATCATCCGGCAAGTCATAATTGAAGACATGCGATATATCATCGATATCCAAACCACGGGCTGCAACATCCGTCGCCACCAGTACTTTAATCTGGTTCTGCCGGAAGCGGTTAAGTGTGCTCTCGCGTGCGTCCTGGCTCAAATCGCCGTTCAGCACTTCCGCCGGGTAGCCGCGCTGGGTGAGCGCAGCTGCCAGTTCAGCCGTACTGGTTCGGGTGCGGGCAAAAATCAGGGCGCTCGTGATCTCCTCCATCTCAAAAAGACGAGTTAATGCAGCCAGCTTGTCATTGTTATTCACCAGGTAATAACGTTGTTCGATGGTTTCAACGGTGACCTGTTTGCGCTTGATGGTGATTTGTTGGGGTGAATGCAAGTATTTTTCAGCCAGCCGCCGGATTTCGTTCGACATGGTGGCAGAGAATAGAGCTGTCTGGCGTTCTGCAGGCGTCTGGGCAAGGATCGACTCGATGTCCTCCACAAAACCCATGCTTAGCATTTCATCCGCCTCATCCAGCACAACAGTGCGCAGATGAGAAATATCCAGGACTCCCCGGTCCAGCAAATCCATGATGCGCCCGGGAGTACCAACCACAACCTCAACGCCGCGGCGTAAGCCTTGAAGCTGAGGTCCATAAGGCGCACCGCCATATACGGTTAAGACCCGCACATTCATGGCTTTTCCCAGGCCAGAAATCGCCTCGGCAACCTGTAATGCCAGTTCACGCGTTGGGGTTAAGACCATCGCTTGGACGGTTCCCTGATTGGGAACAATATTATGCAAGATCGGCAGAGCAAACGCAGCCGTCTTACCAGTCCCAGTCTGGGCCTGGCCGATAACATCTTGTCCGGTCATCATCACCGGAATCAATTCTGATTGAATCGGCATGGGGGTAGTATAGCCAAGTTCGGCTACTGCCTGCACCAACATGGGGTGCAGGTTCATCTCAGTAAATTCGATGCTCATCAAAACTCCATAAAAAAGTGTGGATTGTTTTGATGATCCCGTTTTCCCTGCGTACACGACGGTTTCTCCTCGCGGAGTTTCCGTCACCCGGCAACAAAAAACCCGACTTGTCTCCGTCGGGCATTATTTGGAATACTCAAAACAATTCCCTGAAACATGCGGCCTGCCGCGCAGACCGAAGCGTAGAGTTTACCACACTCTGCGAAGAATGCAATGGTTGGATGGCTTTTCTATGGACTCAGAAAAAATCGATTTCTCCTGAAAGTAATTTGGCTTTTTGCCAGGGCGGCAGGTTCGATTCATCCGCCAACAAGGCTCGCAACTCGTAAATCTGATCCCGGAGGACGGCTGCCCGTTCAAACTCCAGGTTCTTGGCGGCAATTTTCATCTGGTTTTGCAATTCAGACAAAAGACGTTTGATTTCATCTTTCGGTATGCGTAGAGCAGATCCCCCGGCCTGGTATTCTCCCCGGGCTTCAGCAATCACCGGGGTGGTCAAGCGCTCTGTCAGATCGTGAATAGCCTTGATAATCCCGACGGGTTCAATCCCGTGATCCTGATTATAAGTATTCTGCTTGACTCGCCTGCGGTTGGTTTCATCTATCGCCCTTGTCATCGAATCAGTCATCCGATCTGCATACATCAGCACCTTGCCGCTCACATGCCGCGCCGCACGTCCAATCGTCTGGATCAAAGCAGTAGTCGAGCGCAAAAAACCTTCCTTGTCTGCATCCAGGATCGCCACCAGCGAAACTTCTGGCAGATCCAACCCCTCCCGTAGTAGGTTGATGCCAACGATCACATCAAAAACACCCAAACGCAGGTCTCGCAGAATCCCTACCCGTTCCAGTGTATCTACTTCACTGTGCAGGTATTGTACTTTTATCCCCAATTCCATCATGTACTCGGAGAGGTCCTCAGCCATGCGCTTCGTCAGGGTCGTCACCAATACCCGCTCGCCGCGCCCAGTTCGCTGTCGGATTTCACCTACCAGATCATCTACCTGGCCTTTGGTTGGTCGAATCTCAACCTGTGGATCCAACAATCCGGTGGGTCGAATGATCTGCTCCACAACCTGGTCCGCCCGCTGTAATTCGTAAGGCCCTGGTGTGGCCGAAGTGTAAACGGTGTAACCCATGTGTTTTTCAAACTCATCAAATGTTAAAGGTCGGTTATCCATCGCAGATGGCAAACGGAATCCATAATCAACCAGCACTTGCTTGCGAGAGCGGTCTCCGTTGTACATACCACGGATTTGAGGTACCGTCATGTGGGATTCATCCAGGATCAGCAGATAATCGCTCGGCAGGTAATCCACCAGGGTCCAGGGCGGTGAGCCAGCCGGGCGTTGATCCAACTGCCGGGAGTAGTTTTCAATCCCGGAACAATACCCCACCTCGCGCAGCATCTCCAGGTCATAACGCGTGCGCTGTTCAATGCGTTGCGCTTCCAGCAGACGGCCTTCACGGTTAAATTCCTCTAGCCGGGCTTCCAATTCAGCCTCGATCGCCTCGATTGATTGCTTCAGAGTCTCTTCCTTAGCGATGTAATGCTTGGCCGGGTAAATTTCCACCTGCTCGGGTGTATCCACCACCTCGCCGGTCACCGGTTGGTACACCATCAACCGCTCCACCTCGTCCCCAAAGAAAGTAATGCGGATGCACTTCTTATCCTCATAAGCTGGAAAGACTTCCAACGTATCCCCCCGAACTCGGAAAGTCCCTGGCCGCAGTTCCAAATCATTTCGTTGATACTGGCTTTCTACTAATTGGCGCAACAGCGCATTACGCCGGTAAATTCCTCTTTGTTCCAGCCGGATTACAACCCGGCCATATTCATCAGGGTTTCCCAACCCGTAGATGCAGGATACAGACGCAACAATTATCACATCCCGTCGTGACATCAAAGCTGTGGTGGCAGCCAGTCGCAGGCGTTCAATCTCCTCATTGATATCGGTTTCTTTCTCAATATACAAATCTTGCCGGGGCACATAGGCTTCCGGCTGGTAGTAATCGTAATAGGACACAAAATATTCGACAGCGTTTTCCGGGAAAAATTCTTTGAACTCAGCGTACAACTGGGCAGCCAGTGTCTTATTGTGCGCCATAATCAGTGCTGGTTTTTGCACCTGTTGAATCAAATTGGCAATGGTAAAAGTTTTTCCAGTACCGGTCGCCCCCAACAATACCTGATGCCGATAACCCTGCTGAACCCCAGTCACCAGTTTTTCTATCGCGTCGGGCTGATCACCTGTTGGTCGATAAGGAGCATTTAGACGGAATTCCATGGACACCTGCCTTTCGTTATCAGGTCAAGTGTTCTATTATATCACAATCTACTGGTCCCGGGGATGCTGAAAACAAAGTGTGCGCCTCCACCTGGATTGTTTTCTGCGGTCAAATCCCCGCCGTGCGCTTTAGCCAATTGGCGGGCAATTGCCAGGCCCAGACCACTGCCACCTTCCGCCCTTGAGCGGGCTTTATCGACCCGATATAGCCGCTCAAATATATTTGGCAATACTTCCGGCGGAATACCCGGTCCATTATCGCTGACCGATATTCGAATCTCGTTCTCATCGCTCTCAGCCGCCAGCAGGATCTGCCCACCAGCTGGTGTATAACGCAGGGCATTACCGATTAAATTTGTGAATATTTGCGCTAGCCGGTCGGGGTCGGCTTGGATCTCCGGGCAAACCTGGTTTCCATGGAGAACGATCTCAACATTTCGTTCTTCGGCGGCTGAGCGAAAACGTTCCTGCATGCCCAGCAGGAAATCCTGTACATCCATCAATTGAGTTTCAATCTGCAATTCTCCAGCATCCGCCAGAGCCAGGGTACGCAAATCATCTACCAACCTCACCAGCATCACATTTTGATCCAGTACCGGCTGAAGATTTTCTACGCTCATTGGATAAATCCCGTCCTGCAAGGCTTCCAGATGGGCGCGTTGCACGGCCAGCGGTGTCCGCAATTCATGGGCAATATCCGCTGTCATACTTCTCCGTCGTTCCTCTGAATGCTTCAGAGATTGAACCATTGCATTAAACGAGCGTGCCAAACCGGCCAGTTCATCCTTGCCCTTAGCAGGCACCTCATGCGACCAATCTCCTGCAGCCACTCGCTCAGCCGCCCGGGTTAATTGGCGTACCGGCCGCAAGATGCCCTCCGCCAGCAAGATCGCCAGAACAACAGCTATTACCAGGGCAATCAAACCGGCCTGAAAAGCTGCATCATTCAAGCGGGTAATCAGCGGTTGTTGTGACCCACTGGAAATCTGAGCCCCCCCCAACGCCAGCAAATAGCCAACCGTAAACAATCCGTTTTTCAATACAATGGATGATGATTTTTCGTCAGCCATTAATCTTGTTCCGACCAGACTGTCAGCCGTATCGGTGAGGATTAAACCATCGGCGTCTGCCAGGAGCAACCGTTGTTCTTTCATCATCCCATTCCCATGCCCTGCCCCCATCATACCCGAACCACTCTCTACCAATAATTTTTCCACACCATCCCAGGTCCCATTTAGCTGGTAATAAGTTTCTAATTCATCTACCAACGTATCCAAGCCTTGCATCCCGCCCCGCAGCATGAAATTCTGTACTTGTTGAGGCGTGTTCAAACGAACGATCAAGACTGTGCTGAGTATAGCGACCAAGACAATCAGGAAAAACGATGATATTAATCGCAAACGCATAATTCACTCCATCGATAGGAAACGGAAAGTATCACCCAACCAATTCAATTGGATAACCGCTGTATTGGGATATTTGAGGTGTAATAATTCATTGGGTCGAAGATCCGCGGTCAGGCAGGGCAGCATTGCCAGGGTGGTACCACCATGACCGATCAACAACGTATTTGCATCCGCCATTTCTCCAGTAACCAGGCGTTGGATAAACGGTAGATAACGATCCCTTATATCCAGAAAGCATTCTCCACCACCATTTGCAGCTTTATAATCCTTTTCCAACAGCCATTTCTCGAAAAGTCGTTGATGGGCCTGCCATAATTCTTCGTCAGATCGGCCTTCCCAATCTCCCACGCTGAATTCAGCCAGTGCAGGCTCAATCTGGAAGTCCATGCCCAGTCTCTGACTGACAATTTCAGCTGTCTGGACCGCTCTGAGAATAGGGCTACTGAAAATTCTCTGGATCGACCGGCATGCCATGCGTTCTCCTAATTGTTTAGCCTGGCAACGCCCCAGTTCGGTCAGGCCATGCTTATTCAGACCGTTGGAGAACATTCGTAGAACATTGGCTTCGGATTGGCCGTGGCGTCCGAGATAAAGGATCATTTATTCCTTTCGAAATCGGTAACCAACCCCAAAAACAGTCTCGATGTATTTTAGCTGGCGTGGATCAGGTTCCAACTTCCCTCGCAGGTTCTTGATGTGTGCATCGATAGTCCGTTCGTATCCCTCGTAAGCCGCACCCTGAGATCCTTCCAACAACTGCAGGCGGCTGAAGACGCGCCCAGGTTGACCTGCCATCATGGCTAGTAAAGAAAATTCAGTCGGTGTCAGTTCTATCGTTTCAGTAGATCGTTTTACCGTATGTGCTTCCAGGTCAATTTCCAGGTCAGCAATTTCAAGTTTCTGGCTGCCCGAAACATTGCCGCCAACCCGCCGTAAAACTGCCCGGACCCGAGCCACCACTTCACGCGGAGAGTATGGCTTGGAGATGTAATCGTCTGCCCCTAACTCAAGCCCCACCAGCCGGTCGGTTTCATCCACCCGGGCAGTTACCATGATGATGGGGGTGTCCGCTTTGCGTCGGATTTGACGGGCCACATCCAGGCCATCCATTCCTGGTAGATTCAGATCCAATAGCACCAAATCAGGCTGGTGTTTTTCCCACAGCACCAATCCATTATCGCCGCGGGTTGCGAGTAGTACATTCATCCCGGCTTTTTCCAGGTAGGATCGTAAGACCCGGGCCAGTTCGTTTTCATCTTCAATAATCAGGATGGTTGTCATTGCTTTATTATAGCAACGAATAACTTGATTAACCGCTCCTGCCAATCGGAACCATTCTGGTTGAGTGGCATCCAATAAGCATTGCGACCAATGCGCGCCAACGAGCCAACACTCGACAGGTTGCGGGCATTCACGCCATCCGGTAAAGGCGGATATTGTAGGCAGATTTGGTCGCCTTCCAGTATCACCCCGGTCAGTCCGGCATCTTCGGCCAGTTGTTTGACCTGGATTTGGAAAATCAGATTTTCTACTCGTTCTGGCAGTGGGCCAAAACGGTCTTTGAATTCTTCAGCCAGCATTTGTAAGTCTTGTTCGTTTTCTGCATCCGCCAGGCGACGATATAATCGCAGGCGAACATTTGGGTCCGGCACATATTCCATCGGAATCCCGATCATCAGTGGAAGTTCCACATTGACCGGTTGCCGAACTTCCTTGATGCCCATGACGCTGGCCGGCGGTTCGGGCAGGCCAGCCACCTTGCGCAATGTGCGAACTGCCTGGGCCAGCAGCCGGGTGTAAAGATGGAAGCCAACACTGGCAATATAACCATGTTGGCGCGTCCCCAGCAACTCACCAGCGCCTCGCATCTCCAGGTCTCGCATCGCAATTGAGTACCCGGCTCCCAATTGCAAATTTTCCGCAATTACTTCCAGGCGTTCCTGCCCTTCTGGCGTTGGCGGTTTCTGCCGGTGGCGAAAGAAATAGGCGTATGCTCGTTGCGCCCCCCGGCCTACCCGCCCGCGCAGTTGGTAGAGCTGGGCCAGTCCGAAGGCATCACCCCGGTCCACAATCAAGGTATTGGCGTTCGGGATATCCAAACCGGATTCAATGATAGACGTGCTAAGCAAGATATCCAGATCACCCGCCGTGAACTGGTGCATCACATCCGCCAATTGATGTTCCGGCATCTGTCCATGAGCCACCCCCACCCGGGCATCCGGTACCAGGTTGTGCAGGTGGCTTTCCATGGCGCGGATGGTTTGTACCCGATTATGAACAAAAAACACCTGCCCACCGCGCTCCATCTCCCGCATCACTGCCTGCCTCACTAGTCGCGGTGAATATGGGCCGATATGAGTCACAATCGGCAGTCGTTCTTCTGGTGGAGTGTTGATATTAGAAATATCCCGCACCCCGGTTAGTGCCATATACAGCGTGCGTGGAATGGGCGTGGCGGTCAGCGTAAGTACATCCAGTTCCGATCGCAATCCTTTGAAGTACTCCTTGTGAGTTACCCCAAAACGTTGCTCTTCATCGATGATGACCAGACCCAGGTCTTTAAATTGCACATCTGTCTGGAGCAAGCGGTGTGTGCCGATGATGATATCCACCCCGCCCTGTTGCAACAACTTGATGATTACCTCCTGCTCTTTATGAGAACGGAAGCGAGAGAGCATCTCAATCTGCACAGGGAATGCAGCCAATCGTTGCCGGAAGGTTTCATAATGCTGCTGAGCTAGCACAGTGGTTGGAACCAGCATAGCCACTTGCCGGCCTTCCATTACAGCTTTAAAAGCTGCCCGCAAGGCCACCTCGGTTTTTCCATAACCGACATCGCCGCACAGTAGTCGATCCATCGGGCGCGGGGCTTCCATGTCTCGCTTGACATCCACAATAGCTTTCATCTGATCGGCAGTTTCGACATAGGGAAAACTGGCTTCCAATTCTTGCTGCCAGGGAGTATCTAATTTGAAGGCATAGCCAATCGCAATTTGACGGCGGGCATAAAGTTGTAACATTTCCTGTGCCACTTCCTGCACAGCCTCGCGGACTTTCTGTTTGGACTGGCTCCATTCGGCCGTGCCCAGCCGGGTGGGAGAGGGTGTTTCACCCTCAGGTCCAACATAGCGGTTCAGGCGATCCGCCTGATGCACCGGCACAAAAAGCTGGTCCCCTTTCTCATACTCCACACAAAGGAACTCCCGTTCCATACCATCCAGGGTACGCCGAACCAGACCGACGTACCGACCAACCCCATAATCGATATGCACTACCCAGTCGCCCGGGCGCAGGTCGGCATAGTGTGATTCCGGCGCATCAGCTGTTGGGCGATGTTGTTGGCGCGGCCGTGGACGATCCCAGCCAAAGATTTCACTATCCGTCAGGAATAACAAACGCTTATGGTCATCAATATGAAAAATAAAACCATCACTCAGCGTACCATCCAGGAAATCCGGCCGGTTGGATAATCGTTGGGTGAGTTCAGATGGCAGTTCACCCCACAATTCACGCAATCTGGAAGATTGCCGGGAAACGATAACCACCTTATCGCCACCTTCTAGGACGCGCACCAACTCTTCCATCAGCGGTTTCAAGCGGCCGCCGAAGCGTGGGCCGGGTTCGAAGGAGCCGGAAAGCTCCGAAATAGCCTCCACGTCCTCCGAACGGCCAAAATCAATCCAATGATATCCAGCCAGGTTGTCATTTATTTCAGAAAATGACAAATAAGGAATTGGAAAATCAGCAGCCAGTGTGCCTTCACGAATGCTTTCCTGCCGGAGTTTAACTGCCTGCTCTTCGATCTCATTGGCAACCACCCGCAGCAGGTCAAAGTCATCTGCAACCACCAGACTATTTTTTGGCAGGTAATCCAACAAGCTGGCCACAGCCGGGTGAAGCAAAGGTAGATGAAATTCATCCACATTCTTGGTCTGAAGCCCAAGCGTATTGGCCTTCCCTGGAAAGACCTCACGAGCTGGACTGATCAAGATCTGATTCAGGCTGCGTAAAGTGCGTTGACTGGACGGATCAAACGCTCGCAGGGTATCCACCTCGTCGCCGAAAAACTCCAGTCTGACCGGCGAAGTCTCGCCCGGAGGCCAGATATCCAGGATGCCGCCCCGTCGGGCAAACTGGCCGGTTTCCAGCACAGTATCAGACGGGTTATATCCTATGTCTACCCAATTTTGCACCAGTCCATCCAGTTTGACCATCTGACCCAGCTTAATGATTCTGGACACTTTCAAAAAATCGCGTCTGGGCAGTGTGCGCGCCATGATCGCCCGGATTGGTGCAACGATGATTGGTGGTTGAATTGGTTTTTCTGCCCCTGGAATATGGTAGGTAGCCAGGGCAGTTAAAGCTTGCAACCGTTCCCGGCGGGTGTTATTTCCCCAGGTGGCCTGTTCGTAAAACAACGGGTTCGGTTCAGGGAAAAGCAATCGTTGAGCGTCACTCGTCCAAAACTTTAATTCATCGTGGATGGTCAAAGCATGATCCGCCCGGTCGGTCAGCACCAGGATCGGCTCATTCAATTGCTCGTGTAAAGCAGCTTCCAGTGGTAAACGAACCGGCCGCATGATCCCCAGGCTGGCGATGCGTTGGCCGGAAAACAGGTCGCTGATTAGGTCGTGAAATGGAGGGAAATCACTCAGCCATTCAAGCAAGGTATTTTTTCCTTATTGCTGGTCGCCATTGTAAAGATTCATGGCTTTCGTTAAGCCATCCTGCATGAATGTCCGGACTGCATTTCCTGCCGTATCCAGAATGTTCTCAAGAATATCTTGCTCATCTTCATGGAAGTCTTGTAACACATAATCTGCTGCCGCTTTTTGACCTGGCGGTCGGCCAATCCCGATCCGGATGCGGGCAAATTGCTGGGTACCCAACTGCTGGATAATAGAAGCCACTCCCCGCTGACCAGCGGAACCACCTGCTGGGCGGATGCGCAACCAGCCAAACGGCAAATCAATATCATCATGCACAACAATCAAATTCTCTACAGGCGCTTTATAAAAGTGCAACAAACCACTCACTGCCTGACCGGAGAGATTCATATACGTTTGGGGTTTTGCCAGTACCAACCGGTTACCAGCAAAAGTGGCAGTCCCAATCAGCGCTTTGGCTTGCATCCGCCCCAGGCTGGTATCCAGGGATTTCGCCAGTCGATCCACTGCCATAAAGCCAACGTTGTGCCGGTTCTCACGGTACTCCCGCCCCGGATTACCAAGACCGACCACCAGGAACACCTCGCCTGCAGTAGTCTCCTTTGACTTCTCCTCACGGGCACGGATGCGAAAAATTTCGAACAATTTCTCCATGGCTCTTATTCCCTCTTGCGTTGAATGTGGCGAATGCCCGAATAAATTCCCAAAAAGGCAAAGATACCCACCACCACCAGTAAACCATCCAGGATCCCTTCGATCATACGGGATTGGTCAAATCGCACCGGGTTTTCCGGTAAAGCTGTAGGAAAACCCATCGTCGGTGTATTTTGCATAGTGGCAGTTGGCAAGACGGGAGTCCCTGTCACTACCGGCGTCGGGCTGGGTGTACTGGTCTCAATTGTTGAATAATTGCGAATCCTTAATCCGGGCACACTGGTTTCGTGGAACAAGTCATTTTTCAGAATGACCCGTATGCGTAATTGGTAATCACCGTCGCTGATGGTTGTTGTATCCCAGGCTGCCAGAATTTGTGCAGAATCGATGGCCTGACTCTCGGAGATAAGAAACCAGGTTGGGGACGCACCATCTTGGTATGCATAGGCAAGTTCAAAACCGCTAACCTGGGTCGGATCCAATTCCACTTGAATCATCACGACACCCTGTAATGCCTCCCCCGGTAGTGGAGAAAGCAGGCGCGCAGGTACATCCACCTGTTGTGTCAACCCTGCAGGCAGAACCAAGCCAAAAACAAAAAGCATTACCCCGAAGAACAGTTTCATCGCAACCGTTAAGTTTAACACACCCATTCCAAACATGCAAATTCTGCCAATCAGAAAATTTGATGCGCACATATGGGATTTAAACCAACCTTAACTTGACGTAAAAGTAGATGTGATATAATTGACTTAATAATGGCTGAATTACCGCATGAACCCACACAAGAAACGCCAGCCCTCCCTACTCCTGCCGGGGATGCTGTCAAATCTGCCCACCCCCAGCTAAAAATTTGGCTTTTTGTTCTGATCGCTCTGGTGATTATCGGAGGTTTGGTTGCTGCCACAGTTTATTTGCTTCAACCCGGCTCACCCACCGACAAAATCAGAGATATTTTCATTATTTTCATGGCCCTCGAATCGATTGTGATCGGCGTAGCTCTGGTCATCTTGATGGTGCAACTGGCCGTCCTGATCAACCTGTTGCAAAACGAAATTAAACCTATCCTGAACAGTACCAATGAGACAGTTAACACATTGCGTGGTACAGTTACATTTCTCGGCGATAATTTAGCCGAACCTGTTATTAAACTCAACCAATATATGGCAGGGTTTAAGAAACTGCTCGATCTATTGCGACCGGGCGGAAAATAAAATAGAAAGGAGCTTCACAATGTCAGACCGAGATGAATTTGGTGCTTTCCTGTTGGGCTTTATTGTTGGTGGCCTCTCAGGCGTTGTAGCAGCGCTTTTGTTGGCCCCTCAATCTGGCTCTGAAACCCGCAAGGTGATCGGCGAAAAGGCGATTGAACTGCGTGACCGGGCTGGAGAATCTCTGGAAGAAGCCTACACTCGAGCAGAAACGACCGCTCAGCAAGCCCGCGCCCGGGCTGAAGAATTGGCCGCCGAAATTAGTCGCCGCGGTTCGGTTGTTTTAGAAGAAGGAAAAGCCCGCATCAGCACCACTGTTTCTTCCTTGAAAAAAGGGGAAACACCTGTTGAGGGCGAAAATTCTGCTGCCTGATTAATTACCTGGAGTACTAAAACCGCCGGGGTTTTCAAAACTCCCGGCGGTTATTATTTTTTCCAGGTATTGGGCTAATTTTGTGCTGCAGCCAATTGTTCAAACACTTCTCCAATCGACTCTATCACATCCCCGGCCGTCACAGCCGCTGCATGCCCGATACATTCCTCAGCAACCAATCCAGCCTGGGCATGGATCCAGCAACCGAGTCCAGCCGCCTCAAAAGGATGGATTTCCTGAGCCAGCAATCCAGCGATCAATCCGGCTAACACATCTCCGGTGCCGCCATGCGACAATGCGGTCGTGGCTACAGGGATCAACCTGACAATCCCCTCTGGATTGGCAATCACAGTAATAGCTCCTTTCAAAACCAGCACCACACCCCATTCCTTTGCCAATCTTCGGGCCGTTTCAATCCGATCACTTTGAATCTCTTCCACGTTGATCCCTGCCAGCTCCGCCAGTTCACCTGGATGCGGCGTCAAAATCATGCCAGGAACCAGTAGAGTTCGCCAATTTTCGAGCCGTCCCAGCAACCGCAAACCATCCGCATCCACCACCATGGACGGCAGCTTGGTTTCATTCGGACGGGATTCTTCCCGACTCGGGTTGATAAATCCTATCGCTGGTTTATTCAACCGAGTAGACTTATCGGTCAGCAGATGTCTTAAGAATTCAGCCGTTGTATCCTCGCGCCCCCAACCACATCCCAACAACAATGACCCTGCCTTATTCAACTCTTTCATCAAGACATCCACTGCACTGGGCGCAATCACCCCCATCTCATGTGGTAGTAAAATCCAGGTTGCCTCCGCCAGATGTCCAGCCAGGGCTGTGTGCAAGGAACCGGGTACGGCCATCTTTACCAACCCTACTCCCGACCTCAAAGCAGCCCGACCAGCCAGTAAGGCAGCTCCGGTGTAATTGATCGAACCCACAGCCAGTACAACCGATCCAAACGTGCCTTTATGCGCATCTTTAGGTCTGTCTGGCATCCATTGCGCCGCAAGTCTTTCAGTTACCACTTCATCCCGGATATCTTTCCAGGTGGGTAAATCCTCCGGGAAGCTCAGATCGACAACCTCCAATTGACCGACGTGTAGATATGCCGGGAACTGCAGCAGGCCTTTTTTGACTGCACCCATACAAACCGTCATCTCCGCCGATAAAACCTCAGGCGCTGCTGCTCCGGTATCACAATTTACTGCGGAAGGGCAATCCACCGCCACAATGTGCGGCAACTGTTGCCTAGACCGGATATGACTCATCATTCCTGCCAGATCGGGTTTCAATGGAGGTTCAAATCCAGTACCCAGCAGACCATCCAATAATACGGTAGCTTTCTCCAGCCAGGTATCCAATTGAGTGAAATTGTCATCTTGATACATCCCACTCACCTGACAATCTGATGACCGGATCGCCACCATCAAGTCGTCCTCTTCTTGGCGAGGTTTATTCAGATAGGCCATTGTTTCCCAGCCGGCTTTGGCCAGGGCGACCAGTGCTACCAGCACATCTCCCCCGTTATTCCCGGGTCCAACCAAACCCAGCGCTCTTTTTTCCACGGCAGAGCCATAGATCTGGTCAACCAAATTAGCCAGGCCTGTTCCAGCCTGTTGCATCATTTCTGCATAGGAAATTCCTGCAGCATCTGCCTGCCGCTCAACTTCGCGCATTATTTTCACACTGACCAGCTTCATGCTCAATACCTCCCACTCAGGGTGTGTGTATTATAATCCATTCAACTTTTCCATTCAGGATGCCAGATGCAAAGATATTTATACTTCACTGTATTCATCTCCGGGTTGTGTTCCCTCGCACTTGAAATGGCCGGGTCTCGCCTATTGGAAAGCACTTTTGGCTCCAGCAACCTGGTCTGGGCAGCCGTGATTGGCCTGATCCTGATTTATCTCGCAGTTGGCTACTTTCTGGGTGGCAAATGGGCAGATCGCTCTGCCTCAGTCAAAACTTTTTACAGGATTCTGATCGCAGCAGCGCTGGCTATTGCAGTTATCCCACTCATTTCAAAACCCATCCTTAATCTGGCATCCCGGGCTTTTGACCAACTCCAATTTGGTATGCTGGCTGGATCCTTTGCTGTTGTCATTGTACTGATGGCGGTCCCGGTCATCCTGCTCGGCACTGCATCACCTTTTGCCATTCGCCTGGCGGTGCAGGACAGCCGCAGTATTGGCAGCATTTCAGGCCGGATTTACGCCATCTCCACCCTGGGATCATTCATCGGCACCTTTCTCCCACCACTTTTGTTAATCCCACTGGCCGGTACCAGCCTGACATTTTTGATTATCAGCGGTCTGTTACTGGTTACTTCCCTGATTGGACTAATTTCTACTACTCACCTGCACCGCTCCAGCCTCATTCTGATCACACCTCTTCTGCTGGTTGCGGCAGGTTTCTGGGTGCAAAGTATTCCAACACGCACCACTGACGGCCTGATTTACGAAACGGAGTCCTCATACAATTACATCCAGGTACTGGAATTCAGCGATTACCACCTTCTGCGCTTGAACGAAGGCCAGGGGGTGCATTCCATCTACCACCCCACCATTTTGCGCTACAGTGGTCCCTGGGACCAGGTGCTGGCTGCCCCCTTTTTCAACCCCGCACCGGTTGACCCCGCTAGCATCCAGTCCATGGCCATCGTCGGTCTGGCAGCCGGCACCACAGCCCGCCAGGCATCCTATGCTTTTCCTGGAATCCAAATTGATGGCTTTGAAATAGATTTCAAGATCATCCAGGTTGGCAATGAATTCTTTGACATGGATCAAATCCCTGGCCTTACTGTCTTTATTCAGGATGGCCGCTGGGGTCTGGAACACAGCCCCAACCGCTACCAGGTCATCAGCGTGGATGCATACCGCCCGCCCTACATCCCCTGGCATTTGACAACCCGCGAATTTTTTCAGATTGTTTACGACCACCTGACTGAGGATGGTGTGATGGTGATCAATGTTGGGCGCGCTCCGGAAGATCGCCGGCTGATTAACACTCTGGCCAGCACCATCCTGCAAGTTTTTCCCTCGGTTCACGTGATGGATCTGCCAGACAGTTTTAACTCCCTGATCTACGCCACCGTGCAACCTACCCTTTCGCAGAATCTAGAGGACAACCTTAACCTCTTGCTCCCGCGCTCAGATATCCACCCAATCCTGATCGAAACCACTCATTACACTCTGGCAAATTTACAGCCAGCCCCCCCGGCCGATTTAGTCTTTACCGACGATCGGGCTCCCATCGAATGGATAACCAACAACCTGGTGCTCTATTTCATCTTTTCTGGCCAAACGGAGGACTTACAATGAAACGCCTCGTTTCCATCATTTCTCTTCTGGTAACCCTGGCAATTCCTTTTTTCTTGATCATGACATCCATTCGGTTATTATTCACTCCACTTTTCCTGAAGTTTGAATACAACCTCCCCACATTTCCAATTGACGTGTATGGTTTTTCCACCGCTGATCGGTTGAAGTATGGCGGTATCTCCATGGAATACCTTTTCAATCAGTCCAGCATCGATTTCCTGGCAAATGTCAAATTGGCGGATGGATCCCCACTTTATAACCAACGTGAACTCAGCCACATGTTGGATGTTAAGATCCTGGTGCAAAACATGATCATCGCTTGGATCACATTATCCTTGGTCCTATGCTTGATCGGTATTTGGGCCTGGCGCGCAGGTTGGCTGAAACGATTTTGGTTGGCCATAAATCATGCTGGTTGGCTGACCATCAGCCTGATTGCGACGATATTACTCGGGGTTGCCCTGAGCTTTAACTGGCTATTCACCAATTTCCACTTGATTTTCTTCAGCGGGGATACCTGGCTGTTTTCCTACTCCGACTCCCTGATCCGGTTGTTTCCATTGAATTTATGGCAGGATGCTTTTATTGGCATGGGTGCCATCACCCTGCTGTTAGCCTTGCTGCTAATCTGGTTAAGCAAACGTCTTATCGATAGATCCTAACGAAAAACGGACGGCTGTATGGCCGTCCGTTTTGGATGATATCCCAAGAATTTACTTTTTCTCCGCCTGGCGGGCCACTTCCAAAGCCTTGGCTTCAGCTGCAGCTGCATCCCCCAGGTAATAATGCCGGATGGCGCTCATATCCTCATCCAGCTCATAAACCAGTGGGATCCCTGTCGGAATATTCAATTCAACAATTTCTTCTTCAGAAATATGATCTAGGTGTTTGACCATCGCCCGCAAGCTGTTGCCATGGGCAGCAACAATGATCCGTTGACCGGATCGTAACCTGGGTACAATCACCGAATGCCAATAAGGTAACACTCGCTCCAGTGTTGTAGAAAGCGACTCACATGCCGGCAGCATCTTTGGATCCAGCATAATATAGCGTGGGTCAAACCGGGGATGGCGTTCATCGTTGTAATCCAGGGCTGGTGGGGGTGTGGCGTAAGATCGTCGCCAGATTTTCACTTGTTCACTACCATATTTCTCGGCAGTTTCCGCCTTATTCAAACCCTGTAAAGCCCCATAATGACGCTCGTTCAGTTGCCAGGCATTCTCCACTGGAATGTACATCTGATCCAATTCATCCAGGGTGATCCATAATGTGCGGATGGCTCGCTTAAGCACTGAAGTAATCGCCTGATCAAAGACATACCCTTCCGCCTTTAATAACAGGCCTGCCTGTCGGGCTTCAGCCACTCCGGCTTCGGAAAGATCCACATCTGTCCAGCCTGTAAATCGATTCTCAAGATTCCATTGGCTTTGCCCGTGTCGTAGCAAGACTAACTTGATCATTTTTTTCTCCTGTTATTTACAAATTTGTAGCGCAAGATAAATCTTGCGCTACAAGGTTTTTCATTACATGGGATCTTAGAAAACTAGCGCACTGCGGTTGGATTCTCTTTATCCACAGATGCATCAAAGATGTGGAAGTTTTCCATATTAAAGACTAGCTGGACCTTTTCACCAATGGTAAAGCGCGTGCGTGGATCGACCCGAGCCACAAAGCTGGTATTCCCAGACACCAGGTACAGGAAGATTTCATTACCCATGAGCTCAGTTACATCCACTTTGGCGTCGACCGGGGCTGCGGAAATTCCAGGTGGTGCAAATACCGGGTTGAAAATATCCTCTGGGCGAATGCCAAAAATAACTTCGTGATCGACCAAACCTTGATAGACCTTGGTTCGCTGTTCTGGAATTTCGACCTTGAATCCTTCAGCTTCAATAAATAGTTTGCCATCACCTTTGCGGATATGGCTTGGGAAGAAGTTCATGGCAGGTGATCCAATGAAACCCGCAACAAACAAGTTGTTGGGTCGATCATACAATTGCTGGGGGCTATCCAATTGCTGCAAAATACCTTTGTTCATGACCGCAATCCGGGTAGCCATGGTCATAGCTTCGGTCTGGTCATGGGTTACATAAATAAAAGTGGTCTGCAGGTTGTGATGCAACTTGCTAATCTCAGCGCGGGTTTGCACGCGTAATTTCGCATCCAAGTTCGAGAGCGGTTCATCAAACAGAAAGACTTTTGGCTCTCGCACGATCGCCCGGCCTACTGCCACACGTTGTCGCTGACCACCGGAAAGCTCACGTGGTTTGCGGAGAAGTAAATGACCAATTCCAAGGATGTCAGCCGCTTCTCCAACCCGGCGTTTGATCTCTTCTTTCGGAAGTTTGCGGAGTTTGAGACCAAAAGCCATGTTGTCATAAACGGTCATGTGTGGATACAAAGCGTAGGATTGGAACACCATCGCAATATCGCGATCCTTCGGAGCGACATCATTCACAACCTGATCCCCAATTAAAACACTTCCATCGGAAATCTCTTCCAAACCAGCCAGGCAGCGCAAGGCAGTCGTCTTGCCACAACCTGAGGGACCAACCAGCACAAGGAATTCCTTGTCTGCGATCTCAATATTGAGATCATTCAACGCCACAAAATCACCAAATCGTTTCCAGACATGCTTAAAAGTTACACTGGCCATCTCAAAACTCCTTTCTGAAACATATAGTTACGCTAATTATAGCGTGAGTCAATAAATTTGCAAGCAAAAAAGGGGAAATTCAATTGGGAAAAAAGTCTTGAAATTCCTCCCAGCTTCCCTATAATAGTATTTACAGTTGATCAATTTTTACTTCACACCAACCATGTATACAATTCAATCTCAAGAATAAGGAGAGACCCAATGCAAACCACCGTTCGCGATTTGTTAGCCGCCAAAGGTCAAGAAGTATGGGCGGTTAGTCCTACATCCACAATGTTGGAAACCTTGAAGCTTTTGGCTGAGAAAGATATTGGTGCCTTGTTTGTAATGGACGGAGAAAAAATGGTTGGCATCATTTCCGAGCGCGACTTTGCGCGTGCGATTGCTAAATTCGAAACATGCTTGATTCATACCGAAGTCAAAGATTATATGACCGAAGAAGTCTTTACTATCAGGGCTGAACAAACGATCCAGGATTGCATGAAGCTGATGATAAAAGAACACATCCGGCATCTCCCAGTTGTGGAGGAAGATCATGTCATCGGCATGATTTCCATCGGGGATGTTGTAAAAACCCTGCTGGCGGATGCAGAATCCCGGATTTCCAACCTAGAAGATTATATCGAGGGTCGAGGCTACGGACATTAACCTCTAATTTTCTTCTGTCCTTCATTTACAATTTTTCCAATCAGGCGGAGTCTCTCGATCCATCGAGACAATCTCCGTCTGATTGGTTGTATAATGAAACCAACAGGATGGTTTTATGCGTGCTCAAATAATACTTTCTGGGAGTAAACAGGAGGCTTGGATCAATTTCATTATTCGATTTCGCATGCCGATCGCGATTGGATATATCTTTCTTATTTTTATTTTAGAATCAGTGGAACATTTTTCCCAGGGCTTTCCTGGTTCTTTGAAGCCAATCGTCCTGTTTGAACTGATTTTACTTGGTTTTATTGTCCCAATTATTTTCCTGGTTTCCATCAGGTTTCTTGATAACATCCTTTCCTTCCAGAAACTACATCAAAATGAAGCGCAGATAGAAAATAAATTACTGCATCTCCTATCCACAAAAATGGAAGAGAATGAGTTTTGTCAGAGTATTGTAACTTTCTTGGAAACACAATTCCCTCCAACCCAAGCCGAAATTATTCTGCTTTTCATGCAGAACGATCCATCCAACGGATTAAAATTTGATCAAATGGCCCATCAATTATTGGGAACCACTTGCTCCTCCCTGCCATATTTGTGCGATAATCTGCCCCCAGATCAACTCCCCAATTCTATTATCGAACTAGATGGATCAGCGCATGACTCCAAACATCGGTATTGCTTGCCGTTGTGTTCGGATAATCACCTCATCGGCGTCATTGTCCTTGATTTGCCATCTGATCGGTCTTATCGACCCACTGAAATTTTATTTCTCAAACGTATCTCATCCATCGTAATTCAAAAAATTCTACAAATGCAGCTAATGCTCCAGTTAAACTCAATCAACCTTCGATATGAAGAGGAATTAAATCACATCTCTCAGAATCTACACGATACCCTCGGACAATCGATTGGATTCATTCGACTTAAAATGGAACAAATCCGACATGATTTTCCAGCTCGCCGGTTCCCGGAAATTTCCCAGGAATTGGATCGAGTACAAGGAGTTACGGAAGAAGCTTACCAACAAGTTCGTGGATTACTTGCAGAACTGCACCCGAATAGCGCTCTAGATCTGACAACCGCCCTTTCAACCCAAGCGTCGATTCAGGCCCAACGCGCTGGATTTGCTTTCACATTAAAGGAAACCGGTCGTTCCCATCAACTCCCACCCCTGGTGAAACGCCAACTTCTATACATCTTTCGGGAAGCCCTCAATAACATTGAGAAACATGCTCATGCCTGCCAGGTGGAATTAAACATTGATTGGGGGGAGACCACCTGCAAACTAACTTTGAAAGACAACGGTATTGGCTTCACCCCAACCGCTATTCCTTTACCCGATCATTATGGTCTGGTAATTATGCAAGAACGCGCTCAGGATATTTCTGCTCGATTCATCCTTGAGTCCTCACCAGGCAATGGTACCGACATTACATTAATTTTACCGGTTTCACATACTCCACCATAAAATTCCTCCTTTATATGTTTTTTATTCAAAACCATTCCCCGATTTGATCTAGTCGGGGAATGGTCTTTAAATAGTCCTTATCGGGTGATGGAGGGTGATAGGAGATATATTTGATAATTGTTATCATAATTACAGACATGGCATAGCTTCTGCCTCTCCCTGGTGGGGGGACGCAAGAAATGCAAATAGTACGTTTCCAACAATTTAATACTTTCAGCTCCTCTTTTACTGAGTAGGTTAAAAACCCGAAGGAGGTAATACCAGATGTCTAACGCGTATCCAACGCCCAAGCAACACCCTTCCCCCGCATTGTTCTTGCGGATTGTTTTGCTGCTGGTGATGATGGCATCCATTCTGCCAGCCCCGGCACCCGCCCAGGCAGCTCCACTAGCTGCTCCAGTCGTTGTGAGCCTAAATACTTTGACATTAAAAGTAATTAGCGCTCGCACTGAACCCCGCGCCTTCGGCAATATTGGTGTTATTCAAGGAGATCCAGTACTTTCTTATAAATACCTGATCAATCTTGATAATTCCGGTAACCCTTTTGAGGAGCGAAACCCCAATTGTTATCCTGAGGATGCTCTGGGTAACCCCAATCCAAATTACCCAGATCTTTGTACTTGGCCTTCAATTGTTTCTCAACCTGGATTTGCTCCGGTCGTTGAACAGGGATCAGATTTGGATTTGAATACAAGCACCCCCATTACTCTGCCGAATGGAACTTATCTGATTTCCGTTTTAGCAGATGGGTATAAATTGGATGGCGTCCAGTTTACTCTCCCGATGGAAGTGACTTATGACGATGCGAACCCCGCTCCGACTTCTGCTGAAGTAATCGTAGAGCTCCAACCATTGCCGCTGCCAGCTGGCAATATTCGCGTTAAAGTCTTCCACGATAATAAACTAACCAATGGACAACCTGACATCCCCGCCGAAGTAGGTCTCGAAGGCTTTCGCGGTTTAATCGCTGATACGGGTGGGCAGATCTCAGTGGATGTTTTTGGTAATCCTCTTTGCACCATTTATGAAAGGGATATTGACGGCAATCTCATCTTTGATGTAGATGGCGCTCCGATCATTGATCTAAACTATCCACCTAGCATCGGTTGTTTTTCGGATGCAAATGGCGATCTCCTGATCCCCAATGTCGGTCCGAACCGCTATGCCGTATCAGTTGTTCCACCGGATGGTCAAACTGGTTGGATCCAGACCACCACTCTTGAAGGCAACGTGGATTGGGACACCTGGGTGCAGGAAGGTTATTCAGGCCTGGACAATGAATTCCTGCAGGCTGCTGAACCTTTCCCCTGGACCATTTTTGGGTTCATCGAACAGTTGGATAATTACAATGGTACAGAAACAGGTGGTGTAGAAGGTCATATCGTTGAAGTTGAAATGTTCTACCCATTGGTTGGCGGCCTTCCATACCAGGGTGGTATCTGGGGCGGTCTTTCTGGTGCAAAAATTGTTGGACCGATCTCCAATGGCTGGGTTGCGCTGAACGACCTCCAGGATGAAGATCAGGCAAATTATGTCGCACCTGCCGACGCCAATGGATACTTCCGCATCGACAATGTGCCGGATGGCAATTACTCACTCACCTGGTGGGATGATAACGTCTTCCACATAGTTGACTGGAAACAGGTTACTGTTTCCAACGGTCAAATCACTGATATGGGTAATTTGTTCTTGACCTCCTGGTTCGCTAAAATCTCCGGCACCATTTTTCTGGATGCCAACGAAAATGGACGCCAGGATCCCGGTGAGCAAGGGGTATCCGACATCGCTGTCGTTGTGAAACGCCGTGAGAATACCCTTATGGACCGCGGAGCTGTTGGTGCGACCTCTGATCCCAACGGCCACTACATGCTCGAAAATGTCTACCCATTAACTCAATGGGCAGTCATTGAAGCCTACTCTGACCTGTATTACACCACAGGTGTAACCTTTCAAGCCACCAATCAAACGACCGAGACCACCATTCTTGGCGCAGGTGTAGACGTTAATGCCCTACCAATTATCGGTCAATCTGGCCGTTTGGATTGGGGTGTAAAACCCTACGCCCCTGGAACCAACGGCGGCATCGTTGGCTCAGTGGTCTATGATGTTGTTCGCAATGAATTAGATGCCCAGTATGCGGCTGTTGAAGGTGTCAACCCTGGCATCCCCGGTATGCGAGTTAACTTGTATGCCTCAGTTAAAAATCCGGATGGTAGCTTCGTCCTCGCACCGGATGGTTCATACCAGAAAGGTGACCTCCTCAACTGGACGATCACTGAAACCTGGGCCCGCCCGGCCAATTGCACCACTCGGGATGCAGACGGCAATGTCATCCAAATGTTCTTCCTGCCCCTCAATGGCTCCGGAAAAGAATGCCTGGAATCTCCACAGACTGGTCTCCAATTCGGTGAAGAGTATGCCGCCGTGGATGGAAATTACGGTTTTGGTACTATGTTCGTGGGTGGCGCTTGGGAGAATGATGTTTATGTCGGCGGCAGCGAAGTTACCCTCCCCACCGGTGATTACTTGGTGGAAGTTGTATCGACTGTCGACAATTCTGGCGACCCAATTTACACAGTCACTCGTGAAGAGGACATCAATGTCTTCAACGGTGATAGCTTCACCCCTGCTATCCCACCGCCTGCCTGCGTGGGTGCTCTGCACACCGTCACCGTCACCAACCAGGCTTTCCTGGATGCTGGCGGCAGCCCCTACGAGGGCACGCAACGACCGCTATGTGATGTCAAATTGGTTACTGTCAGTGATCGAAAATCCATCGCCCCTATGTTCACGATGTTCACAGATGTTCCGATTCCCGGGCGCTGGTTCCTCTACATCATTGATGATTTGACTCTCTCCACGAACCCACAGGATATGATGTTCGGTGAGAAAGCCGGTGTTCCACTTTCACCAATCGGCGTCTATGATTTTGCTGGCCGCCTGGTGCGGACAGTTTACTCAGATCCCAACGGTGTAGCAGATGTTTTATTGCCTTCAACCGGCACCTATAACTGCCCAACCCCCACCGGAATTTGTTCCAACCTCTATCGGATTGTTGGCAATGACCCTGGAGTTCCGGGTAGACCGAACCGATATTACAATCCAATGCTCCGTACCATCTCTGCCTCCTTCGAGATCTTCCCAGGCTCGATCACCCCGGCTGACCTTGCACCCACTCAAATCGGTGTTTCCATCCAGGGTCCTGGTTCCCAATTTAATGCAGTGACCTGTAAACTAGCGCCCACTCAACCACAACTCTTTGCAATTTCCCCTAAGCCTTACTTGAGCGCCACTGCGGCACTAGTGGACCGGGTTCTCACAATCAACGGCCTAGGTTTTGGTTCGGCTCAGGGCACAGGTACCGCAACCCTCGGTACAACCATCCTGCCGGTCACCAGCTGGACCGATCGTCAGATTGTTGTCAACATTCCTCAAGGAATGACAGCAGGCCAGTATCAATTGATGGTCAAGGCCGATAACGGCCAGACTATGGTAAACGGCCTCACCTTCCACATCCTCGGTGCTGGATACAATCCAACTGTCTTTGAAGTGAATGCCAATATAGCCACCGGTGATCTGGGTCCCAACCAATTTAATAAGATTCAAGATGCTCTAGAAGCCGCTACTGTTGATCCCCAGGCACTGGTTGTGGTTCTTCCTGGTCTGCCAGGCCTTTGGAATCCGAACGGCATTTATTTCGAGAATATCGTCATTCACTCGCCAGTCAAGCTGCAAGGCGTTGGACCGGGCGGCGTATACGAAGACGCCACGCCCACCCTGGTAGCTGGTTCCACAATCAGTGGGCTAGGTTTTGGTGGCGATACCGAGTTAGCTAACCAATGGCGCACGCTGGTCAGTGAACTCCAGCAAGGTGCTGGCTGGGATGGCAACCAGGTGATTTACGAAGGCCAGGTTGTCTACATCCTTGCCCAGGACGGTCAATTCACAGCAAATTACAAAGCTGCGATTGACGGGTTCACCATTGAAGGTGGCGATCAAATGGGCTTCCCCAACAACTTGAACGAAATCTGGGGCTTACCCATCGATGTTCAGCCGAATGCGATCAATCAGGGGGGCGGGATCTTCGCCAATGCTTATGCCCGCCATCTGCAGATCACCAACAATGTGCTGCAAAGCAATGGTGGTGCGTATGGTGGTGCCGTTCGCTTGGGCACAGCTCACCTCACTCCTGCCAGCAACTTCAACCAAAACGTGACGATCAACCATAACCGCATCATTGCCAATGGTGGAACCAATCTGGCTGGCGCTGTTGCAGTCTTCGCCGGATCGGATAACTACGAAATCGCCTTCAATGATGTGTGTGCCAACTTCTCTGCGGAGTATGGCGGTGGTATCAGCCACTACGGTTACAGCCCGAACGGCTCCATTCACGATAACCGGATCTGGTTCAATCGGTCATACGATGAGGGTGGCGGCATCATGATAGCCGGCGAATTACCTGCCCTGGCCAACACACTTTCCCCTGGCGCCGGTCCGGTCAATATCTACAACAACCTCATCCAGGCCAATCTCTCCAATGACGATGGTGGTGGTATCCGCTTCCTGATGGCTGGTAATTTCACCTACAACGTGTTCAACAACATCATTGTCAACAACGTCTCAACGCACGAAGGTGGAGGTATCGGCATCAATGATGCTCCAGATGTTCGCATCTTCAATAACACAATTATGAAGAACATCACCACCGCCACTGCGGTTACCAGCAATGGACTGCCCGCCCCAGCAGGTGTCTCCACCGCTCGCAACAGTAACTTACTACAGGCTACTTTACCAGTTGGCTCACCCATCTTCAGCAAGCCCCTGCTGTTCAACAACATCTTCTCAGACAACCGGGCCGGCTCTTCAATGGGTGGTAATGTGTCCGGGATTGGCATCGAAGGTGATCCCAACCCCATCAATCGGTGGGATCTGGGAGTAGCAGATTACACTGGAGTCCTGGAACCGTTGTACTCGTTCCTAAATGAATATGATGGGAACACACCTCATGCCAGTAATATCATCGCTGCAGATCCGCTAATAACCTTGCCTTACGATTTGAGTGTCGCGGTCTACCCCTGGCGCGGCGCCCCAACCTTCATCAGCGCGTTCATCGTTGCTGTGGAAGCCCCGGCCGGACAAATGGGTGATTACACGCTTCAATCCACTTCACCGGCAGTCAATACCGGTATCAACGTTGTACTGCACGGCTCCCAATTTGTGTTTGCACCACGTTTTGATATCAAAAACGAAGGCCGCCCAATGGACCGTTACTTTGATATTGGTGCGGATGAACTAACAGGTTCATTCTTCACCTTCATTCCAACTGTACTACGCTAGCCGGAACTAAAGACGGAGAAAAAATACAATGACTAACGAAAATAAATCTCACCAAGTTAACCGGCGTGACTTCCTCAAGCTGGGCGGCGGCTTCGCCGCCGCCCTGGCCGGGGGGTCTCTCCTCCGGAATGTCCTGCGGCCGGATGTGGTTTCCGCCCAGACTCCCCCACCCGGTTGGATACATGGCCGGGATTATGCCCTGGCAGCCACGGATGGTTGGGCGTATCTCCCCGCAACCTCGCCCCAAGTTCCTCCTTTGCCAGCCCTTCCCTACTGGCCTGATGATTTAGCGCCAGCACCATTCAACGTTTACACCTTCGGCTTTCGCGATGTAACCACCCTCCATCAAACCAACCAGATGGATTTAATCTTCGCACAAAAAGAAAAAGCCCAAATTACAGCACCCTTGCTGGTGATGGATGAACAGCAGGAAACTTTCCTGACCCTTTATAACCTGGGGCTGGCGCTCCGCCCGGATTTGATTGATGCCCATACGGTTCACTTCCATGGGTTTAAAAACGCCATCCCAATGTATGATGGTGAGCCAGCTTCTTCAGTCGCCGTGCCGATTGGCCGTAATTTGTCATACGTCTACCGACCACGCGACCCCGGCATGTATATGTACCACTGTCACTTTGAAGATACTGAACATGTCCACATGGGTATGACTGGCCCAGTCTTCATCCGCCCTATCCAAAATCAGGGTACCGATTTCGTCCCTGCTGGAAAGTATGCATACAATGATGGAGACGGATCCACCGCTTATGATCGTGAGTTTGTCGTCATGCTCACCGAAGTTTGGGCATTCTCCCATTGGTGCGACTCTCACATTCAGCTTCCTGAGTGGACAGACTACAAACCCGACTTCCTTCTAGTTAATGGCCGTAGCTATCCTGATACTCTGGTAGGCTCAGGCGGTGGCATGGATGCAACCGGGGATTTGATCCCTCCCACCGGGCACGCTGAATTACAGTATCAACCGGTTAGCTCAGTATTTATGTGCGAACCCGGCGAAAAAGTTCTACTGCGGTTTGCCAACCTGGGCTACACCTTCCAATCTATGACTGTTTCCGGCCTGCGCTTGCGCGTCATTGCCAAAGATGCCACCATTTTGCGTGGTCTGACTGTGGCAGGTCGCACCGGAGCTGACTTAAGTTTTGAAACCAATACCATCTCCATCGGCCCGGGAGAAAGCGTGGAAGCAATTTTCACCGCTCCGACCACACCCGGCACCTACATGCTCTACAACCGCAATTCGGGTCATCAATCCAATGGCGGTGGTGCTGGTTATGGTGGTCAGATGGCTCAAATTCAAGTCGTCCCTTCAGGCACACTCCTTCCTCAGGATGAGCCTCATACCAACCCGCTAGCCTAATGCTAACAAGGAGAAGTAATAAAATGAACTTGCGAACCTTCTTCCAAAAGGTGGGTAAAAAACTGGTACTGGCGCTGACCATTCTGGTGGTTGGATTGTTGCCAGCCGCATCGCTCTCACGCGTAATGGCTGCCTCTCCATCTGATTCCAGTCTGGTTTGCACCAGCAACCCTAGCTCTACCTTCACCTTGACCACAAAAACCGGTACGATCAGCATCCCGGATGGTAACACGATCTTTATGTGGGGTTTCTCGGAGGGTGACTCACCCTTCCAATACCCTGGTCCAATTCTATGCGTCAATCAAGGCGAAACGGTAACCATTGTTCTCAATAACACGCTGCCGCAGGATGTCTCCATCATATTCCCCGGACAAGTAAATGTCCTTGCAAACGGCATCCCCTCGCAACCTGTGTTAGATCTATCAAATCCAATGGATCCAATATTGTTGTCCATGGCGCCTGTGGCTTCGGCCAATGGTGGCTCTATGACCTACACCTTTGTTGCCTCTGAACCCGGCACTTTCCAATACGAGTCCGGCACGAACCCCGCCGTTCAGGTGCAAATGGGACTGTTTGGTTTACTGGTTGTACGCCCTTCCATGAACACCGCAACAGAAACGTATGCATACAATAAGACCGATACTCAATACAAACCTGGGTCCGAATTTGCGATGATCCTCTCGGAAATTGATCCGGTAGTTCACACTGCTGTCGAGCAGGGTCTCACTCCTGACCTCAACACGTACCTGCCTCGCTACTTCATGATAAACGGCCGCTCATTCCCGGATACTGTCGCTCCGAACTTTGCTGCCTGGCTGCCTGCGCAGCCATACAGCTCGCTGGTGCATATCTCCGTCAATGATGCTTCTAATCCTTTACCGGCATTGGTTCGTTATGCTGGGTTTGGCCGCACCCTGCTACCCTTCCACCCGCATGGCAACAACGTCCGAATCATTGGTCGGGATGGCCGCCCACTGGGTGATGAGCTCACTGACCAGAGTTACGATAAATTCTCCATTCCGGTTGGCCCTGGTCAAATTTGGGATACTACTTTTGTCTGGCAGGATGTTGAAGGCTATGATGAGGTTACCAATCCAGTCCCAGTCCCACTCCCAATCGACCTTAACCTGGTGACCGGGCAATATTACAGTGGCAGCCCGTACTTGGGTTCCAACGATCCCCTTCCCCCAGGCACCATCACCTTCAACCAGTGCGGTGAATACTATCATGTCGCCCACAACCACGCCCTCCAGCAAATCACAGCCTGGGGCCTGACGATGAGCGGTCAACTTACTTTCACCCGCATCGACCCGCCGCAGCCCAATAACTGCCCCTAACCGAAAGGCGGAGAGAAAAAAATGAAAACCATGAAAACTCTTTCAAAACTCTTGTTGGTCCTGCTTATTGCCGGGTTGATGGTAGGCCTGCCAGGTGCGCTTTCCAGTGCATTGGCAGATTCCAGCCAGGCGGTTGCCCTGCCTGCATCCAAACTGGCACTGGCTGTCACCGGTCTGGATTGCTCAACAGTACCCTGCGATTTGTATGCTAAAGCAGGAACAATAACCCTGCCGGGTCTGGTTGATCCATTACCAGTATTGGGCTATGCTACCGGCGCAGCCGATGTGCTGACCGCCCCTGGTGGTCCGACCATTGTTGCCAACCAGGGTGATATCCTCAACATTACCCTCCATAATGATTTGAGTGAGGCAACTGCCTTCAATATTCCTGGCTTCGTTGCTTCCCCGGATATGCTGACCGAAGTTGCTGCAGGTTCCAGCCAGACCTTTACTTTTACAGCTGACAGACCCGGCACTTACATCTATGAAGCCGGTTTCCCTGCCAATGCCGATGGCACGCGTCAGGTAGCCCTGGGGTTGTATGGCGCATTGATCATCCACCCCGCTGTTGCCGGTCAAGCCTATACCGACCCTGCAACAGTCTATGATGACGAAGCTTTGGTGTTGGTTAGCGAAATTGACCCGGCTTTGAATGCCGATCCGGTCAATTTCAACATGATCGATTTCAATCCCAGTTATTGGCTGCTCAATGGACAATCTTTCCCGAGTACTGCGGAAATTGTCACTGCTCCTGGCAGCCGGGTGCTCCTGCGCTACGTCAATGCCGGTATTCAACACCGCACTTTGGGCATCCTGGGTATGCACCAGAAAGTTATCGCAAAAGATGGAAATCTATTGAATGACCCCCATTTGGCTGTTGCAGAAACGATGGCAGCCGGTGAATCCATGGATGTCATTGCCACTATCCCGAATAGTGCACTTGGAGGACAAAAATTCGCCCTTTATGACGCGAGTTTCAACCACAACAACAATCTCTCACTGCCCTCCGGTGAGGTTGCCTTTGGCGGCATCTTCACCTTCCTGAGCATCCCGGGTGCCTTACCACCGGCCAACGGTCCGATGGTGTCATCACTCTCCACATCCCTGGCTGGTAACCTGTTGACAGCAACAACCACGATTACGGATTCACTGACTGGCGGTCAAAACGTGATTGGCCTGGAGTATTTTATTGATGGTGCAGAAACAGTTGGTTTAGGGGTTCAGGTTCTATTCCCCGTACCATCTATTACCAATACCATCTCATTTGGCATCGACCTGGCTCCATTTGCACTTGGCCCCGGTCAGCACATCCTTTATGTACGCGGCCAGGAAGATACCCTGAGTTGGGGTCCGCTCGCTTCAGTCGTTTTCTCGGTTGATGCAACCGGTCCGCTTACCAATGGTCTCAGCCTTTCTCCTGCCCCCACCAATGGAACGGTACCGGTACAAATCTGGGGAACAGCCGATGACTCAAGCACCGGACTATCCACCATACTGGCAGCCGAATACTTCATCGGCCCCGCTGGACCAGATGGCACGGGGATTCCAATGACTACCGTGGTCTCCACTGGCAATCCGTGGATCGCCAGCCTGTACGGCAGCTTAACCACTGTCGATTTGGCTGGTTTGCCGGAAGGAATCAACACCTTAAGCATTCACAGTCAGGATGTCACCGGCAATTGGGGCGCATTCTCTACCCTAAACTTGCCTCTCGACTATACCGGCCCACAGACTTCAGGCCTGGTGACCGTTCCGGCTAGCACCTTCGATATTAGTTTGCACACCAATCTACGTTTGGAAGCCACTCTCACCGATGTACTCTCTGCAAGTGTCAACTCCAACATCATCCGCGCTGAAATGTTCTTCGACTTACAAGGTGCTGACGGTACTGGCTTCCCACTGATGGCTAAAGATGGTGTATTCAACACGGTGAATGAGGTTGTGTTCGCCAACATTTCGCTGGTCAACATGAACCTATTAGCTCAAGGAAACCATACCCTCTACGTCCACGGCAAGGATGCAGCCGGAAACTGGGGTCCTTATGTGCCCCTTACCATTTGGGTTGAGAAGGGTATCGTAGATACCCTGGCACCGACCTTCTTCAACCTGCAAGTAACTCCCCAAATTGTGGATCT
This sequence comes from Anaerolineaceae bacterium, assembly GCA_041741455.1. GTDB lineage: Bacteria > Chloroflexota > Anaerolineae > Anaerolineales > Anaerolineaceae > CALESS01. The sequence continues at coordinate 134,779 of JBGSJZ010000099.1, read as the reverse complement.
CGGCATCTTGGCACCTGCTGCTGCCCCCATGGCGCCTTCTGTGACCGAGGTAATTCTGACCGGCACAGTCATCGATCCGGATCTGCTGTCTAACATCACCCTGGTTGAGTACTTCCTCAATGGCAATGACCCTGGTCAGGGATTGGCAACAGCGGTTGTTCCCGAAGCTGGCAGCGCCTTCAACCTACGCACCAGTCTGAACTTCGCAGCAGCCATTCCAGTGGTAGACTTGCAACCAGGCCTGAACATCATCTCTCTCAGGGCTCTGGATAGCTCAGGAAATTGGAGTGGAGTAACGAGTTTGACAGTCTTTGTCACCCCCAGCGCACCTGGAACCATCCTGTATATCCCGATGATCCGGCGCTAAATTAAAACCAACGATCTGGCAGGCGGGCTCACCCGCCTGCCAGATCCCCTCTACTTCGTGAGGAGAAAAAACACAATGAAAAAAGCGAAAAGCAGTATCTTGTACGCCATTGTCCTAATGTTCGTTGCATCTCTGGGTCTGGGTGGATTTGCCCTTTTCCGAGTGTTACAACCTTCTGGTAATTACATCAATGAAATTCCTCAAGCTGAAGTTGAATCCCGCTATGGCATCCACTTCACCCAGGTAGCTATGACCGCCGATGGTGGGTTGGTGGATATCCGATATACAGTGATCAGCAATGAGACTGCAATGGCTACAATGATGGATGGCACCAATAACCCGGTCCTGATCGCTTCGAATGGTCTGAAAGTATCCACAGAAACGACGATGACTCATAAAATCGAACATGAGGTTGGTCGTACCTATTGGATGTTGTATTACAACACCAAAAATGCGTTGCGCCCCGGCAGTGTGATTGATGTCCAAATTGGTGACCTTCTCATTGAAAATGTGAAAGTCCAATAGGACTCACATACTCGGGTTTGCTTGCAATCACCGCCGGATTTTCTATCGGCGGTATTTCTTGGGAGGGAAGGTCTGGGATGGGTTTCCGGCGGTGGGTGTTTATCGTTTTGATCGTATTGTTCCCATTTCAATTGGGAGCTGTCACTTTACCTCAGCCGCAATCTGGAATAGAAACCCCACTAATCTCCATTGATCTTCAGCAACAATTGGATAATGCCTCCTCCACCGATTTGATTTCGGTCATCGTCCGTCTCAAACCAACCGCTGATTTAGAAAATCTCCCTACCACTAGCCGGGCAAGCCGGCAAGAAGAGCTGATCTTGCGTTTGCAATCCACTGCACTCTCAAGCCAGCTCCCATTTCGAACATGGCTATACGAAAAGCAACGACAAGGATCTTCGAGCGCTCCCACTTTCTACTGGTCAATTAATGCTTTTGCCCTTCAATCTACCCCCGATGTAATCAAACAACTCTCTCTTTTTTCCTCGGTCCTTTCCATAACACCAGACACTGTTTTTGATGCTCCGGTAGCGTTTGTCAATTCGACCATCGAACCCAATCTTTCCCAGATCAAAGTAGATGCCATCTGGGACCAGGGCTGGGATGGTTTCGGTGTGGTTGTCGCCAGCCTGGATACCGGTGTAGATTACACCCACCCTGATTTATTCATCCGCTGGCGAGGCGGAACAAATAGCTGGTTTGATCCATACCAGCAACATTCCACCCCTTATGATCCATTTGGTCATGGGACAGGTGTGATGGGTGTGATGGTTGGCGGATCAGCAGGTGGTACAGCCATTGGTATTGCGCCGGGGGCACGTTGGATATCTGCCAAAATCTTCAATGATACTGGCAAGGCAACCACCAGCGCTATTCATTCAGCATTTCAATGGATATTGGACCCGGATCAAAACCCTGCCACTCCAGATGCGCCTAATGTTTTGAATAATTCCTGGGGAGGATTTGTTCCAGGATGTAATCCTGAATTCCAGCCTGATCTTCAAGTCCTAGTCGCTGCTGGGATCCTGCCCATCTTTGCAGCTGGAAATCTTGGACCAACGGCATCCTCCAATGCCAGCCCTGCCAATCTTCCAGAAGCCTTTTCTGTGGGCAGCGTGGATTCCTCTGATCTGATCGCGCCATCCAGTAGCAGGGGACCATCCAATTGCACTCCTAACGCCATCTACCCCAATCTGGTTGCCCCTGGTGTTAATATCAATTCAGCAGAGCGCTATAGTCTATTTGGATCTTTCTCCGGCACATCATTTTCCGCCCCGCACGCAGCCGGATTGTTAGCGTTGATCCTCCAGGCATACCCCACACTTACGCTAGATCAACAGCGAGAGGCATTGCTGGCTGCAACTCATGATTTATTTCCATCCGGATTGGATAATGACACCGGTGTTGGTCGGCTGGATGCCCTGGTGGGTTTTGATTGGCTTTTCTGCACTTTTGGTTTTCCGGCGGCTTTACCACAAAAAATCTATCTTCCGCTCATCCAACATTGACCGTGATAGAATCGAACCAACTTCCTCGTTGAGGTATATAAATAATGCCAGAACTACCCGAAATTTCATCCCGCGCCCGTGAATTGCAGGTTTTTCTCCCCGGTAAAAAATTTTCCAAATTTGAAATCATTCAACCAAAATCATTAAACACCACTCCAGAGGAATTTCGTTCCAGGCTTACTGATGCAACTGTCCTGCAAGTTTCGAATCGGGGTAAGTGGATTTTTATTGAAACCGACCGCGGGTTCTTGCTGGTGAACCTTGGCATGGGCGGCGAAATCACGGTCTGCACCCCGCAAACTTTGCCAGCAAAATATCGCTTTGTGGTCTTCTTGAAGGGTGGTGAAGCACTGGCGGTCAACTTTTGGTGGTTCGGCTACCTTCATTATGTTCCATCTGATAAATTAATGAGCCACTCCCTGACTGCCAACCTCGGTCCAAACGTCCTTGATCTGTCTGAGGCGGAATTTACCGAACGGATCACCGGTCTGAGAGGCCGTGTAAAAGCTTATCTACTGGACCAAAAAAACCTGGCTGGGATTGGTAATGCCTACATTCACGATATTCTCTTCCTGGCGCATTTACATCCCCTCCGCCCAATTTCAACGCTAACCTCGGAAGAAATCAGCAAATTACACGCAGCCATTCGCCAGGGTCTGCAACCCGCGCTGGAATTGGGTGGTGCGTTTTACGAACAAACCATTCATGGCCAACCTGGTGGCTTTACCATGGATCACATTCTGATCGGTTACAAGGAAAATCAACCTTGCCCGGTCTGCCAGTCGCCCATTCAGAAAATCAAGACGGGTTCCACAACCTCATTTATTTGCCCGCATTGCCAACCGTTGGATTAAAAAACCGAACAGAATTTCGATATTTTGGTATAATCGCTACATGCCTTCCCTCGTCTCCATCGATATTGAAACCACCGGTCTGGATTCAACCCGCGACGCCATCATTGAGATCGGCGCCGTGCGATTTAACGGAAAACGGGTTGAAGATGAATGGTCAACCCTGATCAACCCAGGCCGAACGATCCCTCCCCAAATCAGCGCGCTCACCGGCATCAGTAATGAAATGGTGATTCATGCTCCACCTTTGAGGGCAGTTTTACAGGAGCTGGCCGATTTTTGCGGTGACCTGCCCATCCTCGGCCATAATGTCCGTTTTGATCTTTCTTTTCTACAGCGCGCCAATGTTCTTCTGACCAATGATTTTGTTGACACCTACGAACTGGCGGCTGTACTTCTACCAACGGCAACTCGCTACAATCTGGGAGCGCTGGGGCAATCCCTTGGAATTCTGCTTCCAGCCACCCACCGGGCGCTGGATGATGCCCGGGTAACCCACGCCTTGTTCAATTATCTATACGATAAAGCCCTATCTCTCCCCATCCATTTACTGGCAGAATTTGTGCGTTTGAGTGAACCTTTTGACTGGGGAGCTGGTTGGCTTTTCAGCCAGGTCCTGCGCGCCCGCTCCCGCCAGCCAATTCCTGCCCGCTCAAGCCATGACCGCGACCAGGGACCATTATTTGAACCTCCCCAGCTTGAATTGGGTGAGCCGCTTCAACCCAACCCGACCACCCTGGCGCTGGATGAGGACGAAGTTGCAGCCATCCTCGAACACGGTGGCGCCTTATCCCGCTATTTTCCGGCCTATGAAATGCGCCCCCAACAGGTCGAGATGCTGCGAACAGTTACCCGGACGCTCTCTGAAGGCCAGCACCTGCTGGTGGAAGCCGGCACCGGTACCGGCAAATCTTTTGCCTACCTGATCCCGGCTGCTCTTTGGGCGCTCACGAATAATGAACGAGTCGTCATCTCGACCAATACCATCAACCTGCAGGAGCAATTAATCAACAAAGACATCCCGGACGTGGCTAAGATTTTGGATGTTGATCTGCGAGCTGCGGTGCTCAAAGGCCGTTCCAATTACCTATGCCCCCGCCGACTGCACAGTTTACGCGAACGTGGACCACAGTCTGCGGAAGAAATGCGCATTCTTTCCAAAGTCCTGGTCTGGTTGACTGAGGGTGGCAAAGGTGATCGTAATGAGATTAACCTGAACGGACCTATCGAGCGGGATATCTGGAATCGGCTTTCAGCCGAAGATGAAGGCTGCAAGGCAGAAGTCTGCATGCAACGCACTGGTGGTGCCTGCCCATTTTTTGTTGCCCGGCAAGCTGCTCAGACCGCTCATCTGATCGTGATCAACCACGCCTTGCTACTGGCAGATATTGCCACCGGTAACAATGTTTTACCTAACTTTGATTACTTGATCGTGGATGAAGGCCATCACCTGGAAAGCGCCACTACCAATGCTCTCAATTTCCGCATCAGCCAGGGGGACCTGGGACGCCTTTCCAAGGAAATAGGTGGCACCAGTTCAGGTTTACTGTCTAGGTTATTAACGCTCGCGAAGGTTGCCCTCCGCCCTTCCGATTTTGCCGTCCTGCATCAAGCTGTTCAGCGCGCCACCGATCTCAATTTTCGTCTGGATTTTGATTTCCGCAACTTCTTCACTACCATCGATAATTTCCTGGCAGAACAACGGGATGGGCAGCCGATCAGCCCATACGGCCAGCAAACCCGCATCCTACCGGCGACCCGCACTCAGAATTTCTGGACGGACGTCGAAATCAGCTGGGATACCGCCCGCGAAACTCTCTCCCTGCTGATGGGCGTGCTGAAAGAAATTAATGAAGCTTGCCGGGAAATCACGACACCTGAGGAAGATGAAATTGCAGACCTGATTTCCGCCCTGGCGGATATTCGCTTACGCCTGACCGAAGTGGACCTGAATCTGACCGGCCTGGTTTCTTCTCCCGATCCAGCAAAAATCTACTGGGCTGAAATTTCCCCAAACAACAATGCACTTGCCTTGCAAGTGGCTCCACTGCATGTTGGCCCCTTGATGGAAGAGCACCTTTGGCACAAGAAAAAAAGCATCATTGTTACTTCAGCAACATTGACAGCCAATAATCGTTTCGATTATCTGCGCAGCCGTCTGGATGCGGATGAAGCCGATGAACTTTTGCTTGGTTCACCATTTGACTACGAAAATTCAGCACTACTTTACCTGGCCAATGACATTGCTGAACCCTCGGACCAGTACAATTACCAGAAGGCCGTCGAGCATAGCATTGTCCGGTTAGGCAAAGCCACCGGTGGGCGGATGCTGGTTCTTTTCACATCTTATGCACAACTTAAGAAGACCTCGCAGATGATTACCCCTGCGCTTTCGGATGCAGGCATTTATGTGTACGAGCAAGGCGAGGGAGCATCTGCAAATGCCTTACTGGAATCCTTCCGGGATGCTGAGCGGGCAGTGTTGCTCGGTACCCGCGCTTTCTGGGAGGGTGTGGATATTCCTGGCCAGGCGCTTTCGGTTTTAGTGATTGTCAAGCTACCTTTTGATGTTCCCACCGACCCAATTATTGCTGCCCGTTCGGAAACTTTCGATGATCCATTCAACGAATACAGCCTGCCTGAAGCCATTCTCCGCTTCCGCCAGGGTTTTGGCCGCCTAATCCGCACCGAATCCGACAGGGGTATTGTCGTCATTTTGGATAAGCGAATTATTTCCAAACGCTATGGCAAAATGTTTATCGACTCCCTGCCTCAATGTAAATTGAAAGTCGGACCCTTGGGTGATTTGCCAAATCTCGCCACGCGCTGGCTGAATATGTAAGTAGTCGTCTGGGCAATGAATTCTTTCTAGTTGGCCAAAACCAGGATATCTTTTTTGATTATAAAGGGAACTGCTGATCTTTGAGCAGTTCCCTTGGCTTTGATTTACATCTGCTTCCGCTAATCGATATTTTCTGGTTCTTCTTCCAATGAGCTCTCTTCAAGTGAATGGAAATGATAATTTCCTGGATGTTCCATCTCATCAAATGCTGAAATGATTATGATCGCATTCACCACAGTTTTACCGCCATTACGCCAGCGATGTCTTAGGTGTGCATAAAACAGCAAGCTGTCCCCGGCATCCAACATATAGCGCTCTCGATCTACCTCATATTCCAATTGCCCACGCAGGCAATACACAAACTCATGACCCGTATGGACAAGTGAGTGCTGGCCACTACTGCCTCCGGTTTCCAAGGTCACCTGGAAGGCTTCCACTCTGCCGAAAAACTCCTCTCCACCTAAACCCTCCCATAATCCGCGTAAGAAAGGAACACGCGGCCGTTCTGTCGCTTTACGGTACACCACCTTTTGCCTTACCGGCTCCTGTTGGAAGAAAGCAGTGATCGGAACTTCCAGGGCTGTAGCAAGCTTATTCAATGTACTAACCGATGGCGAGGTCAGACTACGTTCAATCATGCTCAACGCATTGGCGGATAAGCCACTCATTTTAGCAAGCATCCGCATGGATATTCCGCGTTCTTCGCGCAAGCTTCGCAACCGCCCACCAACGTCCGATGAAATTGCATCTTTTCCAAGAATATCCATTATGCTCTCCTTACAACCATTCTGAAAAATATTATACAGGAGAATCAGTTCATCACCACGGATTAATCGAAGGCTCTTTCCAACGAATAGACATCCAAGAAATTCCTCAACAAATTTGCTGTTTCTCATCCTGAGCAAACGTAAATAGTGTCCTGATCCTATGGTAATGCATCATTTATCTGGGGCAAAAACAGATGATATCGTCTACCAAAAACCACCTATATTTTGGTCTGCAGTCGGCTTATAGTTTTTACCAATCATATTTTATTGAATTAATAATTGATTTATATTAATATCTATTGACATTTTATAAATATTATTTATAATATCTTTAATAAATTAAACTTAAGTGTGTTCAACTAAATTCATAGAACGAAAATAGAGGAGGTAAGATGAATAATCGATTTCCTAACAGATGTCCGGTCTGTGGCAGCGAAATGACGGTAACCCGCCTGCACTGTCATTCGTGTGAGACAACCATCGAAGGTCAATTCAGCCAGCCGATCAATCCACTAGCGCAATTAACTGCTGAACAGGTCAATTTCCTTATGGCTTTTATCCGTTGCGAAGGCCGCTTCAATCGCCTGGAAAACGAGCTTGGATTTTCCTATCCCACCCTGCGAAATCGCTTTACCGAAATTCTACGTTCACTGGGCTTTGAGCCAACCCAAGATGAAACACCGGTTCGTCTTTCAACGGATGACCGACGTAAAGTCTTGGAAGATTTGGAAAAAGGGCTAATAGATTTCGCAGAAGCTCAGCGCAGGTTGCGCAGCCGCAAAGCACAAGAATCCGGATCCGAAGGATCCTAAAGTTAAAGGAGGTCTACAATGGCAAACAAAGAGGAACGTTTACGTGTTTTACGTATGATTCAGGAGGGGAAATTATCTCCGGATGAGGCTGCCGGATTATTGGAAGCGCTGGAGGAAAGCACCACCCCCCGCTCCACGGATTTCACCGCCTCCAGTGTCCCACCTGCTTCGAAAACCAATCGTTGGTTCCGTGTGCGGGTCACCGATACTAACACCGGGAAGACTCGGGTCAATGTCCGTATGCCCATCAGCGTGATTAATGCTGGCATCAAAATGGGTGTTAAATTTGCCCCCCAGGTGGAAGGTCTGGATCCAGAAGTCTTAATGCAACTCATCAACGATGGCGAACTTGGCCAAATTGTCGATGTCTTTGACGATGAGGATGGAGAGCATGTAGAAGTTTACATCGAATAATCTTTCGATTCGCAGATGCGAAAGGTGAATTCTCAACACTTTCCAGATGTAATAACTTACGTAAGGAATCTGAATGTCACAATCGATTACCGTCTCTGTAAACTGGAAACGTACGTTTTTCCCTATATGGGTCGGCCAGATTTTCTCTCTGCTAGGAAGTGGCCTGATCAACTTCGCTCTGGTCTGGTATCTTACCCAAACCACTGGATCAGCCACGGTGCTGGCAACAGCCACCCTGGTCGCCATCCTGCCGGAAGTGTTGATTGGCCCTTTTGCTGGAGCATTGGTGGATCGTCTCAACCGGCGCGTTGTAATGATCATCGCAGATGGCGCCATTGCCCTGGCGAGCGTCGCGCTGGGAATAATCTTCTGGAGCGGGATTGTCCAACCCTGGCATATCTACCTAATCATGTTCCTGCGATCGGTCGGAGGCATCTTCCACTGGCCAGCCATGCAGGCCTCCACCTCACTTATGGTCCCCTCTGAACATCTGGCACGCATCGCTGGCTTGAATCAAGCTTTGCGGGGTTCAATGAATATTGTTGCACCTCCAATGGGTGCCTTGCTAATGACGCTCATCCCGATGTATGGCATCCTGGGGATTGATGTTGTTACAGCTTTGGTCGCCATTTTGCCTTTGCTTTTTGTAGTCATCCCTCAACCCCCGAGCGCTGTAAAAGATGAAGTCATCACCCCAGCACGCCTGGCCAAAGATGTTGCTGTAGCCTTCAGGTATGTAGTTGCCTGGAAGGGTTTGTTCTCTATTATTTTACTGGCCCTTGCTATTAATTTTGTGCTTGCTCCATCAGGCACTCTCCTGCCATTGATGGTTACCAAAGTCTTTCAGGGCAACGCCTGGCATTTGTCCGCTCTGGAAGCCGCTACCGGGATTGGCATTGTCTTGGGCGGCCTGACCCTGGGAGTCTGGGGAGGTTTCAAACGCAAGATCTTTACATCCCTGACCGGTGTTGTATTCATCGGTTTCGGAGTCATACTGATGGGAATTTCTCCAGGTAACTGGTTCTGGTTGGCTATTGTTTCATCTGCCATTATGGGTTTCATGGGGCCGATAGCAAACGGACCATTACACGCCATCATGCAGGAGCGAGTCGCACCGGAGATGCAGGGGCGGGTCTTTACACTGATCTCTGCTGGCGCCACAGCCATGATGCCTCTAGCCATGCTGATCGCTGGTCCGGTCTCTGACTGGTTGGGAATTCGCATCTGGTTCATCATCGGGGGAGCGATCACCATTCTTGTTGGAATCCTGGCCTTTACCAATCGGGATATCCGGGGAATTGAAGAAAATGACAACATCCAAGAAGTAAATCTATTAGCAATCCAACTGCCAGTTCCCCCCACAATCGAATAATCAATGTTCAAAATCAACTTCAGCCTGCTCTCCCTCCCAGGAGAGCAGGTATATATTTTTGGAACAGATCATATGGCAGAGAAATACCGTAAAGCGACTAAAGCCCCCATGACTAGCAATGATAATATGGTCACTTGAATGATGATTTGGTAATCCACCCGATCGACCAGGTCGAACACCTTCGGGTCTTCTTCAGACATGGCGAGGTTAAAGCGTGGACCAGCAAACCATGCAAACGCCAGTCCGGCCAGAAAACCGCCAACCATGCTTAGTCCGCCCAGACCCGGGAACAAGTTTATGACCAGGTTCAACCCCAGAATGCCCATGAAATTCAACAGAAAACGACGGTTTTCCTGACCCCATAGAAAGCGATTGCGCAAGAAAAGGACCAATTGGGCTGCAGCGACCGCAAAAACGCCTGTTGCTGCACCGCCTGCTAGCTGGTCAGAAAAATAGAAGTGAAAGAGGCTTCCACCAATTGCCCCGAGCAGGTAAATTATCAACAACCGCCAGGGTCCATAAAACCGCTCAAGAGATCGCCCCAGGGTGAAGAAGGCCAGCATATTTAAGCCAATATGCAGGATGCTCCCGTGCACCAAAACAACTGTGATCAGCCTCCAGAATTGCCCCTGATAGATTAATTGCGAATTCAAAGCAAACATGGTCAGCGGAATATCAATCTGGTAGAAATACTGTGTCAACAACTGGACTGCATACACCACAATTGTCAAACTCAAAATGAAGATGGACATTCCCTGTTTTCGTCTTGGAATGCGGATCCACATTTCCATGGTTCCAGCCGGTGGCGAGACTGCCTCCTTATGGCTGGTTGTGTTTTCCGGTCTATTACTCATCCCCTGATTTTCCTCTGCAACACTCGATGATGTTCGGCATCGATAATTGATTCAATCCGGTCCACGGCATCATCCAAGTGATCGTGTGGATTGACCACCAGGTAATCAAATTCATCCAGCCGGCCCATTTCTTCGCGAGCAGTTTTCACCCTCAGGCGCAATGTATCTGCAGTTTCAGTTTTCCGGGCCACTAACCGGTCGCACCATTTCTGATAATCATCCGGCACCAGGAAGATCAGCACACAATCAGGGTACAACTCGTGCACTTTAGCTGCGCCTTGAACATCAATCCGCAAAACAACATCCTTCCCACTCGCCAGCGCTTCATCTACCTGCGCCTTGGGGATGCCTTTGAATTGCCCATAAACCAGGGCGTATTCAATTAAAGCTTTGCTGGAGATTAAATCCTTAAATTCCTGCGTTGAGACAAAGAAGTAATCCACCCCATTGACTTCACCTTGTCGTTTTTCCCGGTCTGTCACCGTCACAACAAAATGAAATGGCAGGCTGCGGTTTTGCATTTCTTTTAACACAGCATCCTTACCCGCACCGGATGGACCAGAGATGACAATTAACAACGGTTCTGGATGATAGACATTAAAATTGATTGGTTCGCTCATAGATTTTCTGCACTTGCCTTCAAAATTGAGTGAAGCTGATTATAATGGATATTATCTAAAGAGGAGATACATGCCTACCTACGAATATCGTTGTCAGAATTGCAATCGCCGTTTTTCTGTCTTCATGACCTTTTCAGAATACGGGAAGAAACCGGTCAACTGTCCGCAATGCAAAAGTGACCGAGTGACCCGCAAAATTGGTAAAGTCCGGGTCACCCGCAGCGCCGATTCCAGCCTGGAGGATCTTCCTGATCCATCCAGCTTGGAGGGTCTGGAGGAGGATCCGCGCGCCCTTGGGCGTATGATGCGCCAGATGAGCAGGCAAGTTGGCGAAGAATTACCGCCCGAGTTTGATGAGGTGGTCGGCCGGCTGGAAAAAGGTCAATCACCGGAAGAAATCGAACGCGATTTACCCGATCTAGGGGCAGATATGTCGGATTCCGGTGCGGATTTTGACGATGCCTGATTGCTCACGGCAGGTTTTCAATTGCTAGTTGCAGCTCTGCAAAGCTGGTCATCTGGCCTATTTTCTTTAAAAACTCCCCTAAGGATGTGCTGGACTCACGTAGCTTGACCACGGCCGGGCCAACCGGGTCCTCCCCGGCCTCTCCTCCACCACCATCCGCATACGCCCCGTAAAATGCGAAGTATGCCTGGTTCAAGCGCCGGATCTGGTAGCCATTATCATAGAAAAATTGCCGGCGGCCTTCCATGTATTCTTCAGCTTCTTCCACTAGGCCGGTTGCCAACATTTCATCCACCTTAACCCGTGTGGTACGCATCTCTGCCCTGAAGTCAAAGGCAGGCGTCTCAGGTGCGATTGGGCTGGTTGATCCAGAAGGTTCAACAATTACAGGTTCTGGTGCAAGTTCCGGGTAGAACCGGTTGATCAGCGCTTGTCCCAGTTCTTTGCCAGACAAGTTGGCTGTTGTTTCATTCATCGTACGCAAATCACCTGAGGTAAAGTAATTCACACCCAAAGGGCGCAGTGTCAGGTAATTGTGGATCCATTCATGGGTTACCACTTCCATCAACCAATTGAGATCCGTGGTACTCATCACCATCGTCGGATAAATTCCCACACCACCCACAGCAACCACCAGGGAGGAAACATTAAGACCTTCTTCCACCCGGGACTCCAGGTCCACTTTTTCTTCAACGGATAAATCCGCCACCAACGATAAATTCACATCCTGTCGAATCACATCTCTTGGCGAAACAATCAAAGCTAATGGCATGGCAGAGACCTTGAACAGCACCGGGGGGATTTCCTGCCCAAGAGTAGTCAACTGAAAATCGTTTAGAATTTGCCTCACCTGCTGCTGAATAATCGCTTCCACCAGGGGGGCTTGATGATCGCGCTGTTTTTCCAAACCCAACAATTGCACTTTAAGGGCAGCCGTAAACTGGTTCGGATCCGGTATGTTTGGATTTGCATAGACCTGGTTGATCTCGCCTTCCAATTGCCTGATCGAAGCCAGTAAAGTGGTGTGTTGGATCACCAGGTCGTGTTGATCGGCTGCCGATAGGTAATCTACTCCTCCCAGAGTGCTTTGTTTCTGCTTGTTGAATAATGCATCAAACGTCCAATCAATATAATCAAATTCTATCATCCGGGTGAAAGTTCTAGTTTGGTCGTAGATTCCTGAAATCACCACATCACTGCGCGTCAATAAAAAAATACTGGTAACAAGCACCAGAAGAAGCGGGGATAGTTGAATAATCTTGATTAGAGAATTTCTCATCTCATTAACGCTACCAAATCTACACCAACGTTACACAAATCTTATACTACTCTAACTAAATAGTGTTATATTTATTCCCATAATATAGTCGATTATAAAGCAATGCAAGTATGTTTTGGAATACTTGTGCTAATCTCACGGTATAAGGTTGGAAGGTTAACATGAAGAAAACTATCATTACACTCTTAGTGGTTGTCGTCATCGGTGTAGGCGGCTACTTTGGCTACACGGAATACAGCAAAGCCCAGGCTGCAAAAGCCAGCTCTTACAGCACAGATGTTGTTTCCCGAGGTGAACTGACGGCTATCATTGGCGCGACTGGTTCAGTCCGTGCCAATCAGACCGCCATCATTGCCTGGCAAACCTCGGGTCAAATCGCCAGTATGGATGCAGCCATTGATGAAGAGGTCACCAAAGACCAGTTGCTTGCCTCGTTAGCCCAAACCTCGCTTCCGCAAAACCTAATTCTTGCCCGGGCAGATTTGATAACAGCCCAGCGAAACCTGGATAACTTATTAAACTCCAATACGGCTGCTGCTCAGGCATACCTTTCCGTGGTGCAAGCGCAAAAAGCTCTGGAAGATGCTGAAAAGAATCAAACCAACAAGAAATTTTATACCAGCAGCCAGGATTCAATTGATAATGCTCGCGCCTCTCTGACCATTGCCGAAGATGCTGTCAAGCGCGCTCAGGAAATTTTCGATCAATTTGCCAACAAGCCCGAATCAGATGTAATGCGTGCGAATGCGCTCTCGTCACTATCCGCCGCCCGTCAACAACGTGATCGGGCGTTGGCCAACCTGAACGCCCTGTTGGCCATCCCAGATGCCATTCTTTTAGACGAAGCTTCTGCCAAGGTGGAGCTGGCCAAAGCCCAATTTTCGGACGCCACACGCGAATGGGAACGCTTGAAAGACGGACCAGATGCAGATGATATCACTTCAGCTCAGGCTCGCATCGATGCTATTAAAACTTCCTTGCAGCTTTCCGAATTAAAAGCCCCCTTTGCAGGCACTATTACTGAAGTCCGATCATTGATTGGTGACCTGGTTTCACCTGGCACTACATCATTCCGGATTGATGATCTCAGCCACCTGCTAGTGGATGTCCAAGTTACAGAAGTCGATATCAATCGTATCAAAACCAGCCAGCCAGTAAAACTTTCGTTCGATGCCATTCTCAACAAGGAATATACCGGAACAGTCGTTGAAGTTTCGAGAGTCGGTAACCTGACTTCTGGGATGGTCAACTTCACTGTCACGGTTGAGTTGTTGGATGCTGATTTAGATATCCGCCCAGGCATGACGGCTGCTGCCAATATTATTATCGAGCAAATTCCAGATGCCTTGCTGGTACCAAATCGGGCAGTCCGCCTGCGTGACGGCCAACGGGTTGTGTATGTGCTCAAAAATAATATACCCACTCCAGTAAATATCACAATTGGCGCCAGTTCAGATCAATTTAGTGAGATTTTACTAGGCGATTTGAACGAGGGTGATACCTTGGTGCTCAATCCACCTACCGAGTTCAACATGGGTAGCGGTCGCCCGCCATTCTAACCCGAGGCAAATCATGACTGATATCGTTATAGAAACCAAAGATTTGGTGAAAACTTACAAAATGGGTAGTGTAGAAGTTCATGCACTGGCAGGCGTCTCATTATCCATTAACCGCGGTGAAATCGTTGCTATCATGGGGCCCTCCGGCTCAGGCAAATCTACCCTGATGAACATCCTTGGCTGCCTGGATTTACCGACCTCCGGTGAATATGTATTGGATGACGAAAGAGTCTCCAAATTAAGTGGCGATCAATTGGCCAGCATTCGTAACCGAAAAGTCGGGTTTGTCTTCCAATCCTTCAACCTGTTATCTCGTCAAACTGCCCTTTCGAACGTCGAATTACCACTCCGTTATGCTGGTGTGACCAAAGGCCGCAAAGACCGCGCCCGCCTGATGTTGGAAACTGTTGGCCTGGGTGACCGGGTTACCCACCGCCCTACAGAGCTTTCCGGCGGTCAGCAACAACGCGTGGCCATCGCCCGCGCCCTGATTAACGACCCTGCCATCCTGATGGCAGATGAACCGACCGGCAACCTGGATTCAAAATCTGGCAAGGAAATATTGGACTTAATCCTGCGATTAAACAAGGAAAGGGGCACCACGATTTTAGTCGTCACCCACGACCCCAATGTAGCTGCTCTAACCCAGCGTATCATCCGATTGAGCGATGGTTTAATGGTGGAGGAATAAATGAACATTTTTCAAGCCTTCATTGAAGCAATTGAAAGCCTGAGCGCAAATAAACTACGCTCATCATTAACCATATTGGGCATCGTCATCGGTGTAGCGGCAGTCATCGCCATGCTTTCTGTTGGCCAGGGCGCGCAAAACTCAATCACCGGTTCTATCTCTGGTATCGGCTCGAACTTGATTTTTGTCTTCTCCGGTAACTTCACCGAAGAAGTCCGTAATCCCCAACCGCTCACCAAAGCAGACGCTGAAGCGATGATGGATGAATTTCTAGCACCTTCAGTTCTTGCTGTAGCGCCTAGCATTTCTGGGAATATTGAAGTGACATACGGTGGAGAACGCGCTCAAACCTCTGCCAGCGGTATCACTCCAGAATACGAAACGGTTCGAAATTATTCATTGTTGGAAGGCGAATTTATTAACAATGAGCATTTAATTGGTAATGCTTCGGTCGCTTTATTGGGGGTGGATGTGGCTGACAAGCTCTTTGGCCGCCGGGATGGTGTTACCGGCGAAACCATCCGCATTGAAGGTCAGCCTTTTCGGGTACTGGGTGTTTTGGCACCAAAAGGCGGCAGCTCTTTTCAATCTGCGGATGATGTTATCCTGGTTCCAATCACGACTGCCCAGGCACGGCTCATCCGTCGCAATCGCGAGCGAGTGGACTCTATCCTGGTTCAAGCAGTTTCAGCCGATTTGGTAGCTCAGGCTAGCCAGGAAATATCTGATATCCTCCGCACTCGTCACCGCACTGAAGTTGGTTATGATGATTTCACGGTCTTCACCCAGCAGGATTTTGTTGCCACAGCCCAGACCATCACCGGAATCCTAACTATTTTCCTGGGCGGCATCGCCGCTATCTCCCTCTTGGTGGGCGGAATAGGGATTATGAATATTATGCTGGTTTCAGTGACTGAGCGCACCCGCGAAATCGGTCTCCGGAAAGCCATTGGCGCTCGTCGCCGGGATATTCTGATTCAATTTCTCACAGAATCTTCCCTACTCAGTCTTTTAGGCGGCATTATCGGTATTGGGCTGGGTTGGTTGATCGGATACATCGTTGGCAGGGTAGCTGCTGCCTCCGGTACGCCATTCACTCCGGTGATTGGTTTGGATTCCGTTCTGCTCGCCACAATCTTTTCCACTGCTGTCGGCCTCTTCTTCGGAATTTACCCGGCTAACCGGGCAGCTGGCCTGGAACCAGTGGAAGCCTTGCGGTACGAATAGTCGATTATCTTTAGAAAGTTATCAAATAATCAACGTGGATGCCCATACCTTATCTATCTTCGATATAATTTAGAACATGACAAAAGAGATTCATTACCCTCGCCGGCGTGTGATTCGCCGAATTCTGAAGACCGGGATTGCCCTGGCATTCAGTGTAACCGCCAAATTCGAGGTTCAAGGTCAGGAATATATTCCTGCTGCTGGTCCACTGTTAGTGGTCTGTAACCATTTCCACTTTCTTGATCCTCTGGCGTTGATACACACCGCTCCTTGGCCGCTGGAGTTTGTCGGCGGAGCCCAGACACCCAACGCCCCCTCCACCGTGGGTTGGATCTCCAAATTGTTTGGTGTCATACCTACCTATCGCGGCACCGGCTCACGAGAAACCTTGCAATCTTCGGAATCCATTCTGCACCAGAGAGGTGTGCTGGCAATTTTTCCAGAAGGCGGCAGTTGGGCAACAGTCTTAAGACCGGCCCGGCCTGGCACTGCATTCCTGGCATACCGCTCTAAAGCCCAAATCCTGCCTATTGGCATCGATGGCATGGTTGGTTTCTTCCAGAAATTCAAATTTGGGAAGAAAGTCAACGTGCGAGTAAATATCGGTAAGCCATTTGGCCCTTTCGATAAATTTGAAGGTAAACGGCCAAGCCGAATAGAGTTGGATGAGTTGGGCCATGTCATCATGAAAAACATCAGTCTACTTATTCCACCGGAGCGGCGCGGTTTTTATTCAGACGACCCGCTTATCCGAGAGGCTGCCCGGGGAACCGAAATCTACCCCTGGGCAACCCAGGCTGAAATCTGATCAACACAACTGCCGTCCACCAAACGGCAGTTATTTTTTTAAGAACTGTGCAACCGATCCTTCACTTAAGGGTTACACCTTGTGTTAGAATCTTGTACGGTTTTATCAATCCCATTTCCGCATCGTGGAGGAAATAATGGAGCAGTCTCTTACAACCCAAAAAGTATCCCGTCGTAATCGTTGGTCCTGGTATTTTTATGATTTTGGCAATTCAGCTTACGCAGCCGTTGTTTTATTGGCAGTCTATTCGTCATATTTCAAGAATGCAGTGGTTGGTGGCGCAGAAGGAACCCGGTTGTGGGGTATCTCAATCGGAATCGCTGCAGTGGTTGTGGCTTTAATTTCACCGGTGCTAGGTAGCATCGCGGATTTCTCAAAAGCCAAGAAAAAATTCTTGTTTATATTTACATCCATTGCGATTGTCTTCACTGCCTTGCTCTTCTTTGTTCAAAAAGGCGACATTATCGAAGGAATGGTATTCTTTATCCTGGCTGAAATCGGTTACCGCGGTGCTCAAGTTTTTTATGATGCCCTTCTAGTGGATGTTTCAACCCCAGAAACAATCGGTTCAGTGTCTGGTAAGGGTTGGGCAATCGGTTCCTTTGGCGGCGTGGTGGCTTTGCTGATTGTGTTAATCCCGATTCAGTTGATTGGCGGTACGGATATTGTTCGCGTCTCCTTCTTGATTACCGCAGTTTTCTATGCACTTTCCTCTATTCCCACCTACCTCTGGGTTAAGCAGATTTCTGAACCAGAGAAACTGCCGGAAGGGGAATCTACCATCAACCATGCTTTCAAAAATCTGGCCAGTACATTTCGGGATGTACGCCATTACAAAGAGTTTATTAAATTCATGGTCGCTTTCCTGATTTTTAATGATGGTGTGATGATGACACTCGATTATGCTGCCATCATTGGTTCCACTTTGTTTGGCATCGGTCAGATGCAATTGATCATCTTTGTAATCATCGTGCAAATCACCAGCGTGGCTGGCGCTTACCTGTTCGGCATCATTTCAGATAAAATCAGTTGTAAAAATTCGTTAATTATTTCATTGATTGCAATGGCCATAACAGTTGCCATGCTCTTCTTGATTAAGACAACCTTCCTCTTTTATGTTGTCGGTGCTTCGGCAGGTTTCTTCCTCTCCGGGGTTCAAGCAGTCAGTCGGACATTTGTCAGCCAGTTGGCACCACCTTCAAAAACCACTGAATTTTATGGTTTCCTCACGGTTGCTGGCAGAACATCCACCTTTATTGGCCCGTTGGTCTTTGGCACAATCTCATTCCGTATGCACAACTTTTATGTTAATCGAGGGTTCGATAGCCTGCTGGCAGAACAACAAGGGATGCTGTGGGGGGTAGGCAGCATTATCCTCTTCCTATTGGCCGGTTTACTTGTTTTACTTACAGTCAAGCGGGTCGACCCCAAGCGCAAGCTAGTCGCCGAGTAAACCACCACAGTCCAAATCCCTGCCAGCGCTGGCAGGGATTTTTTATACCCGCCGTTGGGATGTCGTGTTCATATCCGAACCAAACTAGATTGATAACAACTTAGGATTTTTTAGGCTGAAATCTATCCTCAAGTTTTTTGATTTTTCTCACATTTCAAACTATCGAAACTAGTGTACAATTAAATCAGGTGGGAACTACCACCCAACCAAACAATTATAAGTCTCAAAGGAGAGTTGATCATGACTTGGAAGATCCTGTTGACCGACGGTCTGGAAGAAAATGGTCAGGCCATCATGCGCGCCGTTGCCCAGGTGGATAATCGCCCCGGCATCACCCCTGAAGAACTACTCGCCATCATCGGTGATTATGACGCCTTGGTCGTACGTGGTCGGACCAAAGTGACCCCGGCTGTTTTGGAGGCCGGCAAGAAACTTAAAGTGGTAGGTCGCGCCGGTGTAGGTGTGGATAATATAGACCTGAACGCGGCTAAAACCAGTAAGATCACGGTAGTCAACTCTCCCATTGCGACGACTATTGCCGTGGCTGAACTCACCCTAGGCTTGATGCTGGCCGTGATGCGCGAAGTCCCCCGCGCTGATGCCGGAATGAAATCCAATAAGTGGCTCAAAAAGGAGTTGGAAGGCAACGAGCTTTATCAGAAAACCCTGGGGGTTATCGGTTTTGGCCGGATTGGCTCAGCCGTGGCAGTACGGGCGGCTGCCTTCGGTATGAAAATCCTGGCTTATGATCCATTGCTTAAGGCAGAAGATATCCAGACCCGTGGCGGCATTCCTGTCACGTTGGATGAATTGCTCGCCCAAGCCGATGTGATCACCATGCACCTGCCGCTCACTGCCGATTCGCGCAACTTACTTTCCGCTGAAGCCTTTGGAAAAATGAAAACCGGTGTGTGTATCGTTTGTGCAGCCCGAGGTGGTGTAATTGACGAGACCGCCTTGCTGGCTGCCCTGAATTCGGGCAAAGTAGCCGCAGCTGGTCTGGATGTTTACGCTACCGAACCACAAAGTTTGACTGAATTGGTCTCACATCCCAAAGTTATTTGCACTCCTCATATTGGCGCACAAACTGTTGAAGCCCAGGCCCGCGCTGCTGAGGATATCGGAACCGAAGTCTTGGCCGCCCTGCGTGGCGAGCCACTACGCTGGAAAGTCGCCTAGTTCACAAGGAAGAATATATCAATCATGGAAGAAAAGCTGAACCAACTTAAAGGAAAATTACTGCAACTGGCAGACCTCAATTACACCCAAGCCGTTCTCGGTTGGGACATGCAAGTCAATATGCCTCCTGGCGGTGCTGAAGACCGGGGTGAATTGCTGGCCACCCTTGGTCTGATCGTACATGAGCGCTTTGTGACCGATGAAAACGCCCGCCTTCTGGAAGACCTGCGATCCTACAGCGATCAACTCGATCCAGACTCGGACGATGCCCGGTTGATTAAAGTCACTCAACGCATGTATGATAAAGCCACTCGAACACCACCCCGGCACATTGCTGAATTTGCCCGGGCCCAGGTGGTGGGCCAAACCACCTGGCAAGAAGCAAAATCCAAATCCGATTTTTCCATCTTCCTACCCCATCTGCAACGGCTGGTTGAATTACGGCAGGAGTATGCTTCATTCTTTGCGCCGTATGATCATATATACGATCCGTTGCTGGATGATTTCGAACCCGGCCTGAAAACTGCCGATGTGCAAGCCATCTTCTCTATCTTGCGCAGTGAACAGGTTGCTCTCATCAAAGCCATCAGCTCCCGCCCGGCGCCAAAGGATGATTTCCTTTCCCTGGAATATTCAGAAGAGTCTCAATGGGATTTCGGAGTAGACGTCATCACCCGCTTTGGTTACGATTGGGAGCACGGACGACAGGATAAATCCGTCCATCCATTCACCACCAGCCTGGGCTTTGGAGATGTGCGTATCACCACCCGGGTCAATCCAACCCGTCTGGCCACCGCCCTCTTCGGCACCATGCACGAATGCGGCCATGCACTGTATGAGTTGGGTTACAATCCAGCCCATCGCCGCCTACCCTTGGGAAGTGCAGCTTCCTTGGCAGTGCACGAATCCCAATCCCGCATGTGGGAAAACCTGGTTGGCCGATCTCGCCCATTCTGGACCTTCTTTTATCCGCGCTTGCAGCAGGCATTCTCAACCCAGCTTGGCAATGTGAGCCTGGACGCGTTTTATGCCGCCATCAACAAGGTTTCACCCACATACATCCGGGTGGAAGCTGACGAAGCCACCTACAACTTACACATCATGTTGCGCTTGGAGCTGGAAATCGCAATGTTGGAAGGCAGTCTTGCCATCAAGGATTTACCGGCCGCCTGGGATGCCCGCTTCAATGAATACCTTGGAGTGACTCCACCCAATGCAGCCAGGGGTGTCCTTCAAGACGTGCACTGGTCTGGCGGTATGATGGGATACTTCCCAACTTATGCTCTGGGGAACCTGGTGTCTGCCCAGCTCTGGGAAGTGATCATCCGAGATTTACCCAATCTGCCGGAGCAGATCGCCCAGGGTGACTTCTCAGCATTGTTGGGCTGGTTGCGCTCAAATGTTCATATCTATGGCGCCAAGTACGAACCACAGGAGCTGGTGGAGAAAATTACCGGAAATAAAATTGATCCAAAGCCATATTTGCGTTACCTCAACGCCAAATATGGTGAGCTTTACAAACTGTAAATTCACTTCGAGCGGGGGAGGTTTGTACCTCCCCCAAAATAAAATGGCGCTCATCCTATTTATTGACGATAATCGGGATACCCTGGCATTATTGGAGCAGGCAGCCCGGCTGGTGGGACATGAATCGATCTCCAGCCAGACCCCTGACCAGGGATTTAACCTTGCCTTGGTGCAACGACCGGATTTGATTTTTATTGATTTTTACCTGACCTCTTCCAGTGGAGATCAACTGATCAAGAAGATCCGACAGGCTGCCCTTCTTCTAAATACGCCGATTATTGTTCTCAGCGCAGCTATGACAAGCGAACAAGCTGCCCAGGTTCTGGCAGCCGGTGCCAACCGCTGTATGCAAAAGCCTCTCAGCCTGAGTGATTTGACGCAAGCCATCGAATCCATCACCGCACCCTGATTTAATCATGGCTATGCGCAATCTTATTTTTATAATTCTGTGTTGCACCTCAATTCTTGTTTTTACTAGTTGCTCCCCGCAACCTTCACAACCCACCTCCACTACGATGTCCGAGTCTCCCTCAGACGAGACGGCCATCGCTACACCTTTTTCAACTGAAATCGATCTTTTCCCCCCACCTTTGTTGACGCCCTCTCCTGAAGCCTACGCTTCAGAAGCTTGGACCGCCTCACCCACCCTGTCAGAAACACTTCCCCCTTCCTTGTTGGAATTCACCCCCTCATCCACCCATCGTCCTACCTGGACGCGTACTCCTTTTCCGACGCCTATTCCACCCCTGGCTGGTATTCGCATCACCCGTCCAGGGCTGCAATCTCGGTTGCTTTCTCCTTTTCGGGTGGAAGCCGCCGCCATTCCTGCACCGGATGGCCGGCTTCAACTGGTGCTGCTTGGAGAAGATAGCCGCGTCCTTTATAACAGCAGTCTTCGTTTTGCACAAACCTCAAGTCAACAAATCTTTCTGCAGGAAGAAGTTTTCTTTTCGATTAGTGGCGCAGCCGAGGCTGCCCGTTTGATAATTTATACGACCGACCGATTTGGTCGGATCATCTCCCTTTCTTCCGTGGATTTAATTTTACTGGCATTAGGCGAAGAACAAATTACCCAACCCGTCAGCTTGCGCGAACCTCTATTTATCATCAGGCCCTACTTAAATGAAACATTTACAAACGGGCTTGTTTCAGTGCGCGGGCTTGTCAGCCCTGTCAGCAATCAACCTGTGATTTTGGAAATTATCTCAGAGGATAGTATTGTTCTTTTCTCATCCAGCCTGGATCCTGGCCCAGTCACCCCGGAGAGAGCGTATGTCCCCTTTGAAATAAGTATTCCCTATTCAATATCCACTTTTACTCGCGCCCGTCTGACCCTGCGCCAGGATTCTGACAATCGGATTGCCGGTACGGTTTCTCTTGCAAGCCAGACCATCAGTCTCTCGCCCTGATCGAAACCCCTAATAAATTAAACAGCCCAGAGAGCCCTCCGTGCTGTGTAATTTATTTTGAGAAAATTTTCTGTTATTTTTACGT
Source organism: Anaerolineaceae bacterium (assembly GCA_041741455.1). GTDB lineage: Bacteria > Chloroflexota > Anaerolineae > Anaerolineales > Anaerolineaceae > CALESS01. Next base: position 112,164 of record JBGSJZ010000099.1, on the reverse strand, counting down.
TTATGCCCCGCCAGGGGAATATGCCCCAGGATCAACTGGGGTAATCCCAGATGGATCCCAGACATACACCCAGTCTCCCTCAACGGCCCATTGGTACAACCAGGCAGAATCACCCACAGATAAATTAACACATCCATGTGATTGAGGAAAACCCATCATGGTGCGCCAGTAAGCGCCGTGCAAAGCCCGTGCCTCATCGTAATACATCGTCCAGGGCACACCCTCAAGATAATAGTAATCCGAACGGTCTGCTGCAAAGGCCCCACTCATCGTCTCCACTTCTTTTTTCCTGTTAATTTGAAACAATCCAGGACGGGTGAAAAATGGATCCTGGCCGGAGGCGATTAACGTTGCAAAAATAATCCGGTTATCTTCGAAAACCGAAATGGTTTGCTCATACAGATTAACCTCAATCCAGCGACCGTTCGTCACGCCTTCTGGCGCCGGACGATGGATCTCCAACATGCGCATCCACCTGCGTTCAATCCACGCATCCGGTCCAATCATGTACCATTTGGTACCATCTGCCTCCACCAGGTCATACACCGGAACCACCGTCTCATATGCCAGAATATTCCCAACTTCTGAATAAGCATATCCCGGTCCGCTTCTGGCCCGGATGTGATCCATGATCCATCCCAGGTTGGATCGAGGGGCCTGATCGAATAGCAATCCCTGAAAACGCCCACCGTAAATACAGCACGCTGCTCCTGCTTCTCCAGCCTCCACCCACCAACCGCTACGTAATTGGTAATAAACTCCATCTTCGCGATCCACCCGTTGCAACATGGAGAGATACTTCAAACCCGGGTCGAGGGTTCGGGATTCATTCCGCGAAATCGCTGCATCCAGTGAATCATAGAGTGGGGTGGAATTGCTGGAAATCTTCAAATATTGTTCCGGGGCGACGTTCAAATCCATAGAAGGTCGTGTTAATACTGGCCTGACCAGCGGGTAGGTAATACCCTTGCGCGCCCAATCAGTCAATTTTTCAGAAGGTCCAAGAGCCAGGCACTCTGTCGGAGATTGCAGATATACATCCGGCAGGCAGATAGTTTCACCAAAAAAGGACTCCCCCGTTTCCGCCTGTCCAGGCTCAGTAAATAGCCCCAGCAAACCAACGCTTCCAATTACCACTAATAAAATACTCCAACGCAAACGCATAACAGTTTTCTCCTTACCCTACTATTCTACCAGTCGCAGGGGATCAATTTCAAGGTCAATTTCGTCCCGGATGGGGATCGCATTTTGTCCCCTTAAAGGGATGGATGGCTTAATCAACCTTGCCTTATCCACCGCTCCTGGTTGCAACACGCACAGGACAAATCCTCTACGCTGAAAAAAGCGAAGTGCATCCAGGTTGTCATTGGTGGTGACCAACCACAAACGCCTGCAGCCGGCAGATATTGCTTCCAGTCCCACAGCCTGCAATAATGCAGTCCCAATTCCACGTTGCACCTTGAGGCTATCCAGACTGACGACTTCACATTGATGATCTTGAAAATATAAGGTGATCAAGCCGACAACCTCATTTCGGACTCTTGCCACAAAACCAGGCAGGCTGTCCGCCTCGTAAACCGTTCCATGCACAACAATTTGAATATCCCCCCAGCGATCGATCAACCAATCCTTAATCCAGGTACGATCCTCATCCCGGATCGGTAGGATCTCAATTGATTTTGGTTCGTCCATCACACCAGCCTGCCGAATAAACAAGCCAACAATACCATTACACCTACCCAATTATTGGTCCCTGACATTCTTCCTGCCAAATCACTTTCACTCTTCTTGCCTCGAAATTTACTCTCTGCGAAGATCAGAATAAGAAACACCGAAATACCATAAACGAAGCCCATCTCCTTCATTTGCCCCAGGAAAAACAGCGGTGCCAGAGACAGCAAGTGAAAGATCCGCGCCAAATCCCAAGCCAGGCGATTGTAGGTCTGCTTTTCTTTTTCTTTAATCCCCAACCCTTTTTCAAATAAATCGCAACCGATAAACCAGAAAATTAGGAATCCAACTAAAAACCAGACAGGGCCATCTTCTACCTGAAACAAGGATTGACGCACAGAAGCCCACCCCAAAAACACCAGTATAGCAGCACCAAGACCCCAAATGATCCCTGATATCGCTCCAGACTGACTTAACAACGCAATTGCAGCTGTCGATAGCATTAACGCCGGGAAAAGATAGAATGGCAGATCACCCAGCTTCCAACAGGCTAACGCCATTGCAGCCCCACCCGCCACCAGCCAGAGCCAGATTTCACTTGCTTTATTCCACTGGTCCTCCCTTTGATTTTTTAACAAATCGACCAGACTCATAACGCTCCATCCGAACCCCCATGTTGCCAAAAAAGCAACACACAACCAGCCAACTGTCGTCCACTTCGGCCAACCCTCCCCGGCCAGAAAAACGGAGGCAACCAACCCAATCAAACCCAGAAATCCGTAGTCCCAATAGTGTGTTTGTCGTCTTGATTCCGGAATAGTTTGCATCCTAAAAAAATCTCCTGTAAAAGGGTTAGATGGTTCCGCCTCTCATTGAATATAACACAATCATCAGGCTGAACCACAACAGGATTGCCATCATCAAGCGTTGAATTCGGGTTCTTGATCGCAACATCGACCAACCAATCACCCCCAGGCTAAGGGAACCAAACACAACGGCCGCCCAAAAGAAGACATCATATGCCAGCAACCTACCATTTTGTAATTGTGCAAATCCGCCCAGGATGATCTGACCCATCCATCCCAGTAAAAAAGTAATGCTGAAAAATTGCAAGCCGGTGCTGAATGATCTTCGCCACAAAGTAACAGTGATCAGCAAAGTCATGATTAATACAAGCAAATCCGTCGGAATGCTGATTTTTTGTTGCCCAATTGTGATCGCCAGATCGACAAATCCCCAAGCTAGAAAGCCTCCCAGAATTCCGCTCCTGGCTCGCCAGGACTCCGGAAGATGCAAAGTGGTAGCTCGTTCCAGGCAAAAAATTAAAATTACCATTAGAAGAAATGCAAAAACAAATAATCCTGGCCTGGCATAGACGCGTTCCATAACAGAAATGAGCATTACCAGGGCAAAATTAATGACGATGAGTACTGCGCTAACCACCAGAGTATCCAGTATTTTACTGCGCCATTCCTGTGACATTCTTCAACCTCCAAGGTATAACTTCATGGTTAGTGTGTTCAGTAGTATAAAAATGGCTGGTTACTTTAATAATAGTTCTTCTTCGTAAATCCGGCGAATTGTCTGTTCCAAATCCGGGCGTCTGACTTCCAGATCATCTACTTTATATTCCGAAAGGATTCTGCGGATCAGCTCGCTGGATGATAATATTCGCCAATTGAATGCATAAATCGCCCTACGGCCATCTCGTTGCAACAATTGGGCTCCTTCCACCTGGATATCCGCGTATTCTTCTGAAAATAATACATTTAATTTTCGCTCACCCTCAAAACGGTTGGTGAGTTCTTCCAGATATCCGTCGTAAAGAAGTTGTCCATGATCCAGAATCATCACTCGCTCACATAATTTTTCAACATCCGATAGATCATGGGTGGTCAGCAGAATTGTTGTTCCCTGTTCGCGATTGATATAACGAATGAATTCTCGAATCCGCTGCTTGGCAACCACATCCAGGCCAATGGTCGGTTCATCCAGGAATACAAGTTTTGGTTCATGCAGTAACGCCGCACACAAATCTGCTCGCATTTTCTGTCCAAGCGAGAGTGACCGCACTGGGGTGTTGATAAATTCGTCCAACTCCAGCAAGTGATTGAAACGCTTTAAATTTTCTTTGAATCGGTGGGTGGGTACCTGGTACATTGCCTGCAAAACTTCCAGCGAATCCATTACGGGTAAATCCCACCATAATGTGGAGCGGTTACCGAAGACAGCCCCAATTTTAGAGACATAGGTTGTCCGGTTTTTCCAGGGGATCTGCCCATCGACGAGCACTTGGCCACTGGTGGGAACCAGTAACCCGGTGAGTACTTTTAGTGTGGTTGATTTTCCAGCCCCGTTGGGACCTAGATAGCCTACCAGTTCTCCCGGTTTCAGTCCAAAACTGACATTTTTCACCGCCGCTACCAGCTTGTGGCGGGGGTGGAAGAAACTACGAAACGCCCCACTCCAGCCTGTTTGACGTTCCAGCACCCGAAACGTTTTGGTAAGTTCACACACTTGAATAATTTCTGTCATTATTTATGATCCTGTACCCTGATAATGCCGTAATCCAAATTTCCAGAATTTAAAAGATAAGAACATAACTACCAAAGCCGCAAACGGCGCAAGGAAGGGTGCAAAAACTGGAAATCCTAGCGGATCAGCCTTATCCAAAAAGAATAGCGCCGGATAGTAATTCATAAAGATAAACGGCAGTATATAGGTGAAAAATCGTCTCAGCCAAAGCGGATAAATATTCATCGGGTAAGTCATCATTTCGGTTCCACCGTAGGTCACAATATTAACCGCTTCGATTGGTTTCACCGTCCAAAAGGTCAGGGTCGAGCCTACCATGAACAAAGCCCCGTAGACAATCACCTGGCTGATTAAGACCATGAACAGGTAGACGATTTTCAAAGCCGACCAGGGAACATCCGTTAAAATAAGTGCAAAAACAAAAATGACCAAACCCTCCATTATTCGTCCTAGACGGCGCAGCACAAAACGGGAAGATAATACTTGAAATGTGATCGGCAAGGGACGCAGCAAAAGTTGGTCAAAAGAACCTTTCCAGACAAATGGGCTGAAAGCATCCGGATCAAACCCACTAAAAAACATATCCATCAAGGCAAAGCTCAGTTCAACCATCCCGGCTAAAAAAGCCACTTCTCCCAAACGCCATCCGGCAATCGTCTCAAATTGCTGTAGAACCAAATACAATGCAAGAAAATACGATCCATTCAACAGCATCGTTGAAAGCACTTCCATCCAGAATGAAAAGCGATACTGCATTTGTGAGCGCACCTGGATGGATATCAAACGGAAATATAGAACGATCAAGCGTTTCATCTCATCCCCCCTGGATCACCAGGTGCCGAACACCAGCCCGCACCGTCACCTGGCACAACCATACCAGCAACAAGAGCCATATTAGCTGGATACCGATTGCCAGCCAGATCTCCGTTCCACTGGTCAACCCAATCCAGATGTCAATAGGGGTATTCACCATGGAAGGAAACGGTGTCAGGTTAAAAATGGTTTGTGTCCACTCAGGAAATAATCTGAGCGGCAGGATGAAACCAGAGAAGAATTGCGAGAGTGCAAACGCAGCCCGCCCCACCCCAATTGCATCTGGAGTCCAGAAGGCAGCCAGGTTCACCAGGAAGCGCCAGGCAAAACTCAATAACCAGGAGATAGTCAGTGAGAATACAAAGACCAGCACCTGACCCACACTCACTGGCCAGACCAGCGGGTAGAAAAACTGAAAGATAACCATAAACAAAACACCCCGGGTGAACAGATTCACCAAACCTCGCCCCAGGTCGCGCGCCATCCACAGCGTGAAAAGCCTCACTGGTTTTAGCAAGTCCGTAGCAATTTCTCCGCTGGAAACGCTTTTCATGAAATCATTTGAGCCAAAGATGAAAAGAAACGCTATTAAGGATTGAGAAATTCCAATATAGGTGATCGCTCCCCCAAGGTCCAGCCCATTAACTGCTCCCTGGTCTTGATACAACGCCTGCATCAGAGCCAGGCGTAAAACCCCGAAAAACAGGTTGGTGACCAGACCTGCCAGCATGGCTGCCCGGTAGGTAGTTTGTTGTCGCAGGGAAACCCTGACCAATCGCCAGAATATCTTGACCATTCTCCCTCTGGTGAATAAGAGATAAATTATACTCCGGGTTTACATGTATAATAACAACATCCACTGAGAAAGAGAGGCAATAATCCTTATGGAAGAAGCATTGCATAAGCGGGCCATCCGCGCTTGGACGATGTATGATTGGGCAAACTCTGCCTTTGCCACCACCATCATGGCAGCCGTTCTACCGGTTTATTTCTCTGATGTCGCTGCAACGAATTTGCCGAACCATATTGCCACAGCATACTGGGGGTACACCACCTCTATCGCTGCTCTGCTCGCCGCTATCATCAGTCCAATCCTGGGAACCCTGGCCGATTTCAGCGCTGCCAAAAAGAAATTCCTGACAATTTTTATGGCCATTGGCGTCACCGGAACTGCCCTGCTTTATTTTGTCCAAACCGGTGATTGGGTGCTTGCTTCAATATTCTTCATCATTGGAAATGTCGGTTTTGCCGGGAGTTTGGTGTATTACGACGCACTACTTCCGCACGTTGCACGACCGGACGAGATTGACCAGGTTTCCAGCCGCGGTTATGCCATGGGCTATATCGGCGGCGGCATCTTACTTGCCATCAACCTGGTCATGATCATGTTCCTGCCGGACAGCCTGGGCGTGGATACCGCTTTGATGACCCGGCTCTCATTTGTTACAGTAGCCATCTGGTGGTTCATCTTCACATTACCCCTGCTTATCCATGTTAAAGAACCACCCCGCAAAATTGAAGCCGGCGAGGAATTTGCACAACCGCTGCAGGCGACCTTCAAACGTCTGGGCAAAACCTTCCGCGAGATTCGCCGCTACAATCAACTCTTCCTCATGTTGATCACTTTCTGGGTTTATTCCAATGGTATTGGAACCATCATCACCATGGCAACCATCTATGGAAAGGAGCTGGAATTCTCCAACATCACCCTGATCGGCACGTTGCTAATGGTGCAATTCCTCGCGGCTCCTTTTGCCTTCCTGTTTGGCTGGCTGGCTCGAAAAATTGGCACCAAACGTGGAATTTACCTATGCCTCAGCATCTATAGTGTGATTGCCATAATGGGGTTTTTCCTTTATCAAGAATGGCAGTTCTGGGTTCTGGGTGGATTAGTCGCTACTGTTCAGGGCGGCAGCCAAGCCCTTAGCCGATCGTTGATCGGGCGAATGATGCCCAAGAGTAAATCGGCCGAGTTCTATGGCTTTTTCAGCGTCTTTGAGAAGTTTTCCAGCATCGCCGGGCCAGCCCTGTTTGGTGTTGTGGCAATGATTATGGGCGAGAGTCGTTTCAGCATTGTCTCACTCATCATCTTCTTCTTGGTAGGCATGTTCTTGCTTTCCAAGGTGAATGTTGAAAAAGGCATCCGTGCCGCCGAAACCGAAGAAGCCGAAATGATCCAGGCCTAATCAAATCCACGAAGAAAACAACCCCGGAAGTTTTACAAAACCTCCGGGGTTGTCCTTTATGTAAGTGTGCTTTCTTACTTTATTACTTCGTATAACTCCACCAGCACGCCCCCTGTGCTCTTGGGATGCACAAATGCCATCTTGCGTCCGGGCAACTCTACCGGTGTCTCATTAATCAGGCGAACACCTTTATCTTTCAATTGTTCCACCATCCCACATATATCGTCCACCTCAAAGCACAGGTGGTGCATTCCACCACCCCGCTCGGTCAGAAACTTGGCTACACCAGAATCATCCGTTGTCGGTTTGACTAACTCAACTTCCGAGTCCCCTACCGGGATGAAGGCGACTGCGGATTTTTGTGACGGCACATCCTCCACATGATCCAACCGTAGACCCAGCGCGTCTCGCCAGAAAACCAATGCCGCTTCAATATCTCCAACCACGATAGCTACATGGTTGATCTTCTTTACTTCTGCCATCTTCTCCTCCAAACTTATGCCCAGGCGGGCGGCTGATATTCACCCCAAACCAGGCGCAAGACTCCGCACACCTCGCCCAGGGTCAGGTTAGCTTCCATACACTCCACAAAGAGCGGCATTAGATTCTCGTTGCCATGAGCAGCCGTTTCAAGGTGGGTCAAGAGTTCGGATGTCCTGGCAGCATCCCGTCGGGTTCGCAAAGCTGCCAGCCGGCTGCGTTGCCCTTGCTCAATCGCTGGGTTCACTTTCAGCCGCTCCAATTGCAAAACTTCATTGCTTGCGAAGGCATTCACGCCTACCACAATCTGTTCCTTATTTTCCACGGCGCGTTGGTAGCGATAGGCAGAATCTTGGATTTCTGCTTGCATATAACCGTTTTCAATCGCTGCTAGGGCGCCGCCCATTTCATCAATTTTTTGGATATATTCACTGGCACGGCTGCAGATTTCATCGGTCAAATATTCAATCACGTAGGATCCTGCAAATGGATCTACTGTATCAGCAACTCCCGATTCGAACCCGATCACTTGCTGGGTGCGTAAAGCCACTCGCACCGATTTTTCTGTGGGCAGCCAGAGTGCTTCATCCATACTGTTGGTGTGCAGAGATTGCGTACCACCCATCACTGCAGCCAACGCCTGTAAGGCTACACGCACAACATTGTTTTCCGGTTGTTGGGCTGTCAGGGTGGATCCTGCAGTCTGGGTATGGAAACGCAGCATCCACGAACGTGGATCTCTAGCACCAAAGCGTTCCCGCATGATTTGCGCCCATAATCGGCGTGCTGCTCGGAATTTGGCGACTTCCTCCAAAAAATTGTTGTGGGCATTGAAGAAAAATGAAAGTTGTGGCGCAAATTCATCCACTGTCAGACCAGCTTTTAACGCTGCCTCCACATAGGCAATCGCATCCGCCAGGGTGAAAGCCACTTCCTGCACTGCGCTGGAACCTGCCTCGCGGATATGGTAGCCGGAAATGCTGATCGTATTCCAGTTGGGCACAGATGTTTTACAATATTCAAAAATATTGGTGATCAGGCGAATGGAGGGTGCCGGCGGGAAGATATAAGTCCCGCGAGCAACATATTCTTTTAGGATGTCATTTTGAATGGTCCCGCGTAGTTTTCTAGAATCAACATCGCGTTTTTTCGCAACAGCAATGTACATCGCCAGTAAAATACCGGCAGGGGCATTGATTGTCATACTGGTTGAAACTTTATCCAATGGAATTTCCTGGAACAGGGTTTCCATGTCTTCAATTGAGCTGACCGAAACCCCCACCTTTCCCACTTCACCGACCGCCATCGAATCATCCGCATCGTAGCCGATCTGGGTTGGCAAATCAAAGGCGATGGATAAACCAGTTTGACCTTGCTGAAGCAGGTAACGGTAGCGCTGGTTGGATTCCTCCGCATCTGAGAAACCCGCATACTGACGCATCGTCCACAAACGGCCGCGGTACATGGTCGGTTGGATACCCCGTGTAAATGGATAATCCCCGGGGAAGCCTTGTCTCTCCATGTAATCAACTTCTCCAGGTATGCCGACGCACGGCATAGGAATACCCGAAGAGGTCTCAAAATTCGCTTTTCGCTCCGCAAATCGACTGATCATTGGGCGAAGGATGTTTTCTTCCCACTTATGCAATTCATCATTTAGCGTCATGGACTTCCTCGGAATCTTAAATTTTTTGATATTACCATATCCAATCCAATAGACCAACATCAGCTATGGTAACATATCTAGTATAACCTGTCCTTTAGTTTTTTTAAATGAACAAACATACACTTAAGTTGAGACAAATTTCATAATATCTGGTTCGCTCACAATGACACCTTTTCTCCAACTTGCGTTTCTCATCGCACTATTCTTATTGGCTGCAAAACTAGGCGGCTACCTCTCAACCCGTCTGGGGCAACCTTCTGTTCTGGGCGAGTTGATTGTTGGTTTGCTACTTGGTCCCTCCTTGTTTGATTTGATCCACCTGCCATTTATTGATGCCCACCTGATGAAAGAAGTGATCCATGAGTTTGCGGAATTGGGGGTGCTCGTTTTAATGTTTTTAGCCGGTCTGGAACTCCACTTTTCCGATTTGGCTAAGAATAAGCGCGTCTCCGCCCTGGCAGGCAGCCTGGGTGTCATCCTGCCGGTCGGTCTTGGTTTTCTGGCTGGTGAAATTCTGAACCTCACCTTCGATCAATCTGCATTTCTCGGTCTGACCCTCGGTGCTACCAGCGTAAGCATCTCGGTCCAAACTTTGATGGAGTTGAAAGTTCTGCGCAGCCGGGTAGGTCTCAGCTTGCTGGGTGCGGCCGTTTTTGATGATATTTTGGTCATTCTTCTCCTTTCAATCTTTCTGGCCCTGGCTTCCGGTGTAGGTGGCTTTCTCCAAATTGCTCTTGTTTTTGGTAGGATTATCCTCTTCCTTGCACTTTCTGGTTCCTTCGGAGTATGGGTTCTTCCTTGGCTCAGCCGCCGCATCGCCAGGCTGGATATCAGCTATGGCCCACTGACATTTGCTATCATCATTCTCCTGGTGTTTGGCCTGGCTGCTGAGTTGGTTGGTGGCATGGCCGCCATCACCGGCTCATTCCTGGCTGGCCTCATGTTTTCCCGAACCCCCGAGAAGAAGGACATTGAACCTGGTCTGGGAGCAATCGCTTACAGTCTTTTTGTCCCGATTTTCTTCATCAACATTGGTCTGTCGATCAATCTTCGAGAATTACAGCTTTCAGCCATCTGGTCGATCCTTCTAATTGTAACTATTTCCATCTTTGGAAAAATTGTCGGCGCCGGTGCCGGTGCATTGCTTTCCAAGTTCTCCCCCAGAGAATCTCTACAATTAGGCATCGGTATGGTCTCTCGGGGTGAAGTTGGCCTGATTGTGGCCAATGTAGGTCTGACTGCCGGATGGTTAAACAACGAAGTATTTTCTGCTATTGTAACCATGGTGCTGGTTACAACGCTTCTCACTCCACTGATGCTTCGCTCAGCCTTCCGTTCGAAACCTCCTGCTTCACCCACCAAATCAAATCCAACCACTCTAGAGTCACACAAGGAGAATGCCTGATGTTTATGATTTTGTTCGTCCTGCATGATCCAGAAAAGCTTGATGAAGTCTTGACGGCCTGGGAAGATATCGGGGTTGGGGGGGTGACGATTTTCCCCAGCACAGGTCTTCGGCGTCACAAAACAAAATCCGCTCTACGGGATGATTTGCCTCTCATCCCTAGCATGGATGACATCATGGAGCATATGCTAAATCTTAGCCGCACCTTGCTAACCTTGGTCAAAGATCAGCAAATGGTCGACGCAATCCTGGCCGCCACAGAAAATGTGGTCGGTGATCTGGACCTGCCAAATACCGGGATTATGTCTGTCCTTCCGGTCTCCCAGGTGTATGGCTTGAATCGTAGGGAAGAATAACGCTTTGAAAATCCTGACCGTTGATATTGGCACAGGGACCCAGGACATCTATCTGTATGATTCGCGCCAGGATCTTGAGAATGGTTTTAAATTGGTCTTGCCCTCCCCAACCATGATTATTTATCGCCGCTTGCAGCAGGCAACAGCTCGTCGGCAACCGGTTCTGCTGACAGGCCGTTTAATGGGAGGCGGACCCAGCGCCTGGGGAACTGAAGCCCACCTGCAGGCAGGAATCCCGGTTTTTGCCACCCCTTCAGCTGCACTTTCCTTCAATGATGATCTTATGCTTGTCCAGCAAATGGGTATTCAGGTTATCAGCGAGGATGAAACAGCCAGCCTACCGTCAGAAATCTGCACCATAGAATTGGGAGATTTCAATTTTCCCGCCATTCAGCGAACCTTTCAAGAGTTCGGAGTACATCTGGATGACCTGAATGCTGTAGCGATAGCGGTGTTTGACCATGGTGCGGCCCCGTTAGATGTTTCTGACCGACAATTTCGTTTTGATTACCTTGATCAGCAAATCCGGCAGTACAACCGGTTAGGCGCGTTTGCTCACCTTGCAGCGGAAATTCCACCCAGCCTGACCCGCCTTCAGGCCGTAGCAGATTCTGCCGCCTCACTTTCTTGCCCTTTGATTGTAATGGACACTGCCCCGGCTGCCATCCTGGGGGCTACATTCGATCCGCAGGTGCAAAACCTGCCGCGAAAAATGATCGCCAATATTGGCAACTTCCACACCCTGGCCTTCCGGCTGGGGTTAGAGGGTATCGAAGGCGTTTTCGAACACCATACAGGATTATTGAATCAGACCAGCCTGGAAAGTTTATTGATTTCTCTGGCAAATGGTAACTTATCCCACGCAGATGTGTTTAATAATCACGGGCATGGCGCACTTGTGTATTCCAACCAACCATTCCCCCTGGATCGTTCTGATTTCAACGTTGTGGTGACAGGTCCCCGGCGTAACTTGTTGGCAGGCTCTACCTTACGACCATATTTTTCTGCCCCCTTTGGTGATATGATGATCACTGGTTGTTTCGGTTTGTTGGCCGGGGTGGCAGAATTACTACCTGAATACCGGGCGGAAATTCTGAACTCACTCTCAGGTAAAGGCAGCACAGGTACTCCGCCTTGGGAATTGATCGAAGCTTTCTCTTGACAATATCATCAGGAAAGTTAAAATTCGTATATCATCAGTAGGAATTAAAGGAGGTTGTTCATGGATACTTTTGAAGCTGTGAAAGCTGTTATTGCAGATGTCATGAAACTCAAGGAAGAAGATCTGGCAGCTGTGACACTTGAATCTCGCTTTATTGAGGATCTCAAGGCCGATTCAATGGATCAATTCTTTCTTATAGACGGATTCAGCGAGAAATTTAATCTGACCATATCTGACGAAAATGCCCGTGGTATCAAGACTGTGGGTGATGCAGTTCGCTTGATCGACCAGGTCAAGTAATTGTATCTTCAGTTAAATCAAAACCGGGCTTCTAGCCCGGTTCTTTTGTTATTCATCGCCTCAACAAACCCGGAATCTCCTCCGGATGGTGAGCAACTCTCACTCCAGAAGCTTCCAGTTTCCGGATCTTATCCGCCGCAGATCCGGAGCCGCCCTCAATAATCGCACCGGCATGCCCCATACGTTTTCCAGGTGGCGCTGTTTGGCCAGCGATAAAACTTATCACAGGTTTTGTCATACGGGTTGAAATGAATTCAGCAGCTCGTTCCTCATCATTCCCGCCAATCTCACCAATCAGTACAACTTGGTCTGTATGGGGATCATTTTCAAATAATTCGAGCACATCCAGAAATCCAGTCCCATTCACCGGGTCTCCCCCAATCCCAACACAGGTGCTGCACCCCATCCCTGATTGCTTTAAGGCAAACAAGACTTCATACGTCAGGGTTCCACTGCGAGATACAACACCTACATTTCCGGGAATGGCAATCGAGCCCGGGATAATGCCAGCCTTGGCCTCGGCTGGTGTTAAGACCCCTGGACAATTTGGCCCGATCAGTCGCACGTCCATGTTAATTAAGTAAGCCTGTACCCGCATCATATCTGCAATCGGCACACCTTCCGTAATACAAATGATCAGCGAAATTCCACTATCGGCTGCCTCAAAAATGGCATCTGCAGCCGCTTTTGCCGGCACAAAGATGACGCTGGTGTTGGCCCCGGTCAATTCTGCAGCCACCCGCACACAATCAAATACAGGCAACTTGCCATCCAAAACCCATTCGCCACCTCTGCCAGGGGTCACCCCTCCAACAACGATATTATTAGCGTAGTTGAACATTTGCCGGGTATGAAACAAACCCTCATGTCCGGTGATGCCCTGCACCAGCAGGCGGGTGGATTTATTGATTAGTATACTCATGGCTGACCTCCCCTCACCAGATACACTATTTTTTCGGCTGCATCCACCAGAGATTCGGCAGTCGACATCTGTGCATCAGCCAGCAACTTCAAACCTTCTTCTGCATTCGTACCAACCAGGCGAACCACCATAGGCACCTGTGGTTTGACTTCTGCCATTGCAGTCAAGATACCTCGGGCAACTTCATCACAGCGGGTAATCCCGCCGAATATATTGATCAACACACCTTTCACATTCGGGTCCTGTAATATGATGCGGAAAGCAGCAGCCACTTTTTCTGCTCCTGCTCCTCCCCCAATATCCAAGAAATTGGCTGGCTCCCCCCCATACAGCTTGATGATATCGGTGGTTGCCATTGCCAATCCAGCCCCGTTGACCATACACCCAATTTGTCCATCTAATTTGATATAGGTCAACCCATACTTTCGAGCCTCGGTTTCAGCATGGGCTTCAATATCCAGGTCCCGAATTTCCGCCAGCTCTGGGTGACGGAATAAGGCATTATCATCCAACACCATTTTTCCATCCAGAGCCACCAGCTTTCCTTCAGAAGTAACCACCAAAGGGTTGATTTCAGCCAGTGTGGCGTCTGTTGCACAAAACACTTTCCATAAATTACTGGCGACCTCACCAAAAGCTCGCCAAAGGCTGCGTTTCAACTCAATTCCAGCCGCAATATCCCGAACCTGGTAATCACGTAAACCCAATAAGGGATTGATCATAATCTTAAATATTTTTTCGGGATGCTTGACCGCAGTTTCTTCAATATCCACACCGCCTGCAGAAGAAGCGATGATGACCGGTTGACGGGCTGTACGGTCGTTGGCTATCGCCAGGTATATTTCCTGAGAAAAATTTATCATCTCATCCACAAGCACCCGTCGAACGGGCATACCTTTGATTTCCATACCCAACACGATAGTGGCCAATTCTTCTGCTTCTTTTGGACTCTTTGCCAGTCGAATCCCACCTGCCTTTCCTCTGCCCCCCACCAGAACCTGGGCTTTAATCACAGATCGACCGCCCAGGTCTTCTGTTATTTGTTTTGCTTCACTCGCAGTGGATACAACTCGTCCAAATGGAACCGGAATTCCATTTCTGGCAAATAAACCTTTTGATTGATACTCGTGAAGTTTCATCCAGCAACCCCATAATGGTCTGAATTAGCGGCAAATGCCAAGTAATTATAACATGGGCAAAAAAACAGCCCAGTTTCATGAACCAGGCTGTTGTAAATATTTCCAACCATCCTATTGTAGGTTAGCCTTTCAAGAATTCTTCCAGGGCTTCCTTGCTGATGCGGTAGGCATTTCCAATCTTGCGGGCTTTGAGATCTCCAGCTTGAATGGCTGCCATCACGTCCTCTTCCGAAACCTTCAAGATGGCTGCGGCTTCTACCGGGGTCATGACTGCCGGTGTTCCAGCAGCCGCACCTGCGGCTGCACCACCTGCCACAGCACCGGCCTGGTTAGCGGGAGTTTGAGCCTGGTTGCCGGTCATACCGCTCAATGTTGAGGAAAGCACATTACCTATGCCCATTCCAGCCCCGATTCCAGCCGTCAACCCAGCACCACCGCTTGGGTTCTGTGCAGCTTCGCGCAGGGCGTCCGCTGCCTGCAGTTGGGTGTAGGTCTGCATATCCAACATACCCATCGCTCGTAATTCTTCCGCCGACTTATCCGATGGTTTCAGGTTGCCGATGTAGAAGCTCTTCAAAACCAAACCGATCGCCGCAAAATCATCCTGCGCCTTGGCGCGCACACCGGCGCCCAGTTCTTCAGTCAATGCCAGCAATTGCACAACACTGTGTTTGGCTGCTGTCTCTGAAAGCAAATCCTGCAATTTGGAAAGCAACATCATCCGTAAACGATTTTCAATTTCGGCTGAGCGGTAAGCGCCCTGCGCACCCACAATTTGAGTGACAAACTGTTGTGCATCTGCCACTGCAAAGGAATAGGAGCCAAAGCCTTGCAGCAGAGCCACACCCAATCCCATGCCCGGGTTACTGATGATGATTGGTTGAGGGGTACCCCACTTGCGGTCTGCGAATTCCTTCATCGACACATAATAGACTTCAGCAGTGAACGGAGTGCGATCGTTGAAGGCTTTTCCGATCAAGTCAACCAATAAGGGAATGTTAGCTGTGGTGATAGTATGTCGGCCAGGGCCAAAATTATCCAGCGCATGACCATCTTTGAAAAAGACTGCCCGTTGAGCTTCGCGCACGATCACCTGGGAGCCCATCCGTAAGTCCGCCACACCCACTTCTGGGAAGCGGTGGACGATTTCATCCGTCATCTCACTCGGATATTCCACTACATCAAAAATTCTTGCCATATCAGCTCTCCATCAAAATTTGTAGATAGGTGAAATAGAAAACTTACTTTACCCGCCAGACGAGCTGGCCTCTTCCCCAGTGTCGCCCATTTGCAAGACTTCGCTGCGGCGGTTGAAGGTTTCCACGCATGTGTTTGCTACTTTGGTCAAATTTCGAATTGCTGCTGGAAGGCCATCGGTTCCGAAAGAAGCTTCTACATTATCTACAGCCCGGTTAACTTCTTCAGACAGCTCCAATAGCACCAGATCAAATTCATATAATTTGGCCAATTCTTCCTCACGAATTTTGACAGCAGCGAAGAAACCTGCGTAACCATATGCAGCCGTACGGATTCGATCAATAAACTGGCGCAGTTTAATGGCTGCGGCCTCCAGCTTATCGATATGCTCAATCCCGCCCTCGCTAATAAGGTCGCGCTGTAATCCGGAAATGCGCTTCCAAATCTCTTCAAAGCGGTTGGCAATTGTCTCCCGCAGCAATTTATCAGCCTGCCGCCGGTTCTTTCGCTCCATGTAACCCTTGAAGCCCGGAATCTTGCTGAGCAACTTGCTCAGCCCATCCATTTCACCTGTTACACGGTCAAATAAATCACTCATCGACGCCTCCTGTAATATGCGTTTTTAACATAGGTTTAATACACACAACTAAACCTATTATAGCAAAATTATCAGCCTTCACAACCGATTCACCATATATTTTATGTGGTTAATGCATGGAAACTATAATCCGTTCCCTGCTTACATTTTGAGAGTTTGTTCTCTAGAATATCAGCGAAGCGTCTCCTGATTACTCAGAGATGGATCGCCCCTATGAGGCTCAGCAGGACGCCATCCTAGTGCTTGGGTAAATATGTCTATACTGAAAAGTTTTGAATTTATTTTTGTAAGCCTTTGATTTTTTTGGAAATTTAGGAATTGCATGGAATTTTTCTGGGAGAATTAGGTAAATCATCAAATCCTTGGGTTGTTAAGTCCTTGTTAAGTTATATGAACAGCCACCTTACAAATCTATCAACCTGGGAAAGGTAAGATACTGTATGTTGATCGTATAATATTATTCAAGCACAACAGAAGTTTGGATTTCAAAGTTCATAAATAAGGAGGCACGCATGGCTGCCGGTAAACGCAAAGTAGGTTCTCTCTTGATTTTTCTTGCGATCATATTGATTGTCATCCTCGCTGCGGCTGCATTTCTTTTCAAGGATCAACTCTTCAACGTTTTTTTGCCACAGCAAACGGTATCTGTTCCTACAGCTCCCCCGGTTGAAACAGTGGATATCGTTGTCCTTGAACAAGCCATGGCACTTGGTGAACAAATCACACCAGATCTGGTTAGTCTTCAACCGATGCCAAAAACATCCTTTACAGAAGGTCTTTTCTTCACCAAGATTGAGGACGTTGTTAATAAACGAGCCAGATACCCTTTACAGCCTGGCCTTCCATTAACTCCTGGGCTTCTTTCTGATCAAGATCCTGGCTCATATCTTGGCTCACAAATTCCAGCCGGATATGTAGCCATATCAATTCCGATCTCAGCCCTCTCATCAGTTTCCTTGGCATTACGTCCAGGAGATCATGTCAATGTGATTGCATCCTTATTGTTGGTCGATCTGGATTCTGAATGGCAATCTAGCCTTCCAAATGTCTCTGTGCCTGTCTTGATGCCAGGCCCTGTTTGTGCAGGAACAACTTGTTACGACAGATTTCCCGCCACCATGGAACTCAGTTCTGGTGAGGGCAATGTAACTCTGGGACGCGTTGAAGTTGAAGAAGGTTTCGACTTTGGGTTCTATGTTGTTCCGTCTGAAAAACAACGGCCACGGCTTGTCAGCCAGACGTTAATTCAAGATGCCATTGTACTTCTTGTGGGAAAGTACCCCCTGACAGATCAGTCAAATCCTACAGCCCAAACCACACCAACACCAATCCCCCAAGGTGAGCCCACACCTACCCCTACCGTTCCGGTTGATCCAAATCAAATCAGCATAATGGTTTCACCGCAAGATGCCATCACATTAAACTACCTCGTGCTGGCAGGTGCTCAGCTCAATTTGGTTATGCGTTCACCAGCAGATAACAACGTTCGTATTCAAACAGAAGCGGTTACCCTCCAATTCATCATGGAACAATATCGCATCCCATTACCAGCTAAACTACCTTATGGTTTAGAACCACGAAAAGATGAAATTGCATTTCCAACCGAAGTTCCTGTTGCAACTCCACGACCTTGATTTTTATAAAGAGGTTATCCACTCTTCGAAAGTTTTAGGAGATTGAATGCCAGTTCAAAATATCATACGTGTCTTGATCGTCGATGATATTACAGATACACGTGAAAACATAAAACGCATGCTGCAGTTCGATTCCCTCATCGAAGTTGCTGGAATGGCGCGTTCTGGTAGGGAGGCAATTGACCTCTCTAACCAGGTTAAGCCGGATGTTATCATCATGGACATCAACATGCCGGATATGGATGGCATTACAGCTACTGAGGCCATTCGACGAAAATTTCCCTATGTGCAGGTGGTGATCCTTTCCGTTCAAAATGATCCCAATTACATGCGTCGCGCCATGCAAGCCGGTGTTCGTGACTTCTTAACCAAACCGCCGGCGATCGAAGATCTGACTGCCGCTATCCGGCGGGCTGGAAAAATGGCGCAGGATGAAAAATCCCAAACCTCTACTACCTCAGGCCCAGCCACCCCGCTGACATCCCGTCGCGGAACGGGAAAAATCGTTTCTGTATACTCTCCTAAAGGTGGAACGGGCTGCACAACCATAGCCACAAACCTTGCTATCTGTCTTCATTCCGAAGAGAACCCGGTTGTACTGCTGGAAGCTAACTTACTCTATGGTGATGTTGCAGTCTTCATTAACGAGCAGGTGAAAAACAGCGTGTATGACCTAACCCCCCGGGTGGATGAGCTTGATGCAGAGGTTGTACACAACGTGGCGGTCAAACACTCTGCTTCTGGATTGGACGTTTTACCAGCCCCTTCCAAAGCAGAATGGGCGACAGAAATTACTTCGGAACAATTCAGCAAATTACTTGATTTTCTTAGGGATGTCTATGCTTATATTATTGTTGATACAGCTCCCTATCTGACCGATGTAGTTCAAGCGGCATTAGAAATAAGTGATACTATCGTTCTGATCACAACTCAAGAGATCCCATCCATAAAGAATTGTAGCAGCTTCCTTTCACTCTCAGATGCTTCGGGAATCAAGCGTAATCGAATCCTGTTCATCATGAACCGCTATGATAAGCGTAATAACGTTTCACCAGAGCGGGTGGGAGAAACATTACGCCAACCAATACAAATCTGCATACCCCTCGATGATAAAGCTGTTCCGATTTCAATCACCCGTGGAAAGCCTTTCATTCTTGACAATAAAAGTCTTCCGGTTAGTAAGGGAATTTTTGAATTAGCCGACTTGATCCAAACCAGATTCAATAAGCAAGATGATGCCCTGCCACTAACCAAGAGGTAAGCTACTCAAGTCAGGAGATGAACGATGTCGATTCTCAGGCGTATAACGAATAATGATAATCAATCGGGCAACCAATCTAGTTCCGATTCCAGCACTGTCAATGGTGGGGGAGCTCGTCGCTCTAATATGCCAGCTGGTTCAAACCAGGATACACTGCAAGATCTCAAAACTCGGGTTCAAAATAAATTGTTGGCCGGTTTGGATCCAACGATGGATGTCACTAAAACTTTAGAAGTCCGGCGAACCATTCAGGAGCTTTTTGAACAAATTCTGAACGAAGAAAACATTGTTCTCTCGCGCCCTGAGCGCGCCCGTCTATTTGAACAAATAGCGGCAGAAATCCTGGGCTTTGGGCCCTTGCAACCACTCCTGGATGATGACACCATAACCGAAATCATGGTGAATGGCGCCAAGAATATCTACGTAGAGCGCAAGGGTAAACTTTTCCGAGTACCCATGGCGTTTGAAAACAATGCCCATGTCATGCGAATCATCGAACGCATTGTCGCCCCGCTAGGTCGCCGTATTGACGAATCCAGCCCCTATGTGGATGCCCGTCTGCCAGATGGTTCCCGTGTCAATGCCATCATTCCCCCATTGTCATTGGTAGGTCCGGTTCTCACCATCCGTAAATTTGCTCGCGTCCCCATCACCGTAGAGCAAATGATTAACTACGGATCCTTGACGGAAGAATCTGTCGAGTTTTTACGAGCCTGTGTAATTGGCCGGATCAATATTGTAATTTCTGGCGGTACTGGTTCTGGTAAAACCACACTACTCAATGTCCTTTCAGGATACATTCCTACAGATGAGCGTATTGTTACCATTGAAAATGCAGCCGAGCTTCAGCTCCGGCAGGATCATGTAGTCACGCTCGAATCCCGTCCCATGAATATTGAAGGCAAAGGGGAAATCAATATTCGGCAACTTGTTATCAATGCCCTGCGTATGCGTCCAGACCGGATTATTGTAGGTGAAATTCGTGATGAAGCAGCGATAGATATGTTGCAGGCCATGAACACCGGTCACGATGGCTCCATGACAACCCTCCACTCCAATAGCCCACGCGATACCCTGGCTCGTTTGGAAACAATGACCATGATGGCCGGGATGGAACTGCCAGTACGCGCAATCCGGGAGCAAGTATCATCCGCTATCGATTTGGTCGTTCATCAAGAACGCATGCGTGATGGTACTCGTAAAGTTACCTATATATCTGAAGTGTCAGGCATGGAAGGTGAAATCATCACCATGACCGACATTTTTGCTTTTGAACAAGTCGGTTATGATAACGGGAAAGTCGTTGGCCGACTACGAGCAACAGGTTTGCGTCCAAAATTCCTGGATAAAATTGAGGATGCCGGGGTGCGCTTACCCCCATCCATTTTCATGCCCAATCGGCGATAAACGAGGAAATCCATGAACTATACTCTAATACTTGGGGTTGGGGGTTCTCTCGCAGTCATCATGCTTATGATTGGTGTAGTGATATCTATGCGAGAGTCTCGAAATATGGTGGATGAGAGAATTGACCGATATGCGGGCTCTGTAGAAGAAACTCCAGGGGCACAAAAAGCTTTACTCACAGATTGGCTAAACCGCAGAGTTGCCAGTTCATCCCTGGGGGATCGAATAGCAAAAAATCTTGCTCGTGCTGATCTAAAGTTTAAACCGGGTGAATTCATTGCAACTTTTATAATTACCGGGTTTGCGGTTGGTTTGCTGGGTTGGTTTTTTGCCGGTCGAGATTTGATTGGCGGTGGAATTGGCGTCATTATTGGTTTATTCCTACCTTGGCTTTATGTCCGGCGCCAGCAGGGTCAACGCCTCATAAAATTTGATACCCAACTTCCAGATATGCTTAATTTAATGGTCAATGGCTTAAGAGCAGGTTACTCAACAATGCAAGCTATGGAAGCCATCAGCAAGGAAATGCCATCTCCCATCTGTGATGAGTTCCGCAGAGTGGTTCAGGAAATGCAATTAGGCGTTTCCATGGAAAGATCTCTAGATAATTTATTGCGGCGCATTCCGTCTCCCGATTTAGACCTACTGATCACTGCTATAAACGTCCAACGCGAGGTAGGTGGTAACTTGGCAGAAATTCTGGATACTATTTCTTTCACAATTCGTGAACGGATACGCATCAAAGGCGAAATTCGGGTCCTAACAACTCAAACAATGTATTCTGGCAAAATGCTGGCTCTAATGCCTGTTGCGGTCATCCTGGCCCTTTATTTTCTTAACCGGGAGTACATGATGGAATTCTTCAAGCCAGATGCCGGTATTTGTGGAATTATTGCCTTGGTTATTGCAGGGATTTTAATCATAAGTGGTTACTTCACTATGCAAAAATTATCTCAAATTGAAGTTTAACATCGTGGAGAATTACTATGAGTGATCTTGCTCTGATTGGTCTTGTTTTTGGGATTGTAATTATTATCGCTGGAATCCTCATCTGGATTGGGGTACGACAGCCAAAGAATTATGTGGATGATTCTGCTCTTGAACGTTTGGAGGCATTACGCGCATCCGGTGAAGAAGTCGATTTGGAAAAGCTGGAAATGTCCCAACCTTTCCAGGAGCGTGTCATTTATCCTATCGCCAGAAAACTTGGTGATTTCGCCACACACTTTACTCCTCAAAATGTATTAAACAGCATCAGCCGACGGTTAGAATTGGCAGGTAACCCGGCAAATCTTGATCCAGCCGTTTTTTTCATTTTACAATTCGTCGGCCTTTTTCTGGGTGGCGGGATTATTGTTTTGGTATTTACTCTTGGAACTGCACAATGGCCGATGGGTCGAATTGTTCTTTTAACCATTGTCTTTGGTGTACTGGGTTTCTACTTTCCACAGCTCTGGATAGGCGGCAAAATTTCTCGAAGGCAAAAAAGTGTACGTAAATCAATGCCAGATGCCCTTGATTTATTATGTATTTGCGTCGAGGCAGGACTTGGTTTTGATGCAGCAATGAACAAGGTTAGTGAAAAATGGGATAATGAACTTTCACTTGCATTTGCCCGCGTACTCAAAGAAATTCAACTTGGAAAATTACGTCGAGAAGCACTTCGGGATATGGCTGATCGAATTGGCTTGAACGAACTTACCAGTTTTGTGGCTGCAGTGATTCAGTCTGAACAGTTGGGCGTCAGCATGTCGAAAGTATTGCGAATTCAATCGGATCAAATGCGCGTGCGACGTCGTCAGCTTGCGGAAGAAGAAGCACATAAAGCACCACTAAAAATGCTCCTTCCGATGGGCTTGTTAATCTTTCCAGCCTTGATTATTGTTCTTCTTACACCTGCTGCACTAAAGTTGTTTCATTCTGTCATGGGGGGTATGTTCCAGTAGAATTCATTCAAGGAGTTTAATCTGGGAACCATAAAAACTTATCCAGGATTCACCTTCTACCACACCCTTTGGGTGGTGCTGGATTGGGTTTTTCCACCTACCTGCGCCGGATGTGGCCGTTGGGGTGAACGCCTTTGTTCTGATTGTCTTTTGCAGATAGAAGTCTTACCTGCCGATCTTTGTCCAAAATGCAGTCAACCTTCACCACAGAGGCGAATTTGTGATTCCTGCCTCAACGATCCACCACCTTGGCAAGCCTGCCGTTCCTGGGCAGCCTATCGCGGCCCGTTGCGAAAAGCAATTCGTCGACTGAAATATAAAAATGATCTGGGTTTGTGTGAACCCCTCAGCCAACATCTGGTACAATTAATTCATGAGCAAGCATGGCCGGTGGATAGTATTATCCCTGTTCCCCTCAATCCACACCGCCGCCGGATGCGAGGTTACAACCAATCAACCTTTCTGGCATACGCTCTCGCCCTCCAAACTGGCATGCCTTACTTGCCCGGCGCCTTGGTGCGAACCAAGAACACCCGCTCTCAGGTCGGTTTGTTTGCCGAAGAGCGTCATAGAAATTTGGACGCGGCGTTTTTAGCCAAAGCAGATCTTGTTTCTGGCCGCAACGTACTTTTACTGGACGATGTGATGACCACCGGTGCAACCCTGCGGAATTCAGCCCGAGCGCTCTTGCAAGGCGGGGCATCTCAAGTTTTTGCCCTGACCCTTGCCCGAGCCCTGCTCGAGGAGCATTCCAGTGAAGCCCCGGTGTCACTGGCTCCTGCAGGGAGCCAACAAATGGATGTTCAACATTCTTCATAGGAGGAACCGTATGGCGCTCAAAGTTGACATCGTGGCAAAGAATATGGAAGTCACGGATCGGATTCATGATTACGTGACCAAAAAAATATCTAAATTGGATCGTTTCTTGAGTGATGTTGAGGAGGCGCGTGTTGATATAAATTATGTCAAATCCGCGCGCTCCGCCGCGGATCGCTACGGCGCACAAATCACTCTGCGCGGTAAAGGTTACATCTTGCGCGCAGAAGAACATTCCAGCGATTTGTTTGCTGCCCTGGATGCCATGGTCGACAAAATTCAGCGACAAATCGAACGATACAAGGGAAAACGATCACATGGTCGGGGAGATGGTGTTTCAGCTTCAGAAGTCGCTCCCGATATCATTCCTGTTGAGGAAACCCTCGCTCCAATTATTGCTCGCCGCAAGTCTTTCACGCTGGTGCCTATGGACGAAAGCGAAGCTCTGGAACAGATGGCGTTGTTGGGGCACGAAAATTTCTTCATTTTCTACAACGTCAATACCAGCTCCGTCAATGTCCTCTACAAACGGAACGACGGCTCATTTGGTCTGATCGAACCCCAGCTTGGATAATCGCACCATTGCTATCCGCACGGCGGCTATCATCAGCCGCCGTGCATGTTTTTAAAATCTTGTCACCCATGCCTGTGTGCGCTATAATCAGAGCGTTAAATTCGTAATAGATTGAGGCAAATGTCATGATTGATGTAAATGATCTACGCAAAGGTGTCACCTTCGAACTGGATGGTAACCTTTACCGCGTCACCGATTATCACCACCACAAACCCGGACGTGGCAATGCGACTATCCGCATCAAAGCCCGCAACCTGCGTACTGGTTCCAATATTGAGAAAACCTTCTCCTCTGGCGATCGTATTCAAGATATCCGACTGGATTTCCACAACGTCCAGTATCTTTACAGCGATGGCGAGTTGTATTATTTCATGGATCTCGAAACATTCGAGCAACCTGCTGTTCACAAGAACATTTTAGGTGAATCAGCCGGCTTCCTCAAAGAAGGCATGGAAGTAAAGCTCACTTTTTACAACAACGAAGCCATTGATATTGAACTTCCACTGGCAGTGGATTTGAAAGTAGTCGAATCAGAAACCGCCGTTCGTGGCGATACCGCTACGGGTGTGACTAAAAAGGTCAAAGTTGAAACAGGTGCCATAATTGATGTTCCTTCCTTCGTCACTACTGGCGATACTATTCGTATTGACACCCGCAACGGCACTTACGTCACTCGAGCCAATAATTAACCGGATTGATTAGCATCATTCACTTTCACCGGGTTGGTTTGAGCCCTCAAACCAACCTTTTTACCATAAGGGGTAGAAATGCGCACACCTGCTGGAATTGAATGTCCTTTCTTTTATGGTAATTATTTCAGGGGAAAATCCCTGGAGGAATGTCGCCTGATCGGAAAGGCTGCACCGCCCTTGCATTGGACGCCGGATTTATGTAAAACCTGCCCGGTTCCTGGTATCATCCGTTCCAACGCTTGCCCCAATCTCAATCTGGTTGCCAAAATCAGACGCGGCATCTTCTTCCTACCCCGCCGGGTTCAAGTCAGTGCCTACTGCACCAAGAGCAAACAATCCGTGCCAGAACCTGAAATCGGCTGTGGTCAGTGTCATCCCTTGCCATTTGATTCCACGGAAATTAAGTCATGACCATCACCATCCTCATCGACTTGGATGATACGCTGCTCCATAATGATATGGATACTTTCCTGCCCACATACTTGCAAGGCCTGGGCGGGCACCTCAGCCAACGGGTGGATCCGAAACATCTTATCAGCAGTCTTCTTAAAGCTACTGGTAAAATGGTGCATAAAGAATTACCAGCCAACACGCTGGAGCAAACATTCGATGCACATTTTTACCCAGCCATTGGTGTATTGAAAGCGGATATTGACGATCAAATTCTTCAATTCTATATCAAAAAATTCCCACATTTAAGTTCTCTCACTCGCCAGAACCCGGCTGCCATCCAGTTGGTAAAGGAATTTTTTCGCCGGGGTTGGGAAGTGGTGATTGCCACCAACCCGCTTTTTCCCCGCACGGCCATTCTCCAGCGATTAGCTTGGGCAGGGCTACCTGTTGATCAATTCCCGTACTTACTGGTTCCTTCTTTTGAAACCATGCATTTTGCCAAACCACACCCGGCTTACTATGCCGAATTACTCGGTCAGATTGGTTGGCCTGACCGCCCGGCTTTCATGATCGGCAATAGCCTGCCAGACGACATTCAACCTGCTAATCAATTGGGGCTGCCTGCCTTCTGGTTGACGGATCATCCAGATAAAGCCCAGCTTCCTGGCCATTCAGCTACTGGAACAATCGACCAGGTGATTCCCTGGATAGAAAAAAATCTTTCTCAAGATCTTCCACCTTTCGTAAATTCAATACTGGCAGGTTTGGCTGTACTACAGGCCACCCCGGCTGCATTGGAGACCCGCTCTCGAAATTTTAATAATACCAACTGGCATAATTCACCGGCAACTGGCGAATGGTCACCGGTTGAAGTTCTGTGTCACCTGAGGGATGTGGACTTAGAAGTGAACATACCCCGTATTCGTCGTATCCTGACGGAAGATACTCCGCTTCTCACCGGTATTGATACAGATGATTGGGCAGCAACCCGCACGTATGCTCTACAATCTGGTCCACAGGCAATTGCTGAGTTTATGGAAACCCGGATGGAGTTGATCCAAATTTTAGTGAATTTACCACAAAACTCATGGTATCGTCCTTGCCGTCACACAATTTTTGGCCGGACCACCCTTGCAGAGATGGTCAACTTTATGGCAACCCACGATCGCTCTCATTTGCAGCAATTTTGCCGAGCTGTGGAGTGCAAACAGAATGTTTATATTGAGGGGAAATAGTTGTTTTTCCTCAAGCTCATGCATCTTTCGATGAGTGGAACCTAATAGCCATTTGCATGTTAGAGTTTTATTAATTTGAACCAATCTCCATACACAAACTGGATACAAGGGGTGGACATTGGTATAATCTTTCTAAACTTCCAGATGGTATGGGAGTTTAACTGGAGGATTGTGTGAATTCACGAAACCAATCTTATATCATTTATATCCTGCTTTTCATTGCCATCATCACCCTGGTGGTTTACAACGTCGGCAACAATGGTGCTGCCCAGGGAACGATGACCATTAACGAGTTAGCTCAGGCAGTTAATGAGGAAAAGGTTGCCAAAATCGTTGGGGACGAAAACCGCTTAACCATCACGATGAAAGGCGGAGAACAGGAAGATGTAGTCAAAGTCACCTCAACCAAGGATTCAAGCGCGACCTTGGTGGAGCAACTGATTCAATTTGGTGTATCCCCTGAAAAACTTACACCGAATCTTCTGACAATTGAAATTAAAGCCCCCAGCCCGTGGGTTGGCATCCTGACTGCATTGGGCTACATTTTGCCATTTCTGTTGCTGGCAGGAGCTTTCTTTTTCATTTTCCGGCAGGCGCAAGGTAGCAATAGCGCTGCCATGTCATTTGGAAAATCCAAAGCTCGTATGTTCACTGGCGATCAGCCATCGGTAACCTTCGCCGACGTTGCAGGTGTTGAAGAGGCCAAAGAAGAACTGCGAGAAGTGGTGGAATTTCTGCGTGAACCGCAAAAATTCATCGCCCTTGGCGCTCGCATCCCTAAGGGTGTGTTGTTGGTCGGCCCTCCCGGCACCGGCAAGACACTCATGGCCAAAGCCGTTTCTGGTGAAGCTGGCGTGCCATTCTTCTCCATTTCCGGTTCGGAATTCGTTGAAATGTTCGTTGGCGTCGGCGCCAGCCGGGTGCGTGACCTATTTGATCAGGCCAAGCGGCACTCTCCCTGCATCGTCTTTGTGGATGAAATTGATGCAGTCGGACGTCAGCGTGGCGCAGGTTTGGGCGGCAGCCATGACGAGCGTGAGCAAACCCTCAACCAGATGCTGGTTGAAATGGACGGCTTTGGTACCGACACCAATGTCATCATCATCGCCGCTACCAACCGCCCGGACATCCTCGATCCAGCCTTATTACGCCCTGGCCGCTTTGATCGCCGGGTAATGCTTGACCGACCGGATGTGCGCGGTCGCGAAGCCATCCTGAAAGTTCACGTCAAGGGCAAACCTCTTTCCCCGGAGATCGACCTGAGCCTTCTGGCTCGTGGTACTCCTGGTTTTGTTGGTGCTGATCTGGAAAACCTGGTCAATGAGGCTGCAATTCTGGCAGCCCGCCGCAACAAGAAGGTTATCGGCCAATCCGAACTGCAGGAAGCCGTTGAACGGGTCATCGCTGGTCCAGAACGCAAGAGCCGTCTTATCAGTTCTGAAGAAAAGCGGATCATTGCCTATCACGAAGCCGGCCATGCAATAGTCATGAACGCCATCCCTGAAGCCGACCCAGTCCATAAAGTTTCCATCATTGCTCGCGGCATGGCTGCTGGATATACCCTGGCTCTGCCGTCTGAAGATCGCACCCTGATGCCCCGCAAAAAATTGGTTGCCGAGATGGTTGGCCTGCTCGGCGGCCGGGCTGCTGAAGAGATCGTCTTTGACGATATAACTTCCGGCGCATCGAACGACATTGAGCGCGTTACTCAGCTGGCTCGCACCATGGTCACCCGCCTGGGTATGTCCAGCAACATGGGACCCATGGTCTACGGTCAGAAGGAAGAGTTGATTTTCCTCGGTCGTGAAATTTCCGAACAACGGGATTACTCGGAATCTGTAGCCGAGCAAATCGATGCCGAAGTTCGCCAAATGGTGAGCTATGCCTACGATGAAGCTCGCCGCATTATCACAGAGTATCGTACTCAACTGGATGCAGTAGCAACCCGCTTATTGGAGTCTGAAACCATCAACCGCGAGGAATTTGAGGCAATCTTTCCACCTCCCTATCCCAAGACCACAGGCACTCCGACCTTCATCAGCAACAACTAATAAATCGAGAGCGGTCTCCCATAAGGAGACCGCTCATCTTTCAAAGGGTTTTATGTAATAGCTATTCTCACCCTAAACTTACTTCTCATTCTGATACCTTGCACATATGTCCATGAAAGTCTCACAATCAACTAGTCCTTGGTCCATCTGGATCACAAACAACACACAGCCCTGGTAAAATGCCAGCCGCAGGAACAAACTGACTGGCAGCACTCCCTTTTCTGTGCCCGCTTTCACTCCTGTCTTTCTCGATCCATCCGGACTAACTCCCGCCGCAGCAATTTACCCACCCCGGTCCTGGGTAATTTTTTCAGGAATTCAATCTCTGCCGGGGTTTTAAAACGCGCCAGATGTTGTGTACACCACCACTGAATTTCTTCTTCATTTATGGAAATCCCGGGTTTCAACACAACCCAGGCTTTGATGGTTTCTCCCTTGCCGGGCCGCATCACACCAGCCACTCCCGCCTCCAATACTGCTGGGTGATCTGAAATTACCTCTTCAACTTCGCGCGGCCAGACCTGGTACCCGCCAGCTTTTATCACTTCCTTTTTGCGGTCCACCAGGTAGAAATAACCCTCGGTATCCATCCGAGCCACGTCCCCGGTGAAGAGCCAGCCATCCCGCAACACCAGCTTGGTTTCCTCCGGGTGGTTGTGGTAACCGGCCATTATCTGCGGACCACGCACAATTAATTCACCGGCCTCGCCTGCCAACATCTCCACTTGTCCGTCCTCCAAATCCACAATCCGCGCCTCTACATCCGGTAAAGGCAGGCCAATCGATCCAATCCGGTTTTCACCTAGGATCGGATTGCAATGTGTTGCTGTCGGGGCTTCGGAAAGACCGTAGCCTTCAACCAGTTTTCCGCCGGTCAGGGTTTCAAATTTTTCCTTTACCTCCCGCAGCAATGGAGCCGAGCCAGAAATACAGGCCCGAATGGAACCTAAATTGTGATTACCCGCTTGAACATCCGGATATTGGTTGATGCCATGGTACAACCCTGGCACACCCGGAAAGATAGTCGGATGGTAACGGTCAATCTTTTCCAGTAAATCCTGGAAATTGCGGGGATCGACCGTCAAAATCAGCCTTGCCCCCAGCGCAATCCCCATGCTCATGGCGATCACCATACCATACACATGATAAAGCGGGATGGCGGTTAATATCGTTTCTTCACCCTCCTGCATACCAGTCAACCATGTGCGGAACTGGACAGTGTTGGCCACAAGGTTGCGGTGCAAGCCAATAGCGCCTTTGGGTATTCCAGTGGTACCACCGGAATATTGAAAAACAGCTGGGTCATTTGGGTTGACTTCAACATCCGGTCTCCCATCATTTCCCAGTGGTTGCAAAAATTCCAATAAACCAATTTCCCCGGTCAATTGATCCGAAATGGAGCTGGAGAATTGATCTTCCAACCCCGCAGCCAAAAAGTCGGCATCTTCCACCCGGGTGATGATGCGCCGTTGAGGGATACCTGCCTGCTCCACATCGCGCAACACTGGCAAAGCACCTGCATGGCAAATCACCGTCTGCACCCCGGCATCCGCCAGTTGAAAGGACATTTCAGCTCGTTTGTACATCGGATTTAGCGCAACCACCACCCCGCCAGCTTTCAAGATTGCAAAAAAAGTCAGCACAAACTGCGGAATGTTGGGCATACAAAGGCCAACTCGTTCACCCTTAAGAATCCCAAGCGTGACAAAACGATGCGCCAATCGATTACTCAATTGTTCCATTCGCAGATATGAGATGCTCAAATCATTAAAGATAGTGCAGGCCTGGTTTGGAAAATTCCTGGAGGACTGTTCTAAAAAAGAATATAACGGCACATCCGGATATTCCAGGTGTTCAGGTACAGCCGGATCGTATTGTCTAACCCAGGGTTTCTCCATCCGCCACCTCTGTCTGATTTCTTTTTGAAATCCATCCTTCACCACAGGCGATGTAAGCCAAGATTTCTTCCACCGTAATTTGGCCAGCATCAAACCAGCGAATGAGTGGGTCCTCCAGCTTGAACCAGTTAGCCTGTCGGCGCACGTATTCACGCGTCTTGCGCTTCATCAAGATGACCGCCTCGTCCAAGCTGATGTGGCCTTCCAGCACCTCAACCATCTCCCGGTATCCTATGGCGGAAAGGCTGGGTAATGCGGTTGAATAACCCTTTGCCAGCAAGCACCTGGTTTCTTCCAGCAAACCTGTTGTCACCATTAAATCAATTCGAACATCGATGCGGGCATATAACTCAGCTCTTGGTCGTGTCAGCCCGATTTGCAGGACCGAATAAGCAGAGCCGCCTTTACGGCGTTGTTCAGAAAAGCGTTTCCCAGTGGAAAAAACCACTTCCAACGCTCTCACAGTCCGACGCAGGTTGGTCGGATCGATCGCCCAGGCTGCCTTGGGGTCCAGAATAGCCAATTTTCGGTGTAATTCAACCCGGCCAATCTTGGCAGCCCAGTTCTCAATTACCATACGCATCTGATCATCTGCAGGCTGATCGGGTGGCAGCCAGCCTTCAATCACTGCCCGAATGTATTGCCCGGTACCACCAACCAGGAAAGGCAGCCGGCCGCGTTGGTGAATATCCATAATACAAAGCTGGGCTTCTTCCTGAAATTTAGACAGGCTCCAGGGCTGATCCGGTTCAGCTACATCCACCAAATGGTGAACCACCCGTTTCCTTTCAGCTTCGGTCGGTTTGGCTGTACCGATATCCATACCCTGGTAAAACAGGCGCGAATCTACCGAAACAATTTCACCATCCAGGCTTTCGGCCAGTTGCAGAGCAATTTCGGTCTTACCAACTGCAGTCGGTCCCAGGATGACGATGAGCGGGCTATCAGGCCAGAGCGTTTTCAAACCAGATCACCTCCACCTCGTTTTCCCCCGGTTTCCCCCGTACTGCCACCACATCCACCCGCCACTGGTTAGGTGGTTCATCTACAGTAACCAAGTAAGCCTCCACCGCAGCCACCAGGTGACTTCGTTTTGATTTTGTTATGGCTTTTTCCGGCATACCGTATGAATCGCTGGTACGCGCCTTAACTTCAACAAACACCCATTCCTGTGAGGTACGCATCACCAGGTCAATTTCACCATACGAAGTCCGGACATAACGCGCCACCAATTCCAGCCCACGGTCCACCAGGTAATTTTCGGCATTCCGTTCCCCCCACCAGCCAATCCGTTGTTTGTGAGAAGGTGCAACTCGTTTGCTCATCTTTGCTCCGTCAGACAAATATTGTAACAGGGTTCTTCAGCTCCTGGTAATTTTTCCACAACCATCCAAAACTCCATCCTTGCAATTGCTATACGGACGTTTGACTTCATTTCTCGGGTTTGTTACACTATTCACAATCAGGAGATTGCGATGGGCAAATATATTAGTTTTTTACATGAATCAGATCTGTTCTACAATCTTACTGCCACCCAGTTAGAACTTGTGGACAGTCTGTGTGAGGAACGCGTCTTCGAAGAAGGTGATCTAATATTCGAAGAAAATTCTCGCGAAACAGAATTATACTTAATAATTAATGGTTCGATCCAAATCTTGGTCAACCCAGCCTTGGTATCCCCTCGCCCTGAAGGGTCTCATGAACCTGTAGTGATTGCAACCTTACGGCGCGGACAAAGTTTTGGCGAAATTGCCTTAGTGGATGAAGGTGTGCGCACCGCCAGTGCCCGTGCTGCCGAAAAACGTACTCAACTATTACGCTTGCAGCGCAACCGCTTGATGCTCCTGTGCAACACCTACCCGGAACTGGGTTATCGCGTCATGTTGAACCTGGCATCAGATTTAGCTCTAAAAATGCGCAATACTGACCTGAAAATTCGTGAAATCTTGCTTTACTCTCAACGCTCAAAATCCTGATTCCGCTCCGGCCGGGTGCCCACGGCCGTTTATTTTCATTACGGTGATATTTTTTCTGCTGCTGATACTCGTTGCCTGTCAGCCGCATCCCCAATGCACCGACCCGCAAGGTTGTTGGTTTTTTTCGGTAAACGAAGAAATCGGGATTGCCACAGATGATTCCTCAATTGAGCCTGCCCGCTCAATCAGTATTGAAATTCAACGCGGAATCGAGATTTTCATGGCTGACCACCGCGAATTTTCCGGTCACCCGCTAAAACTTATCCTGCATTCCGTTCGATGTTATCCAGAAAAAGTGCAACTTGATGTCAATCAGCTGACCGGCTTGCCAAACTTGTTTATTTTTGTCGGGCCAGCCTGTTCGCTCAATGCTTCCCAATCTTTACGTTTGATCGAAGATGCAGGCATCATCACCCTTTCTCCCATACCGGTCAATTTAGCCGAAGATCATTACTCCTGGATTCCTCTCAGCCCAAGTTTTACCCTCTCAGTTTCGTCCGCCAGAAAGTTCCTGGCAAGTAACCATCCAGGCCAGGCCATCGGTTGGATTATTGAGAACGACTCTACCCGACGCGATTTTTATACTGCCACGTGCCAGTCTCCTTCTGCCCAGGGTTTCTCCTGCCTGGATCCGGTTTATGTAGATGCAGGAGTTACCAACCTCGATCCATATCTGTCGGCTTCCGTTCTGGCTCGGGCCGATATTTGGGTTTTTCTCTACTCAACATCATCCTTCACGAAGCTGGCCGACCTGAACCATCTTCTGGAAAAGCAATCCGTCATTCTACTCGATCCACAAGGTTTTTTGTTAAACACTTCAACCTTTCCGTTGAATGATTTCGCTTTCTTGGGGCTGAATTCAAATGAAATCCCGCCAACATTCACGCACTCATACGAAAAACGTTATAATGAGCAAAACAGTTTGACCTCATTCAGGTCTTATCAGGCGGCGGAAATGATCCTTCAGGCATTGGAGAATACGGCCATTGTATTCAAAGACAAGAGCATTTTGCTGCCAAGGCAGGGATTTTTGGATGAACTCCTTGTGTTGAAACCAACCCTTCAAGGGTTGTGTTTTTATCCAATAAGCTCTTACCATATTAATTTCCAGGATCAAGAATGCCCGTAGCAGAAATCCTCGCCATCGGTACCGAACTCCTCCTTGGTGAAATCCAGGATACCAACACCCGTGTCATCGCCCGACTTCTTCGGGATGCTGGGGTGGACCTCTTCCGAACTAGTATGATTGGCGATAATGCCGAAAGGATTGCCCAGGCCATTCAAGATGCTCTTAACCGGTCAGATTTCGTGATTACCACCGGCGGGCTCGGCCCAACCATCGATGACCCCACTCGCCAGGCAGTCGCCCTGGCTGCAGGGATGGAGTTGGAATATCATCCGGAGCTATGGGATCAAATTCTCGAGCGTTTCCGCCGCTACAGCCGGGAACCTTCGGAAAACAATCGCCGCCAGGCTTATATCCCGCATGGTGCTCGGGCTATTGAGAACCAGGTGGGTACCGCCCCATCTTTCATTACTACCATTCATGGAAAGCCAATCATTAGCTTGCCAGGTGTTCCACGCGAGATGGAATGGGCATTGCAAAACCATGTGCTGCCATTTCTGCGTGAGCATTTTCAGTTGCAGGGTATTATTAAAGCACGGATCATTCACCTGGCTGGCATTGGCGAATCTCTGGTGGATGAACAGATCAGCGACCTGGAACAACTGACCAATCCGACGGTTGGCCTGGCAGCCCATACTGGCCAGGTGGATATCCGCATCACAGCCAAGGCAACTTCAGCTGAATTGGCAGACCAGATGATTGCGGAAGTTGAAGCCGAAATTCGTCGCCGGGTCGGCTCGCATATTTACGGTGTCGATCAGGATTTCCTTCCCAACGTTATTTTGCAAACAGCCAGCCAGAAAAATCTCAGCATTGCCTTGGTGGATTGCGGCGGAGGTGGAGAGCTGACCCACCTTCTGGCCAGCTTCGGCTACGATGCTACTTTTGCAAACATTATTGATTACCCTGATCCAGAGTTGGATTTAGAAATCTTGCTTTACGATCAGATGCAGAAGTCAGGTGCATCTGCTGGCATGTGCTCCTCGTATCATCCCGGACAGGAGAAACAGACGCTGCATTTGCTGGTTATTACGCCTTCTGGTCGTTACTCTTCCACCCTCAGCTATGGCGGGCCGCCAGCCAATGGTGTGCTCTGGAGTGTCAATTCTGCCCTGGATGCCTTACGGCGAAGGATATAATATCAATAGGTAAATGTTATTTTGATTTCTAGAACAAATCAAGTCTCCTAGGGTCTGATCACTTCTCGGAGAATATTTCTTAACAAGGAGAACGAATGGAGACGGTTGACCTTTTATTGACCAATGCCCTCGTCATGACCATGGACGAACAGTACAACCTGTATGAACCGGGTGCGGTTGCTATCCAGGGCGATTCAATTGCCGGAGTCGGTTCTGAAGCCGAAATTCGCCAGCGTTTTAATGCCCCCCAGGTGATCGATTGCGGTGGCAAGGTTTTGATGCCAGGCTTGGTCAACGCCCATACCCATGTTCCCATGACCCTTTTACGCGGCCTGGCAGACGATTTACGTCTGGATGTCTGGCTGATGGGTTACATGATGCCCGTGGAGCGCGAGTTTGTCTCACCAGATTTTGTTCGCCTGGGCACCAAGCTGGCCTGCGCTGAGATGATTCGTTCCGGCGTTACCAGCTTTGCGGATATGTACTATTTCGAGGAAGATATTGCTGCTGCCACAGCCGAGGTGGGCATGCGCGCCGTGTGTTCCCAATCCGTCATGAAATTTCCCACACCTGACGCCCGCTTCTACGAAGAATCACTGGCCTCCACCCGAGATTTTATCCAGCGCTGGAAGAACCATCCCTTGATTGTTCCATCGGTCGCCCCCCATGCTGCCTATACATGTACCCCAGAGATCCTGCGCGCCTCCGCTGCCTTGGCAGTGGAGTTTGATGTTCCATTGCATACGCATATCTCAGAAACCAACCTGGAAGTCGAAAACATGCGGGCGGAACAAGGCATGCCGGTAGTGCCATACATGAAAAAACATGGCCTGTTTGAAGCAAAAGTCCTTTCGGCTCATTGTGTCCACATCGATGAAGGCGAAATGCGTTCCCTGCAACATTCCGGTTCAGGTGTGGCCCACTGCCCGTCCTCCAATCTCAAGTTGGCATCCGGCATTGCCGGTGCGAAGCGTATGATGGAGCTGGGCCTCAATGTTGGCATCGGCACGGATGGACCGGCCTCCAATAACGACCTAGATATGTTTGAAGAATTACGTCTAACGGCTTTTCTGGCCAAGGGTAGCACGGGCGATCCCACCGCCCTACCAGCCCGCACCGTACTGACCATGGCCACCCGCTTAGGCGCCAAAGCCATGCACATCGGTCATCTAACCGGTTCCCTGGAAGAAGGCAAGCGCGCCGATCTGATCCTGATCGACCTCAATCCGCTCCATAATTCACCCCGCTTCCGCCGCGATCCGCACAGCGCTTATGCTCAGGTGGTTTACGCTGCCAAAGCCACGGATGTCAGCGATGTCATGGTCAACGGCCAGTGGTTGATGCGCGCCCATAAACTGCTCACCGTGGATGAAACTGATATCTTGCGCGGGGCAGCGGATTATGCCCACAAGATCGATATCTTCCTGTTGCGCCGGGAAACCTCGATTGTCTCCAAATTAGTCGCGATTGGTGGAGCTATGCAGGCCGAAAGTTTTGAAATCCAGGCCAAAATCCGCATCCAATGCAGCGATCCAGTGATGGATGGTTTAAAACAGCCTTGTATAGAAATCCTGCGTTTCCGTCACTACCGTCAATTTGACACTTATTTCACCTTCGAAGAACCTGGTCAGGGACACCTCCGTTACCGCGAGGATCAGTTTATTAATGAAAAGGGTGAATCCACTTCGGTTCGCTCTCGCCTGACCCTG
This sequence comes from Anaerolineaceae bacterium, assembly GCA_041741455.1. Classification (GTDB taxonomy): domain Bacteria; phylum Chloroflexota; class Anaerolineae; order Anaerolineales; family Anaerolineaceae; genus CALESS01. The sequence goes on along the minus strand of JBGSJZ010000099.1, from coordinate 75,877 downwards.
ATCGGCGTGGTCAGCGAACACCGCTTTCCCCAGCGCGTCCTGCTTTCCCGCTCCCGCTACCTGGCGCCAGCCACCCAAAGCCTGCGCTTCTACCGCGAATATTTCAAACCTGCTTCTGCCCTGGAAATTGAGAAGGATCGCTTGCGCTACACCATCCGCTACAAGGACACAGAATTTTATGTCAATGTCGATTCAGTCCAGAAACCCGCCCTGGGTTGTTTCTTAGAAATTAAAAGCAGCACCTGGAGCCTGAAGGATGCGGAAACCAAATCCGCCTTGGTGGGTGAGTTGATTACCATGCTTGGCGCTGATTCCTCCGAAACCATCACAGAAGATTATTTTGAACTGGCGCGTTATGCCTGATACAATCAATAAGGAGGGTGTTGGCATGGAGAGTAAAGTTCGGCTGAATATTCTATTTGTTGCTTCGGAAGCTGACCCTTTGGTCAAGGTCGGCGGCCTGGGGGATGTAGCAGGCTCGCTACCAGCCTTTTTACGGAATATCCCGGATTCCGCCGGATTGCCGAAGCTGGATGTCCGCCTGGCTATCCCTTTTCATCCCTCCATCCGCCAAAAGGTGAAAAATGCCCACCTGGTGGCGGAGTTCAGCGTACCCCACCCTTCCGGCCCATTGCCTGCCCAGGCCTATTTGACCGAAGTCAACGGCATCCCAGTTTACTTGATCGCCGGCGCTTACATACCAGAGGAAGGTCCGGTCTATTCTCCAGATCACCGGGTGGACGCCCTGAAATATGTCTTTTTCTCGCTGGCAGTGCTGGAGTTGCCCAAAGCCTTGAATTGGCCGGTGGATATTCTGCACGCCAACGATTGGCACACCGCCCTCTCGCCGTATGTTCTTGCCCTATACAAGAAGCAGGACCCCTTCTATCAATCCACAGGCTCTTTGCTCAGTGTGCACAACCTGCCTTTCATGGGCGCCGGCGCTGAAAAAGTAGTTGGGGAATTCGGCATTCCACCGGTGCGCGACCCTGCCATGCCAGTCTGGTCCTGGCAGATCCCGCTACCCATGGGCATCCAGGCAGCCGATAAAGTTGTGGCCGTTTCGCCTACCTACGCTGAGGAAGTTCTAACCCCCGAGTTCGGTTGTGACTTGCAGGAATTTCTCAAAACCCGATGGCGTGCCCTTTCCGGTATTCTCAACGGGTTGGATACAGAAAACTGGGATCCCAGTAAAGACTCCGAAATCCCTGCACAATTCTCCACTGAAAACCTGCTCGCCCGGGAAGCCAACAAACACGCCCTGCTGACTGAATTTAAATTGCAGCCCGATCCAGAGACCCCATTGTTGATTCTGATTGGGCGATTTGATCGCCAGAAAGGCGTGGATATTGCCCTGAGCGGTCTTCAAATGGTGAAAGATTTACCCTGGAAGATCATCATGCTGGGCACTGGCGACCCCTTGCTGGAGGAAGCCGCCCACCGCATGGAAGCCGAGCTACCGACCAAGGTACGGGCTGCTCTGCGTTTCGATGCCCGCCTGGCCCGCCGCATGTATGCCGGAGGCGATATCCTGCTGATGCCCTCGCGCTATGAGCCATGCGGTCTGGCTCAGATGATCGCCATGCGTTACGGCTGCCTGCCACTCGCCCGTGCCACTGGTGGCCTGCGGGATACCATCACCGATGACCCAACCGGCAAAACCAGTACCGGTTTCTTGTTTGCCGCGGCTTCCCCGGAAGCTTTTGCCAGCCGGTTGACCAAAGCCCTGCAACATTATCAGAACCAGCAGGCCTGGCAAGCCATGCAGCTCAGGGCCATGGCCCAGGATTTTTCATGGCAAAAGTCTGCCATTGACTATGCGAAAATCTATCTGCAAATCAAGGAGGGAACGCAATGAAAACACGTGCTATTATTCTCGCCGGTGGTGAAGGCACCCGACTCGGTGTGTTGACGGCAAAGCGCACCAAACCTGCCGTCCCATTTGCCGGAAAATACCGCATCATTGATTTTCCGCTCTCCAACTGCGTCAACTCGAATATCTTCGACTTGATGATCATCGCCCAGTACCGCCCGCACTCACTGATCGAGCACATCGGCGCTGGTGGTCCGTGGGACCTTAACCGGGATTTTACCGGTGGTGTGCGGATCTATACCCCCTACAAGGCTCGCTCCTCGGATTGGTTTGTCGGTACAGCAGATGCTGTCCAACAAAATTTTTCCTTCATCAAGCGTGGTGATCCAGATTTGATCTTGATCCTTTCTGGCGACCATGTCTATTCGATGAACTATGAACCGATGATCCAATTCCATACGGAGCACCAGGCTGACCTGACCATGGCTGTCATCCAGGTGCCGTTAGAGGAAGCCTCGCGATTCGGAATTGTTGGTGTCGGACAGGATTGGCGGGTTACTTCCTTTGTTGAAAAACCAGCCAATCCACCTTCCAACCTGGTCAACATGGGTGTCTACGTTTTCACAAGGTCGCTACTTGACCGGATGTTGTGGGAAGACCATCAGAATCACTCCTCCAATCATGATTTTGGAAAAAACATCATACCAAATTTGATTAATAATGGCGGAAAGGTTTATGCATATCCGTACACTGGTTACTGGGTGGATGTAGGCACCACGGCTTCCTACTGGCAAGCACACATGGAGTTGCTCCAATCACCGCCACCGATGAATATGAATAACCGGTCATGGATTATCCACACCCGAACGGAGGAGCGCCCACCTGTGCTGGTTGCCCGTGGAGCCACCGTGGAGGATTCTCTCATCTGTGATGGCTGCGTCATTGAACCCGGCGCTCGTGTGATCCGTTCCATTCTCTCCCCGGGGGTTGTAGTCCGTGCCGGAACCAATGTATGTGAATCAATCATCCTGACCGACACACTTCTGGAAAGCAATTGCTTTGTGGAGCGATCTATCCTGGATAAGCGAGTCAAGGTGGCTGAAAACACCCACATTGGAAGTTGTGAGGGCGCTGAGCTGAAGATATCCATGGTTGGGAAAAATTCCATCCTGCCACCCAATTTGGTCATCGACCCAGGCGGGGTGGTTTTCACGGATGTCATCTCATCCGATTTCGCCTCTTCCCGCGTCGGCGGACAGGAGACCGTTTATACCAGGAGATTACCGTATGAAATTTAATCGTTCCGCTTGCGTCATTCTGCATCCCACCAGTTTGCCCGGACCGGATGGCATCGGCGATCTCGGTCCAGAAGCCTACCGCTGGGTCAACTTCCTATCTGAATCCGGAGTCACCATCTGGCAGGTGCTCCCCCTTGGCCCGACTGGCTACGGTGATTCCCCTTACCAGTGCTTTTCGGCCTTTGCCGGTAATCCCTTCCTGATCAGCCCGGCTCTCCTGCTGGATGAAGGTCTGCTTAGCCGCACTGATCTGGCTGATCGACCACAATTCCCGGTGGAATCTGTGGACTTTGGACCTGTCATCAACTGGAAATTGACCGTACTCAACCGCGCTGTAGCCCGCTTTGGTAAATCCGCTCCAGCCAAACTCAAGGCTGAGTTTATTACCTTCCAGCAACAGGAAGCTGAATGGCTGGATGATTTTGCCCTCTTCATGGCCATCAAGGAAGATCTGGGCGGTGGTTCCTGGGGTAACTGGCCCCTGCCCATGCGCAAGCGCGAGCCTCAGGCGCTGGAAGAATTCAAGCAAGCCCATGCAGCAGAGATTCTCAACCACAAGTTGCGCCAGTTCCTATTCTACCGCCAGTGGAAAGCCCTCAAAACCTATGCCAACCAGAAAGGTATCCAGATCTTCGGAGATGTACCGATCTTTGTAGCCTACGACTCAGCCGATGCCTGGAGCCATCCAGAGCTTTTCTTTATCAACACCAAGGGTCAGCCTACTGTTATTGCTGGTGTCCCCCCGGATTACTTCTCTCCCACCGGCCAACGCTGGGGCAACCCGCTTTATCGTTGGAGTATTCACAAGAAGACCGGTTACGCCTGGTGGATCTCCCGCATGAAATCCGCCCTTGGCCTTTTCGACCTGATTCGCCTGGACCACTTCCGCGGCTTTGCCGCCTACTGGGAGGTGCCCGCTCACCTGCCGACTGCTGAATTCGGCCGCTGGGTGCCCGGCCCCGGCAAGCAGCTCTTTACCGCATTGCAAAAAGCCCTGGGTGAGCTACCCATTATCGCCGAGGACCTAGGCCGCATCACTGCCGATGTGCTGGATATCCGCGATTCCTTTGGCTTCCCCGGCATGAAGATCCTGCAATTCTCCTTTGGCGCAGATTCAACCGAACCTTTCCTGCCGCACAACTATCCCCAGAACTGCGTAGCCTATACTGGGACTCACGACAACGACACCACCATCGGTTGGTATCTTACTGCCCCTGAAGCTGAACGTGACTTCTGCCGCCGCTACCTGGGTCGTTCTGGTGAGGATATCGCTTGGGATATGATCCGCGCGATTTGGTCATCCGTAGCGGTGATTGCTGGTACTCCAATGCAGGACCTGCTCAGCCTATCCGGTGAAGCCCGTATGAACTTCCCCGGCCGGCCATCTGGCAATTGGGCCTGGCGCATGCCCCCCGGCTGCCTGACCGACGACCTCAAAGCTCGGCTGAAGGAGATAAACTTCCTCTACCGCCGCTTGCCTGGCCTGGTCGATCCACCTCTGGACGACTAATCCTCAGATAAAAAAAGGTGCAAGGCGCAAAAAGACCTTGCACCTTTTTTTAATTCACGAATAAAACGCCTGGTAAATTTATCGGATTCCCCCTACTCCAAACTGATCTCAGAAATAACTGATTTTGAAAGATATTATGCTGTTCTATCTATGTTCATCTGTATCTTCAGTGGATTATTGTTTATCCCTGATTCCTCGACGCCAGGAATATCCCCACCAAGATTAAAACCCCGCCTGCCAATTCCATCCCGGTTGGCGATTCTGCCAGGAAGATGAATGCCAGGATAACCGAGCCAATCGGTTCACCCAGTAAAGAGACTGAAACGAATGAAGCTGGTAAGTAACGCAATGCCCAATTTAGTGAAGAGTGGCCGATCAGTTGCGGAATGACTGCCAGAGCGCTAAACCAAAAGTAAGTCATCGGTGCGTATCCAATCAGCCGGTGTCCGGTGATCCCCACCAAACCCAGCAGAACCAGCGCCGCCACTCCATATACTACAAACACGTACGAAACCAGAGACAACCCCGGTCGCAAGCGCCGGCCGATCATCATGTAGCCGGCTGCCATCCAGGCCCCAAACAAGGCCAGGAAGTTGCCCAGCGCTGCCCGCCCACCCCAGAAACCCAGCAGGCCGCTGCACTCCAACCTGGCATTGCTCAGGCTGCAAGCCTCGCTCAATCCAACCACCGTACCGCCCACCAGGGCCACCGCCAACCCGAACACTGCTGCCCGATTAAGCCGTTCCTTGAGGAACAGCGGGGAAAACAACGCCACCCACAAGGGTGTGGTTGTCACCAGTACCACCGAACTGGCAATCGAGGTGTACTCCAGCGAGGTGATCCAACTGGCGAAGTGCAGCGCCAGGATGCCACCTGCCCCCAGCGCCAATAGCCATTGCTTCTTGCTGAATGCCAAAATTTCTTTGCGGTTCCTGAAAGAAAATGGAATCAAGACTAGCGTGGCCAAGCCCAGTCGGTATGCCGCCACCACCAGTGAAGGCGCTTCCTGCTGCGCCTGCCGGATGAAAATGGATGCCGTCGAAACTGCCAGGATGCCCAACAATACCACCAACAACGGCCGGGATTGAATATGGTTTGGTGTAGAATGATCGCTTAGCATAAGCTCCTAATTTGACAAAATTTATCGGATTTATTACAATAAAGATCTCAAATATCAACTCAGTCTGCACTTGAAAAGCGGATCTGAATTTACAACATAATAAAGGAGTCCAGCATGTTATTCCAATTACCCGAGCTGCCTTATGGATTTGACGCCCTGGAAGCAGCCATTGACGCCCAGACCGTGGAAATCCATTATACCAAGCATCACGCGGCCTATCTGAAAAACCTCAATACCGCCTTCGAAAAATATCCCCAGTTCTTTAACTTGCCGATTGAAAAGATCCTGGCCGATCTTACTCAGGTCCCCGAGGATATCCGCACCTCGGTCCGCAACAACGGTGGCGGCTTTTACAACCACATCCTCTATTGGTCGATCATGACATCCAAAAGCAGCCCGACCCCTCTCGGTAAATTGGCAGCCGCCATAGATCTCACCTTCGGTTCCTTTGATGCCCTCAAGGCAGAAATCGAAAAGGCCGGCCTGACCCGCTTTGGTAGTGGTTGGGCTTGGTTGAGTATCAAGTCGGATCGCTCCCTGGTGGTGCACTCCACTCCCAACCAGGATACTCCGCTGGCTGAAGGTTTATTCCCCGTGCTTGGCGTGGATGTTTGGGAACATGCCTACTACCTGCGCTATCAAAACCGCCGCAACGAATATCTCACAAATTGGTGGAAAGTGGTAAACTGGGAGGAGGCCGAGCGGCGTTTTTTGGAAGGTCGCTAAATTTATTTTTTTCAGGAGGAATCTATGACCCACGTAATTACCAGTCTCTGTCTGCGCGATGGTGGTTGCGCTACGGTTTGCCCCGTCGAATGTATTGTCCCTGGCAAACCTGTTGACCAATGGCCGTGGTACTACATCGACGCCGATACTTGCATCGACTGCGGTGCCTGTGTTCCGGAATGCCCCTGGGCAGCCATTTTTCCGGAAGATGAAGTTCCGGCCGCCTATAAAGCCAAAGGTGGTGAATTCCTTTCCCAGCCAGTTGGCACCCCTGGTTACGCCGAGGTCTACGATGGCAAGAACCATGATGACGAGGATGTTCATTTGGAAGGGGTTCGCAAACTGGCAGCTGGTGAGGTCGTAGATCTATCTCCGGATACCGCAGCCAATCTAGATTTCTTCAAAAAAGGTCCCGGCTACAACGCCGCATAACCTTTTCTACTGTTCACCATTCATAAAACATCACACCAACTTCATGGGGTGGGCCAATCACCCACCCCTTTGTTCAATTAACGATGTTGGTCTTTAGGGTGAAGTAAAAAAGCCCTCGACCACCTGCCAGGTGCACCGAAGGCGATTGAAAGATTGTTAATGAACAGATTTAGATCTTCCCGCTCCGATCCATTTCATAAGCATACAAGGCTGCACCGATGATTCCGGCCTGGTTCAACAACTGAGCCGGAACCACTTTTGCCCTTCGCTTCAACAACGGGATATATTTCTCACCCTCTTTGCTGATCCCACCGCCAATCACGATTACATCCGGCCAGATCAAGGCCTCAATCTCTCTTAGTACTTCATCCAGGACCTCTGCATAGACTGGCCAGGTCATTTCCTTTTTTTGCCGGGCGGCATCTGAGGCGCGCTTCTCAGCATCCTTCTCGCGCACCTTCAAGTGGCCCAATTCCAGGTTAGGCACCAGGCGACCATCCACAAACAAGGCTGAGCCAATCCCGGTGCCGAGGGTGATCATCAGGATCACTTGTCCAGGATGTTCCTTACCAACACCGAAGCGGATTTCCGCCAATCCGGCCGCATCCGCGTCATTGACGGCGTAGAAATCACAACCACTTGCCTGGGAAAACAATCGCTCAGCATTTTTACCCACCCAACCCTCATCGATGTTGGCTGCAGTCATCACTACGCCATGTTGCACCACTCCGGGGATGGTGCCTCCTGCCGGACCCTGGTAGCCAAATCCCCGGCAGATTTCACCCACCACGCCAGCCACATCCTTGGGCTTAGCGCCATCCGGGGTGGGGATGCGTATGCGTGGCTGGATGAGTTCACCCCTGTCGATATCCACCACCCCCCCCTTGATACCAGATCCGCCGAAATCCACACCAAGTACGATCATCATTCCTCCTTCAGCTTGACCTTACGGACAGGCATTTTGAACCTGTTCTTCAAAGGTTTGGGCAAAATTATGCAACCCACTGCCATCACACGCAGCACGAAAGTAGTAATAGGGAGTCTGGGCTGGTTGCGCCACTGCCTGCATGGCAGATAGGGACGGGCTGGCAATCGGCCCCGGCGGTAAATCTCGATAGATATAAGTATTATATGGAGAATCCACCTGTAAATCAGCCAGACTGAGCGGATTAGTCCACCAACCGCCGCGACCATTCTGGTAACCCAGGGCGTATTGCACAGTTGGGTCGCTATCCAGCTTCATATTGATCGCCAGGCGGTTATAGAAAACAGAGGCGATCATCGGCATCTCATCCGGCACGACTGCTTCGCGCTGGACAATCGAGGCTAGCGTCACAGCCTGGGACAGGTTCAGGCCTTGCCGGTTGAAACCTTCCCTCAGTTCAGCAGATACCTGTTCGAAAAAGCGGGAGAGAAACAGGTTCAGTACTTCCTCGACGCTGGTCTCACGTTGAATCTGGTAGGTATCTGGAAATAAATATCCTTCCAAGCTGATACCTTCCGGCCAATCGGCTGTCAGCCCCAGGCCTACCGGATTCCTGGCTGCCTGGATAAACTCTTGCGGGTCAATCTGCACTCCATTGACCGGTAAAGCCGCAGCCACCTCCTCCAAACGCCAGCCGGCGATCAAACGGAAGGCAACTTCAGTTGGTGTGGCATCCTGCATTTGTTGGGCTATTTGTACTGCGCTCCAGGCTGGACTAAGTTTGAATTTTCCTGCTTGCAGGGAGATATCCAGCCCTGAATACACCAGGTAAATCCGAAAAGCTTCTGCATTGCGGATCAAACCTTCCTGCTCCAGCCTTTCTGCAACCTGAATAGGGGATTCACCCAGGCCTACCTCAAAATCCTGATCAACCCCCAAGGCGTTCAGTGGTTGGTTTAGGTCGTAGCGTTGGAGGTAAAGTTGGACGGATAAAACGACCCGCATCCCCCAGCCATGCCGGGTGCTGGGTGAGCCAAAATTTTGAGACGCCCAACGAGGCAAATCACTGGCTGCCCAGCCGACAGAAGCGAGCACCAGGCAGGCTACAGCCAGTAGTAAAATAATACACCCTTTTATGCCAGAACTACGACGTTTGCTCATCGAACCTTTACTTTTTTATGATTGGCTATGCGCATCTAAATAAGATTGTAATAACACCGTGGCCGCCAGTTCGTCCAGGTGACCGCTGCGTTTCTCCCGACTGGCGCCCATCACCCGCCGGGCGTGCAACGCATCTTGCGTACTCAGACTCTCATCCCACAGTTCGACCGGACATTCAGTCTGTCCCCGGATGGCTTCCGCCAACCGGCCAGCCTTTCGGGCGGCCGGGCCAATCTCCCCTTCATCGTCCAGTGGTTGGCCGACGACAATTATTATCACCCCTTCTTCTGACGCTATCTGGGCGATCAAGGCTGCATCCACCTTACGTGCCACATGCTGAATAACCCGCAACGGATTGGCAATCGCCCGGCTAGGATCACTGATCGCCAGGCCGATACGTTGGTCGCCCGGATCCACTGCCAGAACCCGACCGTTCATTGCACCTCCACCCGGATTTGCGATTCAATTACTGGCAGCCAGGGCCACCAACCCGGCGAGATCAGGATGGTAGGTTCAGCCCTCAGCAAGAATTGTTGTCTTAGAATCGCCAGGACCTGCTGTCGCGGTCTCCCAAGTACTTGTTCGATAACTTGCTCCTTTTCCAAAATTGGTTCGATCTGCCGTTTGGCCGTCAAGCTCCAACGTAAACCGTTTTCCTCGGGAGTGTAGGTGTCTCCGAATATCAACAAAATCGTATCTTCCACCCCAACCATGCCTTGAGGCAGGTTGGCATCCAGCATATTTTTAGCCACTGCTCGCAAGTCTTCACCCATCACCACCCAGCCCTGATATTCCACCTTCAGGTGCAGCTTTAAGCTCTCACTTGGTTGGCCTTCGGCCGGAAATCGTTCCACTTCCAGCACTTTATTCTGTGTGATCGATGGTTCAATGGTGTATGCACCTTCCACATAGATGCCTCTCAGCCATTCGGCTGCTTTCTTCACCATCTTTTCGCTCATTTGCTGACGCAGTTTGGCTTCGTCCGCTGCAGATGGCGAAACCTGGCTTCTGTCACTTCCCCCGTTGACTGGCTGCGGGTTATCCACCCTGACCTGCAATCCAATCGCTCCCTCAACCGCCTGAATGCTCCCGGCAGTTGCATTTCCAACCTTTCCTGCCTGTGCCGCCGCGACGCCCACGCTCACTGTTTGACCCGTTCCACCAACCAGGTTCGTTGGTTGCAAGGTCAGGTAGCGTATTGATTCAGGACCGGTTGTCAAAACCACTGTCCCTTTGGGAATGGCCACTGCGGCATCTGTTAGATTTGTGAAAACTACTTCACCCTTGGCCGTTTGATCCGGCAAGCTTACCCGGCCAGTGCTGGAGATTTCACCCTCTTCCTCGATCACGACTGTTTCCAAACGAACCGGCACGCCACCCGCCAGGGTTATCCCGCTTAATTCCGGGCTCAACCGAATTGATACCACCATCTCTTGGCTGGTCTTCTCCAACGGAAGGTAAATGGTCGCTGCAGGCATCAAAAACAGGATCAGGAAGATCACCGCTAGGAATGCCAGGGAAAATATGAAGATGCGCACCATGCCAGGAATCGGGCGATAGGTTCTGTCCGGCAGAATTTTGCGTAATTCCTCGGATGGTGGGCGAAAACTTCGGCGAGGGCGCAACAGGCGCATTCGTTGCGGCTTGCGCCGCCAGATCCCCCGCAGTGCTCGTTTCTGGTTGCGAAACACCGGGATCCCCAGCTCCCGGGCGTGTTCCAACACTTCCGGATCGTGGGTAACCAATCCAATTTGCTGGTTTTGCTGCCTTCCGGTGCGTTGTATCAACACCAAGTCGAGCAACCGGGTCAATATCCGCCCTTCATCCGGCCAGATTAGCACCACCCGCGCGGATTTTGCCCAGGCCAGGCGGTCCCGGACGGTGATGACATCGTCATGCGCTTCGAGCTGGATGATGGTGGTTTTCATTCTGGTAAATTATACAGGCATTCATGCCTGCTGAATGGAATTGAAACCTAGAAAAGTGCTAACATCACCCACTCGAATGCCAGGGCCTAGCACTCAAACATGCTTTAATTGAGGATTGAACACCCGGTTCAACGCAAAACCTAGCAGCACAAACGAGAGCCCGGTCAGAAGCATCAGGGTGATCGGCTCTAGCACCCAGAAACGCGAGCCGTAGGCAGCTCCATAACGCAATCCGTCATAGATGATCCTTCCCCAGGTCGGGTAGCGGTTATCACTAATATTAAAAATTGCCAGAGTGGCTTCCAGGAAGAAGAAATTCGGGATCAGAATCACGATTTGTGGGATGATCACCGGCAAAATGCGCGGAATGAGGTAACGGTTGATGATACGCAGGTCACGTGCCCCGTACGACTTGGCTGCCTCCACATAAGCTGATTCTTTTACCTGGAGAAAAGCCGCCCGGAAAGCTTTGGTCGGTCCGCCAAAGATATTCAGAAATATGATCAACCCCAGGATCAACCAAAGGTTAAACCCATAATAAGAGTAGAGTAAAACTCCAATTGCCATTACGGGAAGGATCAAATTGGCCTCAATTGCTCGCTGCATCAGGCTATCAAACCAGCCGCCAAACCAAGCGCTGGCAGCCGCAATCACCAGGGAAATCAGGGTGGTTGTCACCGCTCCCAGTACACCTATCATCAGGGCGAAAGGCAGTCCCCATAGCAAAGGGATACTCAAATCCCGTCGTAAATTATCCGTCCCCGCCCAACCTTCCACCTGGCCAAAAATCACCAGTTGAACATCGATGTCGCTGTCTTCCTCAAACAGATATCCTTCAATGCGCAGCCCATAGGTTCCATCAACTGCTCTGGGTTCATCCTCTTCCGGGTCTGCAAACAAAATGTAGTATGCAGGCGTCGGATAACTGCCTTCGGTGACAAACCATTCTTGCCAATTTCGGTTCTTTGATAATTCTTTTCGGAAAGGAACATTTTCAGAGAACAAGTAAGTTAGTTGAGTGGACACAGATGCATTCTTGGGATGATACACTCGTAGATCTGGAGTAATCCAGGACAATGTAACCAGAGGTTTCTTCTCGCGATACTGGCTGGTCGCGTACATGGTAATCTCACTTGGGAATTCCTTGTACGGGTAATCAAAAACGAAATCGATCTGCACCCGGCGTGTGCCCGATGGATCAATGATGAACCGTTTGACAGCCTGTCCTTTGCTGCTATCCAATAAAATGGTGGACGGCAGATCATTCTTGCGAAAGCAGTTGATCCAACTTGGCAAACCCAATTTGGCCACAGTCGGGTTACCGGTCAGATTACTGCGCGCCCAATCCCGTCCGATCGGGTTGTAGGGAATATAAATCAGGACCACGATGGATAGGATCACCAGCAGGGAAATCAGGGCCAATCCAATGATGGCCATCGGTTCACGGCGAATCTCGATCCAAATTCCCTTAATCACAGCGCTGGTTTCACGCAGCCCTTCCCAGAAATCTGCGAACAAAGTTCGAAAGTCAACAGTTGATCTTGTTGTCTTAAGTGATTTCGATTGAACAATCGATGGATCGCCCGATTGCCCTGACAGTTTCCAGCGGATCGATTTCAAGAATCTCCCCATTTTTGACTCGCCAATTCGGACAGAGGAGCCTTGCACCTTTTCCTGGGGATCCAGACGCAAACGAGGATCCACCAGCACATAACAGAAATCCAACAAGAGCAATGTGATGCCCAGGAAATAAGCAAATAAGACAATAATCCCCAGGATAATTCCCATTTCTCCGTAATACATACTCTCGCCAAAGAAATTTGGCAGGGCATCGACAAACAGCTTACCGATACCGGGCCACTGGAAGAAGTATTCCAGGGCAGTAATCGTCTGCCAGAAGCCAACCAAAGTCAAAACGATGCTGGTCAGCATATACGGTAAGGCTGGTCTTAGAATGTACAATCTTTCCAGCCGTTGGCGCTTTAACCCCTGGGCTTTGCCCAGGGTCACGTAATCTTCATCCGAATTGATTAGCAAATAAGTACGCCAGTTGTACACCAGGTTGAAAAACATGCTGAGGAAGATTGCCGTCACCGGCAGAACCATGTGATAGCCAACGTTCAGGAATTTTTCCCAGGTAGTTTGAGGTGGGAGAAGATCAAACATCTTGCCAACTGGAAACAGTTTAAACTCGACGGCAAAAATAATGACCAGGATCACCCCAATAACCCAGCTTGGAACAGATGAAATCGGAGTTAGTACACCGATCAACTTATCCAGCCAAAGTCCTTCGCGCTGACTTAGAAAAAGCGCCAGTGGGATGCCAATCAGTGCCAGCAACAGATAGGCGAATCCAGAGAGCAGTAATGTATTGGGAAGCTGCGACAGAATGGAGGTCCTACCGCTGGTGATGTTATAAATGCTCGTATCGGACCTCAGGTAGCTTCGGGTTCCTCCATAGTTACCCCAACCCATGAATAACGCTTTGGATGTATAGAGCACATGCTTTTGGAAGAAGGGTAGATTCAAGCCTTCCTGCTCAATCAACCGACTGCGTTCCTGATCCAGGTCCCCGGAAAATTCTGGATTACGACTTATCTGCCTGATTTCATCATTAACCGCTTTTTGGATGATAGAATCGATCATCCCTTTACTGTTGGCAATGACCACTGCGATAAAAACCCCTATGACAATCGTCAATAGAACTGCCATTACTCGCCGTAGAAAGTATCTCCCAATCCGAAAAACGGGATGTTTGAGTAAAGCAAGAAGGTGATTTTTCACTTCCATTCAATCGATTCTTTTTTATTGATATCCACACGAAAACCACCAACCAAAACCAAAAAAACTAATCTAAAAAATAATATTGCAAGAATCATGCTGTTAAATTTCATTCATTATATCCGCTTCATAAGTGGATTGGATGATTCAATTAAGGATTTTCCAGAAAGCTGGAATAACAAAATCTCCTTATCCCGAGTTCTACACCCAATGGAAGCTTCCACTGAAAATGGTTATAATACCTGTATGTATAAATATGCCCTAACTTTGATCCTGATTGCTTTTCTGCTGACTGCCTGCGAAGGAAATTCGGACCCGGCTCTGCCTACCCCGGATCTCGTCGGTACCCAGGTCAGCCTGGTGCTGACCAGCACGGCTGCCGCCCTGCCCAGCCAAGTGCCAGCCTCGGCTAGCCCAACCATGCAGGTCCTGGTCCAAACCGCCACGCCCACCTTGCAACCACCCACCACCGCTACCCTCACATCCTCCCCTACTCCGGTGAATGACCCCAAGGCTACCCTTGGCACCGCTACCTGGACCTCCAACCTGGATAGCATTTCCTCTTGGTACACGGAGGACAATGACTACTCCAATATCCGCAGCGAAGACGGAACATTGGTTCTGACCAGCAAACAGGCCATCGGCTGGCATTCGTGGTCGATGCACTATCTCAAGCTGACCAATTTTTTCCTGGAAGCGACTCTCAAGGTTGGCTCCTGCTCGGGCAACGACCTTTACGGCCTGATCTTCCGTGCCCCGGATACCAGCCAGGGCTATTTCTTAAGTATTACCTGCGATGGCCGGGCTGGCTTGCGAGCCTTCGATGGCAGTGAATTTACCAAGGTTGCTGATTTTGTCCCGGCAGAAGGTCTTTCGGCAGGTTCCAATCAGGTCAACAGGTTGGGTGTGCTGGCAAATGGCAATAATCTCAGCCTGTATGCCAATGGCAAGAAAATCATCGATCTCTCCGACACGACCTTCAGCGAAGGAACCTTCGGTGTCTTCATCTCTGCTGTCAACACCCCGGGCTTCCAAATCGCCCTGGATGATATTTCCTACTGGACAATGCCCTGATGATTACCTCCGCCACCCAACGTGATGCCATATTACTCGCCCGTCAGGTGCTGCTACAACGCCCGGTCTACCTGGATACAGAAACCACCGGCCTGGATAAGACTGCCGAGATTGTTGAAATCTCCGTGATCGACACCAATGGTTCCACCCTGGTGGATACCCTGGTGCGTCCCAGTCTTCCCATCCCGGCAGATGCCAGCCGCGTTAATCACATCACCAACGAGATGGTGCAGAAAGCACAACCCTGGCCATTTCTCTGGAACAGCATCAAGCCAGCCCTCAATAACCGGATTGTGGTCATTTACAACTCCGATTTTGATATCCGCATGCTCAAGCAAACCCATGACCGCTACAAGATGCGCTGGGATTTTACCGGCCGTCCTTTTGACCTGATGTCCCTTTATGCCAGGTTTAACGGGGAATGGGATCCCAATCGCCGCTTATACCGTAACGTAAGCCTTGAAAATGCTGGCAAACTCTGTCGCATTCCCCTACCCAACGCCCACCGTTCCCTGGCCGATACCCTCTTGACCCGCGCCCTGCTCGAATACCTGGCTTCCATCGAGGTTTGATGTACACCTCAAGTTCACTGACCATTCATGATTTATTCATATTTTTCGGATATTTTAGATATTCAAAGGCATATATTCACTAAACGAAAAGATTCAAGTTCCACGGGAAAGATTTTCTTTTTACAAAAGGTTCTACTCTGACCCTTTTTCGTGGAAAAAAACAACAGGAGTTCAAATGAGAAAGATACCATCGTCAGAAATCACCCCCGAACACCTTTACCGAACGCGCCGCCGCTTCCTTAAGGGAGCATTGCTGGCTGCTGGCGCGGCTACCCTGGCCGCCTGTGCTCCCCGCCAGGTGACAGAACTGCTGACTGCGACTCCCGAAGCAACCCGGCCCGTCACCAGCGGTCTGACTGATGAACTCGGGGATCCGCTGACCTCCTATGAAGCTGTCACCAATTACAATAACTATTACGAATTCACCCTGGGGAAAGAAGGTGTCGGCAGACTTAGTGCGGACCTGGTTACCTCACCCTGGGAGATCACCGTGAGCGGTCTGGTCAACAACCCCAAGACATACGACCCGGACGACCTGCGACAGCGTTTTGGCGAGGAGGAGCGCATCTTCCGCATGCGCTGTGTGGAGGGTTGGTCGATGGTCATCCCCTGGCTGGGTTTCCCACTTAAAAAGTTGCTGGATGAGGTCCAACCCACCTCGGACGCTAAATACGTGCGCTTTGAGACGCTTTTTGACCCCGACCAGATGCCCGGTCAGAATGATTCGTTTTTCCCCTGGCCGTATGTCGAAGGCTTACGCATGGATGAAGCATACAATGATCTGACCTTGATTTCGACCGGACTGTACGGCAAAACCTTACTGCCACAAAACGGCGCTCCGGCCCGCCTGGTGGTCCCCTGGAAGTATGGTTTTAAGAGCATAAAATCCATCACCCGCATCTCACTCGTTGCTGAAATGCCCACCTCGCTCTGGATGGCTTCGGCTTCGAACGAATACGGTTTTTATGCCAATGTCAACCCGAATGTCTCTCACCCACGCTGGTCACAGGCCTCGGAGCGACGCATCGAGGATGCCGGCCGGCGCGGCACCTTGCTCTTCAATGGCTACGAGGAACAGGTGGCCGAATTGTACAAGGGCATGGATCTCAAAGCTAACTTCTAATTACCAAATCAATTTATGGATCTTTGAAATCACAATAACCACCCCCGGATCGTAGAAGGAATATTTCATTTACGATCCAGGGGTGGTTTATGCTATACTCTAGATTGACTGAATAACCAGACTAAACCTGAATTTTGAGTCGCTGGGTTTCCCCCTTATTATTATCCAATCATCTGAACGAAAACATAATGGCACTGCAACCAGTAACAGGTTTCTCTGGTTTTGTAAAAAAAAGAATGAGGATTTAACCATGTCCTTCATCAACAGTTTGTTTGCATGGTCGATTCTATTTGGTGTTCTATGCAGCGCATGCAACAGAAACACTCCAACACCCCAACAATTGATTCCCATTCCTTTCGAATTGACCGCAACCCCAACCACACCATTCCCCAGCCTGGCCATTGCCAACGTTTCAATTGTCGATGTCGAAAACGGAACAATCATCCCGGATCAAACTGTCCTGATTCTGGATGACCTTATCCTGAAAATCGGTTTAGCAGCAGAAGTCGCCGTTCCATCTGGTATCCAAGTAATCTCCGGAAATGGCATGTACCTGATACCCGGTCTTGTAGACGCCCATGTTCACTACTTCGATCCTGATACTTTCGGCAACCTGATGATCGCCAACGGGGTTTTGTTCGTGCGGGATATGGGCTTGCCAACCGAATCCATCCTGCCCCTGCGGGACTCATTGAACCGCGGAGAGATCCTTGGGCCGGAAATGGTGGCCACCGGATCGATTTTGGATGGCTATCCTCCGCTTATTCCTTCCATTTCGCAAGGGCTGCAGACGCCCGAGGAAGGTCGTGCCGCCGTCCAGAACCTGGCCAAAGCCGGCGTGGATATGATCAAAGTCTACAGCCTGCTGAAGAAAGACGTTTTCCTGGCTATCCTCGATGAAGCCAGCAAACAAGGCTTGAAGGTGGTCGGTCATGTCCCAGATTCGATCTATATCGAAGATGCTGCGCGATCCGGTATGGCCAGTAGTGAACACCTGTTTGGCTTTGAAAAAGCCGTTGGTCAATTGCTGGGAGAGTCCCTCAAACTATATTACAACGGGATGGGGGCGGATACCGATTACTTAAATCGCCTGAATGAAGTCGACTCACAGACTCTTCAAGATTTTTATGAGCGGATTCGCGCCAGCGGGCTGACGGTCTGCCCGACTGTGGTCGTTTTCAAGGCCGGCACTCAGACCAGGGCATTTCAATCTGGTAATTTCCCGAAAAGTGAATATATCTCGTCGAAGGTCCTGGATATCTGGGGGTCCCAATGGTCGGGTCAAAGCGATCTGGAGGAAACCATCTGGCAAAACTGGGCTAAAATGGTCAAGGGATTATCCCAGGCTGGGGTGCCCATGATGGTGGGAACCGATCTGCTTGTCCCTGGAATCATTCCCGGATTCTCCGTTCACGATGAAATGGAAATCTGGCAGCAAGCCGGCATTCCCCCTCTCGATATTCTGCGCAGCGCTACCATCATCCCCTACCAATTTATGGGGGTTTATGAGCGTACTGGCAGCATCACTGAAGGCAAGCATGCCTCAATACTTCTCCTCCGCGCCAACCCGCTGGAGGATATTCGGAACACCCGGGAAATTGAAGGTGTTTTCCTACACGGTAGGTACTTCAACCAACAGGATATCCAAGAATTGACAAAAGATATCCAATCAGCTGTAGAAAAATAAACGACTCGATCAGCAAATCCCCATTACAATAGAGACATCGGGAGACCCCAGATGGCTTTATTCTTCACACAACAACAAATTGACCTGATCCATGCCCCGGCAACCGGCCGCACCCTGCTGCAAGGCCCGGCCGGAGCCGGCAAAACTAGTGCGGCCGCCGCCCGCCTGGAGCAGATGCTGCAGAGCGGCATTCCGGCCGAGCAGATCCTGGTGCTGATCCCGCAGCGCACCCTGGCCGCTCCCTACTTTGCCGCTATCCGCCAACCCGATCTACCCCCCGGTGGTGAGATCACCATCCAGACCCTAGGCGGCCTGGCCCAGCGCATGCTAGACCTGTTCTGGCCGCTGGTCGCTGGAGCCACCGGCTTTGCCCATCCCGAACAGCCCCCGGTTTTCCTGACCATGGAAACCGCTCAGTACTTCCTGGCCCGCATCGTCAACCCGCTGCTCGACCAGGGCTACTTTGACAGCATCGCCATTGACCGCAATCGCCTGCTCGGCCAGATTATCGACAACCTCAACAAGGCTGCTGGCGTTGGATTTCCGCACACCTCACTGGCTGAACGACTAAAAGCTGCCTGGATCGGTGAACCTGCCCAGGTGCGTGCATATGACGAAGCCCAGAAATGTGCCATCCTCTTTCGTGACTTCTGCCTGCAGAACAATTTGCTAGATTTCTCATTGCAACTGGAAGTCTTCCGCCAAAACCTATGGCCATCCCTCCTCTGCCGATCCTATCTGACCGGGCGCTTCCGCCATCTTATTTACGATAATATTGAAGAGGATATCCCGGTCGCTCATGACCTGATCAATGAATGGTTACCCCACTTTGATTCTGCCCTGCTTATCCTGGATTCAGACGGTGGTTTTCGCGCCTTCCTTGGTGCTGACCCGCAGTCGGCGGCCTTGCTCGGTTCAGCCTGTGAAAACGTGATTACCTTTGAAGAAAATCACGTCACTTCACCAGAACTCCAATTCTTCTTAGGCAACCTGTCAGCGGCTTTGAACCGCGAAACGTTAGCCGAACCTGAGGAAGACTCTGAACCGGTGGTCTCCGTTCGCCAGTTCAACTTCGTCCCCCAGATGATTGAAGATGTCTGCCAGGTTATCCGGACTCAGGTCAATGCCGGTACCCCGCCTGGCGAAATCGTCATCCTCGCCCCCTTTGTTAGCGATTCGCTGCGCTTTTCGTTGCTCAACCGTCTGGAGGAACTGGGCATCCCTGGTCGCTCCCACCGCCCCTCGCGCTCACTGCGGGATGAACCGGCCTCCGCCTGCCTGCTGACTCTCGCCCGTCTGGCTCACCCACAATGGAAGCTGCTGGTTACCAAATCCCAACTACGGGCTGCCCTGATGCTAGTGATCGCTGAGTTGGACCTGGTTCGCGCCACGCTTCTGACCGATATCGTCTTTAAGGCCAACCGGGCTGAGCTGCTCACTTCATTTGATATCATCAAGCCCGAGATGCAGGAACGCATCACATACCGCCTGGGCAACCGCTACGAGCAGTTGCGCCAGTTCCTGGTCGATTACCGCACCGGTGAGCCGGAGGAACTGGATGTCTTTCTTAGCCGCCTGTTCGGCAGCCTGCTCAGCCGACCCGGTTTCGCCTTCCACACTAATTTTGATTCCGCCGCCGTCACTGCCCGCCTGATCGAATCCATCCAGAAATTCCGCCGGGTGACTGGTTCTCTGCTGGCCGCCGAAGGCCGGCCTCTCGGCCTGGAATACATGAGTATGGTTGAAAGCGGTGTGCTGGCTGCCCAATACTTGCAGAATTGGTCGGAGCCGCAAGATGGCGCAGTGCTGATCGCCCCGGCCTACACCTTTGTCATGATGAACCGCTCGGTGGATGTACAAATCTGGTTGGATATCGGGTCTCTCGGCTGGTGGCAGCGTCTCTACCAACCGCTGACTCACCCGATCGTGCTCAGCCGGCGCTGGCAGCCGGATGCCCAGTGGACGGATGCCCATGAATACACCTCCAACCAACAAGCCTTGAACCGCCTGGCGACCGGTCTGCTGCGCCGCTGCCGCTCCCGCCTCTTCTTACGCCTCTCCAGCATTAACGCCCAGGGAGATGAGCAGCGCGGCCCGCTGCTGCAGGCCATCCAGACCCTGTTGCGCCACGCCAGCCTGACCCTGGAGGATGCCCATGTTTAACCCACGTCCTGCTCAGCAGGAAATACTGGCCTACAACGGCGGTAAGATGGGTGTTTCCGCTGTACCGGGCAGCGGCAAGACCCAGACCCTCTCCTACCTGGCTGCCAAGCTCATCGCTGAAGGCAACCTGCGAGATGATCAGGAAGTCCTGATCGTTACTCTGGTCAACTCGGCAGTTGATAATTTCTCCCAACGCGTCTCCGGTCTCATCAAAGGCTTTGGCCTGCTTCCTGGTTATGGTTACCGGGTACGCACCTTGCACGGCCTGGCCAATGATATTGTCCGTGAACGCCCCGACCTGGCGGGTGTAGAAACACATTACCAGATCATAGACGAGCGCGAGGCAAGTCAAATCCTTCGTAAGCATGCCGAAGATTGGCTTAAACTCAATCCCAAGTTTGTGGATGACTATACGAATTCTGAGTATCTGGACAACCCCATGGTGATGCGTAAAAATTGGCCAGAGCTGGCGATTTCGATCGCCGGAGTCTTCATTCGCTCTGCCAAGGATTTGCAGAAAACTCCGGCCGATCTGCAGGGATTACTCCAACAATCCGGCATGCGCCATCCCCTGCTGGAAATGGGATTGGCCATCTACTCCGATTACCAGCACTCGCTCAATTACCGCTCCGCCCTGGATTTCGACGACCTGATCCGCCTGGCGCTGCGCGCCATCCAATCCGACTCGGGGTATCTTGCCCGTTTGCGCGACCGCTGGCCCTTCATCCTGGAGGATGAAGCCCAGGACTCCAGCCGATTGCAGGAGGAAATCCTGCGCCTGCTGGCCGGATCAGATGGCAACTGGGTGCGGGTCGGCGACCCAAATCAGGCTATCTACGAGACATTTACAACCGCCAGCCCGGCTTTCCTGCGTAACTTCATGAAGGAACCAGGTGTCCAGCCGCGCGCCTTGCCCAACTCCGGCCGTTCAGCACCCGGGATAGTCTACTTGGCCAATTACCTGATCCGCTGGAGTGAGACCACTGATTACCCTGCTCTCAAAGATGCCCTGACACAGCCATATATCGAGCCCACCCCACCCGGCGACCCGCAGCCGAACCCACCAGATGGCCTCAATATGATTCATCTACACGAATCCAAGTTGGATTCTGATGGCGAGATTGAACGGGTGGTTAATAACATCGTCCGCTGGCTGCCTGGTCACCCGGATTGGACAGTTGCAGTGCTGGGACACCGCAACGACCGGGCGGTTGATTTCATCACGTCCCTGCGCCAAAAAGGCATTGAAACCGTCGACCTAACCAAAGTCAGTTTTGATACAAGAAAAACTGCTGGTCTGCTGGCGACTGCCTTCAAATACCTAGCTGAAGCCTCAGCATTCGCCAAGCTGGCCGAGTTATACCACGCCATCCGCTCGGCCAATGCTTTCACGCCTGAGCAGAAGGATTTCGTCCAATCCATTACCAGCCTGTTGAAAAAGTTGCCAAGGGTGGAGGAATACCTTTGGCCGCGGCCGGATGCCGTCTGGCAGCCGAACATACCAGCCGGTCTGCCGGTAGAGGATGTGCAGGATGAACTGACCTGGTTTGCCGGATTGGTGCGCCGCTGGCAAAATGCCATCTCCCTGCCACCCGACCAATTGTTACTTACCATCGCAACTGATTTGCTTTCCCTACCGGCCGACCTGGCATTAGCCCACAAACTGGCCATACTGCTTGAAATGTCTGCCTCAAGCCACCCGGAAAACGGCCTGCCAGAATTTGCTGTCCTACTGGCGGAAATCGCCAGCGAGCGCAGCCAGTACAAGCTGACCGGTTTTCAAGCCGAGGAGACCGGTTTCGATCCGGAGCAGTACAAGGGCAAGGTGGTTGTCGCCACGCTGCACAAGGCCAAAGGCCTGGAGTGGGACCGGGTCTACCTGACCTCGGTCAACGATTACGATTTTCCCAGTGGCTCGCCTGGTGATCAATTCATGTCGGAGAAATGGTTTATTAGAAACAAACTGAACCTGGAGGCAGAAACCCGCTCTCACCTGGAGGCCCTGGTCGGAGGGGACCCGCTGGCTGGGATGATGGAAGAAGGAGCTGCCACCTACACCGCCCGCATGGAGTATGCTGCTGAACGATTGCGCTTGTTGTTCGTCGGTCTGACCCGCGCCCGCCGCGAGGTGATTCTCACCTGGAATGATGGTCGTAAAAACGATTGCCAGCCTGCGGTCGGTTTTAAAGTCCTACAGCAAGCCCACAAGGAGCGCCTGAATGACCTTGCCGAGTGATTTCACCTTCACCCAGAACAGCCTGCAAGATTTTGAGGATTGCCCGCGCCGCTTTGAACTACGCCACTTGCTGCATCTGGCCTGGCCTGCCCCGCAAACCGAGCCAGTCCTCGAGCATGAACGACACATGCAACAAGGCGAGCACTTCCATCGGTTAGCTCAACAATTCTTCCTCGGTTTACCGGATGAGCTCCTCCTCAGCCAAACTAAAGATCCCGACCTGACCACCTGGTGGCAGACCTTTTTGAGTGACTTACTTATTCAAAGCCTACCCAATCGCCGCTGGCCAGAACTCACCCTTTCCATGCCCTTTGCTGGATTCCGCTTACTTTGTAAGCTGGATTTGTTGGCAGCAGGTGAGGATGGCCGATTTACGATTTATGATTGGAAAACCTCACCCAACCGTCTCTCACGCCAATATCAGCAAGCCCGCTGGCAAACCAGGCTTTATCCTTATATCCTCCTACACGCTGCCTCTCATCTGAACGATAATCAACCGCTTACTCCGGACCAGATCGAGATGATTTACTGGTTCGCCGAGGACCCGACCCGACCCCAGCACTTCCCCTTCTCGGGTGAACTGTCCGCCGAAGTGGAACAACTACTTATACAACGCATTGCAGAGATCAACGTCACCCAACCGGACCGCTTCTTCCTTACCACTGATGAACGCCGCTGCGCCTTCTGTGTCTACCGCTCACTGTGTGAGCGCGGCGAACCCGGCAGCCTGGCGGATGCCGAGGACGACTTTGAGCCGCCGGATACCACCACCAGTCTTGAACTCGACCAGATCGGGGAGATTTCGTTGTGAAGCTGCCTGCCATCGAGTGGCTTGAACCTGAGCAAGTTACACCTGCACCTGATTTACTAGCCAAGGTCGGTGGTCATCCTCTCATAGCCGAGCTGATTACCCGCCGTAACCTGGCAGATGCCAATACGGTTGCAGCGTTCCTCAACCCGAATCTCTACACCCCGGCTGATCCTCTCGATCTCCCCGATCTCTCCATTGCCGCTGATCGCCTTGACCACGCCATCCAGCGGGGGGAGAAAATCGGTGTCTGGGGTGATTTCGACGTCGATGGCCAGACCGCCACCGCTTTGCTGGTCTCCGGCCTGCGTTCCCTGGGTGCGGATGTGATTTATCACATCCCAGTGCGCGCCTATGAATCGCACGGCGTAAATATCCCCAATTTACTAAAACTACTGGAACGGGGTGCCGGGTTGATTTTGACCTGTGACACAGGCATCACCGCCCACGAGGCAGCTGAGTATCTTCAATCCCTGAAGATCGATCTGCTCATCACCGATCACCATACCCTGCCGGAGGTTCTACCCTCCGCCCCGGCCGTGGTCAATCCGCAGCGCCTGCCAGTAGGTCACCTGCTGCACCCATTATGTGGAGTTGGTACAGCTTACCAATTATTGCTCGAACTTTTCCGTCGGCGAAACCAGCAAGAAGATGCCCGGGCATACCTGGACCTGGTTGCGTTGGGTACGGTGGCGGATGTCGCCTTGCTGACCGGTGAAAATCGTTGGCTGGTGCAGTGCGGACTGCAAATTCTGCGCGGCCAGACCCGGCCTGGCCTGCAAGCCATTCTTTCGTTGGCAGATGTCAACCCAGACCGCTTGTCAGAAGAACATATCGGTTTCGTCCTGGCTCCCCGCCTGAACGCTATCGGTCGCCTGGCGGATGCCAATCCAATGGTCGAATTGCTGACCACATCCGATCTTGAACTTGCACAGCCACTGGCGCTGGAGCTCGAAGCCCTGAACAGCCGGCGCAAGCGCCTGTGTGATGATGTTTTCCGCGCCGCCCAATCCCAGATTGAACGCAACCCATCCCTGCTTGATCCACCATTCCTGTTGCTCGATCACCCCACCTGGCCGGCCGGGGTGATCGGGATCGTTGCCAGCCGCCTGGCGGAACTTTATGCCCGTCCGGTTGCCCTGATCGCCACCCCACCCGGCCAACCCGGGCGCGCCTCGGCCCGATCAGTGGAGGGCGTCAACATCACCGCAGCCCTGGCGGAGAATTCCGGTCAACTGCTCGGTTTTGGCGGCCACCCGATGGCGGCCGGCTTCAGCCTCCTACCTGAAAAAATTAGCGCCTTACGTCGCGGCGTGTCCCGCTCGATCCAACGCCAGACGGCTGGCATGCCACTGGTTAACCGCCTGCAAATCGACGCCTGGCTTTCGTTGTCAGATACCAGCCTGGATCTGGTGGAAGATCTCGATCGTCTTTCCCCGTTTGGCGCTGGTAACCGCCCACCAGTGTTTGCAGCCAGTAACATGCGCCTTGTTAACGCCACCGGTTTGGGTAAAACCGGGGAACATTTACAATTGATCGTGGAGAATGAGAACGGCCAGCAGTTCCGTTTGGTCTGGTGGGGTGCAGCCGGCAATCCCCTGCCTGCTGGTCAGTTTGATCTGGCTTACACTCTGCGCGCCAGCAACTACCGCGGCGCAGCGGAAGTCACCCTGGAATGGGTCTCTGCCCGTATCCGTGAGGATCTCCCTCCAGTTGAAGTCGCCTCAACGCTCCCTTTCGCCGTTACTGACTTGCGCCAATTCACTGACCCACTCAGCCATCTGGACGAGTTGGAACTTGATCCGGATACCCAATTCTGGTGGGAAACCGATCGTCCCGCAGAAATCCCCGCAATAGATCGCCTGCGATTGAGATCTTGTCACACCTTGGTCATCGCCACCGTTCCACCAGACCGACCTACCCTTACGGCCGCCCTGCTGGCTGCACAACCACAACGGGTCGTGCTCTTTGGCTATATCCCCCCAACAAGTATGGTGCGAAATCTACTCAAACGCCTGGGTGGCCTAATTCGTTACATCGAAAATAACCGGGGAGGGAAGATTATGCTGGACGAACTGGCCTCAGCCTGTGCCAGCTCTGCCCCAGCTATACGCCTTGCCTTGGAATGGTGGCAGGCCAAGGGCTCAATTCAGCTTGTTTGGTTGGAGGATGGACAGCTGCAAATCAAGCCATCCACCCAGGCCAATCCATCAGCCCTTCATAGGTTGGAGAATCAGTTGGAGCAGGTCCTGGAGGAGATCGCCGCCTTTCGCTCCCATTATCGCAGAGCCCCGCTCAATTCATTGTTGCGCATCTGATTAGTTTCCGCTCTATTTAAGAGAGGACGATGTGTGGGTTTAACTAATCTGTCTTTCCAGTTTTTGGCACCTTAGGCAGCAGCCAATCCAGGAAAGCACCTTCGCTGCGGGTCTGCAGCATCACCTTGCCCGGCCCGCGCAAATCCACCACCAGTCCTTCACCGCCTAACAGGGTTGATTTCAAACTTCCAGCCGTGCGAACTTCAAAGCCAATCTTCTCGCTGAATGCTACCAGGTGCCCGGTGTCCACGGTGTACGTCTCGCCTTCTGCCAGGGTCAATTCATGGATGGCACCATAACTGGAGAGCAACAACATCCCTACGCCTGAACAGCGTAGCATGATCAGCCCTTCTCCACTGAAGAATGTGCGTGCCCCGGACCACTTGGTATCCGTTTCCACCATTTCCGCTGATCCTAGGAATGAACCGGATTGCACCAGGTAGGCCTCACCTTGCAATTCCATGCTGAAGATGTCTCCAGGTAAAGTTGGGGCGAGTAATACTTCCCCCCCATCCTCCTTAGCCCGGAAAGTATTGATAAAGAATGACTCGCCGGTAAATGCCGTACGCGCCAACGACCGGAAAAAGCCGCCCTGCATTCGGGTGTCGACCTGCACGCCTTTCATCCCTACCATAGCCCCGGTTTCCGCTCGCAGCGCTTCTCCACCGGTTAATTGGACCTTTGCCATTGAATAGGATGGCTTATAAAGTATTTCGGTTTTCATAGTGTTCCCTTCTCTAAACCGTTCTCCTGGACTGTTCTCCTCGACTTGACCCAAGCGCCTTCTTCTATTATAATTCGTCGGCTTGCAGGCGTTGTACCCTTCGTCTCAGGCGCAATCTATTTTACCCTGAAAGGGCTTGAGCAATGAAAGTTCTCTTGATCAAAGATGTTTATAAGTTAGGCCGTGCTGGCGATGTCAAGAAAGTCGCTGATGGCTATGGCCGC
Organism: Anaerolineaceae bacterium; assembly: GCA_041741455.1. Classification (GTDB taxonomy): domain Bacteria; phylum Chloroflexota; class Anaerolineae; order Anaerolineales; family Anaerolineaceae; genus CALESS01. The sequence continues at coordinate 49,254 of JBGSJZ010000099.1, read as the reverse complement.
AACTACCTGCTTCCGCAGGGCATGGCTGTTCTTGCTACCCCCGGTGCCATGCGCATGATCGATCAGATCCGTGCCCATGCTGCAGACCGCAGAGCTGTCCTCAATAATGAAATGGGCGGTATCTCGGAACAGATCAACGGATTGGTACTTGCCTTCCCCGCCCGAGCCGGTGAGACGGGCAAACTGTATGGATCAATCACGCCCCAAATGATTGTGGATGCTATCAACCAGAAACTTGGTACCAAGCTGGATCGTCACCTGGTTGAAGTTGAAGCTATTCGCAACCTCGGTGAGCACAAAGCTCATATCCGCCTGACAGTGGATCTCAATCCAGAAGTCAAGGTCATCGTTCATCGCGAAGGTGAGATGCCTGTCTTGCCCGCCGCTGAAAAGGTCGAGTAAGCACCGGATCACCACGAATTTTTTGGTATAAATTACCGGCCAGTTTCAGCCAGGGGCTGTCTGGCCGGTATCCTTTTGACGGGACTATTTCATGAGCCAATCGGTTGGTGAACAACTCAAACAAGCTCGCCAGGATCGGCAGATCACCCTCGCCCAGGCTGCTGAAGCCACACGGGTAAAATTGCACTATCTGGAAGCGCTCGAAAATAATGACCTGACTGCATTACCATCCAGAGTTCAGGGCAAGGGTTTCTTGCGCATATATGCCGAATATCTTAGCCTGCCTGTCCAACCCATCCTGGATTCCTGGGAAGGAAAAACTCCCCCTACACCGGCCAAATCAGCTACTCCAACCGAAATGGCTCAGGCTCCAGCCACCAGTGAACCATCTTCCAAACCAAGTCCGGCTGCCCACGAACCAAAATCACAACCATTGCCGCCACCTTCACCTACCGCTCCACCACCCAGTCCATCCTTTTCCATTTTCAAATCGATTGGCTTTCAATTAACTGAACGACGTGAAGCCCTGGGATTGAGTCTGGGGGAAGTAGAACACCACACCAAGGTTCGGGCTGCCAATCTGCTAGCATTGGAGGAAGGCCGCATCAATGATCTGCCTTCGCCGGTCCAGGCGCGCGGCATGTTGAGCAATTACGCCGACTTCATCGGCCTGAATGTCGACGCCGTATTATTGACGTTTGCCGAAGGTCTTCAAACCAGCCGGACCGAACGTTTACCAACCCCTGCCTCAACCGGTCGGAAAACCAGCCGGCGCTCGGCAGCTCCCCAGAAAGGTTTCCGGCGCTTCCTGACACCCGACCTCTTAATCGGTAGCGGGGTTATCCTATTGCTTTTCTTCTTTGCCATTTGGACAGCCAGCCGAATCAGCTCTGAAAGACGAGCCCAGATGCAAGAAACCGAACCCTCACTCGTCGAGGTTTTGCTCTCCCCTGGCACCCCCACCTTCGTACTCACATTCAGTGCCACCCAGGCGGCTTTACCGGAAGAATTAACTGGTGCTAACCAATCGGTTGTGTCTGTCGAACCATCCACCACCCCGACCTTGCCGGTGCTGGGTAGTGGGCCTGTCCAAATATATGTCATTGCCAATCAGCGAGCCTGGATCCGCATCACTGCCGATGGACGGGAAATCTTTAGCGGCCGTCTCCTTCCCGGTAATGTCTATGCCTATGCTGCGCAGGAAAAGATAGAATTGCTGACCGGAAATGCCGCTGGTGTGCAGGTAATTTTTAATCAAAATGATCTGGGCATTCTTGGTCTGACGGGCCAGGTGTACAGCATGGTCTTCAGCCTGGAAGGCGCTGTCACCCCGACCCCGCGCTTCAGTCCGACTCCTTCCCCGCAGCCAACGGCCACGCGCACGCCGTTGCCATCGCCTACTCAACCCACCCCCACGATAACTCAGTTTATTCCATAAAGGCATGAATTCTAAAGCATTTCATCTCATTTCCCTTGGCTGTGCTAAAAACACAGTCGATTCCGAATCCATGGCAGCTTTGCTGCAGGAATCCGGTTATTTCCCGGTGGAAAAGCCCAATCAGGCTGGTATCCTGATCGTCAATACCTGCGGTTTTATCCAGGCTGCCCGCCAGGAATCCATTAATACCCTTAATGAACTGGCCCAAAGAAAAAAACGTGGTCAGTTGCTAATTTGCGCCGGCTGCTTGACCGAACGCTACCGCCAGCGGGTGATTGAGGAAGTCCCAGGTTTGGATGGCATCCTGGGCACCCGCCGCTGGATGGATATTGTCGAGGTCATCCAGCAATTGCGCGCACCTGGCGCCCGGCCAGCTGCCCTGTACCATCTGCCAGATGCCCCTACCGTCGGCACCGATGAACATGGCGTGGCCCGTATCGCCATCCAGGGTGGCAGTGCCTACCTCAAGATTGCCGATGGTTGCCGTCGCCCCTGCGCCTTCTGTTCCATTCCTTTGATTAAGGGCACCACCGTCAGCCGCCCACCGGAGAACATCCTGGCCGAGGCGCATCTGCTGGCAGATCATGGCATTAAAGAGTTACTACTCATCGCCCAGGATACTACCGATTACGGGCATGACCTCGGATTGAAGGATGGCCTGGCACAATTATTGGAAAGAATCGTTGCTGAGGTGCCAGAATTGCCCTGGATTCGCATCCTGTATGCCTACCCAGGCTATGTAACGGATCGCCTGATCGACGTGATGGCAACTCACCCCCAGATTCTACCCTACCTGGATATCCCCTTGCAGCACGCTTCCGTACCCATACTGCAGGCCATGCATCGCCCGGCCAACATGGACTGGGTATATTCCACCCTCGCTAAAATGCGCACCCACCTGCCTGGATTGGCTCTACGGACGACATTTATTGTCGGTTATCCGGGTGAAACCGAGAAGGAATTCCAAACCATGTTGGATTTCATCCAGGAAATCAAGTTCGACCACCTGGGCGCATTTACATTTTCATACGAAGACGGCACCACCAGCGCACCTCTGGGTGATCCGATCCCTCAGGAAGTCAAGGAAGAGCGATTGCAGCGGTTGATGCTGCTGCAAGAAAAAATATCCCTGGGTATCAACCAGACCTTTATTGGCAAGACTCTGCCGGTGCTGATCGAAGGCTACCAGAAGGATCTGTCCATCGGCCGGTCGTACCGGGATGCCCCTGAAATTGACGGCCTGGTGCTAGTGGAAGGTCCAGCTCCTCAGGGTGAAATCATCAATGTTAAAATCACCGGAGCCCTCACCCACGATTTGACAGCTATTTTGATTTAATCAAAATTCGCCCAGCCAAAACTGGGCGAATTTCATTCTGCAATTCGCGAAGTAACTTTCAGTTTGATCTTCTATGCCACCCTGGCCCAGGCGGTCAAGGCCAGCACAATCATCGCCAACCCCAGGCTAATCCACAGCAATCGCCTTTCCTGTTTCTCAAGCCTGGCAGCCAGAGCAGCATCCACCGCTTTCCCAGCGGCCCGTTTGAGCACCAGGCGGTTGAGGGCGGGCATTAAGCCCCACGTCAGGTAGGCGGACACCAACACCATCAGGCTGATCACAACATGCTTGATGAAAATGGCAGTCGCCCAGTTGTTCTCAATCGATAAAAAACCCTGGTACTGAGGGTGAGAGCTCAACTGGAACATCCCAGTCGCCCCTAGCACCATCAAGCTACCCCAGCCCACCCAGTTCAAGCGGTTTTGCAGCTGATTTAAAAACAGGCTGCTGTTTTCCGGGTTCAGGCTTCGCCGCATGGCCGGCAAGACCAGGAAGGCCATGGCAGACAAACCTCCCAGCCAGGCTACGGTTGCCAGCATGTGCAGCCAGTATGCGATCGAAAGGACCCAGGCAGGCGCACTGATCATGGGGTTGGCACCAGCGTTTCCGTGGGGAGGGGTGTATCAGTGGGATTTTCAGTGGGAATTTCAGTCAAACCCGGCGTAGGGGTGATGGTCGGCGTCGGGGTGACGGTATTTTCACTCTCTCCACCACCTTCAGACGATCCTTCTTCACTCGCGCCACACGATTCAACCGCCTGGTTAAAGTAATTCAAAACTTCTTCGGAATTTCCCAGGACTAACGAGGCTTCGAACATTGAAACAGCCTCGCAGGATCTTTCCTCGAGGATCAACTTCTTGCCATACTCAAAATATGCCTGGCGCAACCGCTCGTTGGCGGTCATGCCTGAGCCATCCCGCATATTCGGGAAGGCTGGCGCAACCTGGATAAAGTATTCGATGACTTTATCCCAATTGACTTTCCAGAAGGAAGCACCAGTAATGTACATACGTGCCCAGATGCGGTAACTATCCGCGTCCCGGTCCAGCGGACCAAAACGCGCCGATAATGCCAGGTCGTAGGTACCTCCTTCCAGGTTGCCTTCCACCAGGATCTTTCGTAAACCACGGTAACGCAGGCAGATATAATACAAACCATCAACATCCACTGCCCGATAGGATAAATCAGCCTTGCGTAGAGCTTCTATCGCATCAATTGCACTATTCCACTCTTCGGCTCGCATCAAGTCGAGGATGGTGTTGTATTGCGCCTCCACACCTCGCATGTCGGGGGTCGGGGTGACTGGAGTAGGGGTTGGGGTTGGGGTGATCGTCGGAGTCAGGGCCAGCATCTCTGCAGCCATCACTTCTGCCAGTTTTTCGCGCACACCGGGGAAGTTCGAGTTGATGCCGATCACATATTCCAACCTTTTCCGGGCAATGGTCAATCTTCCTTCGTTGTAATCAACCAATGCCAGTTCATATTGAGTGGCAGCTGCCACCAACACCTGTTCATTGGCTTTTCTCACCCTTTCTTCTACTGCCTGTTGATAGCCAAGCCAGCCACCCATGCCGCCACCAACGAACAGCAACAAAATACCAATTAATATAAATGGCCAGCGCCGTGGCCGGCGTTTTCTCTGTCCAGCTTTTTGTTCTTCCTCCGGGCCAGCCGGAGTAGCAATTTTTGAATTCTCTTCGGTCATATTGAGTATTATACCTTACCCATGAATGATTCAAAGGCGCATCAATAAGCGCAACTCGATCCAAATCAGGGGGATGGCTGCGGCTGCACCGGCCAACATGGCCAGGATCGCAACCACGGCTCTTTCTCCTCCCAGCCATAAAACGCCCAAAGTCACACCACCTCCCAGGATCGTTGCACCAATCACCCGAATAGGCGTCGATGACAGGTGGATTTTTTCGGATAGCTTGCGGTTAAGCAGTAGGAGCAGGAGAATAGCTTGCGCAGTAAAGGCGATTGCATCCGTCAGGCTGATGCCTGGCGCACCCAGCACCTGAAAAAGCACCAAACCGGACACAATGTAAATCGTCAGGTTCATTCCAGCTGCTAGCAAAGGTGTCAGCGCATTCTGTTGGGAATAGAACGAACGGATCGCAACCTCCAGCAGGCACTGGCCAGTCAATCCCACCAGGTACCCGCGCGTCGTCCACAAGAGTAAATCGGTCCCAGCCGGGTCAAAATTAAAAACAAGCGCCAGCAGAGGCCTGAGCCCAACCCCAAAAATCACCGCCACGGGTAAAGTTAATGCCAGTAAAACCCGTATGGCTCGTTCTACAGTTTCCTTAAATTGCTGGTTTTCACCCTTTGAAAACAATTCCGACAGGGTGGGTAGCATAGCAGTTCCAATCGCGGTGCCGATGATGGTTTCCGGTACTTGCATCAACATCCAACCATAGGTCAGGGCGGAGACTGAGCCTTCTGGAAGGCGCGAGGCCAGGTTATCCCGCACCAGGAAATCCATCTGGATAAACAACATGGTGATGAGCCTCGGCCCCATCAGCCGCAGCACTTTTCGCACTTCGTCAGTCTTCAACCCTAACCCGGGGTTCCAAACAAACCGATATTTCACCAGTCCTGGAACCTGGATCAACAGATGCAATGCAGCTCCACCAATCACCCCATAAACCAACCCGTGAACCCCCAGCCCAAAGGCGGGCAGGGTTACCCCTGCGATGGTGTATCCTACTGAAGGAGCCAAGATCAACGCCCCAAATATTTGCCCTAAGTTGTACATGATAGGTGCGAGTGCAGGCAGGAGAAAATGCTGATTGGCCTGTAAGCCAGCCATTACCAGACCACTGATGGAGAAGATCAACGTCGCCATTAAGTTTAACCGCATCAATTGCGCAACCAGGTGTTGTTGTTGGGTAGTAAACCCCGGGGCGATCCCGACTTCCCAGCGCACCATTGGATCTGCTAGTAGGGCGACCACAATCGCCAGGACAGCTGTCACCAGAAACGCCAGATTGGCGATATTGCTGAATAAATGCCAGGCCTGCGGTCGTCCCTGCCGGGTTAAGACTTCTGTCAACACAGGGATGAATGCTATTGCCAAAGCTCCACCTGAAATCAAAGCAAAAAGTAAATCCGGTAGATTGTTGGCTACATTAAACGCATCCAGTTCCTTTGAAAGCCCAAACTGACGGGCGATCACCACCTGCCGGATCAATCCCAGGCCCTTGTCGACTGCAAAGAAAAATACCAGCAGAAATGCGGCGCGTGTCAGTCGGGATAATTTCATCAGTTAACCTAGTGCCACATCCAACAGCATCATCACTGCAAAACCCAACATCGCCCCGATCGTCGAGAGGTCAGTCTCCCCACCTTGCTGAGATTCGGGTATCAACTCTTCGACCACCACATAGATCATGGCGCCGGCTGCAAAGGCCAGCGCATACGGCAGTAGTGGTCGGATTAATAAGACGGCAGCAGCACCGATCACTCCGCCCAGTGGTTCCACTAAGGCAGAAGCCTGCCCCATTAAAAAGCTTTTCCAGGCAGACAAACCCTCACGGCGCAAAGGTGCAGATACCGCCAATCCTTCCGGGAAGTTTTGTAAACCAATACCCAAGGCCAAAGCAATCGCTCCTGTCAAAGTTGCACCAGGGAAACCTGCTGCGGCTGCACCAAAAGCTACCCCCACTGCCAGGCCTTCCGGGATGTTGTGCAAAGTGATCGCCAAAACCAGCAAAACACTTCGCTGCCAGGATGTTTTGATGCCTTCTCGCTTGGAATCGGGCAGGCCAATATGCAGGTGTGGCAGGATTCGATCGATCAACCACAGAAAAGCTCCACCCAATAAAAAGCCGATTAAAGGCGGAAGGTACTTTGGGATCCCCAAAGCTTCAGACATTGCAATTGAAGGTGCCAGGAGTGACCAAAAACTGGCTGCAATCATCACGCCTGCCGCAAAGCCCAGCATAGCATTCAAGACTTTTTTGTTTATTTCTCTCTGGGTAAAGACTCCCGCCGCCCCCAGTGCGGTCACTCCCCAAGTAAACAATGTTGCCAACAAGGCTTGTAAGATGGGACTCATCCCTCTTAATGCTTCAACCATTGGTGACCTCCATGCATCTTTTCAATGATAAATTCAAAATAACTGAAAACCTGAGGTTCTGGGTTACAATAGTTTCATGATCCGTATTGGCAAATTATACATGGTTGCCACCCCAATTGGCAACTATCAGGATATCACCCTGCGCGCCTTGGAAACGTTGCGCTCTGCAGATGTCATCGTCTGTGAGGAAATTCGTGAAGGTTCCTCTCTCCTCAAAAAAATGGAGATCAAACCAAAAGAGTTGCAGACCCTGAATGAGCACAATGAGGCGGAGGCTGTCCCAGAATTGCTGATGCGCCTGATCAACGGACAAAACCTGGCCTTAATCACAGATTGCGGCACCCCAGTCTTTGCTGATCCCGGCCACACCCTGATCCAGGCAGCCCACGAAAGTGGCGTGCCCGTGATCCCGGTACCTGGCGTCTCTTCGTTGATGGCTGCCCTCTCAATCCTGGATTTTTCCCCGAAACAATTCTACTTCGCCGGTTTCCTGCCCCCCAAGCCCGAGCCGCGCCGGATGGAATTACTGCGTCTGCGCGCATTGCGCGTCCCGGTCATCCTGATGGATACTCCTTATCGCCTGGCTGCCTTGCTGCTGGATGTAGCTAAAGCCTTCGGCAAGAATCATACCATTACCCTGGCCACCGACCTGACTCAACCCTCCGAGCGCATCTACCGCGGCACTCTGTCGGATGTTCTCCAGCAGGTAGGTCCACGCAAGGCCGAATTCATCCTGATCATTCATTAAATTCGTGAAATAATTTAAATACTCATCAATAAGTATTGAATTTTTGTCTCCGCGCCGCCGATCCCCCCTCACCCTAGAATACATCTTGCTCGACATTAATGCCCGCAATCCGATATACATCTAGACATTCTCGGTGATCCTGGTATCGATTTCATTTCTCGCACTGCTATTTGTCAAGCAGGTCGTCCACCCCCACTAAACTTCTCCAAAATGGATCAGCTGGATCCCCATCGTTTCGATCCGTTCTCGTAATTTCGGATCGGTCAGTAACTGAAACTCCTTCTCGCGTTGGCGGTTGTAGGATGAATCCAGCGTATCATCGACAAATCCTGGATGGGTCATGATTTCAAAGGTGCCCTCGTTTAAGCCCTCCAGAATTAAATACATCTCCTCCAAGTGAATCCCCTCATCATAAAACGTCGTGATAAAGTCATCCGGGCAACGAATGGAGGTTTGCCTTAACAAATCCGGCAAAAAAATTCCGGCTTCCTCCAACAATTGATCCGGCAGTCCATCCACCAATTTTCCCTCATGCATTGGAAAGCGGATCGCACAACTATACTCGCTGGCCAGCCGGAGCATCAAAGCAAACAGATCACGCCTGAAGAAGGACGAGTGGTGATGAGAATCCAGGTGGGTTGGGCGTTTTCCGGTAATCTCAACAAACTTATCGATCTGCGCCCGCCACTCGCCTTCCACTTGCTCCAGGTTCAGGCCGGGCAGCCGGACCAGAAAACTGTCCAAGCCATCAAAACGACCTTCAACACTCACGATAGAGGCAACTTTTACAGGCGGTAACAACGGAATTCCAGAAGTCAGGTTGAGATGTACGCCCAACCCTAATCCAGGGCATCCTTGGAGGGCTAGTTCCAGGTCAGCTCCCACTATCGGCAGATTCATCATGCAGGTAGTCGAAGTCACCACCCCCTGCAAGTGCGCCTGGCGGATGCCTTTCGAAATGCCGGCCGTTCGGCCGTAATCATCTGCGTTGATAATCAAGCGGGTTGTCATATCATAATAATCCAGCCACAATACATGGATTGATAGGCAAGAAATAATAGGATGTTTAAATAAAAAGTGCCCCCAGGGGAATTCGAATCCCCGTTTTGGCCTTGAGAGGGCCGCGTCCTAGGCCACTAGACGATGGGGGCGTCTGGCGGACAAAATTTTATCATGCCCGCCCTACCTTGTCAACAAATTCTCATTTTTGACCTGTGGAAACCAACAACCCTTCAATCAACTGCTCTTTTTCTGTCGCGCTCAACTTTGCTTCCGGATGTTGGATCAGGTAAATTGGCAGCGGCATTTCACCCGAACGGATCACTTCCTCGATATCATCCCACTCGTACTCCTTTTCCTCATCTTCGCCCTCTTCATTCTCCACATAAGCTCGCCATTCGGAGAAATTAAGCTTCTCCCGGCCTTCGTCCACATCCCTCTGCACCAGCCAGGAAACCGGAGCGATGTTGCTGTACCACGGCCAGACTGTTTCATTACTATGGCAATCAAAGCAAGCCCTCACGGCCAACACCCGGGTTTCCGGGCTATCCCAGGTCGGTTCAGCCACCACCGTTGGGTTGGTGTGATTCCGGCCATACGGTACCAATTGCAGTAGCAGGAAAATACCGATCAATAAACTGAGGATAAGGATTAATTTTTTCATCTCTCAGGCTCCTTTGACTTCAATGGAAGGTTCGAATCATAGTTTACCCCAAACAAACATCCCCTGCCAAAAAAGCAGGGGATGATCTCACTCTGTGAAAATTGTTACTTCTTGTCCTGCAATGCCGCCAGGCCGGGCAGAACCAAGCCTTCCAACATTTCCAGGGAGGCGCCACCGCCCGTGGAGATATGGGTGATCTTATCGGCCAGCCCGGATTGCTGGATAGCAGCCACGGATTCGCCGCCACCAATCACGCTGATGGCGTCGCTGGCTGCCACAGCTTCGGCCACACCGTAGGTGCCTTCAGCAAAGGCTGGGAATTCAAATACGCCCATCGGGCCATTCCAGACCACGGTTCCAGCTCCAGAGATCACCTCTTTGAACGCCTTCACCGTCTTGGGACCGATATCCAGCACCCGCCAACCATCTGGCACATCCCCAGTGGCCACGATCTTCTTTTCCGCGCCAGCATCGAAGGCGTTGGCCAGGGCCAGATCTTCTGGAAGGACCAGCTTGCTTCCGCCCACGGCCAGCAATTCAACCGCAGTCGCCACGGCATCCGCTTCCACCAGCGAATCTGCCATCTTCAATCCCTTGGCTGCCAGGAAGGTATTGGCCATGCCACCGCCGATCAAAATCACATCCGCTTTGGCCAGCAGATTCTTGATTACCCCAATTTTATCGCTGATCTTGGCACCGCCTAGGATCGCCACGAAGGGTCGTTTGGGATCTTCAATCGCTGCACCCAGGTACTGGATTTCTTTTTCCATCAAGAAGCCAGCCACTGCCGGCAAGTAGCGCGCCACACCCTCGGTGGAGGAATGCGCCCGGTGCGCAGTTCCGAAGGCATCATTAACAAACACATCAGCCAGAGAGGCCATCTTCTGAGCCAGTTCCAGGTCATTCTTTTCCTCACCCGGATAAAAGCGAGTGTTTTCCAGCACCAAAACACCGCCGGGTTTGAGGGCTGCAACCGCAGCTTCCGCCACTGGCCCAATGCAATCTTCAGCAAATGCAACCGAAGCTGAGATCAACTTACCCAGGTACTCCGCGACAGGTTTCAGCGAGTACTTCGGATCCGGTCCGCCTTTCGGGCGTCCCAGGTGCGAGCATAGAATCACAGCCGCTCCGCCATCCAGTAAATATTGAATGGTTGGCAGGGCTGCCCGGATGCGGGTATCATCGCCCACCGCGCCGTCCTTCAACGGCACATTAAAATCCACCCGAACCAAAACCTTCTTGCCCTTGAAATCAATATCACGAATTGTCTTCTTATTGAACATGGGAAAATTCCTCGCTCTGCAAACAGGTATTTTTATAGGGGTGGGTCTGAGACCCACCCCTATGGTGTTTTTGAATTACAGGCTCTTCGCCATCATGAGTGCCAGATCAACCGTTCGGCAGGAGTAACCCCACTCATTATCGTACCAGGCTACAACCTTAACCAGATTGCCGCCCATTACATTGTTGTTCGGCAGGTCAACAATCGAGGAGCGGCTGTCGCCCTTGAAGTCGGTGGAGACCAATGGATCGTTATACTCACCGCGGGTCACACCCAGGATGCCGGCCATCGGGCCTACGGAAGCGGCAATGAAAGCAGCATTTAGTTCTTCTTTGGAGGTTGCTTTCTCAACTGTGCACACGAAGTCCACAATCGAGACGGTGGGGGTGGGAACGCGCAGGGCATAACCATCAAACTTACCCTTCAGCGAGGGGATCACCAGTGCCACTGCTTTGGCTGCACCGGTGGTGGTGGGGATGATGTTCAAACCAGCGGCCCGACTTCGGCGCATCTCTTTCTTGTGACCCTGGTCCAGGATCACCTGGTCATTGGTGTAAGAGTGGATGGTGGTCATCAAGCCATGTACAATCCCGAAGGAGTCATTCACGACTTTGGCAGCTGGGGCTAAACAGTTGGTGGTGCAGGATGCATTGGAGACCACATGATGATTCGCCGGATCGTACTTTTCGTCGTTCACACCCAACACAATGGTGATGTCTTCATTTTTTGCTGGGGCGGAAATGATGACTTTCTTAGCGCCACCGCGTTCAATATGCACATTCGCACCTGGTTTGCCCTTGGCCGGGTCACCCTTGGCATCCGTAAAGATACCGGTGGACTCAATCACGATATCCACGCCCAGGTCCTTCCAGGGTAAGGCAGCCGGATCCTTCTCAGCAAAAACTTTGACCAACTTGCCATCCACGGAAAGATCGCTGCCGACTACATCCACTGGCAAACGAAAAATGCCGTAAGTCGAGTCATAGCGCAGCAAATGAGCATTAGATTTGGCGTCAAACAAATCGTTCACTGCTACAACTTCCAGATCGCCGCCAGCCCGGTCGAGCATTGCTTTGAAAACCAGCCGACCGATGCGACCAAAACCATTGATACCTACTCGAATAGCCATTTTTCCTCCAAAAGGTTACATAAAAATTACCACGTCAAGCGTGGGTTTGTTCAGACAAGCCCCTAAGTAAATAATTATGCCACGTCTTCCCGCTCTGTCAATGGCCCGGTGCGTTCTTCGTACAAATCCATGATGGTTCGCGCCAGTTTTTCAGAATCATGGCGCCAGGGGGTTTCTTTGCTCATCAGGTCTGCCTGGTACAGAATGTAATCCCGCTCGCCTTCTTCTTCTGGTTTAATCCAATCAGTTCCGGCAGGCAGTTTGGCAGAGAAATTTTTGTTGCAGATCACCATATCAAACAAAGGACCATTGACGTGCTGTTCAATCGTGTGCACATGGTCTCCGCAGGTGTAACCCTGGGTCTCACCGGGTTGAGAGGCAACATTACACACAAAAAAACGAATCGCCTTACTGGCGCGTACTGCTTCCACCAGGTCAGGTACCAGCAAATCCGGCAACAGGCTGGTAAACAAACTACCGGGTCCAATGATGATCAAATCTGCAGAGAGAATGGCCTGGATGGTGGGTGGATAAGCCAGGGGGTTGGTCGGTTCTAACCAAACTCGCCTTACATCTCCTCCAGCCCCTGTGATGGCGCTTTCGCCCTTGACTTGCACAAGCTTATCCTGCCCGGGAATGAATATTTCCGCCACCAAACGTACGTCTTGCAAAGTGGAGGGTAAGACTCGTCCGGTCACGGCCAGGACACGCCCGGATTCGATGACCGCTTCTTCAAAACTACCAGTGATTTCCGCCAGGGCTGTTATAAATAAATTACCCAGTGAATGGCCTTCCAGCCCGCTGCCGCTACCAAAGCGGTATTGGAAGATCTGGGTCAGAAGGGTCTCATCGTTTGAAAGAGCGGTTAAACAGTTGCGGATATCCCCCGGCGGGAGCACCCCCAGGTTGCGCCTTAATTCACCGGATGACCCGCCATCATCTGCAACCGTGACGATAGCTGTTATGTTATTGGTGACCTGTTTCAAACCGCGCAACAGGGTTGAAAGACCGGTACCACCGCCAATCACCACCACATGCGGTCCCCGTTCCTTACGCCGGTAAGCTGTGACAGCATCCAGGACGGGTGCGCCTTTGCGCACAAATGGTCGTAACAGATTGCGATTCAGTCTCCAAATCCCCACTGCAATTAATCCAATACCGATGCTGCCAAAGATCACGGCGCGCAGGGTTCGGTCTAGGAAGCGCAAAGCCAGGATTGAGAGGATAGGCAGCCACCAGGTCTCCGGCGCTGTCCGGTAGATATCCAGCAGGACAAATGCCAGGCCAACTCCCAACATGGTTGTACCTGCCAGGATCATTAACAACCAGCGTTTGACCCCCACTCCGGGAAGCAGCCAACCCAGTTCACGCCGAAACATATGCCAGGCACGTTGATACCAGCGGTTATTAGGTGAATTCATCCCTAGAAATATAGCAAGGTTTTCCCTTTGCGTCAACGAATCCCGGGACTTTCATGCTATAATCCCCCGAATGGACGTATATTTTGCGATTGACATAGGGGGCACCCAACTTCGCGCCGGCTTGTATCCGGCGAATTCAACCGTTCCGTTAACCATGAAGAAGATTGCCACCCGCGGCAAGGACTCGGCGGTGGATCGCCTGATCGCCCTCATTAGCGAACTCTGGCCCGGGGATGGCTTCACCGTGCGTGGCATTGGCGCTGACGCACCTGGACCATTGGATTCCAACACCGGAGTGATTTACAAGGCACCGAACATCCCTGCCTGGAAGAACTTGCCCCTGCGCCAAATTCTGGAAGATCACTTCCATGTGCCGGTCATCCTGGGTAATGATGCCAATCTGGCTGCCCTGGGAGAATGGCGCTACGGCGCTGGTCAGGGTCATCATGACTTGATTTACTTCACCATCAGCACTGGCATTGGCGGGGGCGTGATTTCCAACGATCAACTTCTGCTCGGTCATCGTGGCCTGGCAGCGGAGCTTGGGCATGTTACCATCATGGATGGCGGCCCAATGTGTGGCTGTGGCCAGCGCGGTCATCTGGAGGCGATATCTTCCGGTACGGGCATTGCCAAATATGTCAATGAGCAATTGGTCCTTGGACGCGCCTCCTCCTTACCCAAAGACCCTCCAGCTACAGCCCGCCAGGTCTCGGACGCCGCAAAGGCCGGCGATGCCCTGGCCACCGAAGCATTGAAACGCGCCGGGCATTACATGGGCGTGGCCATCGCTAACTACCTGCACATCTTCAACCCAACCATTGTCATCCTGGGCGGAGGGGTCACTCACAGCGGCCCGATCTTCTTTGATCCCCTGCATGCCGCCTTGAAAACACATGTTTTATCATCCATGTACCTGCAAGATCTAATTATTACCCAGGCCACCCTGGGAGATAATGCTGGTCTGATGGGATCACTGGCATTGATCCAATCTCACACCTCCTGAGGTGCTAAACGTACATCCGGAAGGGTGAATTCCCTCCATAACACCATTTGAATCTATATTCCCCCTTTTCTAATGCAATATTTTATAGAGCGTTGTATAATATTTCTGCAGTCGAGTGCACGACGGCCATCCATTTCACACTTGAGGTGAACTATGACCCATGCACCCCGCTTGAATTCTGATAAGCTATTTCGTTTAAGCCGTTTGTTGGACATGCAGTATAAGCCGGGGGAAATCGCTTCTGAGTTGGGTATTTCTGTGGACACTTTCACTCGTTCTTACATTCCGGCAGGTGCGCCGGTAACAGTGGACCTGAAAGGGAAGATATGGGTAAATGGCCTGGCGTTTGCGACGTGGGCTCGGGATTACCTGGCATCCCGGAAGAATAAGGCGCGCGGGAAGATGCTGCCGGGTGAAGCATTTTGCTTCCGGTGCCGGAAGGTGATCGAGATCCAGAAGCTGAAACGAAAGCCTGCTAACCGGTATTCGTGTTTGGTTTCCGGGTCCTGCCCGGTGTGCGGCGGGAAGGTGGCCAGGTTCGATAAGGGAGGGGAGAAGTGATCAACCGGCAGAATTGGCAAGACGTTCAGGCGTTCATAAAGTACCAGCAAGAAGTGAAACAGTTGCACCAACAGACCAGCCGGATTACCTGGTCAAAATTGAAGATCTTGCTGGAGTGGGCGGGGGAGAAGCCGTTTAACAAGGTGACGTCGTTGAAGCCGTCGTTTCCGATCTACGTGGAGGGATTAAAAACAGCGAAGGGGACGCAGTTTTCTTCACTATATTTGAGCGGAATATTTATTACGGTTCAATCTTTTTTCACCTGGATAAAGCGTGAAAATCAAAGCCGATACAAGGCGATAAAACCATTATGGATTGAGACGTTGCGGGCAAGCCGGGCACGGGGGGAGCAAAGCGAGCTTCATACGCGGGAGATTTATACCGTAGAAGATATATTGCAGTTGATGGCAGTGCCGGCAGTGACGACTGCGCAGCGACGGACGCGGGCCGGGGTGGCTTTTCTGTTCCTGACCGGGATGCGGGTTGGGGCATTTATGACACTGCCGATTGATTGTGTCAACCTGGGGCGGAAGATGATTTCGCAACTGCCAGAGCGGGGCGTGAAAACCAAAAACAGCAAGGCGGCCATCACTTTCATGTTGAATATTCCGGAGCTGATGAAGGTTGTGCAAGAGTGGGATGCTGAGGTACGGCCCGTGCTGCCAGGGCGGGCGTTCTGGTATGCTCACCTGGACCCAACTGGGAATTTGACGGTTGAGTCACCAAAGACGAAGAACCGCGAGAAGGCTGGCAATTCTTTTCGTGAGGCGCTGGCTGAGTTATGTCAGCGGGCTGGAATCCCCTACCGCAGCCCGCATAAATTGAGACATGGCCATGCTGTGTACAGTTTGAAGCGGGCCGTCAATATGGCACAGATGAAGGCGGTTAGCCAGAACTTAATGCATTCAAATATGGGGATTACCGATGGTATTTACGGCAAGCTGGTCAATGATGATGTTATGAACATCATAACAGGGCTATAATTCTATTAACCACGGAGACACGGAGAGCACGGAGGAAAGAATGAGTGAGATTATGATCGAAAATCTTTCAGAAGATGAAATAAATGAATTGAATAAAAAGATGGAAGAACTTCATGAATTAATCAATAAGTGGGTGATTTCTATGATGCCATTGATTGAAAGAACAGCTACTCTCATAATGGAATTTGCTCGAACTGTTGGAAAAGCAAAAATCGAAATGGATCAAAAAATAAGAGAGGAAAAATGAGAATCTATATTGTGTTTATTCAAGGATCGAAAAAACCTGTTCTTGTAACAACAGCCAATAAACTGGCGCAAACTATTACAAGTTCTAATCCTGAACTGGCAATGAGTTCTATGGAAGTCATCGAAGGATTGCAAGGGTTTCGATGGTATCCTGAGCAGCCTGTTAGTCTTTATCCACAACCATCCGACAATGTTGGGCCTGAACCATTACCTGAACCCGTAACAATCAAGATAATCCACGGGCCTACGCTGTAGAATCGATTCCTGTTAAAACACGCTGGAAATCTGTAAAGATTCCAGCGTGTTTTCTATTAACCAATTAGCTAAAAGCGGATTTGCCGGCCGTGGTTATCTTCGAAGCGACCAAAGAGGATTACAAAGAGATCCAGGATCCAGCCGATGGTGAGGTAGCCCAGGGTGAGGGTATAAAGCCAACTGCCGCGACCGGCATACATGCGATGGCCACCCAGGTAGCCCAGGGTTAACCAGAGGATCAGCAGGATAACGATGCTCTTTGGGCTTTTGGGGTTTGGGTTGACCTTGCGGGGTTTGGCAGGTTTGGAAACCTTTGAACTAATAGGAATTCTGGACGATGAAAAAGGCTTATGAGTAGAACCGATTGGGTGAGTTTTGGATCGAACCGGGACCGGCGATGAAGTTTTATATTTTGTCCCAGCTTCTTCTAATGTCATTACGTTAATCAAAACATTCACGCCCTGGGTATCTTGATCCTGCCCGGTGATTTCCACTACATAACATTCGACAAACATACCCCGGTCAATCTCCGGGGCGATCTCCGCTGCAACCTGGCTGCTGAGATAGCCAATTTGATTTCCAGTTGAATCGAAGACGGCGACTGCGTTTGGGTCATACGAATTTTCTGGCTGCCGGACAAGTTCCAATCCCTCTTCTGGGTCTAACATCTGAATATATTCCTGGCGGCTGGTGCCGTCTGAATTCAATTTGCTTACCCCGGCCAGCTTGGTGTGAAATTCTTTTGGCATGATAACCCCTTTAAATATAGATTCTTTGTTCTATTTGTCTTTTAAGACGTTTCGAGCCGGTTTGGTTTTCCGGCTCGGGTAACTGGTGGGTTTTGGTGAAGATGGCGTTGGCGGGGGTTCATCTTCGGTGAAGGCTTCGATGAGTTTATAGAGCCTATCGAGGTCTTTCTCGAGGACGCGATCAATGGCGTAGTGGGCGCGCTCTCGTTTTTCGCTGACCTGGTGATTCTTTGGCAGGATGCCGGCAGCACGGAACACAGTTTCTGGGGGAAGTTTTAGTGCTCGAGCAATGGCCTCACAAAGATCGTTGCCAGGGTTTCTAGTACCAACAATGACAGCACTGATCGCCGCCCTGGATACACCTGCTTGGCGGGACAATTCAGCTTGTGACCATCCTTTATCGTTCAATTGGATAACCAACCAATCGCTAAAACTCTCCATGTCATCTCCGGCTTACATTATGCAAACGAACTTGTAATCATTGGCTTGCAATTTGTAAATTGCCTATTGACAATATGTATATATTCGCTATAATGTAAGCAACAGTTGACAAGTAGCAAGCAACCCTAAGACATGAGCGAGGAAAAATGGCATTCACCGGTACTTTCACCCTGGACGAAGAAACGATCGATATGCTCAATCGGCTTTCAATTGAGTTGGCGACAACCAAGAGCGAGCTGTTGCGGATTATTATTCGTAAGACGTATGAAGCACAATTCAGCAAACCAGAAGAGCAGCCACAACCCGTAGAGGGTTAGTGGCTGTTTTTGTTTCACAGAGCCGGCAGATAAAACCGGAATAGTTTCACAACCCAAAACACAAAAATTGAAAATGTTTCACGGAGAACGACAATGAGTGATAAAGAGAAAGATACAAAATATCCAATCTCTATCAAGGAATTGAAGGAGAGCGGTAGGAGCATCCAGGTAGGCCCGAATTTGTATAGCAATCATGTAGTTTCAACTCTTTGTGAGCATGATTTATTTTTAGACTTTTTCAATATTGAACCTGATTTTTTAGACACAAAAAAATATATTTCAACTCACGTCCAGAGGATTGTAATTCCATTGGGAGTGATTCCTGGTATGAGCAGGATGTTGAAAAACACCAAAAAAGCGTTTTTGCATCGCAAAGATTCCAAAGGTAATTTACCAACCGATGGGAATAACGATCACGGAGATGCGCAATGAGTGAAGAGCAAACTGCTGCGGAAGTCGAAATGGATGGGCTGAGCCTGAATCCCATGGAACTCGGGGAAGAAGAGTTGGAGCCAGGCATGGTAGCCGTGAGTGAGCCGATCAACCAGGCGCCGGCCGTGCGCGAGGTCTACCGCTTTCGAGAGATGGAAGAGATGCGCCGGGCAAAGATCGCTCGGGTGATCCACCGGTTGGGGGACTTTCGCAAGGCGGTGATGCTGGTGGGGGTGGAGTGGTATGAGGAAAAGCTGGATCAGAAGACCGGGATTGTGCGCTATTACCTGTGCAGCCCGGAACGGCGGGTTGAGATTATCGACCAGGTGAGTAAGTAAGCGTTTCATACATTCAGCATAGTCATTTTTGGAGGGATTTCAAGAAATGGAAGGCAATGGGATGGAAATGGGATGGCGGATCGGAGCGGTGCTGCTGATGTTGGCCGGGTTTGGCTGCGGCTATAACTGGCTGGTGGCACGGTTGGAACGCTCTACCTATGGCAAGTGGATCAACACGGCGCTGCTAGTGATGATTGGGACGGCGGTGACGCTGGCCGGGGCGGCGGTGCTGATTGGAATCAACGATACGCTGTTGGTTTTTGGTTGTTTTGCGGCGAGTGGACTGCCGATGTTTGGCGGGAGTTACATCCGGCAGGTGCAGATGCACCACCAGGATGAGCAACGGGTACGGAAGATCAGTGAGGAGCTGGTGCATGACAAAGCCGAAAGCCGGCGGGTATAACTTCCGGCAGATGGTGAGCCAGGCGCTGACGGCCAACCGGGAAGGTCGGGGGCTGTTTGACCGGGCGCTGCGTGAGGAAGCGGGAAGCCAGGCGATGAATCTGCTGCTGTACCGGGCGCTGGCGAAGTTCCATGAGAGTTATGAGGCGACGTTGGAGATCCAGCGGACATGGAGAGACGATGAGAACGGGAATCTGCCCAGTGTGTAAGCAATCATTTATTTTTCGGGTGAGCTGGCAGTTGACGTGCCGGAAACCGGAATGTTTGAAGCGTGAGAATTTGATTTTTAGCCGGCAGGCGGATGTGCTGAGGAAGGCAAGAAAATTAGACCGGAAGAGATTGAAGCAAATTGCCTGAAAAAGGTACTTGCGCCCAACGGGTATGGGGTGCTGGCCGGGATGAAGTTGATCAATGACCAGGTGCGGGTGCTGGTGCGGCATGATTTGCGGGATCCGCTGGTGGTGGCGAGTGAGTTGGAGTTGAGTACGTTTGGCGAGGGGGAAGAGCAGTGGGTGTTTTACACGTATCCACCGGAGATGGTGGAGGTAGTTGGCTGAACGCCTGTGCACTCAGGCTTAAGCACCGGGCGGGGATCCCCTCCATCTCCGCCCGGTAGAAGAAAGAATGGCGGGGGTCGGGCATCCCCCGAATGGGTCGCTGGAGTTGCGAGCGATGGCAGACCTCCTACTGCCATAAGGAAGGTTCGAGGCCTTTCTGGCCCTTTTATAGCAAATTTTATAACTGACGTGAAGTTTCATCTTACCGTGAATAGATAGGCCAGAGGGTAAGGAACCTGGCTGCGGTACTTTACAAAGTGAATATCGGCGGAGGTACTAGGGACGCCTGGGATCTGAAATGTGGCGAAGGTAGTGCGTATGGCCATGATCAAGTTCAAATCTTGACCGCCGAAATATGCCAGCCTAAGAAGACAAAATCTAAGGTAGCCGACACACAAGATACGTTTTATGGAGCGGCAGGCTGGCAAAACTTTATTGGTAGTAGTCATATGCCCATCCATCGATGATGGCGGCTGACAGCCGGAATTAGCGAGACAAGTCCAACCGACGGCGGGTTGGCAAGGGTCCACCTGGTTACAAGTCAAGAGAGTGGCAGGTGGACAAAGCAGACCAGCCTGTGCGTGTTTGTCAGCCAGAGGAAGTTAGTGCACTGACTACGATGGAGTGATAGAGCGGTATGCAAGCGGCAGGCTGGTCGGTTTCGAATGATCCGGTGGATGTGAGAGTGATCGCAAGCACGGGGCATCCACCGGAGAGGTTGAAGGGTAGGGCGCATGAAGCGGATAGCGAAGGTTTTGAACGGTTTATTCTGGTTATCGATTGCATTGATTGCGGTTGGTGTAATTTCTATTTTGGTTTTCTATTCCATTGGAGGATCGAGATGAAGAAGTGGATGCTGTTGATCTTAGCTTTGGCGATGCTGGTGAGTGGTGCGATTTCTGGAATTTCATTCCAGTCAACGCTGAGTGGGATGCGGTCCGTGGTGAACGGGATGCCAGGCACCTTTGTGATGGCGAAGGATAGCCTGTTTATGCTGGCGTGGCCGGCGGGTGAGAACGCCTGGGCTTTTGCCTGCCTGACGAAGGCGGGAGATCCAATTAAGAATATCGCCAGCTATGTCAACGGGACGCGGGTTGATACCCTCACAATGGCTAATTTCCTGGCTGATCTAGAAACGGATGGTTGGCAGTCTGTGAGCTCGAAGGTGCTGCCGGCGGGGATCAGCGGGGCACTGAGTAGTTACACGACGTATTTGATGAGCATTGGTGTACGCAGCCTGCCGGACCTGTTGATCGTTCCGGTAATCATCCTGCCGACGGCGGAACCGACGGGGGTGATCCAATGAATGCGATCCATCGATTTGTATCCCGTCCGTTATGGGTGGTACTACTAGTAGTACTACTGCGCAAGCCTTTGGGCCGGGTGGATATCAAACAGGATTATGCGGAGTGGTCCAAGATGTTGACGGACCTGACCTGTACGATCCAATTGTTTGGGGATAATCCGCTGGAACGGTGGTTGATCAACAAGGTGTTGGATTGGGTCCAGGCAGAGCGCCTGGCAATGGATGTGCTTTACAACCAGGGTGCGGTGATTATGGAAGGCGGCAAGAAATGAAGATCGAAGTTGACTGGGAAGGTGTGAAGGCGATTGTGGCGGCGATTGTGGCGCTGGTGGTGCTGTTCTGGGTGGCCGGGCTGCTGGTGAAATAGATGAAGGCCGGGGCAATGCTGATGTATATGCTATCGCTGGTTTTGCCGGTTGGGTTGATTGGGTTGATTGTTTGGGGGCTGGTTGAGCTGGTGAAGTGGTTGGGAGGAGTAATCTAATGTCTCAAATGACGCCTGAAGATAAGATCGAATATTCGTTTGAAGACCGGCCGGCAGAGAAGCGGAAGGTTGTTTATGACGATCAGCAGCACAGCGGATTGGTGCTGTGGATGATTGTGCTGGGTGGTGTGTTTGTGGCATTTTTGCTGGTGCTTCTGGCGGGGTACCTGGGTACAGGGTCCATCTGGGGGATGTTCAAGTGAGTGGGCCGCTGAGTTTTTACAACGTGGAGATGGAGATCAAGCCGTGCCCGAAATGCGGGAAGGTGCCGTACCCAGTTGAGACCGGTGGGTCTGAACGATTTGAGGCGCACATCATCTGTGTTGGTTGCAGTACACACACGAAAACGTATGGCCAGGCGAAAGTTCCATGGAATAGCCCGGAGGATGGGGATACGAATGATGACATCCGGCGGCATGTGTGCCAGGAGGCGATTGAGGCGTGGAATGCTGGGAAGTTCGTGGTGACGGTGGAGGACATCCACCTGGATACGTTTGCTCTGGGTGTGCTGGGCGAGATGATCCAGGATTATCTGGAGACGCAGGCAGGGTTGTCGCCGGCAGAGCGGGTGCTGGGCTGGGATGCGATGAAACGCAAGTGGCGGGAATGCGGGCGGTTGGTGCGGAGAGAGGTGGAGGTATGAGAGCACTGTCTGAAACAGCGCCAGGAATTGACGTTCTGAAATCAGAAATTGCGCAGCTCAAGATTGAAGGAAGTATCTTACGAACGATTATTGATGGAGCTGCTGGCGAAATAATTAGCACCATACTCAAAGATAACGACAGTCCAGATGAAATAAAAAAACTGTTTGTTGAACATCCAATCTTTGCATTATTTGCTCTTGAAATGGCAGATTGGTTTGCTGCGGCCGGCGGGAAAAATTACGTTGAGGTATTGCTCGGTTTTAAGCTGGAAACCAAAGATTTCATAATGACAATTCAGAAAAAATCCGGAAAAACGCCTCACGAATTGAGGAAAGAGCTTGAAGCAGAACTCGCCCGACTGCGTGAGACAGCAGGGACCTGCAAATGGAAATTAGAGGACGAAGGCGAGAATCTCTGGAAGCCGTCTTGCTCGGATGAGCTATGGCATTTTATAGATGTTAGCAGCGATCCAATTGAGAACGGAATGAAGTATTGTCCATTTTGTGGGCACGTTTTGGAAATCGTGATCGAACCGATCCAACCAGAACCACAGGAGTATGAATGACGCCAGTTGATTTGCTGGCAATTCCTGCGGCGATTGGGGTAGTTCTGGTGATTTTTGGAATTATTCTTCTGGTATGCGGCAAGGAGGATAAAGATGGGCGGTAAACCTAATCTACCGGATGATTTGCAGATGCAGATCAAGGTGAAGCTGGCGTGGGCGGTAGGAGCTGAGAAGGCGATCAGCAAGGAAGATTTGTCGATGGCCATCTTTGGGAAATATACACCAACCACCGATCGACAGATCCGAGAGGCAATATCGCTCCTGCAGAATGGACAGAATAAACACGGGGAGGAAATCCCGGTGGAGATCATTGTGGCGGACCTGGTGAACGGCGGTTATTTTTATGCTCAGACTGACACTGAGTTTGAGCTGTACATGGCTGATAACCAGTCGAGAATTGACCGGTTGGTGGAGAAACGAACTTCGATGTACCAGAGGTGGTACAAGGGGAAGAAGGTCAAGCCGTCCGGGTTGCAGGAGAGGATGTTCTGATGTGCCGTGAGTATTATGCGCTGCGCAAGAAGTTGGAAGAGATTAGCCGGCGGCCGGCCGAGGAGTTGGACGGGGCGGCCATCGAGGAGATTAAGCTGAAAATGAGCTCGCATATCAGAAGTTGCGCTGTGTGTCAGGAAAACATGAAATGGGTAAAAGGTGAGAGCTGATGGCAGGACCAAGACGATGGATAAAGCTTAATTATCAAATTCTAGATGACCCTGAATGGGGAATGCTATTAGATTCTGATTGGCGAAAGCGGATGGAAGAAATTATCAAAAATCCATTGAATTGGCACTTTGATCCATTGTTTTGGAGAGTTGCCTGGGTTGCAATTCGCATCAAGCGAACTCGCGAAGTATTTGCCCGTGATGAGCACAAATGCAGACAATGCGGCGCTGAAAAGAATTTAACTATTGACCACATCGTTCCTCTTGCGAAAGGCGGAACGAACGAATTGAATAATTTGCAGATTTTATGCAGATCCTGTAATTCAAAAAAAGGTGCAAGATGACCAAGAGACGAACAGTGGATCCAAGAATTCGTGTAAGTGAAACATTTTCATGTTTGACTTATCGGCAGCGTGATTTGTGGGTTGGGCTGATTTTGGTAGCCGATGATCAGGGTCGGATGCCAGGACAGGCGGCTTACATTCGATCAGCTGTATGGCCTTATGATGATATTCCGTTATCTGAGATTGAGACCGATCTAAAAAGATTAGAATCCATTGGAAACATATTGCGGTACCAGGTGGATGGTCGGACATACATTCAATTAGTCAACTGGCATAAATACCAGGCGAACGCGGAATGGTTGGGAGTGTCAGACTATCCGGCGCCGGATGGTTGGATTGATCATGCCCGGTATCACGGAAAAGGTAACAAGATATTTACCTTGAATTGGGAAAATCGAGAGGGAGAAATTAGCAGGAATGTAGGTAGTGCACTACCTAGCCAACTACCTAGTGCACTACCTAGCAACGATGATGAGGGTGATGTTAATGATGATGCTGACGATAATGTTAATGGTGAGGTTGAAGCAGAAGGCGCGCCAAAACCTACGGCCGCTGCTGCTTTGACCAGGCCGGTGATATTTGCTATCTACGAGCGGGAAATAGGACCATTAACTCCAATGATTGGAGATCAGTTGCAGGAATTTGAGAGGGATTATCCACCGGAGTGGTTTGAAATGGCGGTGAGAGAAGCGATTACGCACAATAAGCGCAATTTAGCATATGTGGCGGCGATTTTGAAACGCTGGAAAGTGGATGGGCCGGTTGGGTTGCGGGCGGCAGTCCCCAAAGGGGATGGCAGTCCGGGGGTAGCGTCGCCGTTGAAGGAGAAGAATGATGCGATTATTGCAGATTTGCTGCGAAGGCTGGAACAATGACTGACATGACTGAATTAGTGCTGGTGAGCTTTGGTTTCATGGATGTGGATGCCTGGAAGAATGATCCGAACCTGGTGGCCTTCAGTGCGCGGGATTTGATGCTAAAACTCGGGTATAAGACGGTAGAAGAGTGGTCCGCTGCGGTTATGCCGTTGCACCGGGAAGTTGAGCGGGCTGAGAAGGCTCAAACGGCGGAGGCGCTGATGAAGTTCTGGTATGCGTTGGGGAAAGTGCCAGATCCTAACCAGTTCAATGTGTATTTTGAGGCTTTCCGGCAAACTCCCCCGGCGTTGTTACGGAAGGCAGTGGATCGGTTGATCGAAACCCGGCGGTTTAGCAACATCCCGACGGTTGCGGAGATCAAAGAGGGGATCCAGGCAGTGGCACTGAATGATTACGCCTGAATTGCGGGTGGATAGTAGTTTGGTATTCTGGACCTGGACACGGTTGATGACAATGACGAGGCTGATTTGGAAGAAGTGAAGTGTAAATGTGGGGCAACCCTGGGCTGGATCCAGGTGATCAACGGGGTGCGGTTCTTCACCTACGGCAGTGGGGCGGTGCCATTGCTTAAGGTATTCTGCAAGGAATGCGGCACTGAGTTCTACTGGGAGACGAACCAGAAGGAACTGAAGAAGGCGATGTTGACGGCTTTCTTTCTGAAAGAGCGGGAAAAATGTGTTGAAAAACGTGAGTAAGTGGGTATAATATAAATAATCAAATAGCGGGGGCACGGTGTGCCACGTCGGAGTTTACCGCCCGGCAATCATTTCTCTAGATTTGGAGGAGGGTTGCCGGGCGGTTTTTGATTCTTTTATGAGGAGTAACAAATGGCTGTAAACCTATCAACAACGGTACGTAACGCCCGTCTGGATGCAATTGAGACGGCCATCAGCACCGCGCCTCTTTTGCGGATCTACTCGGGTACCAAACCAACGGCCTGCAGTGATGCGGCCACCGGCACCCTGCTGGCAGAAATGACCCTACCGTCTGACTGGCTGGCTGCGGCTTCTGGCGGCAGTAAGGCAAAATCCGGCACCTGGAGCGATGCGTCCGCCAACGCAGCCGGAACGGCTGGGTATTACCGGATCTATGATGCAGCCGGTACCAACTGCCACGCGCAGGGCACAGTGACGGCTACCGGCGGCGGTGGTGACATGACACTGGATAATACCAGCATCGCCAGTGGCCAGGTAGTGACGATCACCAGCTTCACGCTCACGGACGGCAACGCCTAATCGATGGCCTCGGTAACGAGATACCCATCTGCCAATAACGGCGGGTGGGACTCGAACGAATCATACGGCTATGCCGATGACGGTTCGTACGCGTCTACAGCGCCAAGTGTCAACTCGACCGAATCAGTCGAGTATGGCAACTTTAGCTTTGACAGTCTGATCCCGGCTGATTCGATCATAAATTCAGTCACCATTGAAGCGCAGTGGTATGTCTCAACCACGGCCAGTTCTGCAACCTTCCGACTGGCGGCGCTCGTTTCGAACGTTCTGAAGGGATCAGAACACACCGATACGTCTGAACCGACTAGCAATAAAGATACCAGCTACGGAGTGACCGCAACCTGGTCGCGGGCCGATCTTCTGGATGGCACGTTCGAAGTGCAGGTCGGGGCACAGCGTGGATCTGGCGTAACCGGGTACACGATGTACCTGGATTATGTGCGGGTGGTTGTAGATTACACGGCTCCCATTTCCGGTGAGGTGGCAATCACGCTGGATGCTGCCACGCTGAGCGCAGCTGGTACAGTGGCCAGTGCGTCTGAAATCAGCGGGGCGGCGGCGATCACCCTTGACGATCTGAGCTCGAGCGCAGCCGGGACAGTGGACATTAACGGGGCAGCCGGGATTAGCCTGGAGGCCATGACAGGAAGTGGGGCGGGAACGGTTGACGTACAGGGATCCGCCTCAATCAGCCTGGATGCTTTAACGTGCAGCTCAGCCGGTACAGTGGCCACCCCGTCCAGCGGTTACAGCCTGGTGCAATCCAAAGGTTCGATTGTAACCGGTTCGGATAGTGCGAATCTATCCTTCGATGCTACCCCCAGCGTTGGAAACTTGATAGCGGTGGCTGTGGCATCCTACAATGGAGACCTGGGCACGTCAGCCGTCACAGACAACCAGGGGAACACCTATTCGCTGAGGAAGAAACAAGATCTCGGGGGCGGTTCATACGTCGGCATCTACCGGGCTATCGTAGGAACGGCATCTGGGACATTCACCATCACAGTCAACCCGGACGGCTCATCGGCTGATTTCACTTTTGCGATTGCTGAATTCAGTGGGAACGCCAGTAGTCCGGATGATTTGACCAACGGCGATACGCAGTCTGGAACGTCGGTCAATTCTTTATCAATCACCCCGACTGAGAATAACAGTTTGTGGATCGGTGTGATGACGCACGGCACCACAGACACAAGTATCACAGAGACAAACGGCACGTTGATTTATGAAAACCAGGGCGGCTCGAGCAATATGCCGCTGTCGTTTGTTTATGAGATCCAGACGACGGCGGCGAGTGAAGCAGCCACCTGGACAATTGGCGCAAGTGCAACTTGGGGGGCAGTTATTGCGTCGTTCAAGCCAGGGGGAAGCAGCGGGATCAATGGAACAGTCAGCATCACACTGGATGCTCTGACAAGTTCGGCAGCCGGAACAGTGGATGTTGCCGGGGCTGCTAGCATCACCCTGGACGCTTTGACCAGCTCAGCCTCTGGCACTGTAGATGTTTCCGGAGCTGCGGCTATTCCGTTGGATAGTTTGGTTTGTAATGCAGCTGGAGCAGTCGAGGTAGCAGGCGCGGCTGGAATCAGCCTGGAAGACCTGGGCTTGACAGCAGCCGGCACAGTTGGCAGCACGGAGGTCAGCGGTTCAGCTGACATAAGCCTGGAGGCTTTGAGCAGCCAGGGGACCGGAACGGTCGAAATCAACGGGGCGGCCAGCATTCCACTGGACAATGCAGGCCTTTCAGCGGCAGGAACAGTCGATATCATAGGGGCTGCCGCGGTCGCCCTGGGTGAGCTGATTGCCAGTGCGGTCGGGACTGTTGAAATTGGCGGAGCTGCCAGCCTGAGCCTGGATCCGCTGAGCATGAGTGCAGAAGGGGTTGTTGGCTTTACACCGATCAGCGGTGAGGCGGCAATCACCCTGGGAGCTCTGACGGTTTCAGGGGCGGGAACGGTCGAGATTGTAGGGGCGGCAGGAATCAACCTAGCTGAACTGGGGTTGAGTGCTGAGGGGAACGTTGGATTTACTCCAATTACTGGAGAAGCCTCGATCTCCATGGAATCGGCAGGGTTGAATGCGGCCGGTATCGTGGAAATCCATGGAGTTTTTAGCTCCAACCTGGAAGGACTAACAGCCGGCAGTACTGGAACCGTTGAGGTTGCGGGGACAGCCAGCATCCCACTGGATGGACTGACGATCACAGCGACTGCCACGGTTAGTTATGGGGTCGATGGCAGTCTGAATGTTACCCTGGGCGATGTAAGCCTGGTGGCCAGTGGTTGGGCACAAACAATCGTGCCGATTCCGCTGACGTTTATCTCAAGAACCGATGACCTGAGCATCAGCCTGCCAGAGGATATCCTGACCTTCCGCGATAGATCCGACTCACTGACCTTGAGCCTGTTCAGTGACGTGCTCGAGTTAATAGCCTTGTCCGATGAACTAACATTTGAGGAGTAATTATGCCATCCGATCGAGAAGCAACTGAAAGCCCGATTACACAGGGAGTAACCGAAGAACGGCGCTGCTACACTTTCCCGTTTTCGGCACCTCCGGTTGATCCAACCGTGAAAATATACGATGAAACCCTGGCGGATTTGTCCAGCAGCTGTTTGAGCGGAAGTCTGTCCGTCAATGGGAATAATGTCATCACTCCACTGGTAATTGGATTGGCAGCCGGGAAAATTTATTACCTGGCATGTCATGCCACCATTGGAGCCAGCAGAAAAGGCGGATTTGTGAGAATTATGGCAGAATTCCCGTAATCCACACTTGAAGAAATAGAAAAACTTTGCTATACTGAATCTAATCAAATAGCGGGGGCACGGTGTGCCACGTCGGAGTTTACCGCCCGGCAATCACTTCTCTAGATTTGGAGGAGGGTTGCCGGGCGGTTTTTGATTCTCGGAGGTTACGATGAAAGAATTGTTGACAAGTCGAAAGTTTTGGGCGGCTGTTTTAAGCCTGATCGTTATTTTGGTCGCGGCCATCTCGCCGGCATTCAACCTGGACGTAGATCAGGCGGCCGGGTTTGCGATCATCATCGTCAGTTACATCATCGGTGTGGCGGTCGATCCGGGTCCGGGCGGGTGGCGGGGGGTCCTGCTCAGCCGTAAATTCTGGGCGGCTGCGGTTGGTTTGATCGTTATGGTTCTGGATGCGTTTCATATCATTATTCCATTTGGTTTGCTACCTGAGCAACTAATCGCAATTGCATTGACAATTGGCGGGTACATTGCGGGGGTAGCGCTCGAGCGTCCGAAAGCGGTTGTGATTACCGAACTGGATGAACATGATATCCGGAGTTACGGGTAATGGCAGCGGGCGATCCTGTTGTCTCTGGAGGTAACGGGTTGAGCCTCCAACAGCAAATCACTAATCTCGGCATCGCAATGGAAAAGGGGTTCGACCGCATGGAAAATCTGTTTCGCGCATTCGAAGAAAGGATGCGGAGTATGGAACACCGTGAGGCTGCCTGTCAGCCGATCATCCAGGCCAGAGTTGATGGGATGAAGGCCGAGATTGAAGCGTTGAAGACGGAAAATAAAACCTTGCAGGGCCGGGTGGATACCCTGGAAGATAACAACAGCAGCATAAAAACCAAAATGAACATCATCAGTTGGGCTGGTGGCATAGCCGGCAGTGCTGTATTGATCGACCTAGTGACACGTCTAATAGGGAATTGACATGATCCACGGAAAAGGGCAGTACATCTGGAACATCTGGAATACCGAGGGCGGCGATATCGGTAAGATCGTCAGCCTGGCCAAAGAGGCCGGATTGTCTCACATCCTGGTGAAGATTGCAGATGGTACACATGATTTCAATGGTACTGCGGCCATCCTATTGACCGCTGCCCTGCAGGAAGCCGGGATTGAAGTGTGGGGCTGGCAGTACATCTATGGCGCATACCCCAGCCTGGAAGCGATCACGGCTGCCAGGCGGATCAAAGAAACGGGCGTCACCGGATTTGTGGTCAATGCAGAGAAGGAAATGAAGGGGAAACCAGCCCAGGCGGTCAGCTACATGAACACGCTGAAAGCCAATACCAGTGTGCCATTGGGATTGAGCACCTATCGCTGGCCGTCCTATCACCCGGATTTCCCGTTCAAAGAGTTTCTCCAAAGGATGGATATCAACCTGCCCCAGGTGTACTGGTTGCAGGCGCATAACCCAAGTTATCAGCTCGAGCGATGTTTAAGTGAGTATGCCAACCCTG
Source organism: Anaerolineaceae bacterium (assembly GCA_041741455.1). GTDB lineage: Bacteria > Chloroflexota > Anaerolineae > Anaerolineales > Anaerolineaceae > CALESS01. The sequence continues at coordinate 19,127 of JBGSJZ010000099.1, read as the reverse complement.
CGTTCCCTCAGCGGCCAATCGTCCCAACTGGCGCTGCATTTATAGAGTATGGCTGGGCTCCGACACCGGATGAAGTGAAGGCGTTCATGGTCAAAGCGCAATCCAGTTGTGAGGGGGCTAACTTCTGGGTCTGGGAGAACACGCGTAAAAACTTACCCAACATCTGGGAGGTGATCCGTCTCTATGACTGGGCCAATCCCCCGGTCCCTGAACCACTTCCAGAAGTAGCTATACCGAAGTTGACTGTGCTGGTGGACACGTTGAACGTCAGAAGCGGCCCAGGCACAGGCTATCCGAGAGTACGCAAAGTGAGCAAGGGTGATGTGATCCCTGTGAGTAAGGTCAGCGGGCCAACAGTGTGGGCCCAGGTTGGTGATAGTGAGTGGGTTGCAGTCAGTGTCAATGGCATCCAGTATGCCAGCCTGGAGATCAAGTAGATGCCAAGAGCGGCGCTGCGTCCATGCAGTTACCCAGGGTGCAATGAGCTGGTCGAGCATGGCCGATGTGAGAAGCATCAAGTGATTGAGACCAAGTATCAGCGCGACCCTGAGCGGCAGCGTCTGTATGATCGCAAGTGGCAGGCCGTGCGCAAACGTCAACTGGCAGCACAACCGTGGTGTGAAGACTGCCTCGAGCAGGGGATCTACACGGCAGCAACGGACGTGCATCACGTCATCCCTCACCGTGGAGATAAAGAAATATTTCTCAGTAGCCCAAAGAGATCCCTCTGCGGTACGTGTCACAAGAAACGAAAAGAAGATAAGGCACAGGGAGGGGCCCTCGGAAAGTTTCCATCCGGAGGGTGTCGAGCGCAGGTGGCTAGCCGTGAGAAAAAATTTCCCAATGTGGAGAATTCGTAATTATGCCAGCCCCAAAGCCCAAAGCCCTGATCACCAGGCATGAGACCGAGGCCGAAAAAAGCCAACGCGAATCACGCGAGGCGGCGCTGCGACCTGAGCGTAGCCTGCCGATGGGCGCACCGGCCCGGTTGACTGGCCACCTGGTTGCTGAGGCGACCTGGCGACGGTTGATGCGCACCTATGGCGAGATCGATGGGGAGATTGTGACCCGGCTGGATATGGACCTGCTGGTTGACTACTGCATGTTGATCGAGCAGATCACTGAGATAGATAAGATGCGGAGTGTGGCTTACGCGGTATGGATGACGCTGGCTAAGAAGCATGGTGAGTATGCCGCGACGGATGAGAATGAGGCTGCGGTTGCGATGGCGTTGAAAGTTGTGAACGCCTTCGATGCGATTGTGAAGCTGGATGGCCGGGCGGACCGCAAGCGGTCGCTGCTGTTGCAGTTGCGCCAGAGCCTGTATATGACACCACGAGCTCGTGCGGGTGTTGCGCCTGCGAAGAAGGAAGAGCCGGAGCCACCGGATGAGCTGGAGATGCTGTTGAACGAAGCGAATGATGCGATCGGACATGGCAAATAAGACGTTGGTTGATTCTATTGGTGCTGCTTGCATTCATGGCTGGGGAGATCCTGCCGATGTTTGACGAAGCACGCGCCAACCGGGCGGTGAAGTTCTTTGAGAGCCTGCGCCATACGGATGGCCAGTTCTACAATCAACCATTTGTGCTGCTGCCCTGGGAGAAGCAAATCATCCGGGATGTGTACGGCACGCTGAAAGAGGATGGGACACGCCAGTATAAATTCGTGTACCTGGAGATCCCGAAGAAGAATGGAAAGTCGGAAATTGCGGCGGGTGCTGCGCTGTATCACCTGTTTGCTGATAGTGAAATGAAGGGAGAGATTTACGGTTGCGCGGTGGACCGCAATCAGGCTGGAATCGTTTATGAGGTGGCCAGGGATATGATCTCGCTGGTGCCAGCCCTGGAGAAACGGGCGCGGGTGACGGACTCGAAGAAGATCATCACGGATACGGTGTCGAAATCTGTCTATAAGGTTTTGAGTGCCGACGCTTTCCGAAAACATGGATTCAAAACGAGCGCCTGCATCTTCGATGAGCTGCACGCTCAGCCTAACCGAAATATGTGGGATGTGATGACGTTCGAGGCTGGATCCACGCGGCGCCAACCAATTTGGTGGGTGATCACCACGGCGGGAGAGGACCCTGACCGGGTGTCGATTGGTTGGGAGATCCACGAGTATGCGAGCAAGATACTGGCCGGGGAGATCATTGACCCGACGTGGTATGTGGCGATCTTCAATTATGAAGGCGATGATATCTACAACGAGGAGAATTGGTTCAAGGCGAACCCGAGCCTGGGGCCGGTGAAGTCTATTGAATCAATGCGGGATGCGGCGCTGACGGCAAAGAATAAGCCAGCCAATGAGCGGCTGTTCCGGTGGCTGGACTTGAATCAGTGGATTACCAGCAAACTGACCACCTGGCTGCCGATCGATCTGTTTGATAAGACGATTGGCGATTGGAGCCCGATTGAGCAGGCGGGGCGGGATTGTTACCTGGGCCTGGACTTATCCACCACGACGGATTTGAGTGCGATCTCGCCGATCTTCCCGCCACAGGGGACGCAATACGATTGGCGGGTGATGTGGGATGCGTGGATCCCGGCTGAGAACATGCAGGAGCGGATCGATAAGGACCATGTGCCCTACGATAAGTGGGCGGCAGGTGGATGGGTGACCCCGACTGAGGGGAACGTGATTGATTACACCCGGATTTATGACCGGATTATCGAACTGAGCAAGCTGTACAACATTGTGGAAGTAGTGGCGGACCCGGCGTTTGCGACAATGCTGCTGCAGGAGCTGACGAAGGCGGGGCTGAACGTGGTGACGATCCCACAAACGTTTGTGAACCTGACGGCGCCGATGAACCAAACTGAGGTGCTGATGAAGCAGGGCAAGTTAACGCATGTATCGAACCCGGTGGCCCGGTGGTGCTTTGGGAATACGTCGATTGCGACGAACGGCAGCGGGTTGATCAAGTATGTGAAGGAACATAAGGGCAAGAGTGTGGTGCGGACAAAACGGATTGACCTGAGTGCTGCCTGGGTGACGGGGATGTGCCGGGCGGTAAATTATGCCGGCAAGATTGATATGAGCGCTGCGATTCTAAGCGAGGACTGGGGTATGTGATGAAAATAGTGCGCGAAGTTGTTTCTGATTTGCTGATTTTGGCGGGGGCAGTAGGGCTGGGGTATGCGGCGTTCCTGTTGCATCCGATTGCTGGGTTTGCGATCAGTGGCGTTTTGTTGATCATCCTGGGCGTGGTGCTGGGGATGGAGGGTAAGAAGTGATTATCAATCGGTTGTTGAATTTATCCAGAATCAAGAATGATGTGAGCCTTACCAGCCCGCCTCAGTGGTTGATTGACTACCTGGGCGGTGAAAGCACCAGCTCAGGGCAGACAGTAACCCCGGAAACATCCCGGACAGTGGCCAGTGCGTACCGTTGCGGGGATATTATCAGCAACGATGTTGCGAAGATGCCGCTGAAGGTTTTCAACCGGCGCTCGAACCAGATCAACCAGGTGGAACCAGACCCGGTTTTACGGAACCTGGCTTACCTATTGGAGATCAGCCCAAACCGGTACCAGTGGACACCGTTCCTGTTCAAGAAGGCGCTGATGCAATGGCTGCTGTACTGGGGCAATGCGTATGTCTGGCAGCCACCGGGCTGGCCGCGGCAATTGTTGATTCTGCCAGCCAATAAGACCGAACCGGTTTTCGATAAGTACGAGAACCTTTGGTATAAGACCGAGATTTCAGGCGTAACCCGGTACCTGCCGATGGTTGAAGTGATGCACACGCTGATCAACCCGGATCAAACCGGGTACCTGGGGCGGTCAGTCATCACCTATGCCCGTGAATCCATTGGCCGGCAGTTGGGGGCACATGAAACGATGGGCAAGTTCTACAAGAACGGATTGAACCCATCCGGGCTGTTATGGGTGAATGGTGACGTTGACAAGGCAGCCCGAGACAAAATCAAGGAGCAGTACGCTTCGGTGATGGGCGGCAGCGAAAATGCTTACAACCTGGCGGTGTTTGATAACAAAATCACCAAGTTTGAGCCGGTAACGATGAAGCCGATCGACATGCAGTTCCTGGAAAGCACCCAGGCTACCGATACGGATATTGCCAATTTCTTTGGCGTGCCGTTGTATAAGCTCAATTCAGGGAAACAGTCCTACCAATCCAATGAGCAACAGAATTTGGATTATCTCACCACCACCCTGGATCCGCACCTGGTGCAACTCGAGCAGGCCGGGCGGTTGAAATGGATCGCTGAGCGTGAGCAAGGTTTCACCTATTTGAAGTTCATCCGCGATGCGCTTCTCAGGACCGATAGCAAAACACGGGCCGATTATAAGCGAACGCTGATTGAATCCGGGCAGATGACCCCCAATGAAGCGCGATCATTGGACGATATGAGCCCATACCCTGACGGTGATGCTTACTACATGGCGTCAAACATCGCGCAGATCGGAGGTGGAAATGGCGAATAAACCGATTCGATGTTGTGAAGGGACCATGCAGCCGCACGAACCGTTTTGGAAAATCCGCAATGCGGCCGGGCCAACCCAAGAGGCAGAGATCGAACTGTATGGGATGATCTCTGAATACAGTTGGTTGGATGATGACGTAACGCCAAAACTGTTCAAGGATGAACTGGATAAGTTGGCCGGGGCTCCGGTGACGTTGCGAATCAACAGCGTGGGCGGGGACGTGATTGCGGCTAGTGCGATCCGGGCGATGCTAACGGAATATTCCGGGAAGATAACGGCCAGGATTGACGGAGTATGCGCAAGCGCGGCAACCGTTGTGGCGCTGGCTGCTGATCGGATCAAGATGCAGGACACTGCCTTCTTTATGATCCACGATCCATCGGTCACCATTTTCCTGGCTGATCTGGACATTGCAACGATGCAAAGCCTGTTGGATGCGTTGAAATCTGTCAAAGGCAGCCTGGTGGATGCTTACGAGGCCCGGACCGGGTTGACCAGGACGCGCATTGAAAAGATGATGAGCGATTCAACCTGGATGAATGCCAGTGAAGCCGTGAAATTCGGCTTTGCAGATGAAACGATCACGGGCGGCGTTCCAAGTTCGAACGTTGGAAACATGGTGAGAAACCTGGTGAATGTTCCGGTTGCTCTGTTGAACCTGATAGACGAACCGGTTAATACCATCGAGCAATCGCAAATTGCCGCACAGGCGCGGGCGCTGCGAGATGAAGTAAATATTTTGAAGTGAGGAAAAGAAAATGAGTCTGAATCTGAAACCGTATTTTGATGCAGCCCAAAGCGCCGACGCCAACGTGCAGGCGGTTGCGGCTAAAATCGACAGCCATTTCACGGCTGGCGAAACTGATCAGGCGATGGCCCTCAAAGCCTCCCTGGATGAAGCCAAGATCAAGGCCAAAGCGGCCAACGATCTGTACTTATCGATGCGGGACGCCTCCGAAGGCCGTCCTGGTCAATTTACCCCGGCGGGTGCGCCAGTTGTTTTGCAAAACGGCCGCGGCGACACCTTCGCTGGCTCCCTCCGGTCCTACCTGAAGTTTGGCGACACCGGCGCTGTTCGGCCGTGGATGCAAGGCAACGAGATTGTGTTCACGAACGCCTCCAACGCCACCGACATGAATGTCGGTACCGCTGCGGATGGCGGTTATGTGGACCCAACCGGCATGTACAACGGCGTGATTGCCCGGCGCTCTGAAATGAGCCTGCCCGTCAAGTTGGGCGTGCGCCGGATCCCCGGCAAAGGCACCACGGTCAATGTGCCGTTGGACAATGAGGCTGATGGTGAATTCATTTCCACCAATGAAGCTGCCTCCTTCGACCTGGATGCGCCAGCCCTCAGCCAGGCAGCCATGACCCTGGTGAAGTACTCCAAGTACATCAACCTGTCGCTCGAGCTGCTCGAGGACGAAGATGCCAGCCTGATGAACTTCCTGATGGACTGGGTTGCCCGCGGCCAGGCCAAGACCCTGAACAGCCTGCTGTTGACCGAAGTCGGCAGCGGTGGAACGCTCTTCGCCACCACGGCCTCTGCCACTGCAATTGCAGCTGGTGAGCCGGATGCTGTTGCCCTGAACGATACCGTGGCCGATTACCTGGATGATTCCGGGTCCGTGGCCTGGGTCACCCGTGCCACCACCTATTCAGCCATCAAAGCCATCACCGGCAGTGCCCGGTTGTATAGCGATGGCAACGACGGTGCACCTGGTAACGGGCGGTCCCTGCTCGGCCATCCGGCTTTGTTCTCGAACAAGGCTGCTGCCATTGCTGCCACTGCCAAAGTTGCCTATTTCGGCAACTGGAATTACGTTGGCTGGCGCGAAGCCCCCGGCTTCACCATGCTGCGTGATCCCTACTCGGCTGCCGGCACCGGCCAGGTCAAGCTGTGGATGTACTTCCGCACGGTCTTCAAGACCTTGCAGGCGGGCGCCATCGGCTACCTGGCAATGCACGCCTAGTAACCTGATGAAATAACGCTGCCGGGGTTCAACACCCCGGCAGCGATCCAGGAGGTTGGTATGCGTTGTAAAGTGTTGAAGTCTTTCGCTAATTTTGAAAAAGGTTCACCCAAGATCTACAGCGAAGGTGAAGTTGTTGAGATCAAGGAAGGCGCGAAGGATTTGATCCGGGCCGGGCTGGTTGAGCCGGTGAAGGAAGAAGCGAAGAAAAAGAGTTCGGAATAACAGAGGTAACCTGTGGCGAATATATTGAATGCGATTGAAGCGGCGACTGTTCTCCGATGCGAGAACACAGATCCAAACATGCTGGCATTACTGCCACAGGTTGATGCCTATATTCAACAGGCAACCGGGCGAGATTGGACCGTGGATAGCCCGATTTCACAGGTTGCGAAGGGTGCGGCCCGGATGCTGCTGGTGATGTGGTATGAGAATCCCGGCATGGTTGGCAATATGAGCAGCCTGAACTTCGGGCTTGCTTCCTCCCTGGTTCAACTGGAAAGCCTGGCGCTGCGTTATGTGACCTTCGAAGGTCTGGACGGCTCCGGTTATATCGAGATCCCGAATGTGGTAGCCGGTACAACGGTTTCCACTGTGACCGGGGTGGTGGGTGCGACGGGCGATCAACACACCCTGTTTGAGGCTGTGATCAGCGAGGATGGTTACATCTATCAAAGCTCAGCCACCAATTTGAGCAGCAAATGGTACCGGGCTTACCTGATTCCACCCGAGGTCAAATGAACCTGAACGGCAAGACTTTCAATCCGGGTGAGCTGAGGACGCTGATCAGCCTGCAACAGCGGGCGATTACAACTGGATCAGGCGGTTTTCAGGTGCCGGATTGGGAAACGATCGGCAGTGTGTACGCCAAGTGGGAAAACGCACATGGGAGTGAGGTCTGGGCGGCAGATAGCGCCGGGGCTGAGCAACCGGCGACGGTAACCATCCGCTACCAGGAGGACCTGGACACGACTTGCGCGGTGCTGTTGAACGGTGTGCGATTCGAGATCATCTCGATCGATGACATCCGCCAACGAGGTGAGCTGATGGAGCTGAAGGTCCGACGGATGCGGAGCGGCTAATGGCGACGAAAACCACGCTGACACTGAAAGGTCTGGATGAATACCTGGAGAACCTGGCTCGAGCCGGTATGGATGTTGACGCGGCGGCGAGCCGGGCCCTGATGGAAGGGGCAAGAGTGATCCAGGACAAAATGATCGAGATGGTGCCGGTGGATACCGGTAACCTGCAAGAGCATATCAAGATCAAGGGACCGGTGCAGGAAGGCAATTACATCTATGTCGAGATTGGAATCATCCATGATCGAGATTACACGGATGATGAAACGGCCCGGTATGCCAACAGCGTGGAGTATGGAAATAGCAGCATGGCGGCGCAGCCGTTCATCCGACCGGCGATCGATACCAGCAAGAGCGCAGCGATGCGGGCGATGAAGGAAGTTCTGATGCAGGAGATGTTCACACCATGACGATCTGGGAACGAGTAGCAGCGGCACTGGCAGCGATCGGGCTGACCATTCCGGTGGCGGCAAATGTGTTGATTGTGGCCAGCGAAGTGGAGCGCCCGGATACGTACATTGTGTACCTGCTGGTTTCCAGCCCGCCCGAGCAGCACGCGGACAATGCAGAAACAATTCGCAGTTACCGGGTGCAGGTGAGCATTTACAGCCGGGCCGGTTTGGTTGGGCTGCCAGATGTGACGGCGGCGATGGTGGCGGCTGGCTTTATGCGCGGTCCGCAGCGTGAGTTACCGTATAACCCAGGGACCCGGCATTATGGCCTGGCGCTGGAATTCATTTATGTTGAATAGAACCTACCCACCCCAACGGGTGGGAAAGGGAAGGAGTTTTGAATGGCACTGACTGTTAATGCAGCCGAATATAAAAGCAAGATCGGCCTGGACAGCCTGTACATTGCCGAGGTGACGGTGGATACCGCTGCTGCTTATACAGCGGATACTCCGGAGTATTTTGCCCCAGCAGCTGAGGCGAGCCAGGAACCGAGTACATCGTTTGCAATCCAATATGCAGACGATCAACCCTACGATGTGATGACAGCGGAGGGAGAAACCAAGATCAACATGAAGGTGACCGGGATCCCGCTGGCGATGCTGGCGAAAATCACCGGGCGGGTGTTCAATGCGGCCTCGGGCCAGATGTGGGATAACGGCGGCACTGCTCCATACATCGCCCTGAGTTTCCGGGCGAAGAAGAGCGATGGCAGTTACCGCTATTACCAGTACCTCAAAGGCAAGTTCGATATGCCGAAAGAGGAGCTAACGACCCTGGGAGATGCGCCGGATCCGAAACCCATGGAATTGACCTACACGGCGATCAAGCCGGTGCATACCTGGAACCTGGGCTCTGTGACCGAGAGCGTGAAGCGGATTGTGGGCGATACCTCGACCACCAACTTCAGCGCAACCAGTTGGTTCAGCCAGGTGCAGGTGCCGTCTGTGGCGGCCCCGAGCGCTTTGAGCCTGTCTTCCAGCACTCCAACCGATGGAGCCACAGGTATTGTGGTGAGTGCGAACCAGACGCTGACCTTCAACAATGCGTTGAACAGCCTGGCGACTTTGAACATTTTCTTGATCAAGGCGTCGGATGGTGTGACGGTGGCGATGGCAACCGGTTACCCGAGCATCGACACAGCCCGCAAGGTGGTTACGCTGGATCCAAATGCCAGTTTGACCGGGGCAACCCCTTACATCATCGTGTACAGCGTGACCGATATTTACGGTCAGTCGCTGAACGGTGCGATCAACTTCACCACGGCTTAGTCTGTGGAATAAGACCTAACCCCCTCCCTGACCTCTCCCCAGCCCTCCCCTAAAGGGAAGGGAGCAGGTTAGGGAAGGGGAAGTATGAAGGAAATGAATATGGCATCCAGTACACCGATGACGATTACCTTGTACGCTGAAGACAACGAGGTAAAGGCAACCTACACGCGGACATTTGTTCCGTGGCGGTTGCTGAAAATGGCGGTCCGGTTGGTAAAGCGGCTCAATCTGAATGACCTATCAGAAGAAGATATTGACCTGTTATCCGCCCTGGTAATAGATGTGTTTGGTAACCAGTTCAGTGTAGAAGATCTGGATAATGGGGCGGATGTGACCGATATGGTGTCAGTGTTGACAACCATTATGAACAAGGCAAGTGGGCTAAACCCTACGAAGCCGGCGATGTAGCCGGGGAAGAAAGCTCTACCGGACCTACCCCCGACCCCTCCCTTCACCCCCCATTCGGGGGGCATGGGGAAGGGGAGAATAAAGAAGGGGATGGTGCGGAGTGGTTGATCGATCTGGAGATCAGCCTGGTGAAGACGTTCGGATGGTCTCTGTTTGAGATTGACAATACGGATATTGAAAGTTTACTGCCGTTCATACGGCGGTTGGTGAGAACAAAGGGCGAGGTAAAGAAGCCCGAGCGGACATTGTTTGCTGATGAATGCACATGGTTGTAGATAGTAAGAAAGGTGATTTATGCCTGATCTGAGTGGGCGCGCTGGAATAGATACAACCGATTTCAAGACCGGGATCAGCAACATGAACCGGGAATTGCGGGTGCTGGAGAGTGAATTCCGGGCATCCGCTTCAGCGTTGGGCGATTGGGGAAACTCGGCTGATGGTTTGAATCAGCGGATCGCCACGCTCAACCAGAAGATGGATGTACAGAAGCAGAAGATCCAGGCGCTGACCGAAGAACACCGGCGTGTAGCAGAGGCCCAGGGGGAAGATAGCCGGGCGGCCCAGGAGCTGCAGATCAAGATCAACAAAGCCACTGAAGAAATGAACGGGATGCAGAATGAGGCCAACACGGCTGAAACCCAACTGAGAGAGATGGGGACTGCATCGACGGATACAGGGACGAAAGTTGATGACCTGAAAACCAAAGAGGTAGCCGCCAAAGACGAAACGGGGAAGTTTGGCAGCGCCCTGGATGGGTTGAAGGGGGTGGCAATTGGCGTTGGCGCAGCAATGGCAGGCGCTGTGGCAGCGGTAGTAGGCATTGGATCCGCGATCACCGGGCTGGTGATGAAGAGCGCAGAGACGGCCGGGGGGCTGGTGGATCTCTCAATGAAAACCGGGATATCGGTTGAAAGGTTGCAGGAATATGGGTACATTGCCGGTCAGGTTGGAGCATCGACCGAGACATTTACAGGCAGCCTGAGTAAATTAGTCCGGTCAATGGATACAGCCAGGGAACAACAGCAGGCGTTTGACAATCAACTGGCGCAAGGGGTAATGGAAGATGAGATTAACGTTCCGATTGACATGGCGGCAGCCTTCAACAAGTTGGGGGTGAGCTACACGGATGCAACCGGGCAGCTAAAAAGCAGTGAAACTGTGATGATGGAAACTCTATCGGCCCTGGGAGAGATTGAAAATCCAACCGAACGGGATGCAATGGCGATGCAGTTGTTTGGCAAGAGCGCAATGGAGTTGAATCCGCTGATCAAGACATCCAAAGAAGAGATGGAGCGCCTGGCTGAAGAAGGGCGCAACATGGGGGCGATTATGGATGAAGACGCCGTTGGCGGATTGGAAGCCTTTGGCGATACGATGGCCGGGCTGAAAGCCGGTTTACAAGGCACACTGGGGACGTTGGCGAGTACGTTCGTTCCGGCATTTTCCGGGCTGGCTGGCACGGCACAAACGTACCTGGGAAAGTTTTCGAGCATCGTGAAGGGGGCAGATGGCGACCTGGGCAAGATGGCCGGGGGTGTGGGTGGGCTGATCGGACAGATCGCCACCGACATTGCCACCCAGGGACCCAAGATGCTGCAGGCCGGGTTGGATATCCTGATGGGTATTTTGAACGGATTGATCGCGAATCTACCCGTGATCCTGCCGGCAATGATCACCATGCTGCAGGCGCTGGTTGGCTTTGTGGTGCAAATGCTGCCGATGATCTTCGAGGTTGGGCTGCAAATTATCACGGCCATCATCAACGGCATCCTGCCACAACTACCAATGCTGCTGACAATGGCGATCCAGATGATCATCACCCTGGCGTTGGGAATTGCAGGTGCCATTCCACAACTGATCCCGGTGATCATGGCCATCCTTCCACAAATCATCAGCACTTTGCTGGCCAACCTGCCGCTGCTGATCGGCGCGGCCCTGCAAATCATCATCGCCCTGGTACAAGGACTGGTGGCGGCATTACCCCAGCTCATCACCTACATCCCGGAATTGATCATCGCCATCTTTGACACCATCATCGCCACCCTGCCAGTCATCGGAGATGCAGCGATTGAAATCATTGTGGCCCTGGTGAACGGATTGATCAGCGCCATTCCACAACTGGCAACAGCCGTAGTGCAGTTATGGGAAGGGATGAAGTTGAAGTTTGTGGAATTGTGGGAAGAGATGAAGACAGTCGGCACGAACATGGTGCTGGGCATCTGGGAAGGCATCAAAGAGAAGGCAACCTGGTTATATGACAAGGTAAAAGAATTCTTCCAGAACCTATTCAAGACTGTCCAGGATGAAGAGGAAAGCCACAGCCCGAGTGAAAAATGGGCGCGGATGGGTGCATGGATGGCACTGGGGCTCGGTGAGGGATTTGCCAGCCAGTGGGGTGGGGTACAAGACCAAATAACCGGAGCGGTGGCCGGGCTGAATGGAATCAATGCCAGCCCGAACGTGAACATCAGCACATCCGGCGCCGGAAGCGGGGGTGGAGCAGCGGGCGGCGGAAACGTTTTCCATTATTATTTCAACTTCAGGGATACAACCTTGACAGAAGCCGAACTGGAGCACATATTGGCGAGACAGGAGCTGTTGTATGGCGCTGGATAGCGTTTATTGGGTTTTTGGGCCCAGTATGAGTGTGATTAATCTAAATGACCGGGTAACCACCTGGTCCACTCGAGCACGAGATGGATTATGGAGCCCTGCGTATCAGATCAACAGCAGTGAATACCCACAACAGCCGGGCAGCGTATTCAACTTCATCAAAACGAAAGAAAGAGTTATCAACCTGCAAGTGGAGGTCCGGTCGGACACCCATGCCGGGCTGTTGACCGCCTTGCGTGACCTGACTTACCGGATGAACCCGGAAAACGGGATTGGATACGTTGAAATCAGCACCGATGGTGGAATCTCACGGCGATTGAATTGCCGGGCCAATGGCCTGACCAAAGTCAGCGAACGGGAAAGAACCGCCACTGTGCTGTTATCCTGGCTGGCCAATGATCCGTACTGGTATAGCACCACGCAAATCAGCGCCAGTTACAGCCAGGGAGCGATCGCGGCATTCTTCCCGATTTTCCCCATCTCCCTGGGGAGCTCGTCAACTTTTGCGGATGACACCGTGGTGGTGGAAGGCGACGTGGAAACCTGGCCGCTGTGGACCATTACCGGGGCAGCTTCCGATATTTATATCGAAAACGAAACCACCGAGAAAGTAATCGACCTGACCGGGTTGACCGTGCCGGAATACGACTGGCTGGCGATCGACACCCGGCCGGGCGCGAAATCGCTGTTGATGTCCGGATCCCATGGAATTGTGACGGACGTGATCGAGTACCTGAGCCTGACCTCCAGCCTGTTCCCGCTGGTCAAAGGGAGCAACAGCATCTTGATGAGAATCAGCAGCCCAACGGCGGGCACGCAGGTCACATTGGACTATACCCCGAGGTATCTGAGCGCATGAGCTACGAGATCCAGGTGTTGAATGCCAGTTCCAAGATCATCCTGCTGCCGGATCAATTCGTCAGCATCGAAGCAACCCTGGTCTATAACAACATCAGCCGGTGGGTGGTGATATTGCCTTACACGGCGGCACTGCTGACGGCAGGGATCAACTTTGCCAACCAGGTGCGCATCATGCGGGATGGGGAGCTGCTGGTGAGCGGGAAGATTGGCCAATGTGAGCGGAATGATGGCACAGAATCCACCATCACCCTGGCCGGAAACAGCCCAGAAAAGTTACTGAATGACCGGCGCACCGTTTGCGATCCAACCGGCCCACCCTACACCAGCCAGGCGTTTGACGTGCAAACCGATACGGCGGAAACAATCATCAAGTACTATGTGAACGCCAATGCCGGGCCGGGTGCGATCCCGGCGCGGCGAATCAACGGATTGAGCATCGAAGCGGACGGCGCCAGGGGCAGCAGGATCAAAGGCCGGGCAAGATTTCATAATCTACTCAACCTGGTGCGAGACCTGGCCGCCAGGGGTGGGATTGGATTCCGATTCAATGGTCTGGAATTCCAATGCTTCACACCGACCGACCGGGCCCGGACGGCGGTCTTCAGCAAAGACCGCGGGAATTTGACCGGCTTCAAATACTCGGTCAAAGCCCCGAGCGCCAATTACTACTATGCCGGCGGGGCTGGTGAAGGCACCAGCCGAACGTTTCACGAAGCCGGGGATGCGTCCTCCATCCTTGCCTGTGGCCGGATTGAAACCTTCCTGGACTGCCGGCAGGCGTCGGACGTGGCCGAAATGCAGGAAAAGATTGATGAAGAGATCGAGAAAAACAGCGACACCAGCGAGTTTTCAGCCACCCTGGTCAACCAACCGGGGATCCTGGAAACCTTTGTGGATTACAACCTGGGTGACCAGGTGACCGCCATTGCAGACGATCAACAGGTGAGCGCACTGGTGAGGGAAATCAAGGTGAGCATGAGAAAAACGGGTGAAACCATCACCCCAATAGTTGGCAGTTATCGGGCAACCGGCAGCGTACTCAGGCGGCTGAAAACCAATGATGCTGAACGGATTGAAAATCTGGAAGTAGTGTAAGGAGCAAACATGACAGTCAGTTATTATTTCTTCGACGGCCAAAGCCTGTACCAGGCAGACTGGGTAAAGACCATCGGCAAGGGCTTGCAGGACGGGGTTTTGTGCGGGGTCTACAATGACCTGTTCGTGTATGGCGATGCCTCCGGGATGCAGGTCAAAGTGAAATCCGGCGCGTGCCACATCAAGGGAAATCATTATTTCTCGGATGCCGAGCAGACACTGGCGATCGCAGCTGCACCAGCCGTGGCAGGTCAGAGCCGGTATGATTTGATCGTGTGCGAGGTCAACTGGACAACGAAAGTGATGAGCGTCAAGGTGGTCCAGGGGACGGCAGCAGCCAGCCCAGCACTTCCAACCCTAACAAAAAGTTCGACGGTCTGGCAGATCACCCTGGCACTGGTGACGGTAGAATACGGCGACACCAACGTACCAGCGACGAAAGTCTATGATTACCGCTGGTGGGCACTCGGATGTTTTGATGTGCCTTTGATCATCGGCAATGGCGTTTCAGCCATCGGTACCGGAGCGCAGAAGGTAGCCGTCCAGGTTCCCGGCCCGGCCAAGTGCATTTCCTATGCAATTGTGGGAGATGCCAGTGGCTCGATTGTGGTGGATCTGTGGAAAGATACGTACACCAATTACCCACCAACAGTAGCGGCCACCATTTGCAATGCCAGCCATAAACCCACCCTTTCCAGTGTACAGAAAATCCGGAAAAGCGTATGGAATGAGGCAACCAACATCAACGGCAGCGGTGCCTACTGGCCTGGGTACGAAATTGCTGACCCAGCTAACTTTGGAAATATATCTTACCTCCTGGCGAATGTTGATTCAGTATCTGGGCTGTTGATGGTCAATTTAACTTTGCGATTCGCCCGGGCTGTCAGCCCACAAAGCTAGGGGGTTGAGATGGCAGCCAGTTACGTCAGGGATACCGAACAGAGAATCAATAACGGATCCAACAACGTCACTATCAACACCACTGGCTCTGATGGGATTGTGTTGACGTTTGCTTTTTCAGTACAGACTGATTCGGTCACGTCGGTCAGTTACCAGGGCAAAGCTGGAACAAAAGTCGCGGAAAAAGCGGACGCCTCGAGTAAGGTAGAGGTTTGGATCATCCCTGGTCCGGAATCCAATGCAGCCGGCACGCTTACGGCTGTGGTAGCAAACAGCAGTTTTTGTTACCTGACGGCGGTGATGGTTCTGGCCGGGGCGCAAAGCTACGCGTTCAACAGTGGAAATGTTTCCAGTGGGGCCTTGTCCATTGCATGCAACTCAGATGCGTCCTGTTTGATGATCGGTATTATGGTCCAGACCGACATTTACACGATTACGCCAGGTGCCGGTCAGACAATGATTAGTTCTGATAGTGCGGGGGGGAACTACCACTGCCGGACAGATTATAAGGCCGGGGCAGCCAGTTCGACTACGATGAGCTGGAGCCCGGCGACAAACAATAATATTTGTGGGATCGTGGTGGCGATCACGGTGCTGGGGGCAACGTTCAGTTGTCCGGGGATAATTGGATAATAATAAAACCCCTTCGCGAGAATCTCACGAGGGGGTTTTATTTTGATGAATTCTTGACGTTGTTTGGTGTAATATGACATTTTTCAGTAATTCAGATGTGATATGTGAATTCCCTCCATTATAAAGACCTGCCGGGCAATGTTATAATCTTAACGTCGCCCGGCTTTTTTACGTTATGATCGATCTTCCGCATTTTTTACCACGGATTTAGGCCTTTTTTTCTCCTACCGCCGTGGAAAACGGTCTGGTTGAGATCGAAGCTTCATCGAATAAACTATAACCAAGGAGGAATTTATGCAGAAACTCAAATTACCTGGGTCAATCGCTCAGACAATTGTTGAGCGCGACCATCAAGTCATCAGCCCATCCTACCCGCGCGGTTATCCTTTTGTGATGGATCATGGCAAGGGCGTTGAAGTTTGGGATGTGGATGGAAACCGTTTCTTGGATTTTGCTGCCGGCATTGCGGTCAATTCCACCGGTCACAGCCATCCCCGGGTTGTCAAGGCCATTCAGGATCAAGCCGAAAAGTTCATTCATATTTCCAGCGATTTCTACCATCCCAAATGGGTAGAATTGGCGGAATTTCTCAATCGGATTGCACCTTTTGAGGAACCGGCTGTTTCCTTTATGACCAACTCCGGCACTGAAGCGGTAGAATCGGCCATCAAGCTGGCCCGTTATTCCACCAAACGCAGCCAATTTATTGGCTTCCTGGGTGGTTTCCACGGGCGCACTATGGGGGCTGTCACCTTCACCGCCAGCAAAGCCAACTACCACAAAGGTTTTGGACCCTTGATGAATGGCGTCATCCACGCCCCATTCCCCTATCCTTACCGGCCCATGCTGATCGGCCTGCCCGGTGAAGATTATGGTGAAACGGTCGTTCGCTACATCGAAGAAACCATCTTCGGCAAGATTGTTCCAGGGGAAGAAGTTGCCGGCATTTTGGTGGAACCGATCCAGGGGGAAGGTGGTTATGTCGTTCCACCGCCCGGATTCTTCCCCGCCCTGCGCCAATTGTGCGACAAATATGGCATCCTGCTGATAGCTGATGAAGTTCAGGCCGGCGTAGGCCGCACGGGCAAATGGTGGTCGATCGAACACTTCGGCGTCGAGCCGGATATCGTCTGTACCGCCAAGGGCATCGCCTCCGGGGTTCCGCTAGGCGCCATGATCGCCCGCAAGAGTATTGTCAACTGGCCCAGGGGGTCGCATGGCAACACGTATGGCGGTAACCCGTTGGCCTGCGCAGCTGCCCTGGCCACCCTCCAGCTCATTGAGGAAGAATATATGGCCAATGCTGCCGAGGTCGGCAGCTACACCCTGGACGCCCTAGCTGAAATCCAGACCCGCCATCCGAGCATTGGTGAAGTCCGGGGGATCGGCTTGATGATCGGGGTTGAGTTTGTCAAGAATAAGAATACCAAAGAACCTGCAGATCAATTACGGGATAGGATTGTGGATCGATCCTTTGAATCCGGTTTACTCACCCTGGGCTGCGGCAAGAACACCATCCGCATCTCGCCGCCACTTTGCATCAGCAAACCCCAGATCGACGAAGGTCTGGGAATCTTCGAAGATGCAATATTGTTTGCAGAACGGAGCCTCTAATCTTTAAGATGCTGCCTGATTCGCGTGTCCGCCAGCGCGACTACTTGCTTGAAATCTCCCGTGCTCTCACCCAGGAGCTTGATCTGGAAAAGCTGCTCAGTCGCATCCTGGACCTTGCCATCGAGATACTGGCCGGACAGGCTGGATTAATCGTCTTACATTCCGAAACCGGGGGCTGGCGGGTGGTCGCCAACCAGGGGTTACCCCCGATTTTCTCCCGTTTGGTGGAGCCATACCTGAATGATATTGCCCATATCCCGGTAGATGACAACACTGCTGATTTTCCGGATATCAACCGCCTGCTGACCCAGATGATCAACTTTGGTGGCCTGGGGTTGCTAACTGGTGTGGCCCTTCCGCTGATTGCACGTAACCAGGTGGTTGGGTTGATTTTCATCTTCCGCGGCTACCCTGGCATCTTCTCGCCGGATGATCGTGACATCCTCTCCAGCTTTGCCAACCAGGCGGCCATCGCCGTTCAAAATGCCCAGTTATATACCCAACTGAGCAGCCAGAAAGCCCGCCTGGATGCCTTGCTGGATTCCACCGGTGATGGCATCCTCATCCTTACCCCGGATTTTCGCATCGATCGCTGCAACCCCAGCCTGATGCGCATCCTCGGCCGGGATCAGACTGGTATCCAAAATTTGCCGCATGATCAGGTCATTCGCTGGGTCCACCCTCCTCAGGGCCTCACCCTCGAGCAGGCCGCTGCTGGAGGCTGGCCACTGACCGCTCACGCCCACCTGTATGTTGAAGGCGACTTGTTTCGTGACGAACAATCCGCCCCACTACCCGTCGGCATCACCTATTCGCCCCTGCTTTCAGCGGATGGGCAATTACTAAATGTCATCGCCATGGTGCGGGATATCACCCGCTTCCGCCAGGCAGAAGAGCTCAAGAGCACCTTTATTTCCATCATTAGCCACGAACTCAAAACTCCAGTTGCCCTCATCAAGGGCTACGTCAGCACCCTGCGCCGAGAGGATGCTGACTGGGATCCAACCATTGTCCAGGATTCCTTGATGGTCATCGAAGAAGAAGCCGATCACCTCACCGGGTTGATCGAAAACCTGCTGGATGCATCCCGCTTGCAGGCGGGTGGCCTGTCCATCAAACGCTCAGATATCAACCTGCCGCTGCTGGCTCAACAAATCTCGGAACGTTTCCAAAGTCAATCCAGCAGCCACACACTGGTGGCAGATTTTCCGGCAGATTTCCCCATCCTGTTGGCGGATGAAACCCGCATCGGCCAGGTACTCTCCAACTTAATTTCAAATGCCATGAAATATGCCGCTCAGGGAGAAATCCACATTTCCGGCCAAGTCCGCCCGGATTCGATCATCGTCTGTGTCAGTGACCAGGGTCCGGGAATCGCTGCCGAAGATATCCCACACATCTTTGACCGCTTTTACCGTGCCCCGGAAATGGCTCGCCAGACCAAGGGAGCCGGTCTGGGGCTCTACCTGACCCGTGCCATCGTCGAAGCCCACGGCGGACGCATCTGGGTCGATACTGAGTCTGGCAAAGGCGCACGTATCTGTTTCAGTTTACCTTTGAATTGAGATCTGATTGCCCTATCCAGAGCACATCAGTCTCATAACCCGAAGGTCCCAGGTTCGAATCCACTCCCCGCTACTATCTTCCAGACGACCAGAAATGGTCGTTTTTGGTTTAAACATGCGTTAATTCCTTGAACTATGTAATTGAGAAGAGAAATATTTCATTCACTACAAAGGTTCTTTTCTTAAGATAGATCAAGATTATCATTCCAGTAATTCCAT
>JBGSJZ010000098.1:0-4904 GCA_041741455.1 Anaerolineaceae bacterium | reverse complement strand
TGCGTAATCCGGGGGAAGGCGGCCACCGAATCCGGAGCATGTCGTCCACCTAATCCGGTGGAAGCTGGCCACTGAATCCGGCGGATGCCGTCCACAATATGGCGGTCATCGGAATCGGTGGACGGCATGGATCGGAAACAGGAATAATAATTGGGGGAAAAGCGCTGGAAAAACAACAACATCTGTGGCATGCTTGCCTGTATTTTTCAGGAGAGCAAAATGGCCCAGGAAAGGTTATCCATGCGCAAAATCCGCGAAATCATGCGGTTGTATTACGAAAAGCAGTTGTCCCAGCGCACCATCGCCCAGGTGTGCCGGGTATCGCACAGTACGGTCAAGGAATATGTGAGCCGGGCATCAGCGGTTGGGCTGAGTTGGCCGCTGCCGGAAGAGCTGAGTGAAGAGCAGTTATACGGGCGGCTGTACCCGGAGAAGGAGAAACCAGTTGTAACGGGCAGGGCACTGCCCGACTGGCAGCAGGTGAAACAAGAACTCAGCCGGAAGCATGTGACACTGCGGCTGCTGTGGACGGAATACCGGGAGGGCGAACCAGACGGGTATGGCTACAGCCAGTTCTGCGAGCTGTACCGGCAGTGGAAAAAGAGCCTGGACGTACCCATGCGGCAGGACTACAAGGCCGGGGAAAAGGTGTTCGTGGATTACACTGGCGACCGTTTGTCGATCACCAACCCGGAAACCGGCGAAACGCAGCCAGTGGAGGTGTTTGTGGGGGTGCTGGGATACAGCAGCTACACCTATGCCGAAGCGCAGCCCAGCCAGAGCCGGGAGAACTGGATCGGCGGGCATGTGCGCATGCTCCAGTTTTTCGGGGGCGTACCGGAAGTGGTGGTGCCGGACAACCTGAAGTCGGGTGTAAAGGACCCATGCTACTATGATCCCGAGTTGAACCCGGTCTACCAGGAGTTGGCCGAGCATTACGCCCTGGTGGTGCTGCCCGCCCGGGTGCGCAAACCCCGCGACAAAGCCAAGGTAGAGACGGGTGTGCAGGTGGTGGAACGCTGGATCATGGCCAGGCTGCGCCACGACACCTTCTTCAGCCTGGCGGACCTGAACCGGCGCATCCAGGAGCTGCTGCGGGAACTGAATGACCGCTCCATGGCGCATCTGGGCCAGTCGCGGCGCGAATTGTTCGAGGCAATCGACCGCCCGGCGCTCAACCCGCTGCCGCAAAAGCCATATGAGTTTGCCCAGACCAAGATCGCCCGAGTGAGCATTGACTACCACGTGGAGTACGACAAACACTTCTACAGCGTCCCCAATCGGCTGATCCACGAAGAAGTGCGCTTGCGCGTCACCGAACACCTGGTGGAGATCTACCACAAAAGCCAAAGAGATCCTGTCGCCGTCCACCCGCGCAGCTATGCGACTGGGCGGCACACCACCTGCAAGGAGCACATGCCCCTCAATCACCAGCGGCGGCAGGAGTGGAGCCCCGAACGGTTCTTGAAATGGGCCGAACAGGTCGGCCCCAATGCCAAAAACCTGATCCAGATGGCCCTGGCGCGCCGCAAACACCCTGAACAAGCCTACCGCACCTGCCTGGGCATCCTAAACCTGTCCAAAAAGCACAGTCCAGAGCGCCTTGACGAGGCCTGCCGCCAGGCGCTGGCAGCCAAAGTCTTCGCCTATGGCGACGTGAAGGATATTCTCGACCAACTGCCCTCTGCCGATCCCGCATTGTCCTCCACCCCGACCCACCCCAATCTGCGCGGCGGTGGTTACTACCAATAACCAGGAGAAACCCTCATGTCCATCCAACCCTTACTCGAACGCCTGACCATCCTGCGCCTGCCCGCTTTCCGCATCGGGCTGGAAGAGCAGCTCCACAACCCCAAGTTCGCCGAACTGACCTTTGAAGACCGCCTCGCCATCCTGGTTGACCTCGAGATCACCCGCCGCCAGGATCGCCGCCTGCAGCGCCGTGTCAAGCTTGCCGGTTTCCCGGCCCAGGCGGATATCCAGGATGTTGACCTTTCACCATCCCGCGGCCTTGACCGCCGCCTGATCCTCGAACTGGCCCAGGGCGATTGGATCGCTCGCCACCTCAACCTGTTCATCCTCGGCCCAACCGGGGTCGGAAAATCGTTCTTGGCCTCCGCCCTGGGCCAATCTGCCTGCAGGCTGGGCTATTCTGTCCGTTATTTCCGCACTGCCCGCCTGCTGGGCTTGTTGGCCAAGGCCCGCACAGACCCTCAGCAAGAACTGCTGGACGATCTCGCTCAAACCGACCTGCTCATCCTCGACGACTGGCTGCGCGATCCTCCCACCCTCGACCAGGCCAAAGACATACTCGAAATCCTGGATGACCGCTTCGGCCGTTTATCCACCCTGGTTGTTTCCCAAATCCCGGTCCCGGAATGGTATCCCTGCTTCCCCAATCCCACTGTGGCTGACGCCATCCTCGACCGCCTCGTTCACAATGCCCACCGGCTCAATCTGGAAGGAGAATCCCAACGAAAATTACGCTCACCCCTTCGCATGTCGTCCACTTGATTTTATAATCCCCTCACCAGCGCTTGTCCCTCCTCACTGGACGGCATGCGCCGGATTCACTGGACGGTTTCACCGGAATACGCAGCGAGTGAATGGTCGGAGATTCAGCAAGCATTCGCGGCAACATTTATTGGGCCTGAGAGCACCGCACCAACTGGATATACCAAACTGGAACTTCGCCTCCACAAGGTTAAGTGCAATGATGAGACAAACCCTGAGTGGCTAGGTGATGATGAGATCGCTCTGGGTGGCACTGCAGTCAGCGCAACTGGCTTAACAACAAAAATCAATGAGTTTGTAGTCAAGAATAACTTTGATGACGGTGAACAAAAAGTATATTCTCCACCCAAACAGATCAAGCAGTTCAATCTGCTCGAAGGAATTGATTGGCCCAAATATTATTTTGTGACTCTTGTTCTGGCAGAGAAGGACATGGGGGGATTGGCTGATTTCCTCAATGAGCTTCTGGATTCCGTGAAAGCGCAAGTGATCAGCGCCTTGGCCTCTGCACTCGGAGCAGTCATTGGTACTGTCAGTGGTGGAATTGTGGGCGCAATTATCGGAGCGGCAGTAGGCTACATCGTTGGTCTGGTATGGGAGTGGTTAAAATCCTGGTGGTCTGATGACATCTTCTCACCGGTGACCGCCTCTGTTGCCATTCCAGCGGCAAACTACAATTGGCCAAATGGTAAGACCGACAGCCCGGAATATACGGCAGTGTTTTCAGGTTATGGAGGAAAATACACTGTTACCTACGACTGGAGATTACTAACCTAAATTCCTTCATCGAACAACCTGACACCTCTTGTACCTCAAGTACGAGATGTGTCAGGTTGTTTGGTTAAAATACTTTGTGAAATGGTTTATCTTAAGGTATTTCCCCACTACCCGGAGTCTCCGATACAGTTTCCCTCACCTTGCTCAGAAGCCAATCTTGAGTATCCAAGTATCCCTCGATAACAGTGATTTTGAACACCAGGGATTTTACCTGTGGGTGGGTAATTGACACAGTTGCTTTGCCTGGATGGGGCATTCCAAGAGTGAATCTGCCGGCAATGTTTGTCTTAGTGCTTGCAGTAAAATTATCTGCAAGCAATTCAACCTGAGCATTTTGCAGAGGAACGCGTCGCGTACGGCTGACTACGAGCCAAGCAGTGCCGCGCACGCCATTTGGTGGAGTGTTGTCTCCTACCTGGATAGTCAAGGGGCGAAACCCTCCTCGCCGGAGGACATACCAACGCTGGGAGTAGACCGGTTCATCCGGATGCGAGATCGACACCGAATAGTTGCCCAATTTGGGTAAGTTCACCAAAAACTCTCCACCATCATTGGCTTGTACACTTTTCGACACAGAGTTATCCTCGATTGTGAAGGTCATTCGTGCGCGGGCCAGGGGAGTACCCGTTTGCGAGAGAACTTTGCCGGAAAATCCCGCATTTCGATTCACAGTGGCAATCATCAATATGGTATTTTTTAGCGCCATGTCCAGGATGATCTCCCAGGCGGCGATACTCTGATCCTTACTCTGTCGTAAGTCGGGATGCACATCATCGTAGTAAGGTGCAGCCAGGCGGACAACCTCTCGGAAACGTTCCAGTAATTCGCCATGGTTTACAGAATAACCACCGTACGCGTCCAGCGAATATCTCCGGCAGTAATTCGGGCGCGCCAGCTCGTCGAAGAAATTTGGCCAGTAAGCGCTGCGTTGGATGTAGCGATAAGCTGTGCCCCCACCCATGCTGGGCATATTTGTCACTGGAAGATGGTTATACAAGCCCTGACGGATCCAGGCATCTAACTCATCCTCACCATCGGTGTGGAAGTTTCCAAAGCGGTTTACTGCGTGAAATGGTGTTACCAGGTCTTGTAGTAGATGCAGCGCCCAACCCAGGTAAATTGATGCTGCCCGGTGAGATCTAGGAGGTTTTTTATGGTTAAGTTTTTGTGTGCTATAGGAATCAGGCACCCAAATAGGCCAGGTAGGCGCGTGGCAGGCAATGTAAGGATTTGAACCCAGGTACATTTCAGGAGCTTTTACGGATGCCTTTGCCCCAGAGATCAGGTGTCGGATGATTATGTGTCCTGGCATAACCCGTAATAAGGAATTTATATCCGGCGCCGGGTCTAAACCAGGCCAAAAACTACGTGAGAGTTCAAAAAGTTGAGTGGCGTATACATCACCTTTCACATTCCAGTGTTCACTGTCTGTAGCTCCGGACACGGCTCGATCTTCCCTTCCTGAAGTACCATCAAGCCTCAAGTGAGATGTATGAGGGTAATGGCCAATTTGATCCAATGGTTTGGATTCGCGAACTGCGCCGACGAAATATGATCCCGTCCAGCGTCCGGACAGATACAGGTTCACTTTTTTCCAATATCTGATCTCAACA
>JBGSJZ010000097.1:0-3322 GCA_041741455.1 Anaerolineaceae bacterium | reverse complement strand
ATCGAGACGGACTCAAGATTGATTTCACATTATGGCCACTGATATTATTCCAGCGGATTGCAACAGAAGAAACTTTGCCCGCGGAATTGGACGCCGGTTACCGGGTGATCCTCGATAAAGATAACCTTGCAATATCGCTTCGACAACCAACCTATCGGGCATATATTCCTGTGCCGCCTGACCAGGAAGAATACCAGAAATTAATCAATGATTTCTTCAGTGATGTTCCATATGTGGCCAAATGCCTGTGGCGTGGTGATCTATTACCTGCCAAATGGTGCCTGGATTTTGACATGAAGTTTAATTACCTGCTGCCCTTGTTGGAGTGGCGTGTTTCACTGGAGTATGATTGGCGTTTGCCGTTGGGCTATTTGGGGAAAGGCTTACACCGCCACCTATCTTCTGAACTGCGGGATGCATTGGAGCAGTGTTTTGCGGGTGCACATATTGACGAAAACTGGGATGCACTCTTCCATATTTCAGGTTTTTTCCGCGAGGTGGCGATGGAGGTTGGGGCACAAATGGGGTTCCGGTACCCCCTGGCATTAGATGAACAGGTAATGGATTATATTTGTACCATCCGCCAGATGCGGCTGGAACAACCACGTGACTTTGTGTGACGGGCTGGCTCCCCCCTTGAACCTGGGTTATGTTAATCTAGTTCTTGGTGCAAAACTCTGAAATAGCTGGCACAAAGCCACCGAAAATCACGTTTTGCACCGATCAGATCTTTTCAAATTTCTTTTGAACCTTGACAATCGAATATCTCCATCTGTTACGCCCGTCCCATCACGGCCAGGTTTCCAGCAATCACGCCCCACCCGATCCAACGCTCAAAGCCAGGTAAGCCATGATTCAAGCAGCGACCTAACCCATGTGCTCTCTTGAGAACACTGATGCGACCTTCCACACCCGCATGCCATTTCCGGCCTTCCACAAACCATGTCTGGCTTTCATGTTCTCGTCTCTGTTTGGATTTGTAGCCTCGCTTGGGCAGAACAATGTGTTGGACGCCCAGGTCTTTGGCGAATTGCTCGTTGGGAGCGGAAAACAGTCCACGATCTGCACTGGCTTGTTCAGGAGGATAACCAAAGCTTTCCACATGAGCTTTCAAGCTCGGTTCCCATTGTTTTTCATCACTGGGGTTGCCATCCAAGATGCGGAAGTGAGAAACGAGCCCGCCATCCACTTCGTTCAGCCAGACCTTGTGCCCGTACTCCACCGGGTGAGATTCCTTACCCCGGCAAATAATGTCGGTGTGAGGCTCGAAAATGCTCAGTACTTTGTCTTGGGCTGGCACTTGCTCATCTTTCAGTATTCGGCGTTTGGCTTGATCCACCACTTTCTCAGCCAGAGGAATGAAGGTTGCCAGCGTTCGTTTCAGGCGTTGGGCTGCTTTTCCAACCTGTTGTTCTAGCTGTTCGCTGGTTTGGACAGCCGCCCGGATCGTTTTCTCGGTCATGGCCAACAATTCCTGGTATTGCTGTTTGCCAGCCTCCTTGGCTTCATCGGTTCGCTTGCGCAGGATTTCGCCAATCTTGCGAGCTGTCCGCCGGGTTGCCACCGTGAAATCTACCACGGTCTCATTAACGCCATCCTTCACTGTCTGCAATACCTTCCTGGCTTTGCTCATCGTTCTGGCCAACACCCGCACACTATCCGCTAATTGGCGGCTGTCACTGGGTGCATGAATGTGGGTCTCCACCACTGTGCCGTCTGTACGCAGCTTCTTCCCTTTCGTCACTTTGCTTTTCAACGCCAGTTCGCTGATCCGGGCATTGAATTTCTTCAGTGTTTCCGTCTGGATCAGGTTCGCCAATCGGATCAACGTGGTGTCATCTGGCACCCGGTTCAGATACACCCGGCAAAATTGCCTCAACACCAGGCTGTCGCTGACATACCGTTCCGTTTCGGCATAGCTGTATTGGTACAGCCGCTTCACCACCAACATGCGCAATGCCACTTCCACTGGCGTTGATTTCCGCCCCGTCTCTACTGTTTTCGGGCACCGTTTGGATAGATCGCTTCTGATCAACTGATATAGCTCTTCATCTTCCAGATAACCATCAATCTTGGCCAGAATTGGATCCATTGCGGGAAAATGGACAGCAATTTCGTCAAAAAGCTTGTCAACTGGGTAACGTTCGCGTAACATGGGAGGTAGCCTCATTGGGAAGGGTTTGGACTGGTAACCAACCTTTTTACCAAAGAGGCTTTCGTTTTGTCAATTGTTAATGTGCCGCGGTGCGCGTTTCGCACCAGAAACTAAATAGGTATATAATCAAAGCATGCGACCAACAATCAGGGATGTTGCCAGAGTAGCCGGATGTTCAATTAAGACTGTTTCGAGAGTAATCAACCAGGAGCCATATGTCTCAGCAGATATCCAGGCGAAAGTACAGGCTGCCATACGAGCCTTGGGTTACGCGCCGAATATCGCCGCTCGACGATTGGCACAAAATAAATCGTTTACGATTTGTCTTCTGATGTACCCGATGGCATATTTATCCAGTTCAACAGTGTTGAGCAGGCTGATGGATTTGAAGTTTGAGACAGGATATGATTTTGTTCTTCAAAACTACTATCCGACCTTACCCCGATCCAAAAATCAACTTGTTGAATTGATTCAGCAAAACCGAATTGACGGCTTTATCACAACACCACCCTGCGATGCCGATGGTTTTGTCCCCGATTTATTGCATACTTACAGAGTGGCGTATGTGGCAATCAATCCTTTGAACCCTATGGAAGGCATTCCGTGTGTGATGGGTGATGATGTTGGCGGGGGAAAGATGATGACTGAACATTTGATAGCTCAGGGGCACAAACGGATAGCATTTTTGCGAGGACCACGAAATATTCGATCAGGTGAGGATAGGATGAATGGGTATCTTTCGGCACTGGAACAGCATAATTTGCCAATGAATCCGCACTGGATCATGGATTCGGAATTTACTTTCGATGGGGGATTAAATTCAACAAAAATTTTATTGAGGCAGGCTGATAGACCGAGTGCAATATATGCTGGTAACGATGAGGCGGCCTTTGGGGCGTTGTATGCATGCCAGGCATTGGGGCTGCGGGTTCCATCTGATGTGGCAGTTGCTGGGCATGATGATGTGATTGTTTCAAAGTATATTTTCCCGGGGTTAACCACGATTCACCAGCCTATGGAGGAGTTGATAGAAATCGCCGCGGGATTATTACTTCAATTGCTTAACGACTCTGTTGGTCTGGAATCTACACGGAGGGTTCCAGCTCGACTGGTCGTGAGGGGATCGACAAGTACCATCTATTAAGGGAGGTTTTTGATCATGGCGAG
>JBGSJZ010000096.1:0-14002 GCA_041741455.1 Anaerolineaceae bacterium | reverse complement strand
AAGAGGGCATTGAGAAGGCTTTTGACGCATTTTGTTCGCTTCGCTACTTCCGTCAACCCAAACCTGTGACGATTAAATGCTCCAGTGGGCAAAAAGAGCCATTCTAAGCAGTTGTACATTGTGTACTGCTACGAATCCCCGAGGTGGTGCGGGCACGGATCAGGATTGCATACTACGCTTTACAACTATCTGCACATATCTTTTCGTGTGATGAGATCCCTGTCAAATATCAAATTCAACAGGAAATATGGACAAGTCTTTGATCAAGACATCTGCTTTCATCAAAGTTGAGAGAGGCATTGACGTTCCCAAACCAATGCATCGCATCCCGGCAGACTTGGCTGCCTCTACACCCTGTGGAGAATCTTCGATCGCCAAGCAATTTTGAGGTGATACCCCCAGCAATTCTGCAGCCAGCAGAAAAACATCCGGAGCTGGTTTGCTGTTCAATTCAGAGCCCGAAGCCAATGCCTCAAAATGGTGACGTATTTCCAGAACCTCTACTAGCATTTCAATAACGGGCATCGGTGCTGATGAAGCAACTGCTTGAGGATATTTTTGAGAAAGATACTCGAGCCAGGGTAAAGATCCAGGAATTGGCTTAACCATGGTTGGGGCGAGCTTGATGAATAGATTTTCCTTTTTCTTGCGGATTTCTGCGAAATTCACATTCTCATAATTCCGCTCCAAGAGATTTTTCATCATCACTTTCGGTGACTGGCCAAAGTATGGCAGATACTGATCTCGGGAAATGGTGATTCCATACGATGCCATAGCCTGTTGCCATGTATGCAGATGAAGATCAAATGTATCCGCCAGAACCCCGTCAAGATCCCATAGGATTGCTTTTATGTGGCCGTTGTGTTCCACCGTAGAAAGTGCTTCCTGTTCTATTCTGTAAGATTTTTAGATGTTTGGCCTACAATATTCCGGCTTTCCTGGCAAGGGAAAGGGCACCTTGAATGCTCAATTGGTCAATTTGTGCTTCATCATCAATGATTTGGATATGACAATTCACATCGCTTTTCATCTTACGAATCAGATGTTCGTAAATCCGACATCTTCTCGTTTTACCGATCAAAATAAAACTCGAGCTGGTCAACCCCGTTAGTTCCTGGGTCTGGTGTAGCGCCCTCATATCTTCTGCTGCCAGCATGGATTCAGCAAACAGCTTTCGCTCATACCAGGGTGAATGAACCAGGGTATCCAGGAAGCGAACATACATCAAACCACGCAGGAATCCAGATTTCATGATTTCGTCATAGGCATTGTCAACGATCTCTGGGTTAAAGAAATCCGTGTCATCGAAGTCATCGTCATTTCTAACGGACTTCCCCACAAAGGTTTCTTTTATAATAGCCTCATACAACTGGCCTGAGAGCGTAGTAACACTACCTAAAACTGTTTGTTTCTCATCCACTGAAATGAATTTTGTATGAGAAGAGAGCACAGTGATGTAGCAAGGCAATTTGACGTTTGGATTTTCCAGTAATCCCGCGACCTGGGCTTCTTCACCCCGCATGAAATCCAAAGTCCCTACTTCCTTCATCGTAACAGTTTTTGGGTCAAAGGGATTCTTGATCCCACGGATGAAATAAAAAGGAACTGAGTTGGGAAAGACTGATTCATCCTGATAAGGGGTTAGATTATCTGCGAGAGTCTGGAGACTGCAAGGCGCCCACAGATGGGGAATTTCTACCAATCCAAGCTCGGAAGTGATCATCCCCGAGGATAGGATACAGCGAATTTCAGATGCTTTGATGCCGGCTTCATCCAATGCACGGTTAAATACATCTCGTATCCCATCTTTTAGAATTTGATTATTGCCGGAGATCGCTGTATCCCGAACCCCAACTTTTTGGCTGGTGCGGGTGATGACATTCGCATTCTCATCGACGATGTATAAGCGGGTATTGGTGGTTCCACAATCGAGGGTTGCGATATACATTTTATAGTACTCCTGTTTTTTCTAAGGCTGTGCGTAAAGCGTTTCTTTCTTCAACCGAAGCTGGAGTAAATGGAGCTCTGGGATAGGCATTGATAATACCTCGAAGAGATGCCATGCAATACACAGCTTGCTGGGTGGATCCTGCCAGGTACATCAGAGTTCGTAAATGGTTGATCAGGAATTGAGTTTGGCGGCAGCTTTCATAATCGTTTTGCATTCCTTCCTGCCACATCTTCACGCACAATTCTGGAAATGCATTACCAAGTCCTGGAATATAGGCCTCACACCCAAGGACTCTAGCCGAAAGCCACATGGCTTCTGTCCCCAGGGCAATATCAAAATGATCATCTGCCAGTTCCCGCATATAAGTAGCAAATGTAATGATGTTGAAAGTGGCATCTTTTATGCCATGAAGGCCCGCTTCTTTCAGCTTCCGCAGCGTGGATGGACTGATCTCGTAGCCTTGAAACTTGGGATTGTTATAGGCGTAGACTGGAAAATCATCCCCGACACTTTTTATCATATCGGAATAAAAATAAAGCAAATCATCTTCATTGTGGTTGAAGTAGTAAGGACCAACTGCTGCAACCGCATCACAACCGATTTCTTTGGCATGCTGAGATAATTTCACAGTGTCACGCGTGTTCGTTGTTCCGGTATGAACAATGACTTTTACTCGACCAGCCGCCACACGAACTGTTGTCTCTGCAACCAACATACGTTCTTCGATCGACATCATTGGCCCGCTGCCGTAGGAGCCACAGATGAACAAGCCGTGAACATGCTGAGAAAGAAACTCGACAAGGGTTTCGAGATCCGGCAGATTTAGGTCCCCTTGGCTATCAAAAGGCGTAAGCATTGGGGGTATAACCCCTTGTAATTTGAACATTTCATCCATCCTTTCTGTGATTAAGTTACTGTTCCAAGGCTCCAGTAAAAGCCGATCCTACCGAACGAGCATACTTTTCTAATAGTCTAGTTTCTTTCCGAGGTTCATCAAAATTCAATTTTCTCATTCTTTCATTAATCAAATCCGGAGCGAGAATCAAATCAACTGTTCGTTTCCGAATATCAATTGAAATAATGTCACCGTTCTGTAAGCAAGCAATTTCTCCAGCCAAAGCTGCCTCAGGACATAGATATCCAATCGAGAGGCCTCCGGTAGCACCTGAGAACCGACCATCGGTGATCACCGCAATACGCTTGCCGGCAAAGGCTCCAACCAATCGATGCATTTCTCGCATTCCCGGTCCACCCCTGGGACCTTCGTTTCTAACCACTACCACTGCGCCTTCTGGTATTCCCCCAGCATTAACAGCCTGCATTGCTGCTTCTTCTGAGTCAAAAACATGAGCCGGACCAGAGAACTTATCCATCCCATCTGGGAGAGTAGATAAGCGCATCGCTGCACCTTGACGAGCAATATTGCCTTTCAAGATAATTATTCCACCATGATCAGAAAATGGATTTTCCATCGAACGGATCACTTCAGACCTGAGATTCACAGCAGAAGCAGCAATTTCATCGACTCGCCGGCCCTCAACATTGATACATTCCTGATGAAGCAACGGAAGCAATTCCTTGATAACCGCGGGAATCCCTCCAGCTTCATGAAGGTCCATTATGGAATGAGGTCCGCTGGGATTGATTGTGCACAATTGAGGTGTTTTTTCGTTTATCTCAGCGATCGTTTCGAAATCAATCTCGATGCCCATCGTTCTTGCAATAGCAGGCACATGCAACAAATGATTGAGAGAACCAGAGAGAGCAGCCAGGACTGTCAGCCCGTTGTAGATTGATCTAGCAGATACAATTTCCGAAGGTTTCCGTGAAGATTGCGAGAGTGAAACCGCCAGTTCGCCGGTTTTAAAGGCACACTCCATCCTGGCAACTGTATTTGCAGGTATGGTGGAAGACCCGGAGATAGATAAACCAAGCGCCTCAGTGAAAATATCCATTGTGTTGGCAGTCCCCATGTAGGGACAAATCCCGGTGCCGTTGTAAAGGCGGGCATTCCCTTCCACCATTTCACGTTCATCGATTTTTCCATCCAAAAAATCTTTGCGGATTCGCTTCGATTCAGCAAAACTTATGGCAGGAGTGCAAGTTCCGCTGCAGATGTGGACAGCCGGGAGATCGAGCCGGAGACAGGCCATTAACATGGCAGGGGTGATTTTATCGCAGGATGAGATCATCACAAGGCCATCGGCAATGGCTTGTGAACGTAGCATGATTTCAACGGAATCGGCAATAATCCCCCGACTGGGTAGGATATATTTCATGCCCTCGTGACCTTGCCCCAGAGCATCGCAAGGTCCGATTGTGTTGAACTCCAGGGGCAATCCACCCGCTGCCAAGATGCCCTCTTTGACTTTGTCAGCAATTTGCCTTTGGGGCATGTGCCCGTGATTAAATTCGTTCCAGGAATTGGCTATTGCGATGATCGGCTTATCCAAATCGGTGTACGACCAGCCACATGCCAGCAAGTGACTTTTTATCAAGGCCTTTGTGAATTGGGGTAACTGTTCCAGATTTTTTCCCATAAGCTTCTCCGATCTCGTCAAACATAACTATCCCTGGCAGGCCTCCAAATCCTGTCAAAGGAAGGATGACCTGCCAGTAAACTCTATCGTTGCTATAACAAACCGAGTGCTTTCAAACCTGTACTGACTTTTTCCTTCGTGGCAGCATCGATTTCAATCAAAGGACTGCGGGAGTAACCAGAATCGATCCCGCGCATTTTCAGCATTTCATGGAGAATCGGAACCGTAGGTCCTGATTTGGCAATATCACGGAGCTTCAATACCTGCCGTTGAAGTTGCATGGCTTGTTCTCTGTCACCTGATTGATAGGTATCCAGCATTTTCTTCAGCAATTCTGGAAAGGCATTGCCCAGACCACAAATCATTCCAGTGGCGCCTGCGTCAAATGCAGCCATGAAAAATGCTTCCGTTCCAACGATCAGATTAAACTCCGGATAAGCCGATACAACATGTTGATATTGGAAAAAATTGACAATATCAAAGGAGCTGTCTTTGCAACCCCTTAATCCATATTGAGCCAATCTGGCTAATAACTTCGGGGAAACAGCATTTTGTGAGTAATGGGCATTATTGTAAACATATACGGGGAATTCTTCCTCGTCAACAGCATCAATCAAAGCGATAAAGTGTTGGAATAAATTTTCGTCTGGAAGATGCGGGGCATAATAGGGTGAAATTGCGCCTACTCCAGCTGCTCCTGCTTTTTTGGCGTGCCTGGCCAAATCAACCATAGGTTGAGTTCCGGCATGACCGACATGAGCCACAACCGGAACCCGGCCATTGACTTCATCAAGAATAATCTCAAGTACTCTCTTACGTTCATCGACCGCCATCAATGGACCGCAACCATATGTTCCAATCGGATAATAACCATGCACATTAGGTAACGAAAAACGAATTAACTCCCGGATCCCTTTTTCGTAAATTTCTCCTTCTTTGGTGAAAGAAGAAAGAAGCGGTGGGATGATTCCAACAAAATCTTTTGCTTTCATAACAGTTCCTCCTGAATAGTATATTTTTACCCATAGATCTTTTCATAGATCTCATCGTACTCAGTGATTAGGTGACGATAAACAGGCATATTTCTAACATTTGGTTCCTGCATTCCATTTGTTTTGATGTAACAGGCTATTTCATCCATGCTTTTGAGTTCACCAATTGCCCTCAAGCCAATCAGAACTCCTCCCCAGGCGGTTGCTTCCTGCACCCCGGGCAAATACAAAACCTTGCCAAACAAATCAGAGACAATGCTCAGCCATACGGGGGATTTTAAGATTCCCCCGGTGACAACCAAATCTGGCTCAGTATCCGGAGCGAGCATACGGTAGACACCGTAAAGGTGGTAGGCCAAACCTTCCATCAATGCACGCACCATATGTCCTCGACCATGGCTGAAAGTAAGGCCCAGTACTGCACCTCTGGCATCCGGTCGATAATGAGGGCAGCGATCCCCTCCAAAAAGCGGCAAGAAGTACAAGCCATCTGACCCGGGTGGAATTTCACTGGCTAGAAGATTCATTTCTAAAATTGTTTGTTCAACGGGTATGGATGACTCCATCAAATTATCGGCAAACCATCGGATGGCATTCCCGGCATCGTGGATCACTCCCCCCAGTAACCAGTTCCCATCTGCCAGGTAATAGCACCAAGCCTCTGATCCCGTGACAACCTGCGGATCCTTAATAATTTTTCGCAGGGCAGCACCCGTCCCAACCGTTAAGCTCATGCAGTCCTCAGAAATTCCGACACTTCCAAGATGTGATTGCCCACCATCAAACGATCCAATAACCCCAGGCGTTCCTTCCATCAGTCCTAATAGGTCAGCATATTCCCGCCTTAGTCCATTTGGCAGAATGGCTGTGGGCTCTATACACTCGGATAATCGCTGCGGGCTTAATCCAATTTCAGAGAGAAGCTCATTATCCCAGTTACGAGTGTACATATTCCATAATCCACTGCCGGATGCAATGGAATAATCAATCCGGTATATGCCAAATAACCGCGCAACGACGTATTCCTTGATGGAAATAAACTTAGCCGCATGTTGAAAGATTTCTGGAGTTACTTCCTTGATCCAGGCCAAACGGGAGGGTAAATACATGGGATGAAGGGTGCAGCCTGTGCGGTGTTTCACCTCTTCAGAATCAAGGCGATCCTTCAATTTTTCGTTTTGCTCCCGTGAGCGCGTATCTGCCCAGGTGGAGGCCCGGCTCAAGGCACGACCATTTTCGTCAATTGGGATTAAGCTTTGTAAGATACCGGTAAACACTAATGCGGAGATAGACCGGGGAGATACATTTGATTTCTGAACCAATCGTTGCGTGACCCTCAGGACCGCTTGAAATATTTCCTCGGGATCTTGCTCTACCCAGCCAGGTTTCGGATAATACGTAACGACCTGCTCTGACTCCTGGCCAATGATTCCCTCTCCATGGCGATAGAGAACTACTTTCGTATGCGTCGTTCCAATGTCAAATGAAATCAGGTGCAATTGATCAGCTTTCATCGTTTGCACCTTTCAGAACCGGCATTATATCTCCACCATTTCGTAAGATCGCGATACTGGCTGTTTTCCCCTTCCGCTCGAATGCTAGATCCAAAGCGTCTTGGGGGGTGGCTGCCCAATCGAAGCCAATCCGGGCAGCTGTCCTGGCATCAATTCCACTGCTTACCAGAATGGTAGTAGATTTTTCGCGAATAACCCTCCCCACATGGACAAGATGAGCAGCCAGGGTCAAATCAGTAATTTTTCCCTGGGCTACCAAAGCGTTTATTTTGGAAAACGGTTGGTAACCAATGTCCTGGATTTGAGGGAATTCAGACGAGATACCTTCCGGGCAAGGAGTGACCAGAATCAGTACACCTCCCTGTTGAAGTGCCAGATCGGAAGCATAAATAGCCTTGGAAGCCTGCCACATATCGATGTTTGCTGGATTCGAATCAGCAATCACAATATCGGCTGGCTCGGATAAAGGAACACCAAAAATATCCAAAGCCAGACGCGCTCCAGCCTGAAATGCCGCGATGGGATCACCACAGAAACAATCCACCAGCCTTCCTTTTCCATCCAGCACCGCATTTACTATATAGGCCAAGCCGGCCATTCGAGCCACAGACTCGATTTCGTGCCGGACTGGATTATTAACCATGCCGATAATTTCATTCCCTGAATATTGGGCGCTGAGCCAATGGGTTTGTCCGGTTGTTTTTGCGCCGGAAACGCCTGGTAAAACGATTTTACTTCCACCAGAAAAGCCGGCTACCCGATGAGGGACGATGTGGCCAATCCCGATTACAAAATCTGACTCGAGCATTGCCCGATTGACCCACACCTCTGTTCCACCAGGGGTGGAGGGTAGTGAAGCCAGGTAATTGAGATCATCACAATGATGATCGAGCATTGTGTAATTTTCCAACACCTCGGAGCCCACCTTCTTTCGTTTCTCATCCAGTGTCATCGGACGGTGAGTACCCGATGCAACCATGATGCGGATGTTTTTTTGTTCGGCTCCGGCAAGGATTAACTCAGCAAGCACCTCAGGTAAAATGATATCAACCGGGGTGTTGCGAGTGTAATCATCAATTAATATCAATATTTTCTTTCTTCCCAAAGCCATTTCCCTTAGGCCTGGGAGCCCAATCGGATTTTCTAACCCCTTTCGAACAATTTCATATTCTTTGCCGGCCTGGATTGAGGAGGTTTTGGGTTCCAACCATGATACTCTGGATGAATCGGGCAACTCCAGAGAAGGAACTCCAGGGTAAGGGAAGTGAATCTTCATAATGGATTTCCTAATTCGTTCCCGATCTAAGAGCAATACTTAAGGTCGAAAGGCATGTTTCATCCATAGACCTCAGGGTTTTATCCGTATACGCTCCAATGTGGGGAGTGGAAACAACATTTTCCATCTCGATCAGATCCGTTGATGTCGGTGGTTCGTTCTCAAACACATCCAGGGCTGCTCCACCTAAATGACCATTGCGAAGCGCCTCAACCAAGGCTTGCTCATCTACCACCTTCCCTCTGGACGTATTGACCAGAAACGCTCCTGGTTTCATCTGGGATAATTTTTCCTGATCGATAAAGTGCATCGTTTGCGGATTTAAGGTTAGGTGCAGCGAGACAAAATCTGCAGATGAAAGAAGCTTCCCCAAGTCTACATATTGTCCGCCAACTTCGATAAAGGTCGGATTTTGAGAAATATCAAATCCTAGTACTCTCATTTGCAGTCCAGAGGCAAGGCGAACCAAAGTGCATCCTATTGCTCCCGTCCCAATTACCCCTAAAGTCTTTCCAGCAACACTGCTGCCAATCAATCCTTCCCATTTTCCGGAACGAATTGAACGGTCACCCCAAGCCACCTTACGTGACACTGCAAACATCAGTCCAAGCGCTAACTCAGCGACGGCCTGGGCGTTAATTCCAGGTAGATTCAAAACCTGTATCCCCTGTTCTTTGGCGGCAGCTACGTCAATATTATCGATCCCCACGCCATACTTGATGATCGCACGCAGACGGTGAGCACGAGTTAACAATTCACGCGTTACCTTTGACGTGCCAATGATTATGCCATCAAAATCACCGATATGATCTAGATTGGTTTCCAAAGGAGAAAAAATGGGGGTAAGAGAATATTTCCGGAATAAATCGTGAAGCGATTCACGACTGGCTCCATACCCAAATGATTTTGAGGCTATCAATACGCGCAAATCATCCATATTATCTTGCCTAACTGACCTTTAAACATAGGAGTGGAGTTTGATTATTTCTTCACAACTATGATAGCGTAAATAAAAAGTGAAGTCAATAGATTTGGAAAAAATTTTTTTTATTTTTGGATTTTTTAAGGTTAAGAAAGAAAAAACTTCTTGACAAGTCTTGGCGATATTTCTATAATGGATATATTGGTTTCCCCCTTTTTGTAGACAAGGAAAATAACATGGTAGAGAAGTTTATCGGTAACCAACTCATCCATTCTCCTTCACTTTGTAAACACCGTGAATAATTTCATTTATGGGATCAGTGGTATGGTAGGTGACATCTTTGTTATTCAGAACCAACAAGAAAATTTCTTGACTTTCAATTCTCCCCTCTCTATACTGAAGAAAAAATTATCGAAAGGTGAAGAGTGATGAATGATCATGTAGATCCCAGTCACGAACGTTTACCGGTTCTCTCGCTAATCCGCAGCAAGTTGAATATTATGACGCCTACCCAAAAGCGCATCGCGGCGTACATCTTGACCAATCCGGCTGAGGTAATCAAGATGTCTATCAGCCAACTGACTCAAGTGACAGGGCTAAAAAGCGAATCTTCTGTAGTGCGCTTCTACCGGACCCTTGGGTTCTCAGGATACCATGATTTCAAAGTTACCCTGGCAACTGAAATCGGTGGTAGCTCGTTTTATCATACCTACGAAGACATCTACATTGAAGATGATATTGAGGCGGTGAAAAACAA
This sequence comes from Anaerolineaceae bacterium, assembly GCA_041741455.1. GTDB lineage: Bacteria > Chloroflexota > Anaerolineae > Anaerolineales > Anaerolineaceae > CALESS01. Next base: position 4,050 of record JBGSJZ010000096.1, on the reverse strand, counting down.
AATTTTTAGAGGGGCGATCCAAACACTGCATGAAAACATTGTTCTCATTCCATCAAGCAACCTACAGAAAGCAGTCGACCTACTCGACGGGGCATCACGCTTGTTCTTCCTTGGTTATGCTTCTTCGGGCGCGATTGCGATGGAAGGATTTTTCAAGTTTTCCAGACTGAAAAGCCATTGCTTTTTCTTTTCTGATGCCCATATTAATGCTACTCTGCTTTCTGAACCACTACCAGGAGATGTGCTCTTCTGTATTTCTCACTCCGGCGAGACAAAGGATGTGGTCATACCAGCACAACATGCCAAACCAGTTGCCAAGATTATTGCGCTGACAGGCTCCTCCGACAGCCCTCTGGCGAAGATCGCTGATGTCTGTCTTACCGTTTACACAGAAGAAGTAAACTACCGCACCGAGGTCATGGTCTCAAGGATTGTTCAACTCAGCATCATCGAGGTGTTATTTACTGCCTGCAGTTTAAAAAAAGGCCCATATACCTTCGAGCGTTTATCAAAAGCCAGACAAGCACTTTCATACTTGAAGTTCTAAGAGAAAGGCTAGGTTGTTATGTTGGTAGAAATGTCTTATCCGCTCTCCCCGGACATTCCGGTTTTCCCAGGATCACCTTTAGATGAGTTTCTCCCCCATACCCGTATGAACAGAGGCGGAGAATCAAATACAACGATCATTAAACACTATTTACATAACGGAACCCATGTGGATGCACCCTTCCACTTTTACGACAAGGGAATGACGATTGACCAGGTTCCGATCGAAAACTTTTTTTACGAAAAGCCACTCGTCATTGAAAAAAAATTTGCAAAGGGAGGATTATTACAACCAGACGACTTATTTGCATACGGCCACGCCATTCATGAGGCAGATATTTTGATACTGTGCACTGGTTATCACGAGATTCGGATCGATGCTGCAGGTTATGCTGACGATTTCCCTTCCATATCAGTAGAAACGGCAAAGTTAATCCGCACAGAACTGTTGAAAGTAAAAGCAGTGGCAATCGACACGCTGAGTATTGAGAGTTGCAAACTGGGTCCTCAACTGAATTTCCCAGTACACAAGTCACTTCTCGACAGCGATCTGTATTCAACCCGCTCAATTTTGATTTTTGAAGATGTGAATATGAAGCCTGTACTTGGAAAACAAATTAATCACATTTTTGCATTTCCCCTGAGGCTCGTCGGTCTTGATGGTTCACCGGTAACGATCGTGGCAGAGGTAAAGTAACCATGAAAAACAGGAGCATGGAATCTGTGGTGGTTATCGAGAGATCTCCGGTAGCAGAATATGAGAAAGTTGATTTTAGACAGCTTCTCATCCAGGCCATCGATCACTTGACGGGCGCAGGGGTGCCATTCCCGCACAACGGATCTGTCTTCCTAAAACCAAACATAGTGATCGGAGCCAGTGCGCGCGAAAGCATCACAACCGACCCCCACTTTGTGTCCGAATTAATCCGGCTGTTGCTGGAATCCGGGGTGAGGGAAGTTTTTGTCGGTGATTCGTCTGCCGGATTTGCCAAATCAAGCGACACATTCCAGGCAGCAGGGATGGATCAATCAGTGGTGGATGCAGGCGGGATCCTCGTAGATATTGATGATCCTAAAGAGCGCATTTCCCTCCCTTTGTCTGATAGTGACATCCTAGAATCTGTTACCGTTCCACGAAAAGCGCTTGAGGCAGATACCTTAATCAATTTTGCCAAACTCAAAACCCATCGTATCGGCTCTTTCACCTGTTGTGTAAAGAATTGGGTTGGATTTATTGATCAACCCGTCCGGCTCCAGCACCACCAGACGAGGTTGCCAAGATTAGTGGCTGAATTGCATCGCGCCCTTCCGGAAGATATCTGTTTTGGGGATGGTGTCATTGTAGGTGAAGGGGATGGACCAGACCTGTCAAAGCCTCGTTTTTTAGGTGCATTACTGGCTTCCAATGATCCGGTGGCTTTGGATTCAATTGGCGCTCAATTGCTTGGCATCCACCGGCATGATCTCCTCTTTCCATGGACTGCACACCTGGCTGGGGTAGGGGAAATTGATCGTAATCGGATCCGTTTGATTGGACCACGGCCTGAAGAGATGGGAATCGTGGTGGAAAAACCATTGGAAGTACTGTATGACCGGTTTCCATGCAATATTGTTTTGGGCGGACTCTGTGAAGGTTGTTTTGCCTGGTTTATGGGGCCGGCGTTATTCTGGCAAAGGGACGGCATCTGGGAGAAAATCAATCAGAATGTCGGAAAACCAACTTTCATGTTAGGTTTCAATGCGGTTGATCGTAACTTTGAAAAGCATCTTGAAGAAGGGCCGTATTTCGTAATTGGAGATTGTACCCCCTCAAAATTCCAGCAGGATCCCCGGACCGTGTTCATCCCCGGTTGCTGCCCGGGCCCTGCCATACCAGAAATGATTTTAAAAACATGTGAAGTTTCAGAAGAGGAAGGATAAGGCCAGCCATGAGCAATCCGAGAATTATCGATCTATCCTACCCTCTCACCAGTGAGATGCTGGTATACCCTGGGACAGAGCGACCAACCTTTCAATGGATTGGGCGAGCCAATTCTGAAGGTTACAACCTCACTCGAATGACGATGTTAGTCCATACCGGAACCCATGTGGATGCCCCGCTGCATTTTGTTGACGGAGTGAAAGCAATTGATGAAATACCTTTGGGAAGTTTTATGGGGCAATGTAAGCTGTATCACTTTTCGGAACAGCCAAACAACCAGGAAATCAATCTTCAAACAGTGCAAGAATCTGGCTTTGATCTGGATGAAGGGGACATCTTTGTTATGTCTACCGGTATCGAAGTGTTAGCTGATACCCATGATTACAACTTTTTATATCCTTTTCCATCCAAAGATCTTCTGGAATGGTTGATTTCAAAAAAAATCAGCGCTTACATGACGGATGCAACATCTGTTGATCCGGTTTCGGAAAAAGAAAGTTTGAGACACAAGATATTGTTTACTGCGGGGATCCCTATTGTTGAAAATTTATGTAATCTCAGAGAGCTTCCGATGAATAAACACTTCATCATCAGCGCACTACCTCTGAGGCTACAGGGTCGAGAGGGATCACCTTGCCGTGCCATTGCTCTTCCTGATATTGAATCTATCGGTCAAGAGAAATGAACTTCTCATGAAATTGTCTGAAGTGAAAGGAGGTAAACAACAAGGATAATTGGGAGCGCAAGTACCAAAAGTAGGTTCAATTGAAGTATTCAATCAATCAAGGAGAAAAGAAAAGATGAAACCAAGTATGCTTAAACGCACGATGTTTGTGCTCATGGGTCTGATCGTCATCATTTCAATGGTTGCAACAGGTTGTAAACCTCAACCGACTGAAGTTCCAACCACCGCAGAAAAAACCTACACCATTGGCTTGAGCGATTTCAGCCTGGGGAACTCCTGGCGTGTTCAGATGGTTGCCGAAGCCAAGTACGCAGCCGAGAACAACCCCATGGTTAAAGAATTAATCGTCACCGAAGCTGATGGCTCCGTTGAAAAGCAGATCGCCGACATCGAAGACCTGATCACCAAGAAAGTCGATGCGATCCTGATTACGGCCATCAACCCGGATGCCCTAGTGCCTGTCGTTGACAAGGCCATGGAAGCCGGTATCGTTGTGGTAGACTTTGACAACCTGATCGATACCGACAACATCACCGCCCACATTATGGTTGACCAAAAAGAATTTGGCAAGGTTCAGGGTACATGGCTGGTGGAAGCCATAGGCGGCAAAGGTGAGATCGTCGCCTTCAACGGTATGAACGGAACCCAGATCTCGGCTGACCGCTTTGATGGTGCCAAGGCTGTGTTCGATCAGTACCCTGATATCAAGATCGTCAACATCGTGTATGCTGACTGGGATTACGCCAAGGCCAAGACTGCCATGGAATCCCTGATGACCACCTACCCGAACATTGCGGGTGTCTGGTCGCAGGGTGGCGCCATGTCCCAGGCTGTCATCCAGGCTTACCTGGAAAAGGGCTTGACTCCCCCGCCAGTAACCGGTGAAGATGGCAACGGC
>JBGSJZ010000095.1:0-31949 GCA_041741455.1 Anaerolineaceae bacterium | reverse complement strand
CAACTGCTTAGAATGGCTCTTTTTGCCCACTGGAGCAATTAATCGTCACAGGTTTGGGTTGACGGAAGTAGCGAAGCGAACAAAATGCGTCAAAAGCCTTCTCAATGCCCTCTTGAGACAAATCTACTGCTACGAATTCCCGGGCTTCAGTCTGATTGTAATCTGCCGGAAAGAATTGTATAGTATATCCATCGGTTCCTTGGTGATTTGCAACTGGGGAGGTCGGCAGTGAGCCCATCAACGAAGAGACATCAGAAACAGTTGTGGTGGTTGGTTTTTATACCATTATTGATGGTGGCAGGGGGGATGGCTTACTGGCTCTGGCTGCAAGGACAACCACCGCCACCGGACCCGCGCTTGGCATCGCTGGATCGCCTGGTGGCTGACTCGGCCGTCCGGCCTGATTTTTACTTCGAGCAAGGCTTTCCGCGTTGGTTCTCCGGGCAGGTCGCGGTTGATGGAGCTGATTCGGTCGCTCGGGCCCGGGCATTCCTGGAGCGCTATCAGGAGCTTTACGGTTTGTCTGACCCCAACCTTGCGCTGGCCGTGCAGAAGACGGGCAGGGAGAACGACGAGTTTGTTTTCTTTTATCAGACCTACAAGGGGCTCGAGGTATATGCCGGCCAGATCCTGGTCATGCTCGATGGAAACGAAGTCATCGCCACGCTGGGGCCGCTGTTGCCGGCAGGGCTGGTGATTGATACCAGTCCCCAGGTCGAAGCCGGGCAGGCAGAGGAACTGGCGCGGACGGAGTTGGAAACGCCAGCTGCGCGCCTGGCAGGCCCGACCCGCCCCGTGATTTTTGATCCTGCCCTGCTGGGCGTACCGGAGCGCGCCCCGCGCCTGGCCTGGCGCGTGGCGCTGCAGGCGGGCGAAACCTGGAATGTACTCGTGGATGCTCAATCCGGCCAGATCCTGGATACGGATAAGCTCGCCGCCTTCGGTTACACCCTGGACCTGGAGGATGCCAATCACAACAGCGCGGATAATAGCTCGTGCTACTGGGATACAACCGACGATGATTGGATTGGGGATGAAACCGGGATCATCGAAGACTACCTGGGCGACATGGATGCAGTCAATACCTGGCATAATGCCAAGAATGCGTATGCCTTCTATGTAAACAATTTCAATGTGGCCGGTTATGACCTGGATGACAGCGTGGTCGAAGTCTACGTCCATGCTGGCATCGATAATGCCCGCTGGTCGGAGGGCGCTGGTTGCGACCTGATCGAGTTCGCCGATGGCTGGGTGAGCTGGGATGTGATGGTGCACGAGTACACCCACGGTGTGGTCAGTCACACTTCGCAACTAAAAAGCTCCCCTGGTGAGGCCGGTTCACTGAATGAGGTCTTTGCCGATACCATGGCTATGCTGGCCGACCCGGATGATTGGACGATGGGAGAAGACCGGACCAATGGGCAGGGCGCTTTCCGCTGGTATGATCTCAATACCGGGCACATGGATACCTACCAGCCGGATGGAAATGAATACGCCAACATGGTCATCCCGTGCACCGCGGGATACAGGCTTTCCCAGGGAGGCTGGCATAACTCGTGGCACGGAGGGGTGAGCCGCCAGGCCATGGTGGAGCTCTTTTATAACGTCATGGTCAATCTGCCCAATGGGTCGGGCTCAACCTTCATGGATGCCCGCAACCTGGCCGTCAGCCTGGCGACTGAACGCTGGTCCGCAATCCATGCCTGTGAGGTGAAAAACTCCTTTTCCTCGGTTGGATTGGGAGAGGGGGATTGGGAGTGCGACGGCATCCCGGATCCGGACCTCACGGATAGTGATGCCGATTGGCACATTGATACCAAGGATAACTGCCCGCAGGTCTACAATCCCCTCCAGCAAGATTTGGATCATGATGGGGTCGGTGATGCTTGTGACCCGGATGATGACAACGACCTGTATGAGGACACCGAAGATAATTGTCCGCGCGTCCACAATCCTTTGCAGGAAGATTTTGACCGGGATGGTAAAGGCGACCTGTGTGATGACGAGGACCAGGATAACGTGCTGGATTTCCGCGACAACTGCCTGGGTGTGGCCAACACCAACCAGAAAGATAAGGATCTGGATGGGGCCGGAGATGCCTGCGATGGCGACCTGGACGGTGACGGGGTGGACGAATGGGACGCCAATGGCGACCTGCTCGATAACTGCCTGTTTGCCTCAAACCCTGATCAATTGGATAGCGATGGCGACGGGATCGGGGATGGCTGCGATGATTGTCCAAATACAGCAGATGAAGTTTCTGCCTACACTAATGTTCCGGATATTTTACAAAATCTAGGGGCTTATCCCCAGCCCTATCAGCCGGATACGGACGGCGATGGTGTTCCGGATGCCTGCGACAACACTGTCCTGCTGAATGGCATTCCCTGGGAGAGGGAAAAGTTAAAGGAAAGCGGAACGTTACTGTTGCAGGCAAAACAACCTGGACGTGGGTCGGTGGAACGCGTCCCGCTGCCGACTTGCGACCCTGACCAGGACGGCTGGTTCTCGCAGGGCGCCCGGCAGCGATTGGTTTTCGTCAACCGGAGCGCAGCGCCAATAGGCGCCTGGATCACGGATGACACCGGTCGCTCGGTGGCCAATCCTAAATTTGATGGAAAGGAAATCGTACTTGAATTTCACCCGCGCGGCGGCCGGGATTATTCTGTAAATTTTTTCCTACCCGCCGGGGTGCTGGCACGGAGTTTCGACCTGGAGTTCTTGCTTTCATGTTATGTCAAGGATCTGGCTGCTGAACCTGTCAGTACGCTATTCCCGTTCAATCCCGAGCTGGTTTCCACCCAGGTTCTGCAAACCCTGACAGCCCATGCACCAATCCTGACGTTTACCCCCACCCTGACATTCACCCCTACGCTGACATTCACACCAACTGAAACATCGACCCCCACACCGACCCTCACCCCCACCGCCACTCGCCGACCCTGGCCGACCTTCACCCGTACATTCACGCCCACCCTGCCACCTGAATTGCCGCCCGACTGTAGTCAGTACACCACCCGGAATGCCTGCCTGGCGAATTCAGCCTGCACCTGGATCGACTTTGCGGCCATGTCTGCCTGTGTAAATAAATAATGCGAATCCGGGACAAGTCTCTAATTTTGAGCGATATCCAAATCCTAAAATCTACTGTAAAGCCCCGCAGTCACAGAGGGCAGGGAGATTAATCTTATTTCTCCTTGCCCTCTATATCCCGATAGCTAAGCTTTAGACAAACACTGTCCTACGCCATGTTGCGTTCCTGGAGTTCACCCTACCCGATTATAATTTCATAGCAAGAATACAATCCCGGCAATGACCAACCCTCCCAGGATTGAAAATGCTGTGCCAAGCAAGAAGCCACGAAAATGGAACCAGTAATCTTTATACTCCGCCATTCCCTCACTGCCGGGGATAACAAGGAAGCGCAACGTGAGAGTACAGAACATAAACCAATCCAATATCAGCCAGTCCACTAAATTGAACACCAGGGCAACCCCAGCGGCATTCAACCATAATTTCCAAAATTGCTGCATCCCCTGTGCTTTTAGAGCCAGCGTAGAGAAAAATGGCACAAGCAGAAGCAGCAACAGGAAGGGAATACCAAACACATAGGAAAGGCGTTTTTCGGCCCTGGTCTTTTTTGCAACTTTTTCCTGGATTTTGGGCGGATAATCCTGTAGGAAAATGCGCGGATTCACCCAAAAAGCCAGGATTAGCCAGATCGATGCCATCAACGAGAGTATCCCGCCATCGATCAGGATCTTTGTAAAGTCAACCATGGTCCCTCCTACCTCTGCTGGGCATACCGGGCGGCAGGCAACTTGCTCCAAATAAATTCAGCGATATGCTTCAAACTGAGGTTCGTTTCCGGCATGTAGGGAACGATTTGAAATACGTGGAACAGACCCTGCCAAAGCTCAATCACCACCTCCACGTTCGCCTGGCGCGCTCTTTCAGAGAGCAGGATGGCATCGTCCAGCAATATTTCATGGGTGCCCACGTGGAGTAGGAGGGGAGGCAGACCTGAAAGGTCTGCGTAAATGGGGGAGATGAGCGGAGCGTTGGGTTCGGCATCCTGCACGTAGGTTCGAGCATAAACCCCCAGCAGTTTTGGATTTAATATCGGATCGTGGTTGTTATTGGCAAATTCCCGGGTGGAGGCCAGGTTGACCCACGGCGAAATGCAGACCGCGCAGGCTGGCAGCGCTTCGTTGCCGTCGCGCAGAGAAATCAATGTGGCGAGTGCCAGGCCGCCCCCGGCTGAATCGCCGGCAATCACAATTTTGGCCGTGTCAAACCCCTGGTTGAGCAACCCGCGATAGGCAGAAATTGCATCCTCCAGGGCAGCCGGGAAAGGGTGTTCTGGAGCCAGCCGGTAATTGATGGCCAGCACCTTGATTTGACAGGCGGTGGCCAACCGTGTGAGAAACTCCCGGTGAACCTGGATGGAGCCCAACGCATACGCACCCCCATGCAGATAAAGAATCACCCCCTCTTTTGCTTCTTTACCCTGGATAAATTCTGCCGGAACACCATTGATGACGGTTTCTTGAACAACGACATCCGCGGGAAGTTTGAAGAACCGGGAAGACTTTTCCTGCCGGGAACGCTGTTCCTGGATGGATCCTTTGGCCCAACCAAAAGCCTGAAATTGCAGGATTTTCGTGATCAATTTCGCTTGAAAACTGGGCATCATCATCCTTGGGTGGATCGGCTCTAAGCGTAATGACAGCCAGTCAATCTCGAATTTCTAGCGAGAGCGCAGCTCCTTGATCACCCGGTCGGCGGCAATCTTTCCGGTGAGGAGGGAGATCGGCAATCCAGATGGGCTGTAGGTCCACTGACCGGCCTGCAAGATGCCCGGGATGGGGGTTTTAATGGCGTTCATGATCTTGGGAATGCGATATTCCGCCGGAATGGGATCATTGGTGAACGCCCAACCGGTGATGGCGCCATCCGCATTGCCGGATAGTTTCTGCATGGTGAGCGGGGTGGAGGAGAATTGGTGGATCATCGCTTTCTGGATACCGGGATAAATGGTTGTATCCAGCGCTTTGATCATGCAAGACTCACCAAGTGTTTTGAAATCCTCGTACCATCCCATATCCTGGATTAATTTCGTCAGTTTGTAATCGAACAAAACGCTGATGACCAGGCCGGTTTTTCCGGGCGGGGCCAGGCTGGCATCTCTCAGCACCGGGATTGAAATCTCGTAGGTGGTGAGGGCAAAGAATTTCTCCAGCCATTTTTCAATCTCCGCCCGATCGGATGCTGTCGGAATTTCCCCGGCCAGGGATTGGCCGGAGCGGCTGGGGGTGTAAAAAAAGTGCTCGCTGGCCTTGCTGGCAAAATAATCCGGGGGCAAATCCACGCCCAGGAATAAGGTGAACACCGAATCGTTTCCCGTTTTATTGGAAATTTCATCCTGACGGGCGTGGATGGCCCGTTTCACCGGCTGATCTACCACATTTTCCAGGTTGAGGATGCGATACAGCGTTTTTAAATCCGCGGCCCAAATCAATCTCTGGTAACCATGGGTGTTCCCCTGCCGATCGGTCACCATCTGCTTTTGGGGGTCAACCGCCGTGATTTCAGTATTCGTGCTGATTTTGCCATGATGGTTTTCAATAAATGAAACCAATTTTTGCACAACCGTCGCAGTGCCCCCCAGCGGGTAATTGTAGTCCAGGTATAACTTCAGGTAGCTCAGGGCAAAGAAGGCCGGTGTGTCACGGAAGAAATGCTGGGTGATGATATCCAACAGGCTCTGGTTACTGGTAAAGTGTTTTAAGAAATCCACGACCGGTTCGTTTAATGCCGCAATTTTGGGGGCGGTAAAGACATACTTGACCATCCATGGAAGAATAGCCTTTGCCATATAGGCTTGATCCTTCTTAAAATCAAGAAATATCGGATTATCAATCCCATATTGAACTTCCATGTAGTGCATCATTTTCTTGATTTGGGTGATGATGAGAGCAATTTCAGCCTTACTTTCCGGATACAGGTCAGCAAGCAAGGAGTGATATTCTTCGAGGCTTGCTTCAGAGTTCACGCGGATCACCCGGTCCTCGATTCCGAGGGAAACGTTGTTCTTGACAAACTCGATTTTCAAACCCAGGGATCTCAACATGGGGAATAAAACACCTGAATTCTCCATCGCCCGGATGCCGCCATCATAGATAAAACCATCACGCTCGAAGGAGTTCACCAGCCCACCACAGTTGCTTTCTTTCTCACAGAGCAGCACGGATTTTCCTGCCCTGGCAAGAAAAGCCGCGGCTGTCAATCCAGCCATTCCACTGCCGACGACGATGGCGTCAAATATCATAAGTCCTCCTGATTAAAAAAAGGTGGGATGTCATCATGATTCATTAATATGTAAAAAACTATCCTTGTGCGGGTACTTTCCATAACCAATTGGAATCTTGTTGCTCGGACTCCATCATTACAGGTGATTGCGAGAGGCCAGTAAGCTCTTCACTGATCCTCCAAACCCGCTTGCCGAGCGAGCGGTCCAGGGCGTGCGAAGCTGGCTTCTCGTCGATGGTTAAATTGAAAAACCGGCCGCTGACTTCGGCCATCTCAGGTGCAGCCGCCAGGTAATAAATTGCTTCGCCAGAAATGACCGGATCCTTTAATATCCACCTTAGCAGATAATGCTGGTACATGCGGTACAACCACTCATTATTCATTCCGATATTGGTTCTGACTTCTCCAGGATGCATCGCGTTGATCGTTACACCGGATCCCTTCAGTTGGTCAGAAAAATCCCAGACGGTGAGTAGTTGGGCATTTTTTGAAGCCCCATAGCTTTTCAGACCTCGATAGCGGCGTTTCACCCAGTTGAGGTCCTGCAAATCCAGTCCGCCAAATCGATGCCCTTGCGAATTGACCTGGATGATCCGGGCAGGTGCGCTTTCAATCAGCCGGTTGAGGAGCAGCCGGGTAAAAAGGAAGGAAGCCAGGTGATTGACCGCAAAGACAATCTCGATGCCGTTCTCATTGAGCGTGCGGTGGGTATAATGAACGCCAGCATTGTTGATCAACACATCAATTTGCGGATAATTTTGCAATATTTTCTTGGCAGCTTGATTTACATCGGTGAATCGGGAAAAATCTGCTTCCACCCAATCAATTTCTACATGAAATTCGAGCTCTAACTCTTTTTTGACCCTGTCCGCTTTTTCAGCATTGCGACACACCATCACGATATGCGCGCCACCCCGGGCAAGACGTTTTACGGCCTGGTATCCCACGCCGGAAGTCCCTCCAGTGATGACACACACCCGCCCATCCAGGCGGGCGTCGGTGGTTTTTTGGATCATCCGGGCATTAGCAATAAATTGAAGTTCCTCAGGTAATTTCATAAAGGGAATATCCTGTTAACCAAATTTGTCGTGTAAAAATTTCCGGTACATGCGATGGAACCAGGGGATATTGTTAAAGATATCTCCCCACATGTCAAAGTAATCTCTTTGATGAATGATCCGGTTATCTTCTCCAATGGTTAATTTTGTGCAGCCATAAATGGGTGTGATTGGGTATTTCTTAAAACTCATCTCCATCTTCCACTGAAAAAAAACCACGTTCGCATCCATGACGATGGATTGAATTTCCATAATCAATTTTTCGCAGCGCTTGGTTAACCGATTGCACATCCGGGTGAATTCTTCGATCCCCTCAATTCTTTGGATACTGTCTTCAAATACAATATCCTCATGATAGTAAGGGAAGATGTGCGACCAGTCGGGCTTTCCAAACGGATTATAAGTTTTGGACCAAAGGCTGCGAATTCTTTCGATCGTTAAAGGTTCCAGGATATTGGTTTTGGTGGGATCGACGTTTAGCATGATTTCAATTCTTCTTTACTATGAAATGTCTTTATTTTAAAGGATGATTATATCCCAGAACTTTCCCCCCGTTTTCTTTAATTTCCAAACGTATAATGTTCAAAAAACAACTCGTCCTATTACTACCCCCGCTTTTGCCTTGCCCGCTTCCACAGCCACCAGGCTCCATAAAATAACACGGCCTGGGCGATCATAGCCAGCACCTGGACAAACATCACCAGGCCTTCATCCACGATTTGGCCGTTTAGGAAATAGTTTGCGCCGCCCCACAGCGACTCGGTCCAGGAATAGACCGTGCCGAAGGGCGGGTTGACCACGATCATCGCCCAGCGCGGTAGAATATCGCGCACGATGAGCATGCCGGTGATCCAGGCAATGACGATAGTGGCGGCCAGGATGGCGAAAAACACTTTCCAGCTCCCCAGTTTCATGGCTAACCTCCTTGTTCCTTCAAATCCTCACCGCGCCGATACGGCGTTGATGGCACAAAGTGCACCTTCTGGGATGAATGCAGAGGAAAAACACTTCCCGTGGAGGATTGGATGTTCGTATTATAAGTCATTTGACCGATCCAGACTCCACCCACAATCCGAACGTCACACGGACAGCCTGCCAGAGGTCTGTGATGGAAAAGGATCGATGCAATGAAGCATCAGGGAACGAGGCGCTTAAAAACTACATCATTCGTTGCAGGATATTCTCGATTTCGATCAGGGCTTTAAAACTCTCTACCATCCGGGTATTGTCACCGAAATTCATGATAATATGGGCTTCCTGGATCGGGTCATAGAATAGATGGGTGGCCAGGACGCCGATATGACCCTTGATTTTCGGAAGTCTACCCAGCAGGAAGAAGAAATCCTTGAAACGGATTTCCATCATCCCCAGGCCGTAGTAAATGCCAGGTTGAAATTTGTGAGTACAAACATCCATGGTCTCCAGGGTGTGGCTTTGGATCAACCGTCCGCTGCGCAAGGCCTGGTTGAATTTCAGCAAGTCGGTTGTAGTCGAGATGATCCCGCCACCCGCCCAGTCGCAACTCAGACTTTCAAAACCGCTAATTTCCACACCATTGAACCAGATCGGTTGGATCGGCTTTTTGGGCTTGTTATCAGGTTCGCCATAAAACATCAAGTAAGAGTCTGCCATCCCGAGTGGGTGGAAAATTCTCTCCACCAGGTTGTCCGCAAAGGTTTTTCCGGTCACCTTTTCGATGATCAAGCCGAGCAGGATATAGCCAGTGTCCGAATAGTTAAAGAACTTGCCAGGGATGCCCACGGCTGCCTGATTCTGCCGGGTAAAATTAATCAATTTCTCCGGCGACCAGTGGGTTTGCGGGCTGGCCAGCACATCGTCCAGAAAGGATTTTCCACGGGTGGTACCCCCCTCAAAATAATCCGCAATGCCGGAGGTGTGCCCCAGTAGGTGCTCGATCGTCACCTGATTGGCATAGTCGGTGTTATGATAAACGAACAAGCCCTCCAATTCGGCTGTGGAAAAGAATGATCGGATGTTGTCCTGGATGGAAAGCATCCCTGCTTCAGCCAGCATTTGCACCAGGGTGGCACTGAACACTTTGCCAATACTTGCCAGATGATAGGGCAGGTTGGTAGAATGAACTGGAAAGGCATAATCCAATCCCAGTTTTTGGGATTGGATGCGGATTTGTAACGGTCGGGTTGGCTGCAAGGCCTGGATTTTTTGAAAATATCCATCCAGGTGGCTGGCAACCTGTTGTGGATTCGGTGATTTGAACAAGTTCATCTCGGATCTCCTTTTCTTTTTCCAATAATTGATTTATACTACTAATAGCAATATATCTAATAGTAACATAAACAAAAAAACAAGTCAACTGGCAAAGGATCGCTATGAAAAATGTTATTTTGGGTTTGTTGATGATCCAGAGTCTGACCCTGTATGAGTTGAACCAGTCCTTCAAGCAAGGCATTTCCATGTTTTACAGCGCCAGTTTTGGCAGCCTGCAGGCTGCGGTGAAGAGCCTGTTGAGCAAAGGCTGGGTCGTTTTTGAAGAACGGGTGGAGCATGGGCGCAACAAGAAGGTGTACAGTATCAATGAAGCAGGCCGGGCTGCCTTTTATCAGTGGATGCTGGCCGAGATTCCGTCGAACAAACTGGAGGTAACCGCCCTCTCCAAGGTCTATTTCCTTGGGTTGATCCCGACCGTGGCGCAGCAAAAACAAATCCTGGCTGAAATTCTCGAAAAGATCCAGCAGGTTCACGGGGAGTTGAACCAGATGAACGCGGAACTCAACCGGCTGGAAATTCCGGATGAATATCGGGGAATCCTCAAATTTCAATTAAAAACGTTGGATTACGGAATTCAGTCCCATGTCTTTGCCCGTGAGTGGTTCATTTCCCTGCTGAAGAATTTGGATTCTCCAACAGATAGCAATCAGGGGTAGGTCAGTTTCAAGTCGTTTATAGATGGGAATGGTTTCAGCGTCCTGGCAAGCTGGTTTCTAACAAATGCTGGATCGGCAGTCATCGGTTTATTTTCCTGCGGTAGTTGGGTCGCATGCCGTTGGCATGCAGCGGCATCAGGAAATAAACGCCTCGATGGTTGTCCCCGTGAATTTCCGGCTGAGCCGCAAAGCCCAGTGAAAGCTTGATGTGGAAGTTGGCGTCGCGACTGTAACTGCTATAAGAAGCCACCTGGTAACACCCGAGTGATTGGGCGCACTGGATGGCTTGTTTCTGCAACTTGGTGCCGATTCCTTGACCTCTGGCTTCCTCCTGCACGGCAAAAGCAATGATTTTGGCTTCGGTTAGTTGTACGCCGTCCAATACCAGCGGTGGACAACCAACCTCGGGACCAATCAGCTGGATCACAAAGCGCAGAAAACCAACCACCTTGTCCAGTTGCAGTGCCACCAGCAATACCGCCTGATGTGCATGTGAATTATTTTGAAAAACAAAAGACGCCTGATCGGGAGCCGTGTTTTCAAGGCACGTCACAAACTCGGGCCAGCGTGGATGGGCTTCGTCCCATTCTTCAATCCAGAAAGTTGTTTTCATATCCTCAATGTTAAAAGGCGATACCGCAATTATATTCGATGAGCGGTTTGGCCTTTTGACTGTGGACTTTTGCTGGATCGTCCTTGTCCAGCACGTAGATATTCTCGTAGAAGCCACCCCACTTTGTGAAAGTGACGAAACGAACCGTAACTTCGGTTTGATCCACCTTCACGGTGGGGGTGAAATCGATCTTTTTGATCCCGTTCCTCACCTCTCTTGGCAATTTGAGTTGGAAGCCCTGCAGGTCAGCCTCTATGTATTGCACATCACTGGAGTCGCACATGATTTTTTCGTCATTGTAATTGCTGTGCCACCAAAGATAAAATTGATCCCCAAGAAATGCCAACGAAACAAATTCAAAATAGCTCTCCGGGGTCTGGTCAGCCTGTACCTGTCCCAGGTAATCGGAATTGTGGCCGAGTTTTTTGAAGGAGGTTTCGTCGGAAGGTTCCTCCCCGAATGATCTAAGGTAATCAGCGTAGGATTGAAAAGGTGCGCTGTCCGTTTCCCGGGCATATACGAGCGGCATGCCGCCCATCCAGTCGTTGAAATAGACAAAATCCAGGCGGTAGCCGGGTTTCATTTGCAAATGGGTCAGCACCTGGAAATATTGGTTGGGGTCGAAATCGGTATCCTGGCGGACTGGGTTTTCTGACATCAGGTGCTCGGGCAGCCCCAAGTCTTTTTTTAAATCGTACAACCCGTCCATGACGGATCGGCATTCAGTAGACATCGAAGGTTTTTTCATGGATTGTTTTGGGGGTAATCCAGAACATCCAACCAGTAGGCTGATCACCATGCAGGACGCAAAAAAGTGAAGGATGGACTTTGAGATCATCTGTTTCTCCCTTCTGTCCTTAATGTGGAGGATTCTCCCATGACATATCAAATGGATGACAAGGAGAGGGTTGCAGAGATGAAATCGCCTTCCACCTGGTAGATAAAATCCAATTCGATGCGCTTGGCCATGATGGTGATGTGATCCCAGAGAAAGCTCTCAAACTCCTCAATTGAAACGCCGAGCATGGGATCGTTTGCGAAGAACGGGGCATACGGCCGATTGAATCGCATCTGGATGGAAATGTCTGATTGCGAGAGAATTTCGAACTCGCCATTTTTGTAATTCATGATCAGAAAATACAAGAACCGAACCGGGGGCACCACCCCTTTGCCCCGCATCTCCTCCCAGTCATGGGCATTGCCTACATAGCTAATCAGCTCCTCCACGGTCTTGCCAAGGCTTTTAGCATAGGCGATGCAGGTGCAAATATAGTAATCCACCCGCCAGACGGCAAACCCCGCGATTTGTTCCGCACTTGGCGGAGGCAGTTGAATGGTGGCACTTGAATCAGCTTGACTTGAAATCATCATAGATCTCCTCACACGTAGACTTAATACATCGTAATAGAATGCACCCCTGCCCCATCGATTTGGCAATAGCTGCTCGCACACCTGGAAGTGTGGGTCACCCCCCGTACGGGGGGTCACACAAAACGATGTTCTTATGCTGAGCGAAGCGAAGCATCTGAAAGTAACTTGGAGATCCTTCACTTTGTTCAGGATGACGAGACATTAAATAAAGATGGTTAATGGTGCATTTCTGGGTTGCACGCTACGGCTGTAGATTGGAAAAAATGCTCAGGGCGATCGGGATATCCGTCCCGGCGTGGAACAGGATGGAGCCCCACAGGCTGTCAGTTTTCTGGGTGATATAGCCCCAGGCCAGTGACAGCGGGATGAGCAGCGCCAGGAACATCAAGGTATCTGTCGTGTACGATACGCCCGAATGGTGCAGGGCAAACGGGATGGCGATCACCAGGTTGGCGCCAAACTTGCCCACAAACGGCTCGTATTTCTGCAGGAACAGGCCCCGGAAGAGCAGTTCCTCGTTGAAGGCGTTTCCCAGGATAAAGATCAAAATCCAGGGTGTCCAGGTCAGTACTTTGGTCAATGGTAAATCCCCGGCGCCGAAAAACAACTGCGAAAACGGGATGGAGCCGGCTGCCGCGATGATAAAGGCGACCGCCCCGATGGTCAGGCCTTTCTTCAGGTTGCCCCGTTTGAGGTAAAGCGCTGCCAGGCTGTTCCCGGAAACCTTGTTGAGCAGGAGGATGGTCAAAATAATAACGAGGCTGCTATCCAATTTATCCAGGGCTAGCCCGATAGGTGTTCTGATGGGAATATTCAGCGCTCCCAGCAGCCAATCCCGTGTCGGCAGGTAATAATCAATGGCGGTCGCCAGGGAGGCGATGCAGCCGGCGAACAAGATTTGCCAGTACTTGGCAAAGCGTCCGCTACGGCGTGCCAGCAAGGCCAGCAGCAGCAATCCCACGACCAGGATCGTCCGGTAAACTGGGTCCACGCTGGCTGGCAGGTACAGCCGGATGTGATGGAAGATGATAAACAGCAGAAGCCCCAACCCCAGGAACAACAGGAAAAACACTGCTCGCAGCCCCCATTTTGTTGCGGGAACAGGTTCACTCTTCATGGCACTCTCCAAGTCCGGTGATAAACCATTGGCAATTAATTAATCATTATACGGACTTTTAAGTCGCTTTGTAAATTTTTTCGATGATTCACCCGGGCTGGAAAGGAAAAGGTGCGTTCTCAGAACGCACCTACTCAAGTAATAGTACCTCTTTTATATTAAATGTAGAGGCATCGCTACGATCAACTGCCCCCGGGGTTAGGCGGGTTTGCTGGGCACATTCACGTTCTTTTTCTTCTTTTCGATCTTTACTTGTTTTTGCTTTTGAGCCTTGTTCTTATCTTTCTTGCTACCTTTTTCTCCCATCGTATGCCTCCTTTCTTGGTGTTCTACCCGGCAAGGTAGTTGAGATAGCCTGGTGCCATCTCACATACTACTATTATAGTCACACTTGGGCGGATTGGAAGGATTTGAAGTGAATTGTAGAAAATCTTCTGGAAGATTACCAAAAACCAATGGTTGCCCCTCATCAAAATGATATCCCTATTCCTCCTCCCGCTCCCCGGCCAGCCAGATGGTCTGGGCGCGGGTCTGTGCCCCCAGGGCGGCTTTGAGGGCAGCCATGTCACGTGGAAATGCACGGTGCGGATTGTGATCTTGAGGCGCAGGGCGATCTGGCGGGTGGTCAGGCCTTGACGCAACAAGTTCAACATCTCTCGCTGGCGCGGTGAGAGGGGCGGGTCGAGGGCGGGCAGCAGGTCGGGCGAGGGCGTTGTGCCCGGCTCCATGGCCACAATCACCAGGCCGCCCAGTTGCAGCACGCGCCAGCCGGTCTGACCTTCCGGGTTGAAGGCGCCGGCTTCGGGCAGGGCATCGCCGCGCCGCAGGACCTGCGCCAGTTCAGCCGCCGGGCGGGGGATCTCCAGGGCAGCCAGGGTGTTTTCATCCAGTACGAACAGCAGTTTGGTCATTTTTCCCCAGTTCTTTTTATAGAACAAAAATTCTATAATAAATTGGCAGTTTGTCAAGGTTTTTTAACACGGAAAAGACCGGATTTGGATGGATAAACACGGATGGAACCTATGTGAGGTTCAATCCTCCTCATATCATCAGGTGTAAGGGCGGGTCTGTGGTTGTTGAGACCAAACCCGACCAGAGCCCAGACCCGCCCGCATCTGGAACACCTCCCATGAGTCCAAAACCGTACTGAAAACTCTCACGAATTACGTCATTATCTGCATCAAAAAAGAAGAAAAATTTATCCTTGCCAGCGGTCACCTCCCAGGATTCCCCGGCATCCTTCAGGTGTCGGCTGGGGGAGGTTTGTACGGCCTCCGTTTACGGGCTGCCTCGGGCGTGGTAGAATCAAAGTGAGTTTTTAAGGTAAATTTTCAGGAGGTAGTACGTATGGAACAGCAAGTTGCCACCTATGCAGTGAAAAAGGGCCTGGCCCAGATGTTGAAGGGTGGCGTCATCATGGACGTGGTCACACCCGAACACGCCCGCATTGCCGAAGATGCCGGCGCCTGCGCTGTGATGGCGCTCGAGCGCGTCCCGGCCGATATCCGCGCCGATGGCGGCGTGGCCCGCATGTCCGACCCGGAATTGATCCTCAAGATCATGGACACCGTCAGCATCCCGGTGATGGCCAAGTGCCGCATCGGTCACTTTGTCGAAGCGCAGATCCTCGACTCGCTTGGTATTGACTATATCGATGAATCCGAAGTGTTGACCCCGGCTGATGAAGCTCACCACATCTATAAACACAATTTCCGCGCCCCGTTCGTCTGCGGTTGCCGCAACCTGGGTGAAGCCCTGCGCCGCATCGGCGAGGGTGCCGCCATGATCCGCACCAAGGGCGAGGCTGGCACCGGTGACGTGGTTGAAGCCGTGCGCCATGCCCGCACCGTGCTGGGTGAAATCCGCCGCCTGCAGAATATGCCGGAAGAAGAAGTGATGGCGTTTGCCAAGGAAATTGGCGCTCCCTACGAGCTGGTGCTGGAAACCCGCAGCCTGGGCCGCCTGCCCGTGGTCAATTTTGCCGCGGGTGGCATTGCCACCCCGGCGGATGCCGCCCTGATGATGCAACTGGGCGTGGATGGCGTCTTTGTCGGTTCGGGTATCTTCAAATCCGGCGACCCGGCTCACCGCGCCGCGGCCATTGTCAAGGCCACCACCCACTACAACGACCCGAAGATCCTAGCCGAAGTCAGCCGCAACCTGGGCGAACCGATGGTCGGGCGCAACGTCTCCACCATGCCGGATGTCGAACGGATTGCCGGCCGGGGTTGGTAAGCAACCAATATGAAGATAGGCGTCCTGGCCTTACAAGGCGATTTTCACGAACACCAGGTAATGCTGCAAGGGTTGGGGGTCGAGGTGGTGCAGGTGCGCCTGCCTGAACACCTGGCCGGCCTGAACGGGCTGATCATTCCTGGCGGCGAATCGACCACCATCGGCAAGCTGGCCGTGGCCTACAACTTGATGGAACCGCTGCGCCAGTTTGGGCGGGAGCAGGCCATCTGGGGCACCTGCGCCGGGGCGATTCTTCTTTCCAGGGATGCCAAACGTCCCCAGCCGTTGCTGGAGTTGATGGACATCCGGGTGGAACGCAATGCCTTCGGCCGCCAGGTGGATAGTTTCGAGATCGGCCTGGATGTGCCGGAACTGGCCCACTTAAATGGCAGCAACCCGTCCTTCCATGCCGTCTTCATCCGGGCCCCGCTGATTGAAAGTGTCTTTCCCCCGGCGGAAGTACTGGCCCGCCTGGAGGATGGGCGGATTGTGGCGGCCCGGCAGGGTAAACTGCTGGCGACCTCCTTCCATCCGGAACTGACCGGCGACACCCGCTTCCACCGTTATTTTATGGAGCTGGCAAAATAAGCGTCCGTCCCCTGGCTATTTTGGACCTGTTCAGCCTGTTGCGCTACCAGCACCAGGCGTTGTATCTGGATTCCAACTACTGGCTGACGCGCGGCAGCATGGCGCGCTTCAGCGCCCTGGCCAGTCACTTGCGCCCCGGGCGCGGCACCTTCACCGCCGTGGTTGACCCGGCCCGCCAGTCGCCCGCCCCGATTGCCCAGGTGATGTACCCGCTGGGCGCCCGGGCTGCCCGCATCACGTTTTTGCTGCCAGCATCGGCAGCTGAATCGCCGGATCTGGCCGAGTTAACGGACGGCCTGGCCTGGCAGGCGGCCAGTTGGGGGGCGCTGCAACTGCTGGCTGAATTGCCGGAGGATAGCCTGGCTTTTGAGACTTTTCGCCGGGCGGGTTTTTCGGTCTATGCCCGCCAGCGTATCTGGAAATGGCCCTCGGCCCGTGATTCCAGCGCCCAGCCGCGCTGCTGGAAGCTGGCGGCAGCGGAGGATGAGCAAGCAGTGCGCTCGCTCTACCAGTCCCTGGTGCCGCCGTTAGTCCAATCCGCTGAGCCATTTGTCACCCGCCGCCTACCCCCGTTGGTCTACCGGCAGGAGGGCGAGCTGCTGGCATCTATTGAGCCGTATTTTGGAGCGCGCGGCATCTTCCTGGTGCCGCTGGTGCATCCGGCGCTTGGCAGCCCGGCAACGTTGCTGGCCGACCTGACCAACATTCTGCAGCCGATTCTCGGCCGGCCGATTTACCTGGCGGTGCGCTCGTACCAGGCCTGGCTGGAGAATGCCCTGGAAGAACAGGGTGCCACGGCTGCCCCAGAGCAGGCCTTGCTGGTGAAGCATTTGGCTGTCAGCCAGCGGGCCGCCCAGTTGAACCCGGCTTATGCTGGTTTGAAGAATCACGGCGCTGAGCCGACCACATCGATTGTCCAAAATATTAAAGGAAAAGAAAATTAGCATGACGCAACGAAGAATTACGGATGACTTGCACGCCCTGCTGGGTGTGCTGCCACCCCATATCGCTGCGGCAACCACCGCAGCCAATAATACCGATTCGCTGCTCGAGATCGTACTCGACCTCGGGCGGATTCCGATGGCCCGCTTTGTGGATGGCGAGGTAGCCCTCTCCGATCACGAGGTGACGCGCGCTGAGCTGGACCACATTGTTAGCCAGACCGGCCAGTTCGACGCGGATAACCGTGCCGGCCTGGAACGCACCCTGCACCGCATTTCCGCCATCCGCAACCGCAAGAGCCTCATCGTCGGCCTGACCTGCCGGGTGGGCCGGGCGGTGTATGGCACCATCGACATCATCCAAGACCTGGTGGAATCGGGCAAGAGCATCCTGATCCTCGGCAAGCCGGGCATCGGCAAGACCACCATGTTGCGTGAGGCGGCTCGCATTCTCGCCGAATCAAAGCGCGTGATTATCGTGGATACCTCGAACGAGATCGGCGGGGATGGCGACGTGCCACACCCGGCAGTTGGCAAAGCGCGCCGCATGCAGGTAGCCCAGCCATCGCTGCAGCACGAAGTGATGATCGAGGCGGTCGAAAACCACAACCCGGAAGTGATTGTAATCGATGAGATCGGCCGGGAACTGGAAGCGGAAGCCGCCCGCACCATCGCTGAGCGCGGTGTGCAGTTGATCGGCACTGCCCACGGCCGCACCCTGGAAAACTTACTGCTAAACCCGACCCTGTCCGACCTGATTGGCGGGATTGAATCTGTCACACTCTCAGACGAAGAAGCGCGCCGGCGCGGCACGCAGAAAACTGTGCTCGAGCGGCGCTCCCCCCCGACCTTTGACGTTCTGATCGAAATCCAGGAACGTGATTACCTGATCATCCACCCGGACGTCTCAGCTGCGGTGGATGCGCTGGTGCGCTCGGTTCAATTCAAGCCCGAGATTCGCTACCGCGACCCGCACGGCGAGATTCACATCGAGAAGCCAGCCGCCCCGGTGGCCGGGCGCAGTCCGCAACAGTCTGCTGGGCGCATGGGCAACGGCCCGGTGCGCCAATACGGTCACCAGGAAGAATACGAGCGCGAGGAAAGCGTCCGTCCTCAAAGGACTGCTCAACAGGATGGTGAAGTGCGTGCCATCCGCGTTTTGCCGTATGGGGTGGCGCGCAACCGCCTGATGCAGGCCGCCAAACGGCTGGGCGTGCCGGTGGTGGTGGTGAAAAACCTGGATGAAGCGGATTCTCTCTTCACCCTGCGCAGCTACTACCGCGACCGCCAGCAGACCATCCAGGCGGCCGAAACCCGCGGCCTGCCGATTTATGTGCTGCGCGCCAACACCGTCAACCAGATGGAAATGCAACTGGCCGAGATTTTCAATCTCGCCCCGGATGGCTCGGACCAGGGCTGGGAAATGGTCAGCGACCAGACCCAGGATGCGATCAACTCGGTGCTGAACGGCCAGCGCTGGGCGGATTTACCCCCTGCCTCACCGGCCATCCGCCGCCTGCAGCACGAGATGGCGCGCCAGGCGCAATTGACCTCCCATTCCTATGGGAAGGACCCCAACCGGCGCGTCCGCATCTACCGGGATTAATTGGCACATGTTTATCACCCTCGAAGGCTCCGAAGGCAGCGGCAAGACCTCGCAGATACCAGCTCTGCTGGATTTTTTACGCCAGCAGGGCCTGCCCATGTATGCCACGCGCGAGCCGGGCGGCACGCCGATCAGCAATGCGGTGCGCGAGATCCTGATGGGCATGGAAAACAAAGCCATGCACGCCCGCACCGAGATTTTGCTGTTCTGCGCCTCGCGCGCCCAACTGGTGGAAGAAGTCATCCGTCCTAAATTGGCAACCGGAGAAATTGTGCTGTGCGACCGCTACGCCGACTCGACCCTGGCTTACCAGGGCTACGGGCGCGGGGTGGACCTGGATTGGCTGCGCAGCCTGCTTGATTTTGCCACCGGCGGCCTGAAGCCCGACCTGACCCTGCTGCTGGATGTGGACGTGGAAGAGGGGTTGCGCCGTAAACGCTCCTCCCGCGAGTGGAACCGGCTGGATGCCGAGGAAGTGGCTTTTTATTACAAGGTGCGCCAGGGCTATTTGAGCATGGCTGCCACCGAGCCGCAGCGTTGGGTGGTGATCGATGCCGGCCAGCCGCGTCCGCAGGTGCAGCAAGCCATGCGCCAGGCGATCCTCGAGCGTTTGAAAACAAATTCTTGATCAATCCAGTATCGTTTATCCGTTTTTAATTTATTGAGGGTATGATGGATGAATTCGATATTTGGAGCTCCCAAGTTCCTGAGCTGTTGTCCCGGTCGTCAGAAGTATGTGACCGGTGCAGACCGAAGTGTTACGAAAGATTAGCGAAGCAGAAGAAAGGTAATTTAAACGCATGAAGAAAACCTGGTTATTCCTTGTCCTGGTGGCTATGCTGGCCCTGACGGCCTGCAAGCCAAAGTCTGTCATCACCTCCAGCGCTCCTGAACCGACGGCAACCGCTGTTGTGGATGCGGTTGTATCCACCCCGACCAGTGCTGCAATTGTCTCCAGCAGCATCCCATCCATTTGCACAGCGACGACACTCTTCGCCACCCCGGAACCAACCGAGGCAGCTGTGCTTTCGCTCTTCGACCCAATCAGCGCGGATGATCACATACTGGGAGAACTTGAAGCAAAAATAACCTTCCTGGAATATAGTGATTTTCAATGTCCATATTGTGCGGCTATTGCACCGGTGTTGGAAGAACTCCAGGCTGAATTCCCAGAGGATGTAAAAATTGTCTTCCGCCACTTCCCGATCAACGGTCACCCCCATGCCTTGATCACCGCCCAGGCAGTTGAAGCGGCTGCCTTGCAGGGCAAGTTCTGGGAGATGCACGACACCATTTTTGCCACCCAGCAAACCTGGTCTGAGGTCACGGTGGAACAGGTTGAGGAGATGCTGATCGCTATGGCGGAAAACCTCGGGCTGGACGTGGAACAATTTAAAGCAGATCTAAAAAGCGATTTAATCGTTGCTAAGGTGCTGGCTGACCAGGCCAAAGCTGTTGAAATTGGCATTCCCGGCACACCCTTCTTGTTGATTAATGGCCGCATTTACCAGGGTCAAACCGATCTGGCCAGCCTGCAGGCGATTGTCAAGCTGCTGCTGCTGGAAGACAAGCAGTTCAAAACCTGTCCGGAACTGACGATCGATACCAACAAAGAATATCTGGCCACCGTCAAGACCGAAAAGGGCGATTTTGTGATCCGCCTGTATGCGGACAAAGCTCCGACGACGGTCAACTCCTTCATTTTCCTGGCTCGCAATGGCTGGTTTGATAACATCATTTTCCACCGGGTGCTGCCCGGATTTGTGGCCCAGACGGGCGACCCGACTGGCACTGGTTACGCCGGTCCTGGCTATTTCTTTGGCGATGAAATAAACGCCGACCTGCGCTTTGACCGCAAGGGCCTGGTGGCGATGGCCAACGCCGGTTCCGGCACGAATGGCAGCCAGTTCTTCATCACGTATGACACCCTGTCCGATCTGGATGGCAAGTACACCATCTTCGGTGAGGTGTTGAGCGGAATGGAAGTGGTTGAATCGCTCACGGCACGGGATCCATCCAGCGCCGGCGCGCTGCCGGCTGGCGACAAGATTCTCTCGGTCACAATTGAAGAAAAATAAACCATGTTGATTGAAACACCTGCTCCCCGCAAGGCTCGTTTTCACCTGCTCTCCTTCCTGCTGACTTTACTCAACAGCCTGGGCCTGCTGAGCGGGCTGCTGGCGATCCTGTTGCTGGTGATTTTCGGCAGCCAGGCTGGCATGCAGCGGTCCGAGCGGTTCACCTTTAGCGCCCTGGGTTGGGCCAGCCTGGCTATGCTGGTGCTGTTGCTGCCTGGGTTGGTTTATGCCATCCAGCGGCTGGCCGGCAGCGAAAAACCGGCGTTCTCGGTAGCCAACCCGCGCCGGGTGGCGCGCATCCTGGTGTTCATTTGGCCATTGTTAATGCTGGGGGCGTACTTTGCTGCCCAGAGCAACGGCCTGCCCGGGGCAATCCTGGCGCCCATGCAAATCCTGGTGATTGGTATTCCGATCTGGTACCTGCTGGAAATTAGCCGGCGCAACTTGCCGGGCGGCAAGGCGCACCAGGGCTGGGGTGTTTTCAGCGCCGGTATGTTGATAGCCATGCCGCTGGCTTTGATCGTCGAGTCCATCCTGGTGGTGGTTGTGGTGATCCTGGCGGCCAATGCCATCATGGGCCAGGACGCGCTGATGGAAGAAATCAACCGGCTGGCCATGCGCATCAGCTCTGCTAACCTGGACCCGGAAATGCTCAGCCGGGCGTTGATGCCTATTTTGCGGCGGCCGGCCGTGCTGGCCACAATCTTGATGATGGCTTCCGGCCTGGTGCCGCTGGTGGAGGAGTTGTTCAAACCGCTGGGAATGTGGGCTCTCAGCAAAAAGAAGCTGACCCCAGCCCAGGGTTTTAACCTGGGTATGGTCAGCGGGGCGGCGTTTGCATTTCTTGAATCGCTGGGGTACCTGTCGGGCGTTAGCGGTACGGATTGGGTTCTCACAGCCGCCGGGCGGGTGGGTTCCGCCTTGCTGCACATCACCTGCAGCGGCTTGGCCGGCTGGGGGTTGGCAGAAGCCTGGACCAACCGGCGTTACGGCCGGTTGGCGTTGGGTTATGCGGCAGCCGTGGTGTTCCATGGCCTGTGGAACCTGTTTGGCATGCTGGTTGGGCTGGTGCCGTTCATCGATGTGACCGCCGGCCTGGTCGGTTTCCTGCGCGGCCTAGGCGTGATTGCCCCGTATGCACTGGGTGTGATTGGCGTCGGGCTATTCCTGATTTTAATGTTCATGAACCAGTACTTGCGTCGTCAATCTGCCCTGGAATTGGCCGCAGCCGCACCAGCCTTGGCGGTTGAGCCGCAGATGCATGCCGAGCCGTTGGCTTACGAGCAGGTATTCTCCGGGAATGTGGTTGAATCCCCTACACCAAAATTTGAGTCAAAGTCTGACGGAACAGATTCAGAGGATCGTTCCGGCCAGGGATCTGGTTTTTAATGCTTAAACGATCAATGGCTTATACGGTCATCCTGAAAAAGGCGATTGCAGCATATCGCGGGAGTTTTGCATGAGAATTCCACCCATGAAACGTGATCAGTTGCAAAGACTGGTACGCTGGCTGTTGAAACAACTGACCCACCTGGAATATCAGGGCCTGGAACACCTGCCGGTCAGTGGACCGCTGATTGTGGCGACCAATCACCTGAGCCGGGTGGATATCCCGGTGCTTTTTAACAATCCAATCCGTGGGGATATTACTGCCCTGGTGACGGATAAGTATAAATATCACTGGTTCATGCAATGGTTTTGCGAAAGCGCTGAGGGCATCTGGATTGACCGCACCCGGGCGGATTTTGGCGCTTTCCGCGAGGGCATGGAAGTGCTCAAGGCCGGTCGTTCACTGGGGATTGCCCCGGAGGGCACGCGCAGCCAGAATGGTAGCCTGCTGGAAGGCAAACCTGGTACGGTCTTGCTGGCCCTGCGGGCGGGTTGTCCGGTGGTGCCGGTGGCGCAATGGGGTACGGAAAAAACTTTCAGCGAACTGGCCAGGTTCCGCCGGGCGCACATCACCGCCCGCTTTGGCCCGGCCTTCACCTTCCCACTGCTAGAGCGCGAGAACCGCGAAGAGACGATGGCGCGCTACACCACCGAGATGATGCTGCGCATCGCTGCCTTGCTGCCGGAGGAGTACCGCGGCTTTTACCGCGACCACCCGCGGCTGAAAGAGTTCTTGGCCTGATCGGGCGTTACGTACAAGGCACCCCAAAGGTGCCTTGTATGCTTAAAACTACCCAGATTATCCCCGGAAAAGGCTTTGACATTCCCGCCTGGCCGGGTTACACTTTTAATATCATTACAACCTGCATGGAGCCTATCTGCATGATCATTGGGGTGGCAGGACATCGCATTCTCACGGAACTCCACCCATTGGAGATGGCTGCAGACAGTGTTTACGAGCGCTTGGCTGGCCTGGATCCAAACAATGGCTGGCAGGTGCTCTCCTCACTGGCGGAGGGTGCTGACCGATTGCTGGTGGAGTGCCTGTGGCAACGCTGCCCGTCTACCCGTTTGACGGCTGTCCTCCCGCTGCCGGCTGCTGCCTACCGGGTTGATTTTACCAGCCCGGTAGAGGTGGTGCGTTTCGATCAACTACTGGGGCGGGCCGGGCAAGTGCTCACCCTAGCGCCAGTGCCCACCCGCACAGCTGCTTACCTGGCTGCCGGTTTGTGGCTGGTGGAGCGGTGCGATGTGTTGGTCGCCATCTGGGATGGCCAGCCGTCCCAGGGAGAGGGCAGTACGGCAGAAGTAGTGGCGCAGGCCCGCCGATTGGGCAGGCCGCTGGCCATTATCCGGGCGGGCAACCGCCTCCCAGGTACCCGCACCCCCACCTCGCTGGGGGCGCAACAGGGAATGGTTTTGTATGAAAAATTTGAAGTTCTCGAGGCTCAATTTGAAACCAATTGCGGATAATCCACCGATTACCAAAAAACGAAAGTTTTGGACTCTGCTGAAAGATTTTCAAATTCTGCTGGTGTTTTTCCTGGGGGCGGTTGGTCTGTTGCTGAGTACACTCGGGTTTCGTCAGTACTACCAGAACGCAGAACAACCCTACACCCTGGCAGATTGTTTCTTTCAGGCTGTCCAGTTGCTTTCCTTAAATTCTGGTGCGGTTCCACCGATGCAGACTCTAGCCGATGGCAGTTTGAAGGCGGTCCAGGTGCCCTGGGCTCTGCAAATCGGGCGCCTGCTGACCCCGGCGGTTACTTTTTACACCATTATCAAAATCTTGCTGGCCATCTTCCGCGACAACTGGCATTTGTTGCGCATTCGTTTTATGGGCGGCCATTGGATTATCTGCGGGCTGGGACGAAAAGGTTTGCTGCTCGCCCGGGAACTGCGCGACCAGGGGGAAAAAGCTGTCGTAATCGAACGCGACCCCACCAACCTGTACTTAAACGTAGTACGCTCCATCGGTTGCAAGGTGGTGATTGGCGACGCCAAGGATCCTCTTACCCTGGATAAGGCCGGTATCAGCCGCGCCAGCGCCCTGGTGGCGGTCTGCGGTAGTGATAACCTGAATGCCGAGATTGCTGCGCAGGCCGGGGAAATCATGAAACACCTCAATCGCCCACCGCTGACCTGCACCATTCACGTGGAAGATCCTCGCCTGTGGGTCATGCTGCGCGAATTGGAATTAACAGCCACCGGTCTTCAACCGGTGCGTCTGGAATTCTTCAATGTATTTGAAAATGGGGCTTACATGCTGGCGGATCGTCATTTGCACCCGGATGATTCACAGCACAACCCAGCCTTGCTCGTGGTTGGTCTGGGGAATATGGGCGAGAGCCTGGTGGTCAACATTGCCCGGCGCTGGGCCCGGCGCTACAAGGCAGACCAGAAGAAACTTAAGGTGCTGGCGTTGGATCCTCAGGCTGGCCGGATTTGCGCTGCCCTGCAAATCCGCTTCCCCCTGGTTCAGGATGTGCTGGATCTTGTCCCGCTGGAAATGGATACCCAGTGCGCTGAATTTCACTGCGGTAGTTTTCTTGCCACCCCACAGGGGGAGTGTGCCATCACACATGCTTTTGTCTGCCTGGAAGAGGATACACTCTGTCTGAACACTGCCCTGAGCCTGATGCAGCGCCTGCGCAATCAAGCGGTGCAAATCATTGCGATCCAGTGGGAAGATGCTGGATTCAGTGAATTGACGGAAAAAGCTTCCCTTGGTGTAGCCAGTTTAACCTCCTTTGGTTTGCTCAACCACACCTGTCAGAGCCACCTGCTGGACGATGGTACGCATGAACGGTTGGCGCGCGCCATCCACCGGGTCTACCGGCGAACTTTTACACCAGCACCAGGCGAATCCATCGAAGGATCTGCTCACATGGACTGGGACAAGATGAATGAAGGCTACCGTGTCTCCAACCGGAACCAGGCGGATGATATCGGCCGAAAGTTGGCCGCCCTGGGCTATCGTATCCGCCCGTGGGTGGAATTAAAAGCCATGGATTTTACTTTCGATGAAGAAAACGATGTGGAACCACTGGCTCGAGAGGAACACATCCGCTGGATGAACGAGCGCGTCTCCCAGGGCTGGCGTTATGGGGAAAAACGAGATAATGAGCGAAAACTTCATCCTGATTTGTTGCCATGGGATGATCCCCGTTTTTCTGATCTTGCCAAGGAAAAAGACCGCAATACGGTACGCAATATTCCCGGTTATTTACTGGAGGCCGGCTTTCAACTGGAAAAAATTGAGAAAGTGGAACACTCTTAGCGGTTTGAGCGTCTAAAGTCCAGACGATTCACCTGTAAGGGGGCAGGACGCATCCTCGCTATGGGCGATGGGAAGGCGCCGGGCGAGAGGGAGGGTTCCCATGTCCCGAAAATCCTGGTTGAACTTTGGACTGGCAGCTGCTGTAGTTATTCTTGTTGTTGCTGCAGTCACTGCCTTTTGGTATATATCCACTCTGCCCCAACACATCAGCAATCACGAAACGCTGGTGCTGGGGCAGAATACTTTTTCGCCCGGCAGTGCAGCTGCCATGCGCGTGCTGGTCAATGACTCGGCGGATGGCAAACCCCTGGCGGATGCTGAAGTCAGTCTGAGCCTGCAACCGATTGACAACTCCGGCCCGGCAGTGCAGCTCTTCAGCGGCCGCTCGGATGCGGATGGTGTGGTGAATGTCTCGTTCACCGTACCGGCGGATGCGGCGGTGGATCAGACTCTGATTGTCGAGACGCGCTCCAGCCTGGGCACGGACCGCATTGAGCGGGAGGTCACCATCCAGCGTGATTACCGGGTGCTGTTGACCACTGACAAGCCACTCTACCAACCCGGGCAGGTGATTCACATCCGAGCCTTGGCGCTTTCCGCATTTGATTTACAGGCCGCGGATGCCCAGAACCTGACGCTGGAAGTGGCGGACGGCAAGGGCAACAAGGTCTTCCGCAAAAACCTGGTGACCTCGGAGTATGGTGCAGCCTGGGCAGATTTTCAACTGGCGCCGGAGGTCAACAGCGGGGATTACAAGATCAGCGCCACCCTGGGCAATGCCACCTCGGAAAAAACAGTAACCGTTGAATATTACGTGCTCCCCAAATTTGACCTGACGCTGGAGACTGAACGCAGTTACTATCAGCCCGGTCAGCAGGTGAAGGGTAGCCTGCAAGCAGATTACTTCTTCGGCAAGCCGGTCAGCGAGAGCCTGGTGACGTTGGAGGTTTACACCTTCGACGTGCAACAGAACCTCTATCTGAGCCTGGAAGGCCAGACGGACGCTGAAGGATATTTTGAGTTTGAATTCAACCTGCCGGAGTTCATCGCCGGCAGCGACCTGGAAGGCGGGCTGGGGCGGGTTTATTTGCAGGCCAGTGTGGTCGATCAAGCCGAACACCGCGAGCTGGGCAGTTTATCCGTGCCGGTCTCGCAAAGCGGGCTGGTGATTGAAGCTGCCCTGGAATCCGGTCGGTTGATCCCCAACCTGGAAAATATCCTGTACGTGCTGGTCAGCACGCCGGATGGCAGCCCGGCTCCGGCAAAATTATTGGTTTCACTGGATAATGGGCAACCGATCCGCGCCGACACCAACGATTACGGTCTGGCCGAGGTTCGTTTTACCCCAAACCAAATTTACCTGAACGTTTTGATCACAGCCGAGGGTCAGAATGGTGCGACTGCGGTCAAGGACTTCAGCTTCAGCGGAGATGGTGCATCCGAATCAGTGCTGCTGCGCACGGACCGCCCGGTCTACCAGGTGGGCCAAACCATGACGCTGGATGTGTACACCACCGCCTCCTCCGGGTTGGTCTACCTGGATATTATCCGTTCCGGGCAAACGGTCAGCACCCGCTCGCTCAAGCTGGAGGGGGGCCGTACCACCGCTGCCATCGATTTAACCCCAGACCTGACTGGCACGCTGGAACTGCACGCCTACCGCATTTTGTACGGCGGCACGATTGTGCGGGATACCCGCCTGGTGGTGGTTGACCATGGCGATGGCCTGTTGGTCAACCTGACCGCCGGGCAGGACACCTATAAACCAGGTGACAGCGCCACCCTCAACTTGCAGGTGGCCGGAATAGATGGTGCGGGTGTGCAATCCGCGCTTGGCCTGGCGATTGTAGATGAAAGCGTCTTTGCCCTGGCTGAGCAAGACCCCGGCTTTGCCCGCCTGTACTTCATGCTGGAAGCCGAGATCCTGACCCCGCGCTATGATATCCACGGCCTGAGCGTGCCGGATTTGATGAGCGGGGTTCCAACCAACATCCCCGAATTACGGGAGTCGGTGAACACCGCGGCCCGCGCCTCGCTGGCTTCGGCGCCGGTTTCAACCTTCTCGCTGACGGCCAACTCGCATGACGAGGCCATCCGTAAGGCCTATCAAGTTCAAGACAGTGCCTACAATATCCTGACCTTAGTTTTCATCAGCCTTTTTCTGCTGGTCAGCCTGAGTATGGTTTGGCTACAAGTCTCCGGCGTCTGGCGGGACAAAGCCCTCGGGCGTTCTGCCCTGGTGATGTTGGGTGTGCTGGGTTTCCTGATCGCCATCTTCATCTTCCTGGTTACAAATAATCTACCGGATTGGGCCTGGTCGGTGAAGTATTTCATCAGTGATTTCTTCAGTGTGCTAACCAGGTACCTGGCCGTCAGCCTGATCTGCCTGGGTGGGGGGGTGTTGATCTCGTGGATCGTCTTGCTGGTGGGTGCCATTCGCAATAAAAATGCGCGCCTGGCTTGGACGATCGGCTTGATCCCAGTCTGGATCGGCTTGATGGTAGGCGTGCTGATTGCTGGAAGAAGTGTCTCCGGGAACACCCGTGGGCTGGAGGGCTTGCTGATTGCAGCGTTGATTGCCTTCGGTCTGGTGTTTTTGGCCTTTGTTCTACGGGCGGCAGGCTTTGCCTTCATCAAACGCGGTTGGTCGGCGGTCATGATGTTCGTGCTGGCCGGGGCGCTGATCCTGTGCCTGCTGCCGCTGGCTGCCGTCACCACCATGGGTGGGGCGATGGCTCCGCAGCCGGAATTTATGATGGAGGATGGCGGGATACCCCCTATGGAAATGCCGGCAGCCGTGCCCACCATGTCTGCAGCTTGGGGAGTTGTGGATAAATCCACCGGCGATTCAGGCTCAAACGAAACGGGCAACCCCGCCGAGCCGCCCCGCCTGCGCCAGTACTTCCCGGAAACCATGCTCTGGCTGCCGGATGCGGTAACCGACGAGCAGGGCAACCTCAACATCCAGGTGCCGGTGGCGGATAGCATCACCACCTGGCGCATGACCGCCCTGGCTTCGGCCAAGGACGGGCGGATTGGCTCCACCTCCGCCCCGTTGCTGGTCTTCCAGGATTTCTTCATCGACCTGGACCTGCCGCTTTCACTGACGGTCGGCGATGAGATCGCCGTGCCGGTGGGTGTCTTTAACTATCTGACAGAGGAGCAAAGCGTGCGCTTGGAAGTGCAGCCGGAGAACTGGTTCGAATTGCTGGATGAGCCGGTTCAAGAGATCACTATCCCCGCCAACGATATTACCGTGGTTTACTTCCGCATCCGGGCCTTGGATTTCGGTTCGCAGCCCTTCCAGGTGACGGCCATCGGCTCGAAGTTGTCGGACGCCATCCGCAAGGAAGTGCGGGTCTACCCGGACGGCCAGTTGATCAACCAGTCCTTCTCGGATGCCTTGACCGCCGGCCAAACGGCCAGCCAGAGCGTCCTCATCCCCGCGGAAGCTATCAGCGGGACGCAGAAACTGATCGTCAAGATCTTCCCCGGCATGGTCGCCCAGGTGGTGGATGGGCTGGAGGGCATCCTGCGCATGCCCAACGGCTGCTTTGAGCAGACCTCCTCCTCGGCTTACCCCAACGTGCTGGTGATGGACTACCTGAACAGTACCGGAAAGACCTCGCCGGAGATCCAGATGCAGGCTGAGGAATACCTGAACATCGGCTACCAGCGCCTGCTGACCTTTGAAGTGAATGGCGGCGGCTTCTCCCTGTTTGGGGATGTGCCCGCCGACCGCATGTTGACCGCCTACGGTTTGCAGGAGTTCAGTGACATGAGCCGGGTGATGGATGTTGACCCGGCCCTGATCGAGCGGGCCGGGCGCTGGCTGCTCAGCCAGCAGCTGGGCGACGGCTCTTGGGAGAACGACCAGGGCCTGGTGCACGAGAATACCTGGTCCTCCCTGCAAAACGACCGCCTGCCGGTGACCGCCTACATCCTCTGGAGCCTGATCGATGCTGGCTTCTACGACGATCCCGGTGTGCAGGGCGGCTTGGATTACCTGCGCGAGAACAATGCCCAGGCTACGGACGCTTACTCGCTGGCCTTGCTGGCCAATGCCCTGGCAGCCGCGGCTGAGAAGGAAGGCCAAATCGACGGATTCGCCGCTGGCGTGCTCGATCGGCTGGCCAGCCTGGCTAAGAATGAAGGCGACGTCAGCTACTGGACCTCGGATATTGCCACCTTTGTCGGTGGCGAGGGACAATCTGCCAGTATCGAAACCACCGCCCTGGCTATCCTGGCCTTCCAGCGTTCCACCACTCACCCGGAACTGGCCAACAAGGCTCTGCTTTACCTGGTGCGTGGCAAGGATTCATTCGGCACCTGGTACAGTACCCAGGCCACCGTCCTCTCGCTCAAGGCTTTACTGGGTAGTGTGCGCAACAGTAGCCAGTTGACCGATGCCCAGGTCACCATTACCCTGAATGGCGGGCAGACCCGCACCGTGCAAGTGACACCAGAGACCTTCGATGTGGTGCAGATGCAGGTGTTTGAGGATGTGAACCTCGGCGCTGAGAACCTGGTCGAGATGAAGACGGCTGGACAGGGCAACCTGATGTACCAGGTGACTGCCCAGTATTACCTGCCGTATGCTGACCTGGTCAAATATCCGGAAATCGCCCCGCTTTCCGACCTGGTGACCATCGACGTGGCCTATGACCGCACTGAGCTGGCAGTGGACGAGACCATCTTGGTCAATGTCACCGTCAGCCTCAACCAACCCGGCGGGGTGGCCGAATCGGCCATCATCGACCTTGGCCTGCCGCCCGGCTTCAGCCTGCGTAGCGAAGACCTGGCTGCCCAGGTGGCGCGCCACAATGACGTGCCGCTTGATTACGAGTTCGCCCGCCTCGAGCGCTTCGAGACCACGCCACGCCAGATCATCATCTACCTGACCAACCTGAGCAATGGCAAGCCGTTGGAGTTCAGCTACCGTTTGCAGGCCAAGTACCCGTTGCGGGTGCAGGCCCCGGCCAGCACGGCTTATGACTACTACAATCCGGAGGTCAGCGGGCAGAACGCCCCGCAACTGCTGGTGGTGACGCCCTGACCAATTAACCCAACCTACCAGCCACCAGCTTATCTTTTCTGTAAGGTACCATTTTTCAATTTTCCGGTATAGTTAAGCTAATCCAACCTGGAGAAGAGAACATGGCAACCATTCTCGTGATCGAAGACGATTCGGACAATCAAAACCTGGTGCGTATCCTGCTGGAGCAGGGCGGCTACAGCGTGCTGGGCGCCAGCGATGGGCGCAACGGCTGGGAGCTTGCCCAAAAACGTAATCCGGATCTGATCCTGCTGGATTTAACCATCCCGGCGATTGACGGCTGGCAACTGGCTGCTGAACTGAAAGCCAACCAACTCACCCGGCACATCCCGGTGGTGGCCCTGTCAGCGCACACCCTGCCGGGTGACCGTCAGCGCGCCCGGGATGCCGGATGCGATGGCTTCATTCCCAAACCGCTGGATGTGCCCAATTTTCTGCAGACGGTGCAGGGGTTTTTGAAGAAGTAATTGAGGTAGTTGTAAAAACGATCAACCCAATGGGGCGGGCCAACAGACCCGCCCCATTATGTTATAATTTACGAGCCTTTCACCAGGGCCCGTAGCTCAGTGGTTAGAGCGGACGGCTCATAACCGTTTGGTCGCTGGTTCGATCCCAGCCGGGCCCACAAAAATCCCTTTACAAATTCAACTGCATTTAATGCTACAATCTATTCATTATCAGCCATTAATTTTTGGGGAGGCCATCATGGATTTTGAAATCTATCTCAGCCTGATCGGTGAAAAGCAGGGTGAAATTATTGGCCCGGTGACGTCCAAGGGCAGGGAAGGCCGGATTGCCATTTCGCGCCTGGAGCATAACATCTCCTATCAACTGTTGCAGGGGCGAATTTATGCCACGAAATCGATTCACACGCCACTCACCATCTGGAAGGGCGTCGACTCCACCACACCATTACTGTATAAGGCTTTCTGCGAGCAGGAGCACTTCAAGAAATTTGAAATCCAGTTCTGGCCGCTGCCTGGCGCCCCGGCGCTGACCCCGCGCGTCAAGGGCAAAGATAAACCCGCCCCGCCTGCCGAAAACCGCCCGGCTTTTTACCTGCGCTTGACTGGGGCGTTTTTCACGGCCACCAGCATGCATTACGGTTCCCAAAATGACCTGGTATTGCCGAGCGGGTTGGAAAAGATCGATATTTCCTACGGGCTGATCGAATGGACCTGGATGGATTCTGTCACCTGGAACAGTTCCTGGTCGTAACAACGGGCATGAGTTTTACCACCAAAGAATATCGCCTGAATGCACACGCCGGTCAAATCGCACACACAAACCGGTTCATGCCGCACAGTTGGGACAAAAAAATACTGGCATAAGGTATTATAAATTAAGTGTGCGCCATAGGCCGGTTTCCGCGCAACATTCTTTGGGAATCTCCAAGAAG
>JBGSJZ010000094.1:0-88290 GCA_041741455.1 Anaerolineaceae bacterium | reverse complement strand
AAGCCTGTTTTTGATGCTGCTGCCGCTTTACATCGGGTTCGTTATTATCAGAAACGAAATTTCCAGGCTTATTTGTCTCACCGTAAGTCCAAGCTCGCTCGACTTGCTATCCTTTTACCCAACCTTGCGCTGTAATACTAGAGCGGACTTCAATATAACACCCGACTTGCTCAAATTAGTGTCCCATTAACAGCTCATCTAGACTTATAAGCGATCTGCACAGCTGTTGCCGCAATTGTTGGCTTAGCCCTTCAGCAAACTTTTGCTGAAGGAAGCCATCAATGACTTTTATCAATTTACGGGCCAGCGGTCTGTAGTATGGGGAGTGGATTCGTTACCCAAAGGGGTACTTACCAACGACCTCCGGGTTATGACTGACGCAACATCAAAAATTTCAATATCAAAGAAACGCTTGACATGATACTGAAATTTTGCTACTATAATATCGAAATTTTTCATTATTTTAGTAAAAAGGCTTCCTATGAGCACCCTCGGTTTTCGTATCCGTGAACTACGTCAGAATCGCAATCTGACCCTGGAACAGGTGGCTGAGGAAAGTGGTTTTTCGGTCTCCTTCCTGAGCATGGTGGAGCGCGATAAAGTTTCCATCAGTGTGGACAACCTGGAAAAACTGGCCCATTATTACAATGTGCACATGGTGCATTTCTTCAGCGGACCAGAAGAAAGCCCGGTGCTGGTCACCCGGCAGCAGGACCTGATGCAAAATCTGGAACACTTGCAGGGCGGCCCGGCCACGGTGAGCTTGCTTTCCAACCGGCCGAATGCCCGGATGGAACCACTGCTGGTCTCGATCGCCGCTGGGCAGGAAGAGCCGCACTTCCGCAAGCATGAGGCTGATACACTGGTCCTGATCCTGCAAGGCCAGGCTTGCCTGATATCTGAAACCGGCGAGGAAATCCTACTGAACCAGGGCGACATTGCCTACTACGTCAACCAGCCTCATCGACGGTTTGCCAATGCCAGCCCGGATCAGCCATTGTTGCTAATCCTCATCACCGCCCCACCTACCAGCAGCCTGGACGAATTGATCCAAGCCCGCCAGGGAAATTGGGTGATGAATGTAGAATAATCGCTTGCCGCGTCCGAATTGGACGCGGCATATTCTTATCTGGGAGGCAGGCATGTTCTACGACGAATTCCACAACCATAAATGGGCGCGCAACCTGAAGCATGCCCGCCAGCTGCTGGCCGAAAACCAGTTGGAGGTTTTCTATCACGGGGAGGATCTGCCGGATGGGGATGTGTACCCTGGCATGCGAGTGATGGCGGCTTACTGGACCTCGGTGGAGCACGAGATGAAGCTGCGCTGTAAGACACTGCTACAGGGCGCCAACCACCCTGAGTGGGAAAGCGACCCCGAGCTGGTGGAGCAGTCCGAAGAATTTCACAAGCGCTACGTGGCGGACATGAAGGAACTGGCTGTACGAGATGGCATCGTGCCGGTCGAACGATTGGACAGGCTGGCTACGGCCGGCTGGGAGACCCCGGACGATTGGGCAGAGGTGATGCGTCAGCGCCAGCAGGATTCGCTGGCTGCCCTGGAAGGCGGCGCCTTCCCAGAAGAGCTGGTGGAAGGCTGGTTTGACTCATGCTTGCGCTCGGTCTCCAATTACAATCGCTACTTGATCTGGGGAGGGGTAAATGCGGCTGCCCTGGTTCGGCGTGAAGGTCTACCGGCGCTAAAGACGGCGGTGGATGCCACTGCCGAGGACTTCATGTGGACCATTTCTAAAGAGTTTTTTGCCACCGTGCTGCCAGCCGCCGGGTTTGAGGACATTGGCGACCTGATGGAACTGGGGCTGCGCGGCATGTTTGCCGATCAATATTACATCAAGGGCGAAGACCGTGAAGAAGGCGAAAAGACCATCCGCACCAGCATCCTCAAAAACTGTGAGCTGGCCGGGATCTACCGGCGGGTGGAGCAGTGGAACGGTCTGCCGCCCTGCTCGTTGGGTTATGGCATCTGCCGCTATGATGAAGTGCACGGACAAGCAACCATGATGATCACCATGCCGCCGATGGTCTCCCCGGCTTACCGGTTGGTGAAATCGCTAGCAATGCATACAGATGCCACTGAGTGCGTGTTTGAGCTGACCACCACTCCGGCAGACGATATGGAGCGCATCCTGATGGTCCAGGAGAAAATCTTCGGACCGGCAGATGAATCATAGGAGGTAGCCGTGAAAAGCCGAAAGTTTTCCATTCTTGGAAAAGTCATCCTGTTTCAAGTGCTTTTTCTAATCCTGCATTATCTCTATGATTGGTTTCCAAATGGGCTGACCACCCTGTTCAGCGGGATCAACGAAAGCATCTACCAGCACATGAAAATTGGTTTCTATTGCTACATCCTGGTGGCATTGATCGAATTTTTGTGGAGCAGGGGTTCCATCGCATCTGTAAAAAACTTTATTTTCTCACGCTTGTTCACCGTGGTCTACCTGCCCTGGGTGATACTGGTGATGTTCCTGATTCACCCGTTGGTTTTTGTAAAAATTGAAAGCATCCCCGGTGAGATCATCTTTGCCAATATCATCCTGCTTTTGACTTCACTTTTCAGCATCATCGTGGAAAAACACGTAGAAAAGGTTGAACCAGGCAAACTTTTTCAAATTGTCCTGCTGATTTTATTTGTCCTGTCGCTTTCACAATTCATCGTATTCACTTACCGCCTGCCGTGGTTTGATTTATTTGCAAACCCTCCGGGATGGTAAATCAATAACAAGGAGAGAAAAATGACCACAATTAAAGAAGTCATGATGAGTTTGCCCGGTTTGTTCCGACCTGAAAAGGCCAAAGGCTGGAATCGAGTGATCCTATTCGACCTGGTCGGTCAAGAGCCCTCCAAATGGACGCTGACCATTCAAGATGGCGTTGCCAGCGTGGAGGAAGGCGCCACCAAGACGCCCAAGTTGACCATCCTGGGCGCCAGCGAACACATCATGCAGATGTTCACCGGCGAGGTCCCACCGATGAAGCTGGTCAACGCCAAGCTGCTCAAGATGCAGGGCCCGATGATGGACGCAATTGCCTTCTCCGGGTTGTGGAACCTTCCCAAGAAGTACTAGATCCGGGTTTCAGCCCGTCTGAGCAGGCGGGAAAACAAATACCACTGCCTGCCAGGTTCTGGAGGAGGTAAGCATTGAAGACTGGGATTATTGCATATGGTGTGGCTCTACCAAAATACCGCATCGCCGCCAGTGAGATCTGGAACACCTGGAAGAACCTGGCCACCAGCTTCTTCGATATGCTCTCGATCGGTGAGCGCGGCGTGCTGGGGCCAGAGGAAGACACCCTGACCCTGGCGGTGGCTGCCGCTAAACAGGCGCTGGAGCGCAGCGGCCTGGCGCCCGAAAAAATTGGGGCCGTGTTGTTGGGTACTGGCACCAGCCCGTATGCCACCAAGGCGGCTGCCACGGTAATGGTGGACGCGCTTGGTCTTTCCAATCTTGTCATCGCCACGGACGTGCAATGCGCCGACAAATCCGGCTCTACCGCCCTGTGGCTGGCTGCCGCCTTGATCGAAGCCGGGCAGATCGATTATGCCCTGGTGGTGGCAGCGGATACAATCAACCGTCACACACCACCCGGCATGGTGCTGGAGTATGTGGCCTCGGCAGCGGCGGTGGCATTTGTGCTCGGCAAGGAAAACCCGATCGCCATGCTGGAAGCGATGGCAACCCACACGCATGACCAGAACGACTACTTCCGCACCGAGGGCGAGCGTTACATTCAAGCCGGGGCTGGTTTTTATGGCTGGGTGGCCAATTG
The DNA here is from genome assembly GCA_041741455.1 of Anaerolineaceae bacterium. Taxonomy (GTDB): domain Bacteria; phylum Chloroflexota; class Anaerolineae; order Anaerolineales; family Anaerolineaceae; genus CALESS01. The sequence goes on along the minus strand of JBGSJZ010000094.1, from coordinate 84,501 downwards.
GGGGCTACTGGATCACGTGGTGCCAGCTGGAAAGGCGCTGTTTGAGAAAACCGGCCTGACCCCGGCGGATTTCTCCAAGTTTGCTGTACCACAGAAGACCGGCATCCGCCCACTGATGACGATGGGCAAGTTGGAACTGGAAATGATGCAGGTGTTGCCCTTTGTACTGACTGCCCAGATCGGGGATTGCGGAGCTGCAGGCGTGCCGCTTTCACTGGCGCACATCCTGGATTTCGCTGAGCACGGTGAGCGGATCGGGGTAATCGACTATGGCAGCGGGGCTGGCTGTGACGCCTGGTCGCTGGTCTGTACGGAAGCGATTGATGAGCGCCGGCCGCAAAGCGGGTTGGTAATCGAGCAATTGGACGATAAAATCATGGTGGATTACGCGACGATGCTCAAATTTGAGCAGAAGATGCTGCAGTCGCCGCACCGCCTGTCGAATTTCTATTAGGCCGGAGGTGCATAATTGAGAAAAATTAACCGCAGAGTGATGATGGTGGGAGGGGCAATCACACCGCCAATGATCCCCATGGACTGGACCTGGCGGCAGATGGCAGCCGAGGTATTCTGGAACGCCTTGCAAGGTGTCGGCATTCCGGTCAAGGATGTAGACCTGGTGGCTGCCAATTACAACGACCGGGCGATTGCCGATTCCTCCCCCGGTCCGCAGATAGCGGATGCGCTGGGCATCCTGCCCAAGCCGGTCATCCCGATTGCCAATGCCTGCGCCGGAAATGGGATTGCCTCCTACGCAGCCTGGAATGCGATCGCTTCCGGGCGTTGCGATGTGGTGGTTTCGCTCGGCTTTGCCCGCTCGGACAACTACGATGCCATGGAAGCGATGAACACCCAGGGCAATTACGTGGATTATGACTATATGATGGGTATGACCCATATCAATTACGGCGCCATGCGCGACAGTTACTATCGGCGCAAGTACAACGTGCCGCTGGAGGCCGCCGGGACCTGGGCTTATCAATGCAACTGGTATGCCCGGCGTAACCCGCTCGCAGCCAACTACAGCAAACCAATGCCAGTGCTGGAAGAACTATGCATGGATACACCGGATGCTGAACGGGATCGCCAGGCAACCAATCGCGGCGGTGTGGCCTCAGCCATGGTGTTTGTCGGGGAGGATATAGCTCATCAATATACTGATAAACCGGTGGTTTTCGATGTGGCCTACGCTTTCCGCCCCCCCTATATCGGTAATTTTTTTCACTATCCGGTGGAGGGAATGAAGGAATACGACCTGGCCGAATTGCCTGGTCTGATGGCGGCTGCCAAAGAAGCTTACGAAATCGCCGGCATCCGCCGCGAGGAGGTGGACCTGGTGCAGGTGCATGACCTGACCGCCTACGAAGGCATGATGGCGATTGAGGCTATCGGGGTATGTGAGGTAGGCAAAGGTAAAGACTATGTGCTATCCGGCGGGATGACGCTGGAAAGTCAATGCCCGATCAACACCTACGGCGGCGGGCCAGCCTTCGGGCACGGCTCGGCTGGGTCGGACTTCCAGGCTGGCGTGCTGGAGAACTTTTGGCAAATCCGCGGCGAAGCCGGCGAACGCCAGGTCAAGGATGCACGGGTAGGAGTAAACACATCCTATGGAACCCACCATTCGCTGGATGCCGTCGGCGTAGTGCAGAAAGGCTGGTGAGCATGAGCGACCAATTCCCGGAACAATTTGTTCGTTGGGATACTTTCTCCTCGGCGCTGTGGTACCGCAGTAAGGGTGGGCGCTACCGGCTGGAAGGGACGCGATGCACGGCCTGCGGCGAAAAATTCTTCCCGCCGCGTACCGGCTTGATCTGTCCGGCCTGCCATACCCGGGCGATGGAGCCATACCAATGCGCCCAGACGGGCGAGGTGGTGACCGTGGCGTTGGATGATGTCGGTTTTCCGGCACTCGGTTACGGCGATGCCATGCCGCGCGTTCAGGCCATCATCCGGCTGGATGACGGTATCCACCTGATGGTGGACATCATCCGGGTGGAAAACCCGGCTGAAGTCCAACCCGGTACGCGCGTCAAGATGGTGCTGCGCAAGCACAAGCGCGAAGATACCGGCGCCTGGGTATACGGTTTCGGTTTTGTGTTAGATCGATAAATTCCACTGGAAGGGGCGGGTTCTGAACCCACCCCTTCCAGAGTACGTTTCAACCAAGGATTTATCATGAGCGAAAAACTGACAACAGACACAACTGCCCTCAAGTGGGGTCCGATCCGCCTGCAGCCAGGGGTGAGCCAGGGCAATATGACGGTGTATGTGCTCGGCTTCGTCTTCACCATGCTATTTTCCACTTTTGTTCCTCAAGCCCAGCCCTTCATCCTGACTGAAGTACTGCACATCCCAGCCGAGCAGCAGGGCTCCCTGAGTGGCATGCTGGGCCTGGCACAGACTGTAATCGGCCTGATCATGCCCGGGATCTGGGGCACCCTCTCAGACAAAACCGGCCGCCGGTTGGTGTACGGGATTGGCTTCCTGCTGGCTGCCAGCGGGATCATCCTCTACCCGCTGGCTGGCAGCCTGGTAGCCCTGTTCCTGTTCCGCATGTTGTTTGCCAGCGGCTCCAATGCATCCAACACCATGAGCAACGCCCTGCTGGGGGATTACATCGATCCTCGGGATCGCGGCAAAGCCCTGGGCATCAACGCCGCTTTCGGCGGGATCGGAGCCTTGCTGACAGTATTCCTGTTCCTGCGCTTGCCATCGATCTTCCAAAATTCCGGTGTTTCGGTGATCAATTCCGGGCGTTTCACCTACTGGATCGTGGCTGCCCTTGGGTTAGTGGCCATCGCCCTGGTGATGACCGGATTGCTGGGCAAAAGCCGCCAACAGGCCGCAGAGAAACGGGGGACAATCCAATTGGCGCGCGAGGCCCTGCAGGCAGCCGTTAAGGACCCGGGCATCTCGCTGGCCTATGGCGTCAACTTTGCTGCCTCCGGGGCAGTCAGTGTGGTTGGGACCTTTTTCACCCTGTGGATCGTGACTTACGGCACCACCCAAGGCGGGCTGACCAGTGCCGGTGCTCTGGCCAAAGCCGGCATGATCATGGGCATTTCCCAGATTATGGGCCTGGTTGCTTCACCGATCTTTGGTGTCCTCTCGGATAAGATCGGGCGGGTGCGCACCGCTGCGCTGGCCTCCGGCTTGACGGCTTTGGTGTTTTTCGCCAGTCTGCTGATCGGTAATCCGCTGGAAGGCGGCATGATCCTGCTCGGGTTGTTTGTGGGCTTCAGCCAGATCAGCGGCCTGATCGCCGGTGGGGCCCTGGTGGCGCAGCGGGCTCCGGAAGCCGTGCGCGGCTCAGTGATGGGCTTCTATGGTTTTTGCGGAGCGCTGGGCATCATGCTGGCCTTCCTGCTCGGCGGCTGGCTGTTCGATCACTGGATGTTCCAGGGGCCGTTTGTGCTGGTTGGCGCCCTGTGTGCCGGGGTAGCCATCTGGAGCCTGGTGGTGGATCGCATGTTAACGAAAAAGGCGGAGTAAATGGAAACCTATCCTCTCTCGATTGCGATCTTCGATTTTGTGCCCGTCACCATGTTCCTGGTCGGGGCCTACTTCCTGGTGCGCATCGCGGTGATGCAGCGCGGTTCACGCTGCGGGCGGATGGTGATGGCCGGGGCACTGTTGATCTTCCTGGGTGGCTTCCTCAAGGCGACCTGGAAACTTCTCTACGCCGCTGAAGTGGCAGATATCCAGTGGATGAGCCAGATCCAGTTCATCCTGGTGGCGCCCGGTTTTGTGGCGCTGCTGGTGGCAGCCATCCTGATTGCCCGCGGGCGGAAAAAGGGGAATGGCACCCCCCTGCTGGCCATCCTGCCGTGGAAGATCCCCTTCCTGGCGGTGATGACCTTGGCCAGTATGGGCGCCAACGGCATTTTGACCTACATCTCTTTCAAACGGGGAGCCAGACTGGCAGCGGTTGGCTTCATCCTGGCCTTCCTGTGCCTGGTTGGGATGGGCGCCATGGCTTCCGGCGAGCAAACACTGGCAAAGCAGTGGATTGAGGAAAGCATTAATACTGTCGGTCAACTGGGTTTTATGATTGGCAGCATCCTACTGTACCGAAAAATTAAACAAGCCGGTTGCGACGCCCCAGAATAGAGGATCATGATGAATCTCAATCTCCAAAAGCTCCGTTACGGCAAGCAATACGGTTACGAGGTTCTTTTCAAGAACCAGGATAACCATGCTTCCGGCAAAACCGGTGTGATTATTGCAGAAATGGGAATGCCTGAAGTATATGAGGCAGAATTCTATAGCCATTTTATGGAGCATGTTTTTCGGTATATTATGCCGGCGTTTCTGACGAAAATGATCCTGGTGGATAAAGGCATCGGTTTGATCGACCCAGAGAATCCCATGGCACGTAAGGAGTTCAAGCCAAAGCAGCTGATAGATGCCCACGGATCCTTTACCAACCAGGCCGGTGTGCCTTATGTTCAATGCGAGACCAAGTGGATTCCGGCCAATCTCAAGAACCCCTGGGACCATGGCTACTTCCTGTACACTGGCGACGGGCCTAATGGCATGCCAGATGTGTGCGATAAGGTCGGGGCAAAGATCATTGGCTGGTATTTTGGGAGTTTGATCCCGGAAAAACGGGTTCCCTATCGAAATCAATTGCGCAAGGTATATGACGAGGTTGTTGAAAATTTGACGAAACAATTTCCTGGTACCGAATTTCGCAACGCATATTATATGACTCCGAGAACCGTTCAAAACGCGGTGGAAGAGTTGATTGGCGCTGGATGCCAGACGATCGTCTACCAGGCAATCAACTGCTCGCTGTACAGTGATTTTGAGGATTATGGTTACACTTTGCCTAAATTACATGAGTTTACAGGCAGGCGTGCCCGGGTAATCATGGCGGACCAACTTGGAAACCAGGCGGCCTGTCGGGAGGCTTACTTCCAGATGCTGCGCGATCGCTTGAAAGAAATTCCCCCAGAAAAAAGTGTACTGGTGATCCTTTCCAAGCATGGTCATCCCTTCAAAAAAGAAACCCAGGACATCCGAGCCCCATTGTACCGGGAGCCGTTGGAAGAAGGTGTGCGCAAGATCATGTCTGATTGGGGCGGGCCATGGGATTTGATGTGGTCGTGTGATGAATACGCGGATCACTACTGGGACAAGAAGCACACCAAGGTTGAGACCCGCACAGCGTATCGAAAAGCAATTGAGGACGAATTTGATTTTGCCCTCGAACTCCCAACGGAATTCACGGCCGAGAATACTGACCTGATGATCTTTCATGCAATGAAGAAATACAATGCATTTGCTGAATACGATCGCAACGCACCTATACCTTATCCCGATTGGGAAGTACCGCTGGTACGAAAGTTCAGCGAAGGGAAAACCACCGGCATTTATTGCGGCACACCGGTAGGGCCGTATCGCAAATATATCGTCCAGGCCGTGGTGGATTCAATTTCAGAAGTCATTCGACCATAAAAATTCAGGAGAACTTATGTGCAAACGTTTTGAGAATAAAGTTGCCATCGTGACCGGCTCGGCGTCCGGCATCGGACGGGCTGCCGCCATTCGCTTTGGGGTGGAGGGTGCAAAGGTTGTGATTTGCGATTTCAACGAGGCCGGACTGGCCGAAACCGAACAAATGGTGAAGGACGCCGGCGCTGAATGCCTGGCCGTGAAAGTCAACGTACGCTTGCAGGAGGAAGTGGAAGCCTGCGTTAATGCCACGCTGGAGAAATTTGGCACCATCGATATCCTGGTCAACAATGCCGGCACCGGACAATTTGTGCCATTTGCGATGATGGAGAACGATGAGTATGATCGGGTGATGGACATCAACGTGCGCGGTATGTTCTTCTTCAGCCGGGCAGTGCTGCCGACCATGATGGACAATGATTACGGGCGGATTGTCAACATCACCTCGATCATGGGCGAGGTGGCTGGTCAGGGACAGTCGATCTACAACACCAGCAAAGGCGCAGCCAAGATGATGACCCAGGGCATCGCGGTGGATTGTTCCGGCTATAACATCAACGTCAATGCAGTGGCCCCCGGCATGGTGCTGACCGGCCTGACCCATAACATGCTGGGTGACCCGGACCAGGCGCAATATTTCATCGAGAAGATCCCGCAGCGGCGGATTGGCAAACCGGAAGAAATTGCAGCAGCCATCCTGTTCCTGTGCAGCGAGGATGCCAGCTACATCAATGGCGCCACCCTGCATGTGGATGGCGGGATGATGTGCACACGAATGTAATTTTCGCGCTGGATCAGAACAAAGTTGATTAATTTTCAGGAAAAGAACAAATCCACAAAACAAAGTACCGGTCGACGACCGGCACTTTGTTTATTGAAGGTGTTTATTCAGGCGGATTATTGCTGGATTTCGACATCCCCGCGAATCCAAATGGGAGTGTGTTGTGCCAGGCGATCAGCGGCATCTTTGAGGGACTCCCCTGCCTCGGATGGGGTATCCGGCAAGACTTGCGCAACCGGCACGGCCCGAAAGGCATAATGCCACAGATTCGGTTCCAGACAGTTTTGATCAAAGAAAATGATGTCAAGATCGATGGTGCGCGGTGCGTTTTTATCACTGGTTCTGACCCGCCCCATCTGCGCCTCCAATGGTCGCAGCACCTGTTCTTTAAGATCATCTGCTTCCAATGGGGTTGAAACCAGGATGGCGGCGTTGAGCATGTTTGGCCCATCGGAACCGACCGTCGCAGATTCCCAAACCGAGGAGACTTGCAAGACGGGCATGACTTTTTTCAGCAAGGTAACCGACAGTGGAAGATTTCTCTCCGGCTGAATATTCGACCCGATCAACAGGCAAACTTGGTGCATCGGGCGCCTCCTAAAAGTCCCCTTTGGCTCGCAGGATCTCAACCCCCACGGAATTTGAGAAACGAACTGCGCCCGGCTTTTCCACCCGCACCCGAACCTGCTGTACGCCCGGTTCTTCCAGGCAGATCCGCGCCAGGTCTGCAGCCAGGGCTTCAACCGTCAGCCGCCGGGCAGTTTCAGCATGCGCCAGGGCCTTTTTCGCTACGGATCGGTAGTTTACGCTGTCCAGAATATTATCGGAAACCCCGGCCTGATGCAGGTCTGTGAACAGGACGATGTTGATTAAGATCTCCTGCGGTTTTTCGCGCTCCGAGTCATTGATCCCGATGATTCCACGGGCTACCAAGCCTGTTATGAAAACCTGGTCCATCTCGTTTCCTTTCTAGAGCAGGTGCCTGCCCCCATCCACATGAATAATTTCACCCGTTACATACGCTGGACCATCCAGCAGGAAAACCAACGCCTGGCCCACTTCCTCCAGGGTTGCCCACCGTCCGGCAGGGACCTGGTCCAGGATGCTTGAGGCAACATTCCCATCGCTGGGCGGAAGGATTGCCCCCAGCGCCAGGCCGTTGACAACGATGCGCGGCGCCAGGGCAATCGCCAGGGATTGGGTGAGGGCTGCCAGGGCGGATTTGCTGATCGTGTAAGGTAAATGATCGGCGCCGGGACGCAAGGCGCGCCAATCCAATAGATTAACGATGCGTCCACTTTCTGTGGGTGGCAGCGCCCGGGCAAATGCCTGGCTGAGCAAAAACGGCGCTGTCAAATTAATCGCAAGGTGACGGTTCCAATCTTCGAGACTAGAGTTCTCCCAATTCAAGGGTTCAAAAATGGCAGCGCTATTGACCAAACCAAACAAGGGGCCATGTTCCAGTGTACGGGACATCAAGCTGGCTACCTGGGCCGGATCGGCAAGATCCGCCTGGAGCAAGATAGCCTTTCTTCCTAATGTTTCAATTTCCTCTCGAACGTTTTCAGCCTCAATGCGAGATTGGCCATAATGAATAACAACTTCCGCACCAGCCCGGGCAACTGCCAGGGCCAGGGCTTTGCCAACCCGCCGCGCCCCGCCGGTAATCAGGATTACTTTATTGGTAAGTGTCATGATTTTTTACCTAACGGGCGGACCTTGATCCATCTACCTTTCATTTGCTGGCAAACCGCAGGCCGTAAAGAACTCCGACCGCATGGATGGGTCTTCAGCGTATAAACCACGCCAAACGGTGGTTCGGGTCATTGGAGCAACTTCACGAACGCCACGCATGGCCATGCACATGTGATGGGCTTGCAGATAAACAGCCACCCCATGCGGGTGCAACATGGCTTCCAGTGTATCGGCAATCTGTTGACCGATCCGTTCCTGAACTGCAAAACGCCTTGAGAAAACCCGCACCATTCGGGTCAGTTTGGAAATCCCGATAATATTTTGATGGGCAACATATCCAACATATGCCATTCCATAAAATGGAAAAACATGATGTTCGCAAAGGGCATGGAACGGAATGGGACCTTCAATCACCTGGCTGAGCCGGCAATCAGGCTCACCGCGACACTCCGTGTCAAAAATTCGCAGTAGCTTGGGGTCACCGTCATATCCTTCGGTCGCATCAAATAATGCCCGAACAAAACGGCGGGGCGTATCCATCGTAGATGCGGTGTTGACATCCATCCCAAATGCAGAAAATATCTCGCTGGCATAACCTTCGAACTTTTTGAATTGCTCATCCGTGATGTTCCGCTTCTGTAAATCCATCGCTTCCAAAAATTCTTGATCGTCTGGATCATCGTGAATATTCATCGTAATTTTCCTTTTTCTCTGTTCGATTTCGTACGCTATCAAATGAAGTATAAAATTATTATACGGATTAATCAGGGGATTAACAACTGATTGAATAGAAAACTTTATACAAACCTTATAAATAAAAATGTAAATTCCACAAAACGATGATCAAAATGTCGCCAGAAAGGTTCAGAGTTTAAGTGAAATTCCAAATCATAGATATCGACCTGCAAATCATCAGTCCCCCGATGCGGGTCTGCTTTAAAAGTGATAATTGAAAAATCTGCCAGATCAGGCTACTGGTTTGATTTCAGGATGTTCAGATTCCACATCCCCGGTCACCTTGAATTTGAACCAGACTGGGATGATGGAAAGTAGCGAAATGAAGGCCGTCAGCATGAAGGGGAATTGCGGGCTGACCTTTTCCCACAGGTAACCACCGATGAGCGGAGCAGGTAAAGAGACCAAGCCCAGGCTGGTGCTGAAAAGGCCAAAGGCCACGCCGCGCAGGCGCTGTGGAACAGCCTTGCTAATCAGGGATTGATAGGCCGGGGTGGCCAGACCGACTCCGATGCCGGCAATCACCCAGCTGAGGCCGTAGACCCAGGCCGGACTGGCGGGTGGAACGATCGCCATCATTCCAATAGAAACAGAAATGAACAAAAAAGAAACGGCAATATTAATCCGCTCACCAACTTTATCTGCCAGCCAACCGGAGGGAATCATCACGGCAATCATGGCGACGCCAAAAATGCTGTTCATCACCCCGATCTGGCTGATACTGAGGGAGGCGATATCCTGCATGTAGACTGAGAGGAAGCTAAACGACATGTTAAAGAAAATATCCCGCACCCCATCCGTGATCAGGATCCAGGTGAAGAGACCACCGGCCAGGATCAGCCCGAGCATGGTGCCTAGGTTGGTCTTCAAGCTGGCCAGGGTGAGCGGTTTTGGCGCGGCGGTTTGGGTTTTTGAGGCTTCGCGGGCCATGCCGACCCGCAGGATGGTGGCGAGGATGTACAGAACGGCGGCAATAGCGATCATGCCTTTGAAATCCAGTGCTTCCACCAGGAAGCCACCAGCCAGCGGACCGATGACTCCCACCACCCCAAACAGGGTCTGGGTGATACCAAACAGACGACCGCGGTTCTCCGGGGAGGAATGGTCGGCGATGAAGGCATCAAAACTGGGACCGATGAGCGAGCGGGTGACCGCACCCAGGGCAGAAGCCACCAGCACCCACTCCCAGCGGGTGGCCAGCAACAGGGGGATGTAGGTGAAGATGCCAATCACACTGCCGATCGCTATTGCCTTGAGCCGGCCGAGGGAATCCGAAACCCAGCCGCCGAGAATTTGCAGCAGCAAGGGAATGATTTGCGAAAGGGTATAGAATAGGCCGATCTGGGCGATGCCAGCCCCAAGGTCCTTGAGGTAGAGAGCCTCCAACGGGCCGTACATGTTGCCACCCAGGTTGGCCAGGATCATGGCAACCATGAAGAGCAGCAGCAAGGGTGTGAGCAGTGGGGCTTTTTTGGCCGTGGATGGAGTAGTCATGCGGGCTTCCTTGTTGGATTTAAGTGTGAAAAAACACGACCTGATTATACCCACCTGCGGTGGAATAACAATCCTACTGGAGGAGTGTTCATATTCTTGATTTCTAAATTGAGATTATTTCCCCGAGAGAAGGTGAGGTTATCAGAAGTTACAATCCAAAGGGATATCATGTTGATTTGGACAAGCCGCACCAGTTTAACTCATTAATAATTAAAGCTCCAGTATGCGAAATCTGGTAGATTTCGCATACTGGATTAAGAACGGGTTTTCAGCTCGATTAGCGGGTGACAACCGGAAGGAAAATAAACTCCCAGGCATCCTCCACTGTGGAAACGATATTAATCGGAAGTGGATCGGTTGTATGCAGGGGATCGCTTGAATCCAGGCGCAAGATCAGGGAGGCGGTCGGGTTAACACTGACAGTTACCTGGTACAGGCCATCTTCTGCGGCAGGCGGAGTGGACAGGGTCAGGGTAAAAGCGCCCTGGTTATCGGTCATAAACGTACCCAGGTTGACCCCATTGACGTAGATGGTAGCCTGGCTGTTAAATGGATAGTACAGACCACTGATGGTGAAGGTGCTACCAGGCGAGCCACTGGTGTAATCTACCGACAACCTTGGATGAGTAGGCACGGAGTTGAAATCTACCCATTTGGATGAAGGATCAGGAAATGCTGCAAATTTCTGTAATACCACTGTGTTTAAGGTTGGATTTGCAGAACTCAGATAGAATGGCCCACTGCCCACCCAGAAATGGCCATAAGTAGCATACCAGGTGGACAGAGCACTCCACCTAGCATCCGCCTCAGCTTGAGAAATATAAGGTGATAAGGCTGAGAAGTAGGGGATGTAATGGTCATTTAGGGTTTGTATCAGTTGAGTAGCCAGAATTCCGAGGCTGGGGCCAGAGATAAAACTTGTCCACTCAACCTGATTCGCATCTGCTTTTTCCGGCGAAAAAGCCACCAGGTTTGCCGCTTCAGCCCGGGCTGCCAGTGCAGTGGTGTGCCAGGGCATTGGTCCGTCATTTCCTTGGGGCCACCAGGTGTAAACATTCAGTTCAGCATCCAGACTCCACTGATCCATATAAGTCTCTATTACTAAAGGATTGGTGGAGACAATCTTGACACCTTTAAAGGTTTGTAGGAAAGCACCAAGATTTGGTTCAAATGCCTGATCATAAATTGCACTCTCTGGCTTGGCGCGGTCAAATGGTAGAATCAGCGAATAGATAAAATCACCCATATCGAATGGGCTGCCATCGTGCCAGGTGACGGTACTGAAAAGGTCGGCTGGGTAAGTGACAACACTCTTGATTAGCGCAGTAGTTCCATCTGGCCATTTTTCAATAGCAGTGATAAATTTCTGGTTGGTCGCATCCCAATCAACCCAGGCATCCGGTGGAACAGAAATTACAAATGAGGAATTTAACGTTACCCAATCCATCGTTTTGGTAACCGGCAAGCTGGATTGCGCCGTTACAACTGCGCTTTCGATACGCTGCGGCATCATCAAACCATTCGTGGGGTCGGGCAGCAACCCTTCATCTTCAGTGGCATCGATCACAACCCTATCATAACTCCAAGTACTGCCAGCCACCGGATTCCAAGGGCTCATCAACAGAGCAGATGAGCCAATATCCAAATCTCCGCCATCTTGATCCAGGAAGCGGACAGTGTAAGGCCAGAGGCGGGATAACCCGGCAGCTTTATCATAAGCCGTGGTGACCGATACGCTGCGCGGCAGGTATGATTTCCCGTCCACCAGCCAGACGCGCACAGAATCCTCCAGGGCAAAATCCAGGGCCTGCTCAAAGGCGGCATCCCGTTCAGCCAGGCTGGAAAAAAGGTTATATGCCAATTGATCAATCACCAGAGCAAATTCCGGGGAAGGATCATAAGTCTGCCAGAGCAAGGTAAACCCATAGGCACTATCCGGTGAATAAAAGAATTGAAAATTATCTCCCTCATCCCGGTCAATGACCGTACTAGACCAGGCGCCGGTATAGATGGACCACAAACCTTCCGCAGGATCGCTGATGAGCCAAAGCGTAGAAGCTTCGCCAGAGGTCAGGTAGCGGCGATCAATGGTAAAGCCAACTGCCTCCAACTGGTCCGCCACGTAATCCCCCATCGGGATGCGGAAACCATCACTGTCACTGCGGATGATGAAAATCAAGACAACCGGAGCGCCTTCGTAATACCAGGTTCCCCCGTTCAGATTGGCGCCAAGGGTTAACATCTCGGTTGACATGGCCGCCTGGGCCAGGCTAAAATTGTAGGCATATTCAGCTTCCAATTCAGCAACCTTGGTACTATACCGCTCATAATCCGGAAAGCCCGTAACAATTGGGAAAAATTTTTCCTCGGCTGCGGTTTTCAAAATGGTGGTGGTGATGTAGTTGCGATCAATCAGCCAGTTCAAAGCCTCGCGGATTTTGGGCGAAGAGAATGGATTTAACCTCCCATCGATAAATTCTGGGCCAGATGGGTTAAGGCTCAACTCATAATATAAGCCATTTGCAAGAGCAGTCTCCAGATCCGGATCCTGTTTGACTGCCAGGTAATCGGTGTTCTTAAGACCCGATGAGTAGAGGTCAATCGTCCCGCTCTTAATGGATGAAACAGCTGAGGCAGGATCTAGAACACTAAAGTTGATGGAATCCACCAAGGCACCCGTCGGTTCAGCCGCCAGGGCACTGCCTGAAGTGGATAGAATAGCCGTTAAAATGATGACCAGAGCCAGGAAAAGATGTGTGGTGCGGGAAAACCAATGACAAGATTTCATACCATCCCCTTTCAAAATAAATATAATGACGATTGGCCTTAAGCCGGAAGGTTAGTTTGGAAAACAGTTTTGCGTCCGGTGTGGATTTCCTCCCATATTCCAGATCTCTGACCGCTCGATGGGGTTTTCTTTCAAAGCGGTGCAGGCTGTGACAATTTCATATTAACAAACTTGACTAAAAAATTCAACAACCAATTTTGCTGTTTGAAACCTTATTCTTAAACCAATCCTGCAGGCAAATTCTTACCTGCAGGATAAATGGAATGCAATTGGGAACCCACTGATCAGAAAATTTCAAAACTAAGAAACTCTCAATAATGGGTGCGTTTAGCCCAGGTTGGGCTTATCCTTTGTTTTCTTGATGACTGCTCCTACGGAAATTCTACCGGCGGTTGGACCACCTGGCTTTGTTTCACAAACCCCGCGCCTTTTTCTCCGCGGACCTGGTCGCCACCAGCGATGACGGGCGATACGCTGATCAAAGTCAGCACAATCAAGACAAGTAGGACAGTGATTTTTCGTTTCATGATGCTCTCCAGTGAATCAGGTTGGTTTTTGCGATGGGTCAGCGCCTATGGCGAGACTTCCTTTTCCTTCATCTGCCCCAGGTGGGGGGATGAATTTCATACTACCGCTCATGATCATAACAAATTAAAAATTAAGATGGGTTATGGTTTGCACAAGGTTTGCTTAAGGTTTTAAATCTGTAACTTTCATTTTGGCAAGGCGGCATTTATTTGGGACGCATTTTTGGCTGGCAGGTGCGAATTAAAGCAAAACATGCGATCCTGCACCCGGTCTGACCATTCTTTAGAGCTGTTTAAAAATTAGAATAGACAGCCTGACCTGTGCCTCCTGCCTGGTGAAATGTTCCCATAACCAGAGGTAGGTATAACGAGATGAGTTCAGGCGGAAGATCGCCAGAGCTGGTTTTGTAAGACCCGAAACAGCAGGGCCAGCATGGGATAAAAATAGTCAGCTTTCGCTGACTATCTTGTTGTGTATGGGATGCGATTGCTCCAATCAAACAGCGATATCAGAAAGGTAGGTATTTCCCAATTCTTGCCAAGTTCAAAACCCAATCTCTGGCATCCAGCTTTGTGAATCGTTCACGAATATAGATCCATTCCTGTTTCGTCGGATTCAAATTCGCGATTCGTTGCCAAAGCATCCTTTGGGTTTATGGTCCAGCCATTTCCTTGATTTTTCTCCGATTCACCAACAAGCGTTGAGCTTGTTGATCGGACGGAGGGTAGATCGATAATAGGGTGACCGCGTTTTTTCTGAGGGATCTTTTCAAGAGAATCGCCTCTTGAGAAACGTCTTCTTCTCCTCCAGTATTATTCCAGATCTCGATCATCTCCATGAAAATATCCCAGCCATGATCGTCACATGACAAGATAAGTTCACCGATTTGAGTATTCCGCTCACAATACTTTTTGTGGTAATTGACGATTGCCATAAACCCTTTTACAAATGAAAAGGGGTCTCTGGAATGGATCGGGTTTTCTGGCACCGGATTGATCTTGCGGGTAACCCAGTTTGATGGGATTTTGTCATTCTTCAACATCCTGTTGGTGGCGTAGGAGCACCCAGCGGCGGATTATTCGCATTTCTTCTTCAGTTTGGATCAAGAATCCCCTCAACCCTCCACAATCCGGGCAGATCTCTTCGGGTATCAGACGATCGCTATTTCTATGAGCCGGGCAAACGTCTCGGCAGCAGCGGGGATTATTTACTCGTTTTCGTTCCGTCGTCATTATCCTCCACCTTGGACCAAAACAACATCCAGCTCTCTTCCCATTTTTCATCAGAAATACTATCATCCACCTTACCCAGCAACCGCATGGAGATTTCTTCAATCCACTCCCGGAAAGCCTGTAAACTGCGGTCCTTCGGTCTAGATACCATGTAGCGGTGGGGATTATTTACTCGTTTTCGTGCCATCTTTTCCTTCCTTTCAACTTATCCGGTTCCCAGTTACATATGCAAGGGATCAGAACTCGGTATCGAAATGCATCTTTCTGGGTTGAACGTTGCACCAGGAAGGAATCAAAAGGTCACCATGCATCCACATGGTGACCGGAGACGAATTCAAAGCAGTCTTTGAGACAACTTTTCAAGAGGAAAAGTTTTCCTCTCGCACATCTAAGTGTTGCCACTTAAAGGCACCGCTGCCGTCTCCGGGCCGGTTGCCAGCTCAACCAAAGTTGAGCTTCCTGATGCTGTGTAATTTATACCACACGATTGGATTAAGGTGTAGTTTATTTCTGCCTCAAGCAAGGCGTTGCAAGAGCTCGATGATCAAATTAATGGATCGTTGAAATAGTCTCGCTCCTCCCAGCCGCCAGGTAAATCAAAGGGAAGTTAAGATAAAGGCAGCTTATCGTCTTTACTCGATTCCATTAAATATAGAAGGTCAAAATATTCATTATTGTAAGGTTTCAAGATATGCGTATCGCATTCTCAATTTCAAGGTCGTACTGAATAGAGTCCTATCAACATATTTTAAAAACCATTTACATAACCTGAAAGGAAATACAATATGAAAAAAGTGCCCGTTTCAATGGTGGTTATCCTTATGCTGGCCATTGGACTGGGGGGAATGTTTCAGCCGGTGCAATCTGTGTATGCTCAAGGACCTGCCAGCACGACATCCGTCGTATTGAGCGAGACTGAAATTGATTCACTGCTCTACATGCGCGAGGAGGAAAAACTTGCCCGCGATGTGTATATTTTGCTTTATGAAGAGTACGGCGCGCAAATCTTTTTGAACATCTCTGCCAGTGAGTCGACCCATTTTAATCAAATTGGTGTTCTGCTGGAACGCTATGGGCTGGAAGATCCTGGACTTGACCCCGGAGTCTATACCAACGACTACATCTAGGGCTTGTACGATATGTTGATCCCGATGGGCCTAAGCTCGTTGGAAAATGCCTACCGGGTAGGTGCGATCATTGAGGAAGTGGATATCCTTGATTTTATCCATTTCCTGGGGGACGAAGATATTGATAACAAAGATATCCGGCAGGTCTATACCAGCCTGATGAACGCTTCAGAGAATCACCTGCGCGGCTTTGTAAAATGCCTGTTGTCGGTGGGTGTAGTTTATGAACCTGACTATCTCAGCCAAGAATTGTTCGACGAAATCATGGCTGAAGCGACCGGCGGTGTGGGAAATACCAAAGGTCATTAATCGAAAACCATAAGGGGGATTGACGAACTGGTTGCATAGGACTCAGCAGGGGCTGCTTGAAATGATCAGGCAGCCCCTGAATAATGTAAAGCATTTCAGACTGCACTGGGGGGGTTCATAACATGGATTACCATCCGCTTGATATGGTTAATTGGATCGTGAACTCAATACTTATGTTTAGTAGACAAGAATTTCACCTTTAATCCAAGCCGTGTCGGTAAGAGTGAAGCGGCAGGAATCTCTGGAAGATGTGGATATCCCCGGCTGCTTCTCCAAGGTGCTGCGCGAACAATGCATTCAGCATGACAACGTCGTATTGCGTGGTCGGGTTTACCCGACCAGCTTATTCGCCTTTTGCAAAACTATTTCCACGATGGGCAATGAGGTACAAATGAGATAACAAAAACAGCCAGCTTTCACTGACTGTCTGAGTGGGCACGAGAGGCTCGAATAAAACACCTCTTGTGGGTGCCTCCGAACCTTAAAGAAAAACGACCTTTTCCAAGGTCATTTTTTGTGGGCGCGAGAGGGCTCGAACCTCCGAACCTCACGGATGTGAACCGTGCGCTCTAACCAACTGAGCTACGCGCCCAAGAACAACCAGATTATACCCGCTCCCCCCTTCTTTGGCAAGATTTGGGTCAGCAAAATATGCCCGCCTCAGGTACAATCAAAGCCATGAAAGCTCCTCGCCGTCCCTGGGTTATGTATCTGATTGCCTTTGGTTTCTTGTTGTTCGCCTTTAACGGATTCCTGCGCGGCTGGCAGGCACTGACAGATTGGAATCTGCTGCAATCGGTAGGGTTACGCCCAGGACCGGGTTACCTGGTGTTGACCGGGGCAGTCTATGGGTTGAGCGGGCTGGCCGTTACGCTTGGGTTATGGTTCGGCTGGCGCAAAGCCGGCCGGCTGGGGCGCGGGCTGGCGTTTTTCTACTTTGCCTGGTTCTGGATCGACAAGATGCTGATCAGTCAAAACCCGGCAGCCAAAGTCAACTGGCCGTTTGCAGCCATTATGAGCCTCTTGATTCTGGGCTTGGTTCTGGGCGGGCTGTGGCTGCGCCCGGTGCGGCAGTATTTAAGAGAAATGGACCAGGATACGCAAGATGTGACGGGAGAAAACCAATGAAAAATGGTGGGCAGGAAATTGAGGCCAAATTTTACGTGAAGAATCTTTCCGCCATTGAACGGCGCTTGCAGGCCGTGGGCGGGGATCTGGTCAGCCCGCGCGTCAAGGAGATCAACCTGCGCTTTGATACGCCAGACGGCCGACTGAGCATTAGCCGCCAGGCGTTGCGCCTGCGGATGGATACGGTTGCCCGCCTAACTTTCAAAGGGCCGCAAGCCGCGGGGGAAACCGTCAGCAACCGGCAAGAGATCGAGTTTGAGGTCAGCGACTACCAGGCCGCCCGCCAGTTCCTGGAGGCACTGGGGTTTATCCTGGCTGTTTCCTACGAAAAATATCGCACCACCTACGCGCTGGGGAGCACGGAAGTGGTGCTGGATGAATTACCATTTGGATCGTTTATCGAGATTGAAGCCAGCAGTGCAGATGAGATCTTTCAAATTGCCAGGCGGCTAGGGCTGGACTGGGATGCCCGCTGCGCTGAAAGCTATCTTGGTTTGTTCCTGCGCCTGAAAGCGGCAGTCGGCTTGCAGACAGAAAACCTGACCTTTACTGAACTAACGGACTGGCAAGGGGATCTGACAGCCATCGGCTTGAGGTTTTCAGATCAGGCAGGCTGACGACCGAGCGAGCCCAGATAGATGGCGAACTGCTCCTCGCCATCCAGGCTCAGCACACCATTCAATTCATCATCATTGAACGCCGCAATGGCGCACACCCCGCAGCGGATGACCTCGGCGGCCGTGTAGAGATTCTGGCAGACGTGCCCGGCATCCAGATGCAGGTAACGGTAGCCGCGCTGGCCGTAGCGGTATTTCATCCGCTCCACCACGGCCACCCAGATGAAGGTGACGGCGCTGGTCAGCACCTGGCTTTGCTCCAGGCAGGCATGGGTGATGCGGGCGTTGGCGTCCGGCACGTCCAGGCGCAGCAGGGCATGTTCGACGGCAGCAAAGCGGTAAAGGCCGGGTTCCAGGCCTTCCACATGGTTGACCAGCAGCAGGGTTTCAAAGGCATGGCGAGCGCCAGCCGAGGGTACGGTGCGCAGAGTGACCGGTCGGCTGGTAACTTTTTTAATACCCTGGGTAGCCCACAGCAGGAAGGACAGCTCCGCCAGGCTGATTGGCTCTCCAGCGTACTTACGCAGAGAGCGGCGCAATGCGATGGCAGTCCGCACATCCAGCGGTTGGATTTCGGTCGCCAGCGGGTCAGGCAGATCAATGAGGGGAGCCTGGGGGTCGTAGGGTAGTTCCAGTGGCGGTTGGGGCTCGCCCCGTTCCTGGGCGGTTTGTAGGCGTCTTCCCCGGGGGCCGGTTCTGCGCATGAATTCTTGACCGATAGTTTCTGGCATGTTTCCTCCTAGATTATCCTTATATTTTATTAACTAATCCCCTCTCCCGCCCCCTTCAGGGGCGCTTTGTTAAGAAGAGGGGGATATGCGGCGGCGAATGGCGTTCCATAACATGCGAACTTCCTGCGTACGCAGCAGGACCAGCAGGCCAACATAGACCGGCAGGCTGAGGGCGATGGCGCCAAGGGTGATGAGGCCGGATCCCCAACCTCGGGAGAGAGCCAGCCAGCCGAGCAAGACAGCGGACATACCCGCAGTGGCCAGCAAGGATTTGAGCACCCCGCGTAGAATTCGGCCAGTCTGCAGGCCATTCAGGCGACGGCGCATTACAAAGAGCATGGCGGCTGCCTCCAGGAAGGTGGCTGCGGAATTGGCGAACGCCAGACCGCCGTGCGGCATCCAGCCGATACGCTGGAAGAGGGCGGCAAAAGCCAGGCTCAGGCCAAAGTTCAAGGCCATGGCCGCCACCCCAATGGCTACAGGAGTTTTGGTGTCGTTAAGGGCGTAAAACGAACGGCTGACGATTTCCACCATCGAATGGCCAACCAATCCGGCAGCATACCAGAGCAAAGCCCAGGATACCAGAACGCTTTGATCCGCTGTAAAGACGCCGCGCTGATAAACCAGCGCAACCAGGGGAGTACGCAACAGGATCAGCCCGAGTGTGGCCGGGATGGCCAGCAACAGTACAGCGCGCAGCGAGGAGGCCAGGGCGGCTTGCATTTCGTCCTTATGACCACGGGCAACCTGAGCGGAGAACGTGGGCAAGGCTGCGATGGCCACTGACTGGGCGATGGCGGCTTCCGGCATCAGCATCAACGGCAACGCCAGGTTAATGCCAGTCAGCGAACCAGCCGGCTGCCCGGAGGCCAGAACCGTATTGAGCCAGAAATTGAGCTGAACGGCTGCCACGCCGACCAGGCGGGGAGCCATCAGGCGGGCCACTTCCCGCACAGCGGGCATCTTGAGGCCGAGGGTGACAGAATAGCGCACCTTCGGCAGCTGGACGAGGGCCGGGATTTGAATACCCAGGTGCAGCAATGCACCGATCAGCACACCCCAGGCCAAGCCGTCAATGCCAAGATAAGGTTCGAGCAGCACCGCCCCACCGATCCAGCCCAGCGAGTACATGGCCGGCGCCAGGGCGGGCAGCAAAAATCGTTGGTGGGCATTGAGCGAGCCCATCACCAGTCCGCTCAGACCGAAGATCAGCGCAGAGGGAAGCTGAATACGCAGCAAATGGGCTGCCAATTGCTGCTGAGCCGGGTCGGTGAAGCCGCGCGCCAGCACATGAACGACAATCCAATCAGAGAAAATGAAGGAAAGGGTGCCAACCGCCAGCATGACCAGGGTGACCAGGTTGGCCAGAGAAGAAAGTAATTTCCAGGCGGAGCGGCGTTCCTGCTTGACCAGGAAGGCCGTGAACGTCGGGATGAAAGCTGAAGCCAACGCTCCACCCGCCACCAGGTTGAAGAGAATTTCGGCAAAGCGGTTGGCGGTGAAGAAGGTGTCCAGCTCGCTACCGGCCCCAAAGGTCCAGCCGGCCAGCGACTTGGCCAACAGGCCGACCAACTGGCTGAGCACCATAGCAGGCATGACCACACTGGCGGCACGGGCGATCTGCTGGCCAGCCGAAGGCGCTGGGGCGGGAGTGTCGTTCAACCTAAGGGATACCCCACAAGGTCAGGGTGGTACCGGTGGCGGTCGGGGCCAGCACAGCCAGGGTTTTGCCATCCGGGGCAAAAGCGATATCGGTCACCGTTTCAGCGCCGGGCAGCGGTAACTGGGCGATCTGGCTGGCATCCGCCAGGTCATAGATCAACACATGAGCGGGGGCACCGGCGGCCAGCAGGTAGCCGCCCGGGTCTAATCCCAGGCCGTTGATGATCTCCCCGGGGGTGAGTTTGATGTTGTTCTCGCCGGTCTCGATATTCCACAGATAGATCACTGGCTGATAAACACCAGCAACTTCACCATAGGTAGCAGTCACCAACAGGTCGCGCTGGGGAGACAGCACCCAGGAGTTGATGAAATCCATGTGGTTGAATTGCAGACCCAGTATTCCAGTGGAAAGATCACTGATTTGCAGGGTGGCTCGGGAAAACCAGATCGCCTGGGTACCATCCGGGCCATAACTGACATTATAGACCGGGGCAGCCGTCTCAAAACCGGTTACTTCGCCCTGCAGGCTGCCATCGACTGTGGAGAACATGACCCCCGCCCATTCTTCCATCGAGGGCAGCATTACCCGGCTGCCATCCGGCGAGAAACTTGCGCCGCCAAACGGGAAATCAATATCCTTGGATAACAATACGGTGCCGAGATTGATATCCCAGATTTCGAGTGCCTGGATATCAGGAGAAATGGCGGCCAGCGTGCCATCCGAGCTGACATCCATTACCCGTTTAGGCAATTCGGCCAACAGGGTGAGAAATCGGGCATCGTACTGCTGAAAGCTATTTTCCAACGAAATCCCGATCTTGACCGCGTCGTTCGTCCAGTAGATTTTCGAGGCGAAGGGCAACTCCAACCGACCCAACTCCACGGCGCTGGCAATATTCCCAGCCGTCAAACCTTCGCTGCCCGAATAATCCGGAGCGACTGTCGGTTCTGCGGTCGGCGTATCCGTGGGCGGAAGGGGCGTTTCAGTGGGCGGAGTGGTGGCGGTCTCGGTGGGTGGCACGGTCGGTGCGACCGTTGGCATGGGGGTGGGAGTCGGTTTGCAGGCCACCAGGGAGGCAACCAGGATCAGCAACAGAAGGCAGCGGGAGAGAAGTTTCATCAGAAATTCCTTTCCAGAATGTAAAGGTATCCTATCCCATCCGAGGGATTTATGTCAAGTACCGCTGTTGATTCTGGAGAAAATAGCTATAATAAAGCTTAATCTTCTCTATAAATCTACGTCATTCTCAGGGCATTTACTGATTGCACTCGGTCTGATTCCCTGCGGAGGTGATCCGCAAGGGGCCGGTGCAACCAGAAAAATCAAACAAGGAGCAACCTCATGAGTCATTATTTAAAAAGTGTTCTCGGTCAACTAGAAGAGATCATCCTGGTCACCCGCCATCACTGGTTCGTCCTGCTGCGTGCCATCTTTGTGGAAGGGATCATGATTATCGCCATCCTGGTGCTGGTTTCATTGGGGGTTGCCACATTACCTCCAGCCGATTATCCCTGGCTGCCCTGGTTGTACTTGCTGATCATCCTGCCTTTTGCCAGCCTATTCTGGGATGTGTTGAAGTATTCCAACTATTCGTTTGTCGTCACCAACCGCCGGATTATCCAGATTGATGGCATCATCAACAAGAATGTAACCGATTCTTCGCTTGAAAAGGTCAATGATGTGAAGATGAAGCAAAGTTTCTTCGGACGCATCTTCGACTTCGGCGATATTGAGATTATGACCGCATCGGAACTAGGCATCAACAAGTTTATAATGATCGCCAAACCGATTCAATTCAAGACTGCCATGTTGGATGCCAAGGAAAAGTTGGAGGTTCCCACCCAGATGGTGCAATCCAGCCCGGACATCCCGACGTTGATTGGGCAGTTGGACAATTTGAGGAAGCAGGGCGTGATCAGCGAAGAAGAATTCCAGGCCAAGAAAGCGCAGTTGCTGGGAAAGCTGTAGGCTATAACCAGGATATCTCCTATTAAAACGAATGCTGGCAACACGCATTCGTTTTATTTTACATAGTATTCGTAGTGATGGCGTATGTCATCCAGAACGACTGACGTCGTTACTACGGGTGAGCATAGGCAAAGATGCGTTGGGAACGCGCCCAATATGACATCAGAGACGGGCTGCACCTGGTCGCAGGTGCAGCCCGTGTGTGGTCTAGCGCAGGATGGTCGGCAAGTAAATGGGGAAGGTGACTGCCTCCACGGCAGGACCAAACTCGGAGGTATTGAAATTCTCAGCGATAGCAATGGCGCTGAAGTATTGATAGGCGGATCCCAGGTTGAACGGGATGATCTCGTCGAAACTGGCCGAGCCGCCGGCATCGGTGAGCAGGTTGAACTCCGTCAGGAAGATTTCGCCCTCTCCAAAGCCACTCGGATCAGCCTGCAGGCTGGCGTAGAACTGGATGGAAAAATAACTGGAGGGGGTGCTATTGAAATCACCCTGGATGCGCACCTGACTCGCCGAGGGGAAAAAAGCGGTCCTCAGCACCGGGTGATTTTGCAGGCCGTTGGAACCGCTGTCGAGGTCCATGCCATCGTTGGCCGTCAGGCCGGCTGGCGCCAGGTCGATCGCCAATGTGCCATTCGCATAGAAGGAATTGCGGGAAATGCGGTTATTCTGAGAAGTTGCCCCCTCAATAAAAACACCTGCCTGGACGTTGCCATGAATCACATTCCCCTCCTGTGCATCGGTCACACCGTTCCCATCCATACCGATGCGGATGTTGGAAGCATCCAGGATATGAACACCGTTCTGCCCGTTTGGAATCATTTGGTCTACATCGACATTGGTGCCGATCCAATTCCCGGCAACGATGTGGTTGGAGGAACCGCTGATGCAGATGCCATCATTGCCATTGCCTGAGATCAAATTACCCTGGGCGCTCACTCCGCCATTCGGAACACCTATCGTGACTACCCCGGTGACTGTTGATTGAATTGCAATCCCATGCTGGCCATTGGGTACAGCATAGTAGCCCTCAATATCTGTGCCGATAAAGTTGCCGGTGATGGAAGTAGCCAGGGCGGATTGAACCTGGATGCCATACAGACTGTTTCCAGAAACCAGATTGCGCTCGTAATAATCTGAAACTCCATCCCCGTTCGAGCCAATGCGTGTCCCGGCCGGGTCACCCACCAGGTGAATGCCGTATTGGTTGTTGGGCAAAGCCAGATAACCGTTGTGCCAGGTGCCAATGCGGTTTCCGGCAACCACTGCATTAATTGTTCCCGGATTGCTTAACTCGATTCCGCTAAATTTATTGCCGGAAATCGTATTGCCTTCCAGGTTGTCGGTCGTTCCGTTACCATCCGTTCCAATGCGGATATTGGCACTGTTGTTCACCAGGATTCCATATTGCTCATTGGGGATGGCCCCGTCACCGCCGCCATTGGTCCCAATCAGGTTGCCGGCGATGATGTGGTTGTCTGCGTCCTCGATCCTGATCCCGCTCTGATTGTTGCCGGAGATCACATTGCCCAGCGTGCTGCGTCCGCCATCTGGCACCCCGATGGTGATGGAGGTGTTGTTGCCCGACTCAATTAAAATCCCATTCACGGTATTGCCGAAATCCGAGGTCCCGCTTATATCAACCCCGATGTTATTGCCACAGATGGTGGTGCTGCCGGCGGAGGTAACCGCAATCCCACTGCTGCCATTACCGGAGATGGTGTTGCGCTCAGCAGCATCGCCGGTGCTGGTGCCACCCACCCCGATGTGGGTGCCGGATGGCCCGTTCTGCAGGCTGATACCGGAGAGGGTGTTACCAAGCGCCAAAGTCCCACTTACATTCAGTCCGATGATGTTGCCAGCAAGGATGTTATTGTTGGCGGTCGTCCCGACGATTAGGATACCATACAAATTATTTCCGGAAATTACATTATATTCGTGTTGATCGGCATTCCCGTCGCCATCCGTACCAATTGTATTGTCGTGGCCTTCAATGTAGACGCCACTCTGCGTGTTGCCTCGGTCTGCTGTACCGCCAGGATCAGTGCCAATATAATTTCCAGCCACCCGCACCAGGTAACCCCGCAGGTCGATGCCTGAATTGAGATTGCCGGAAATAATGTTGCGTTCGCTGGTGTTGTACGTTGGATTGTTCTCGTCCGCGCCGATGGTTGAATCATATACTGACGGCCCAAGCTGGATGCCTGATCTGCCATTGCCTAAAGCCACTCCATTAACCCCCACACCAATGATATTGCCGGAAATTTTATGCCCGTATCCTATATCTATCCGGATTCCGTGCAAGCCATTGGCGCCAATATTATTACCCTCCCAACCATCGCTCACACCATCCCCATTGGTGCCGATGCGGACGTTATTTACGCCGCTGACCAGAATGCCATCCAAGCCGTTGCCAGCAGCTGCGATTGCCCCAGATTTCAAGCCGATGGTGTTACCAGCGATAATGGTTCCACTTCCCCCGCTAACAACATCAATACCCATACCCGTGTTCGCTGAGATGATATTAAACTCCCAGCCATCACCCACCCCATCTCCATTGGTTCCAATATAATTTGCAGAACCAGACACTTTGACACCTGTGCCATTGGGATTTGGGGTTCCAGCCGAATTGATCCCAATAAAGTTTCCCCCAATCATATTGTTCGATCCTGCCACAGTAATGCCTTCTCCGGAGTTAAGGATCAAGGTATTGCCTTCTTTGTCATCATTTGTGCCATCTGCTTTGGTGCCAATAAAATTATTACTGCCATTAACATATATTCCAGTCGTAAACCCTGATATGGTTAAATGATGAATTCGCGTTACTTCCGTCCCGCTATTGATGTACAACCCGATGGTAGCTGTGCTGCCAGCAGGTTTGTTAATGGTGACATTTCGATCAACTGCAGTAACGATCACACCATCTGTGATGGGGGGGAGGGGAGTTGCAGGTTGAATGGTCAGGTCGCCACTAAAGCTGATTGTGTCTGTACCAACCAGTGCATTCGATTCTTCAATCGCGGCTCGAAGAGTGCATACTCCAGTAACCGTCATGCAGGCACCATTCCCAATAGCAGCATCTATTTCATCCCCATTACTATTTACTACCAAAGAAGCCTTCGAATCGTAATTTCTTTGGGCCTGGACTGGCGCAATCTGGCTTGGCAGGCCAAGCACCAAGGCAATCGTCAAAATAATCGAAAGACGGCGGGAGATGCGCATGGATGGATCCTTTCTGCTCAGTTGTCTTTTTATGAAGGGGTTTGCTAATACTATACAATAAAAAGACAGGGTTTTAAACACCCAATTTGAGGGAATTTGGTTGAATTGAACAAGGTCCCACAACAATCGTAGAAAAAAGTGTCATGCACTTGTGAGGTATGGCACTCGGAAATCAATTCACACGACTTACGTCGTGACTACGGGAAATACTTTCTACTCTCGCTTGATCTGGAAAGTGTCAAAATCGCGGGCGACGATGGCACCGGGGAAGACGGACTGCGCCTCGGCGATCACTTCTTTTTCGCGATAGCGCCGCGAGATATGAGTCAGGATCAACTTCTCTACACCGGCGCGTTTGGCCAGATCAGCCGCCTGACGAGCTGTCAGGTGGGCAAACTGTTTGGCCATATCAGCTTCAGCATCCAGGTAGGTCGCCTCACACACCAAGCCATCGGCTCTCTTGCAAACCTCAACCAGGCTATCCACCTCGCCTGTATCGCCAATATAGACCAAGCGGGTGCCAGGCTTATACTCGCCAAGCACCTCGTCTGCCCGGATGGTACGACCATCCGCCAACTGGACGGGCAGACCAGCTACCAGGTCCCGGCGCAGCGGACCCTGCGGGATGCCCAGGGCCTCGGCTTTTTCCGGCAGGAAGGGGCGGTGCCCCTTTTCTTCAAAGACAAAGCCCAGGCAATCCGACCCGCGGTGCTGGACGGGAAAGGACTTGATCGAAAAATCAGTTGTCTCAAACACAGTCCCGGTGGAGATGGGTCGCAGGTGGATCGGCATGGGAGATGTGGCCCCACGCAGAACCACGTCGTACAACAGGTCGTGAATGCGTTCCAGGGCTGCCTTGCCACCAAAGATCTCCAATTCGTCGATCGTCTCCCAGCGCATGTAGGTAGATAATAGCCCAGCCAAACCGAGGATGTGATCCAGGTGACCATGGGTGATCAGGATGCGGTTAAGGCGCTTGAAACCGATGCCGGATTGTAAAATCTGGCGCTGGGTGCCTTCGCCACAATCTACCAGGAAGCGGTATTCATCATGCTTGACTATGGAAGCGGGAAGATTGCGATGGGCGGAAGGGGCGGAGGCAGAGGTGCCGAGGAAGACAATTTCGAACAAGAGGTTGAGATCCTTCTATACCGCGGAGAGACGCGGAGAATTTTTTAAGATCATTTATCACTAATTTTGCTACTGTGGCCTGTATTGTACCCCAACTTGATTGAATTTCTAAAGTTTCAGGCTATAATCGCGAGAGAATAATTAATTCGGAGGAACCATGGAACTACTGAGCATCAAGATCGAAAAACCGGAGGAGATCAATTTCATCCTCGGACAAAGCCATTTCATTAAAACTGTGGAAGACATCCACGAAGCGTTGGTCAACAGTGTGCCGGGCATCCGCTTCGGCCTGGCCTTCTGCGAGGCTTCCGGCATGTGCCTGGTACGCTGGAGCGGGACCGACCCGGAGATGATCGAACTGGCAAAGAAGAATGCTCTGAGCATCAGTGCTGGACACTCGTTCATTGTCTTTCTCGGACCAGGTTTCTTTCCGATCAATGTGCTGAATGCGATTAAAGCGGTGCCGGAAGTGGCGGGGATTTTCTGCGCCACCGCCAATGAAACTGAGGTGATCCTGGCCGATACTGGCAGCGGGCGCGGCATCCTCGGCATTGTCGAAGGCCAGAAACCCAAGGGCATCGAACAGGAAGCTGACATTGCCTGGCGCAAAAACTTCCTGCGCCAGATCGGTTACAAGGCCTGATGGGAACTTGCAGACACTGGCAAGCGTCATAAAAAGGTAGGATTTGATTCCATCTTATCCTGCTGATTCATGTATGGAGGAAAGTAAATGAAAAAGCTCTTTGCCCTGATGATATTAGCAACCCTGTTGCTTTCCGCCTGCGGTACGGGCGGCGCCCCTCCGGATGATGCTGAGCTGGCGACCAAAGTTGCGGAAATGTTGACGGCCATGCCGACAACCACCGGCCAGGCCGGGGTCTTTCCGACAGATGTACCCAAACCTCTGCCGACTCAGACCAGCCTACCGGCAACGCCAACCATCATTGTCGTGACAGCCACCCCTGATCCGACCCAAGTAGTCTCGCCCACGGCTGTTCCACCGACCGCAACCAGCGTTCCACCGACCGCCACGGCTGAACCGACTGCCACAGCTGTTCCGACAGCCACACCCCAGGGACCCACACCCACCACTGTGGCTGGCGATCCGCGCACCCGGCTGGGCAATCCGGCCTGGCGGGATACGATGGATAACGACAACAACTGGCCGACCGGAAGCGACAAGTACACCGCCATCGAGTTCAAAGAAGGCAACCTGGTGCTGACAGGACTGGAACCGATCAACGGCTGGCGCTTGAGTTGGCCGGAATTGACGGATTTCTACCTGGAAATGACTGTTAAAGTCGGGACCTGCACCGGCAATGACCAGTATGGCTTTATCACCCGCGTGCCGGAACCAAGCGATCCGAACCAGGGTTACCTGGTGGGCCTGACCTGTGACGGGCGCTACTTCCTGCGCAAGTGGGATGGTGAAACCCTGCCCAAAGGCACGATGACCAACCTGATTGAATACACAGCCAGCACAGCCATCAAGGCTGGGGCCAACCAAACCAACCGCCTGGGGTTGATGGCTGTTGGCAGCCGCCTGCTCGTCTATGTGAACGGTGTGCTGCTCGGCGAAGCCAAGGACACCCAGTTTAGCAGCGGCAACTTTGGCCTGTTCGTTTATGCCCGCGAGACAGACAACCTGACCATCTCCGTGGATGAACTCAGTTACTGGGAGAATCCAACGCCTTAAGGCTGTGCCAGCCAGATCATTTTTAAAACAAATCAGCCACCCTTTCCGATGGAGAAAGGGTGGCTGATTTTTCTAAATTGACTCTACATCTGCCCTACAGAATCTGTCATTTTTCTTTATTCATGCTATCATTATTATCGTGATGGCAAGTGTGCGTGACCGAATATTGATTGTGGAAAACGACCCGATGACTGCGGATATCATCGGTCGTCAAACGCTGCAATCGAACGGTTACCAGACCAATGTGGTCAACGATGCCAACAGCGCTGTCGCAAAAATCATCCAGCTATCACCGGATGTGGTGCTGGCCAGCCTGAACCTGCCCGGTTTGAGTGGTAAAGATCTGCTGGTAGCACTCTCCTCCCAACAAATATCCACCCCGGTGATCGTAATGACCACCAAGGGTAATGAAAATGATGTGATCCAGGCCTTTCGGCTCGGCGCGGCGGATTATCTGATCTGGCCGGCGCGCGAGCCAGAGATCATCAACGCGGTGGAGCGGGTGCTGCGCCAGGTACACGAGCGCCGGGAGCGCAATCAACTGGCTGGCCAACTGCAACAGGCCAACCAAGAGCTGCAGGCACGGGTGCGCGAACTGACTGCCATTTTTGGGATTGGCAAGGCCGTCACCTCGATCACCGATCAAAGCTTGTTGTTCGGAAAGATCCTGGAAGGCAGCCTCAAAATCACCCGGTCGGACCTCGGCTGGTTCCTGCTGCGGGATAATAACCAGAAAAATTTCGTTCTGGCTGCCCAGAAAGGCTTGCCGCCTTCCCTGGCGAACCGGCTGAACCAACCCTGGGATGATGGCATCAGTTCATTGGTGGCCATGTCCGGCGAGGCGTTGACCATCCATGGTGATCCACTCAAACGTTTCAAAATTTCCTCGTTGGGGCAATCCGCCCTGATCATGCCGACCCGCGTGCAAAAGCAAATCATTGGCCTGCTGGTGATGATGCGCCAGGCAGCCACTGCATTCAGCCAGAGCGAACAAAACCTACTGGAAGCGGTTGCGGATTATGCATCCATTTCATTAATGAATGCGCGTCTGTTTCGGGCCGTGGAAGAGCGCGCCCGCTCCTTGCAGGTGATGGCAGAAAACGCCCAGATGGGCGAGCGGGTTGACAACGAAATCTTACAGATTGTTAAATCCGAACTTCAACCATCGGTGAACCTGGGGGTGGAAGCATTGGAAAAACTGGCACAGGACCCGAGCGCTCGCTGGAATATGCAGCAACGCCAATTACTGACCAGTGTGCAAAACCAGTTGAACCATATCGCAGCAGTCAGCGGATCGATCCATCCTTTGACGCCCGGTCAGCTGACCCCCTCCGCCAGTTCTGCCAATTTGAACGGGGCGGTGCGCCAGTCGGTCAATCGATTTTTACCGATCGCCCAGGCTAGCGGCCTGACTCTTACCACCGACCTACCCCAGGAGATTATCCTGGCAGCCGCCCACCCAACCCAGGTGGCCCAGGTGCTGGATTGCCTGATCAGCAATGCCATTCGTTTCTGCAACACTGGGGGCCGGGTCTGGGTCCATCTGGAAAAGACCACAGAAAAATCTGCTCTGATTTGTGTCAGCGACACCGGACGGGGCATGGCGGTCCAACAGGCCGCCCGGATTTTTGAAGCTGGATTTGAGCCGGAGAAAGATCAACAGCAACGGTTTGGTGGCCTGGGCATTCGGTTAAGTTTGGCCCGCGATATCGTCTTGCGCTTTAATGGGAAGATTTGGGTTGAAACCAAACCAAACCAGGGAAGTCGCTTCTACTTTACTCTGCCCATGATGCCTCTCCAGGAAGGTTGAAAATGGTATCATCCTCCAATGAATCCATCCTGCTTGTGGTGTCCGACGCCCAGATTAGCCTGCTGCTGGAACGGGTTCTGCGCGCCACCAACGCCAGCATCCAGTCCGCACCGGATTGCGCCAGCGCTCGCAACCTCCTTTCCAGCAGCACCCCCAACCTGCTGGTGATTGCTGAACAGTTGAGCGACGGAAATGGATTGGATTTTTCCGCTGAGATCCTGCGCCAGATTCCATCCATGGCGGTAATTCTGTTCGTTTATACCGAAAATCCGGAAACGCTTAAAAAAGCCATGCGAATCGGGATTAACGATTATTTGTGTCTTCCCTTGCGTGGTGAAGATATTTTGAACGCCATCAACCTGAGCCTGGAACGAGTCCGACGGCGTCGGGAATGGGGCTTACAAGAAACCAAAAAGATGACGACCTCACTGCAAAGCCAGGTGGATGAGATGACTGCCCTGGCGCAGCTTGGCCGGCAAATTGCCTCCTCGCTGGACCTGGACGGAGTGCTGACATCTGTAGTGGAAGCTGCTGTCAAGCTGACCCGGGCCGAAGAAGGCAGCCTGCTGCTGATGGACGAAAAAAGCGGCGAGTTGTACATGCGGGCAGCCCGCAACTTCCAGGAAGATTTCGTCCGCACCTTCCGCCTGCCCGTCCAGGATACCCTGGCTGGCACGGCCGTCCGCACCGGCCAACCGGTGCTGGTGGACGAACAAACCCCGCAGAAGATCAAAACCTCCTACCTGGTGCATTCGCTGGTGTATGTGCCGCTGCAATTGAAAGGCCGCAGCATCGGGGTACTGGGCGTCGACAACCGCCGGCAGAACACACCCTTCAAGGAACGGGACGTCAAAGTACTTTCGACCCTGGCCGATTACGCTGTGCTGGCCATTGAAAACGCTCGGCTTTACATTCATTCCATCCAGGAACGGCAGAAGCTGGAAACCGTCATCGCCCATATCCAAGATGGAGTGGTGGTGGTGGATAAGGACATGCGCCTGGTTTTGGTTAACCAGGTAGCGCTGATGGCTTTCAACCTGCCGCTCAGCGGTATCGTCGGGCAGCCATTTACTCAATATTTTCCCCAGCCTGAGTTGAAGGAGCTGCTTGGGTCCACCACCGGGCGGCTGGCCAACCGGGTGGAAGTCAGTCTGGATGATGGGCGAGTTTTCAGTGCGCGCATCGCCTCCATCCCTGGTGTCGGGCGGGCCATCACCCTGCATGATATCACCTACCTGAAGAAACTGGACCACATCAAGAGCGATTTTGTCAGCACGGTTTCCCACGACCTGCGCTCACCACTGACTGCCATTTTGGGTTATGCCGAGTTGATTGAGCGTATCGGACCGTTGAGCGAAATGCAGCGGGAATTTTTACACCGGGTGCAAATTTCTGTGCATAACATCACCAGCCTGGTGGATGACCTGCTGAACCTGGGGCGGATCGAAGCCGGGTTTGACAGTCGCAAGGAGCGGGTAGCCCTGGATCAGTTGATCCGCTTTGCGGTGGACAATCTCTCCCGCCGCAGCCAGGAGAAGAACCTGACGGTCTCGCTGGATTTTTCCAGCGATTTCCCACTGATTTTTGCCAATCCGGTGCAAATCCGTTCGGTCGTGGATAACTTGATCGACAATGCGATCAAGTACACCACCAATCTGGGCATCATCCGCATCCGCTGCGGGGTGGAGCAAAACCAGGTGATCTTCCAGGTGACGGATTCCGGGATCGGCATACCGCCGACCGATTTGCCGTATATTTTCGACAAGTTCTATCGGGCCTCCAACGTTCACGCAGATCAACCCGGCACAGGATTGGGACTGGCAATTGTCAAATCCATTGTTGAGAACCACCAGGGAAGAATCTGGGTCGATTCCACCCCCGGACAGGGCAGCACCTTTACGGTGGTCTTCCCTCTGGCAGAAGATTAATACAACAATAGATCCATAATCTTGGTATTTCGCTGCCGAAGTGCAGCTTAACAACCCAAACCTCATATGGCAGTCCAGAAGCTCGCACGAATCTTGTAACCAAGAGGAGTGATGACACTGCTGCCAGCCACACCCAAATGGCATGGGGCGCGGGAAGTGATCTTGTGTCCACACATTATCACTCCCAATCACTGCTGTCTACTTCATTACAAGAGGAGCAGGGGAGCATGGTTCGAGAAAAATTCAGTCGGTCCATGATACTGACAGGCACGCTTTTCTTCTTCACGACCCTGGTGTTGTGGATTAGTGTATTTCACTATCACGAACAACGCACCCAAACCTTCTTGCGCACCTGGAATGAACTGCAATTCCAAATTGTACAAGGCGCAGCCCGGGCAACCCAATCCTGGTTGGAAAATCGGCTGAGTGAGAACGGTGTGTCGCTGGCTCAGGCCGAACAGGAAGCACTGGATCAATTTATTGCACCCATCCGGGTATTAAGCAGCGGTCGGGCCTGGATTTACAACCAAGAGTCAGTAATCTTTAACCAGCGGCCAGATTTTCCCGAGGCTTATCAGGGGAAAACGATCCAGGAGATTTTCAAACTCCAGGAGGCTTTTGGCGCTTCGGATTACGCTGAGATGATCGACGCGGTGGAGAATCGAACAGAAGGCACGGGCTGGTTTGTCTGGTCAAAGGAAACTGGGCGGGAATATGCCGCCTGGACCTCAGTGCGCCTGGGGGATGATACCTGGACGATCGGTCTTTCCACACCCCAGAAGGAGATCCTGGCCTTTGCCGGGGAGCAGCGTGAGTTTTTCAATAACCTTTTAGGCATCAGCGCCATCAGCCTGTTGATGCTTTCCACTTTCCTGTTCACCACATCCCAGCATCGCAACGCAAAAAAGCAAGTCCAAAAATTGGAGGCAACGGTTGCCAACCGCACCTTGGACCTGTCCAGCTCGGAAGCCCGCTACCGCAGCCTGGTGGAGAACCTGGAAGAAGGCATCGTGATTTATGATCTGCAAGCGGAAGAAGTGTTGTACTCCAATCCTGCTGTTCATAAAATTTGTCATTGCCCCGTTGAGACTGACAATCCGACCAACATATGCATCTTTGAACGGTTTCACGAAGACGATCGCGACCAGGTCCGCCAGCAAATAGCCAACTCTCTCAGTGATGATCGCAGCGTGTCCGATTACCAGGCGCTGACATTTGATGAACAACCCATCTGGCTGCAGTTGACCTGTACAAGAATTGAATTTGACGGCCGCCCATGCGCCATGTTGATGCTGGTGGACATCACCCAGCGTAAGCAAGCCGAATCCGCCCGGGTGGAAAGCGAAGAACGCTTTGCCCTGGCCGTAGCTGGCGCCAAAGATGGCATCTGGGACTGGGATCTGCGCAGCAACAAATTACATGTCTCACCGCGCTGGAAAGCCATCCTTGGCGAGCAGGAATCCTTCCCGATTGATACCCCCCAGGCCTGGTTCAGCCGCATCCACCCGCAAGATGTGGACCGGGTGCGCTCCGATATTGACGCCCACCTGCGGGGGGATACGCCCCAATTGGAGTGTGAATATCGCATCCTGCATCGCGACAGCGCTTACCGCTGGGTGCAAACCCGCGGCATAGCCGTCAGCGATGGTGGGCAAAAGCCCAACCGGATTGCCGGCTCCATGACCGATATCACCGCCCGCAAGGGGATTGAAGATCGCCTGCGCCATGATGCCATGCACGACCCGCTGACCCACCTGCCCAACCGGGCTTACTTTGTGGATCAGTTAAGCCGGTTGGTTGAACGCAGCCGACGCCACCCAGAATACCTGGCGGCCGTGCTGTTGCTTGACCTGGATCGTTTTAAAGTGATCAACGAAAGTTTGGGCCACGCAGCCGGAGACCAATTGCTGATCATCACTGCCCGGCGGTTGGAAAGCTGCCTGCGGCTGGGAGACCTGGTAGCCCGGCTGGGCGGAGATGAATTTGCCATTCTGCTGGATGACCTGACCGAGCCCCAGGATGCCATCCGGGTGGCTGAGCGCATCCTGAAAGACCTGGCATTGCCTTTCTCGCTGCAAAGCCAGGATGTCTTCATTACCGCCTCGATGGGCATCACCATCTCCAACCAGCAGTACACCCGGGCGGAAGATTTGTTGCGGGATTCCGATACCGCACTCTACCGGGCCAAATCCGCCGGGCGGGCACGCTTCCAGGTATTCGATACGGAAATGCACTCGCGTTCGCTGGCACTCTTCCAACTGGAAGCTGAACTGCGTCGGGCGCTGGAACGCCAGGAGTTTGAAAACTATTACCAGCCAGTAATTTCCATGAACAGTGGCCGGGTGGTGGCAGTGGAGGCCTTGTTGCGCTGGCAGCATCCAGTGCGCGGCACCATCCTGCCGGGCGAATTCATCGCCCTGTCGGAAGAGACCGGGCTGATTGCCCCATTGGGCGAATGGGCCTTGCGTACCGCCTGCGTCCAAGCGCGCAACTGGTCCGATCAGGGCATCCGCGGTATCCAGGTGGCGGTCAACCTATCCGCCTACCAGTTAAGAGATCCACACTTTGCCAAGTTGGTCTATAAAATCTTGATCGAAACTGGTCTGCCTGCCTCATTACTGCAACTGGAAATTACCGAAACTGCGGCCATGCAGGATCTTGAACAAACCGTGGTCACCCTGCGCGAATTGAAGAATATGGGCGTCAAGATCGTCATCGACGACTTTGGCACCAGTTATTCCTCACTGGGTTACCTCAAGCGCTTTCCAGTCAGTGCAATCAAGATTGACCGTTCATTCATCCAGGATGTAATGAGTGACCCGGACGACGCGGCCATCACCACGGCCATCATCGCAATGGCACACATCCTCGGGCTGAGCACCATTGCCGAGGGGGTGGAAACCGAGCAGCAATTGAACTTCCTGTCCGCCCGAGGGTGCGATGAAGTTCAGGGTTACATTTTCTCCCGCCCGCAGCCGGCCGCCAAGATGACCAGCATACTGCTGGAACCGCGCCCGATGCTGCCGGATAGTTTTGAACAGGACTTGTAACTCTGGCACAATTCTTGCTACACATAAAGCAGCAATACAACGGTATTGCCCCACCTCCCTCCTCCCGCGGCCCGCGACCACCGTGGGAGGATTGATTTAATCACAGCCTGATTGACAGTCAGTAGACCTTCCCTTATGATTTTCCATATCTTGGAGGATGCATCGATGCCCTACCTGGTCGTTCCCCTGACCGCCTTCGCGGTTTCCATGCTGACCTTGTTTTCCGGCTTTGGCCTGGGGACGCTGCTGCTGCCGGCGTTTGCCTTTTTCTTCCCGCTGCCTGTGGCGGTGGCCGCCACAGCAGTGGTACACCTGGCTAACAACCTGTTCAAGGCGGCATTGGTCGGACGCAAGGCGGATTGGGGCGTGGTGCTGCGCTTTGCCCTGCCAGGAGCGCTGGCTTCCATCCTGGGCGCAGCCCTGCTCAATCTGTTTGCCAACCTAGAGTCCTTGTGGCGCTACAACCTCGGCAGGCGAGCCTTTGATATCACGCTATTGGACCTGGTGATTGGCCTACTCATTATTGGTTTTGCATTGTTTGAACTGCTGCCTGCCCTGCAGAAGCTGGCCTTTCCACGCAAGTATTTACCGTTAGGCGGGCTGCTCTCCGGCTTTTTTGGCGGCCTTTGTGGCAACCAGGGGGCCTTGCGAGCGGCCTTCTTAATCAAGTGCGGACTGGATAAAGAAGCCTTCATCGGCACCAGTATTCTATCAGCAGTGATTGTGGACCTGGCCCGGCTGGGAGTGTACGGGGTCAGCTTCTACAGTGATAGATTCAACGCCATCCCGGCCGGAACCGGTTGGCTGGTGCTGGTGGCGACGCTGGCAGCCTTTGGCGGGGCCGTGGCTGGGGCGCTGTTGGTCAAGAAAGTGACCTTGCGGGTAGTGCAGATTACTGTGGGGATTTTGTTGATGATGACCGGGCTGGCCATGATGATCGGCCTGGTTTAGCTTTCTACGGACGGCCAGTTGATCACAGCTACCACGATGTTATCCGGAATCTGTTGATAGACCTGCTGCAAGGGGATAGTGCGCGCCTGGCAAACCAATGTGGCCAGCGCCAAGCCGTGGGTAACCACCAGTACCTTGCCCCCGGGGTGGGCTGCGGCAATCTGATCAGCCGCCAGCTTCAAGCGGGCAGCTACCTCAGCCACAGATTCGCCACCCGGGGCACGTTCGTGCAGCATTTCTTTGCCGGCGTTCGGGTCCGGTTCGCCAAATTCAGCGCGCACATCGGCCAGATAACGCCCCTGCCAATCCCCCTGGTTGATCTCACGCAACCCGATCAGTGGGATGACGGTCAGGCCCAACCGTTCTGCCACGGTTTCAGCAGTAACCCGGGCGCGCAGCAGGTCGCTGGAGTAGATAGCAACAAAGGTCTCCCCGGCCAGTTTCTCCGCCAGTGAGTCTGCCTGCTGCAAACCCACCGCATTCAGGGGAATATCCTCATGTCCCTGATAGCGCCCAGCCAGGTTCCAATCGGTCTGCCCATGCCGTACCAGCCACAATTCTGTCATCGCTACGTCCTTTTCTCTGGTAAAATTCGGTTGCAATTATAACCCGGAGTTGATCATGTCTCTCATTACTGCCATCGACGTGGGCAAATCCTTTGGCCCGGTCGATATCTTTAGCAACATTTCGCTCAGCATCCCGCACCGCGCCCGCATCGGCCTGGTGGGGCCGAACGGCGTGGGAAAAACCACCCTGCTGCGCATCCTGATCGGCCTGGAGGAGCCTTCCGCCGGAGAGGTGCTGCGCGCCCGCAACATCCGCATCGGCTACCTACCGCAGGAAGCGATCTTCGAGTCCCAGGGAACACTGTGGGATGAAGTACTGACGCCCTTTGCCGAGTTGCGTGCATTGCAGTCTGAAATGACCGCCCTGGAATCAGCCATGGCCGACCCTGAGCGAGCCGAAGAAGCCCTGGCTGCCTACGGTAAACTGCAGGTGCAATTCGAACACCTGGGCGGCTACACCTATGAAATCCGCATCCACCAGACCCTGACCGGATTGGGCTTTACCCCGGCCGACGAGCGCCGCCCGATGAGCCAACTCTCCGGCGGGCAACGCACACGCGCCCTGCTGGCCCGCTTGCTGCTTTCCGAGCCCGACCTGCTGCTGATGGACGAACCGACGAATCATCTGGATATCGCGGCCATCGAATGGCTGGAAAATTTCATGGCGGATTGGCCGGGGGCAGTTCTGATCGTCTCGCACGACCGTTACTTCCTGGACCAGGTGACCAATACCATCTGGGAGATGACCCCCGCCCTGGAGGTCTACCGCGGCAACTACACTGCCTTCCTGCAGCAGCGCGAAGAACGCTACACTCGCCAGCTTGAAGTATATGAAGCCCAACAGGCCTTTATCTTGAAGGAAGAAGAATACATCCGGCGCAACATGGCCGGGCAAAACACCCGCCAGGCCCAGGGGCGCCAGAAACGCCTTGAGCGCATGCTGGAGGAAGCCCGCCTGACCCCGCCGCAAATGAATGCCCAGCGCCTACACTTGCGACTGGAACCTGCCAGCCGCTCGGGCGACCTGGTGATCCGCACGCGCGGCTTGAGCGTGGGCTATGCCGACGAAGGCCGGCCGCTGTTCAATGCCCCCGACCTGACCCTGACGCGCGGCGAGTGCGCTGCCATCATCGGCCCGAACGGTGCTGGCAAGACCACCTTCCTCAAGACACTTTTGGAGCAAATCCCGCCCTTTGGCGGGGAAGTGGTGATGGGCGCATCATTGCAAATTGGCTACTTCGCCCAAACCCACGAAAGCCTGCACCCGGATTGGACCCTGATGCAGGAGATCGAGAACGCCGCGCCCAACTTGCTGCCAGGCGCCATCCGCGATTACCTGGCCAAGTTCCTCTTTACCGGGGACGACGTCTTTCGCACGGTGGATACGCTTTCGGGCGGGGAACGCAGCCGCCTGGCACTTTCCCTGCTGGCGCTGCGCGGCGCTAACCTGCTGCTGCTGGACGAGCCGACCAATCACCTGGACCTGCCTGCGCAGGAGGTGCTGCAGGCGATCCTGGATAACTTCAAAGGCACGATCTTACTGGTCAGCCACGATCGCTACCTGATCGACGCCCTGGCAACGCAGGTCTGGGAGGTGATGCCGGATGATGGCACGCTGAAGGTGTTTGACGGCAACTACAGCCAATACAAGGCCTTCCGTCAATACGAGGCGGAGCGGGCAGCCCTGGCTGCATTGAGCACACGCCAGGTGGAGGCGGTGGCACGTCCAATACGCCCGGCTGGCCCGAGCAAGGATCAACTGCGTCGACGCCAGCAAAAGCTGGATGCACTGGAAACCGAGATCACCCAGCTGGAGGGGCAGTTGGCGACCATCACCCGCCAGTTGGAGACGCCAACCCGCGACCTGGGCCTGGTGCAGAAGTTGGGTCACGAATATACCCTGCTGCACAAGAAGCTGGAAGACCGGATGGAGGAGTGGGCGCGGCTTTCAGCAGATCATTTCGCAGCCTGATTCTTAAAACGCGCAAACCACCCGGTAGGGAGATCGGCCGATCTCCCTACCGGGTGAGGAGAAATCCATGAACATCACCATCCACCGGGGCGACAGCAAGGATTACGATCTCTTTGAGCAGATGTACGCTTGCCTGAACGCTCTGCATGTGGCAGAGCACCCGGGCATCTTCCAATCCGTGAGCGGGCATATCCACACCCCGGAGTTTTTCAACGAGTTGCTGGCGGACCCGAATTCCGCCTTGTTCTTTGCCGAATGGGACGGACAACCGGCCGGTTTTTTGCTTATGAAGTTACGCACCAGCCCGGATTATGCGATGATGACGCCGCGCCTGTTTGCAGTGGTGGATAGCGTCTACGTTCACCCGCAATTCCGTCAGCATGGATTGGGGGAAATGCTGATGCTGACGGGGGAAGAATGGGCAGTGGGACAAGGCGCAGCCAGCCTGGAACTGAACGTCTACGACTTCAACACGGCTGCCCGGGGATTGTATGATAAACTAGGTTACCAAACGTTAAGCCGCAAGATGTTGAAGTGGTTGGAATAAAGCTGGATCTCAACGATTTTCATCTACTAGCTAAAAAATTCAGCGAAGTGAAATCTCCCACCAGGGTAACTTTTTCCAAGAACCCGGCGTGACTTGCAAACCTACAATATCCTCATTTGTTTATCAATTGCAAACAATCAATGAAAGGAATCGAATATGAAACAAAAATCTACACTGATCCTCAATTTGATTCTCCTGATGGCTGTTGCGATCTTATTGCCAGCTTGCGGAAAAGAATCTGCCAGCCTGACCATTGCTTCCACAAATACTGAATACCGGGTAGCTGTCGAAGGTAAGGTTCAAGCAATCATTTACCCCAATACATTTCCCAAGGGGACGAAAGTGGCGATCAAGGAAATTAAGCAATTGATAGATCACGATTTTGCTGGGCTGACACCGGTTGGATTATTTGAGATCAGCTCTTCTGAAGAGGGGGACTTTTCCAACCCCATCATCCTTGAATTTACATACGATGGAGCCAAGCTCGATCCTTCCCAGGCGGCTTCGGATCAACTGGCGATCGCCTATTTTGATGAAACTTATCAACGCTGGCAGGAAACAGATTTTGAGATTGACGAATCAAATGCAAAAGTTTTCGTGAAGACGAATCATCTGAGCCTTTGGTCTCTCTTTATCAAAGACGATCAATATGTGACCTTATCATCTTCCAATTTCACTATATATTTCAATAAAGATGCCAATGCCCCTGCAATCGGGTCGATTGTATCTGGAGACCCCATTTATGAATATGCCGTGATCGTTCGGACAGCATTATATGATGCTTATAAGGCATACGGAGATGCGCCGTTCAAGCTGCCGAACCATACCAAAGTTTACATTGATAATTGGGGGGCCGATAAAGAAGCTGAATGGGGGTGGTTTTCTAAGAAAATTGAAATCCCGTTGACCAACATTAATGAAACCGAATTACAACTGGTATCGGCCCATGAATTATTTCACGCGGTGCAAAATCAATATCTCAATTTTTATTCCATGGCATCCAATCGCTGGTGGATGGAGGCAACTGCCGATTATGCGGCCGCACATATTGCCACCCAGCTTGGGCTGACAGAAAAGTTGAAGCTCAACTATCTGACGAACGGAATCAACCATGATGAAACGTTTCACACTTATCAGACGGCCCATTTTGTCAAATATCTGGTTGATGCAGGGCTTAACTTTCCTGAAATGTTCACCGCTGTCATGACCGGAGAAGGGGGAGCGTTGGAAAACCTGGCTCAATATTCTGCTTCCAAATCTACTCCCCTTCCAGTACTCTATGATGATTTTGCCTACCAGGTTATTTTTAAAGACCAGGTTCAGACAGAGGGTTTGAAGACGGATGTCTATACTGACCTGGTCAACAATAAGCTAGAAATGAACCTGGATACAACGATGGAAATGACTGAGCTGGTGAATGTGAATTCGAATTATGCCTCAACTTTGGCCGGGATCAAATTAACCAGCGACCAGGATATCGGTTTTGATATTTCCCTGACGGCCATCGAACCAACGTCCGGGGTTAAGGTGCAATATGTTCTGGCAGATGGCCCTGACAAAAATAACGTCGTTGATTCTGGTGACTTAGGCCAGGACCCGCTTGAAATGACCGTACAAGATGGCAACTATTTATATTTCCTGGTAACCAACTTTGCTCCGCAGAATGGGTCTGTGACCATTGTGGTAAATCAACAAGAGTCAGAACCCCAACCTTATGTTAATACTCGGACTGCAAAAATCTATAATGATGATTTTTTGGTGGATGTTGACCTGAACCTGGTTGCCAACGCTCCGTTCACGATTTCCCGGGAGATTGTAAACCAGGACACCTTATACCTCACACTCGATTTTCTAAAAAGCGACAAGGATATTTTCATCGAAGCTGAGGCACTTATCGAAAATTTGCGTTTCGCTTCCCCGGGGGATTGGGGAAACCGCGAACCAGTGATTAAAGAGATGTACTGGTCAACTGCAGCTGGGGATATACCGGGCACACAGACCAGCCTGGTGATACCTGTCGGAGATACACAGATCAAGAGCTTTGGTTATAGCCTGGTATTTGATATTCACAATCTTGAGGAAGACGCTTATTATTGGGGAGGTGGATCAGCATTAGTCCTGATCACGGTAAGAATTATGGACTAGCCGGGTCAGGAATTGACCGGCGTTGTGATTAATAGTCGATTTTCCTTTCCTTCACAATCGGGATTGGTCTGGTATTTTATCGGGTTCAGCTTGCCCGTCCACAGACCAATCCCTCCGGTTAATGGTATAAAAATACAAGACATCCAAAATCTCAGCCGAATGAATTTCAAATTAATGTAACTCCCCAGCAAGTTGTGCAGATCCACCTCATCGTTAGCGTTTAGCTAAATCAGGTAACAATGCACCTCCTCAACAACCAATGAGGATTGTGGATTGCGTCATCCTTTGTGCCTAAAATTCATTTCTTCCGTAAACCAAAAATATACCAATTCTCCCAATGAATCTATTATGATCAGATAATATCTGGCTGCACCTGCATGCCGGGCATCATTCGGGTTGACGGATTCAACTTAATTAAAAACGGAAATTCAAACTGGAGAACGATGAAGAGATTTAATTCAATATGGGAATTTATTTTTGCTGTAACACTCATCATTTCATTGTCCGGTTGTAGTAGCACCAACGAAAAATCGATCAATCCTACCACGGGATCCACAAGCACCGGCTCCACTGCGGAAGTTTCTCATCCAGCGGATTGGAATGAAACCACGCATGGAAAGGATACCGAGCCAGATTATGCGGTTGTTTTCCCCCAAGATTCGGTCAACCGGATTGATATTACCCTGTCCACCGAAGCCTGGGCTGATTTACAGGCAGAGATGGCCGCGCAATTCGGTGAGCAGGGAGTAGGCAACCAGGGCCAGGCCCCGGGAGGAGAGAATTTCAACAACCAGAAACCGCAACCAAACCTTCCCCAGGGGCAGCAACCCCAAGCTCCGGGCAATTTCCAACCGGGCAACCGCCCCGGGATTGGTAACATGGGGGGATTGGATTTCGGTGACACCAGTTATGTCAGCAGCACGGTTACCTTTAACGATGAGACCTGGGAGAATGTCGGATTCCGCTACAGCGGCAATTCCACCCTGCAAAGATCCTGGAAAAGCGGCACGAATAAGATATCCTTCCGGCTTGATTTTGACGAATTTGAAGACGAAGATCCATCGATTAGCAATCAACGCTTCTACGGCTTCAAACAAATCTCGTTCAAGAGCAACGCCATGGATGATTCCTATCTCCGGGAGAAGGTCGTCGCGGATATCTTCCGGGAGGCAGGAGTGGTTTCTGCACAGACAGCCTTTTATGAGGTGTATGTCGATACCGGCGAAGGCCCCCAATATTTCGGGGTGTACACGGCGGTGGAAATTGTGGATGATACGGTGATCAAAACCCAATTTACTGAGGATAGCGGGAACGTCTACAAACCGGAGGGGACGGGTGCGGCTTTCGTTGACGGAACCTTCAACGAAGCGACCTTTGAAAAGCAAACCAACCAGGATGAAGCGAATTGGAGTGATATTGAGGCGGTGTTTGCCGCCCTCAATTCCAACCTGCGCACCAGCGATCCGGCAGCCTGGCGGGCGGACCTGGAGGCAGTTTTTGACGTGGATGCCTTTATCCGCTGGCTGGCGGTGGATACGATCATCCAGAATTGGGATACCTACGGAGCGATGGCCCATAACTACTACCTGTACACCGACCCGACGGATGGCCTGGTGACCTGGATTCCCTGGGATAACAACGAGGCACTTGGAGGAGGAGGCGGTGGAGGGGGAGGTGGAAAACGCGGCGGCGCCCGGGAGCTGGACCTGTCTTCAGTCGGAACTCAATGGCCGCTCATTCGTTTCCTGGCTGATGACCCTGTGTATCTTGCAAAATACCAGCAAACCCTCGAAGAAACCATCCAGGGCGCTTTTCATCCGGAAAAATTGGCAGCAACTTACCAGAAATACCACAACCTGATTGCGCCATCCGTGCAGAACGAGGTGGAAGGGTACACCCAATTGGCTTCGATGGATGCTTTTGAGCAATCTCTGGATGAATTAATCCAACACGCAAAGGATCGAACAGCTGCCGTGGTTGAATATCTGGCATCCAAATAATTCCCAGGAAATTCCATATTTGATTGTAAATCAACCCTGGCCGGGGTCTCGAAAAATCTATCATTTTGTGTGACCCACCCCTCTGGGTTTGCGTGCAGCTACTTGGGTAGTTCATTGATCACGCTGAAAAAACAATCTGCATTGCGTAGTCAATCAAGCCTGTCCAGCTACATTTGCCCGGCAGATCGGAGATACCACTCCCGGTCTTTAACCAGCAAGACCAGCGGGACCAGGCAGACGAGGAAGGAGAGGATATCCAGCCAGCCAAGCTGATCGGAGAGAGACAGCACGGCAATGATCGTCAGCAGGAGCAGGCCCAAAACCAGGCCCAGGCGGACGCGCCGCTGGAGGAGAAAAGCGGTAAGCCCCAGGACAATTGAGCAAGCCAGTGCCAGGCCAGCCATCAGCCAACGCAAGCCGGGTATCTCCGGCAGGCCAGGGATGACGCCTAAAACGGCCAGAAAGGCAAAGCCCAGCCAGACAACTGCATTGAGCAGGATCAGAAAAAGAGTGATCCGAACAGTTCTTGGTGGGGTCTCCATGATTGACCTCCTGAGAAATTCACTGTTTACACCATCCGCTCGACCAGGTGCCGGCGGTTCTCCGGGGCGGAGTAGTTCTCCGGCCAGAATTCGACTTGTTTGATGATCAGACCAGCCTGAACGGTGTGAAACGTAATGGCCCGGGCCATCTGCGTCCCATCGGTGATGGAGA
This sequence comes from Anaerolineaceae bacterium, assembly GCA_041741455.1. Classification (GTDB taxonomy): domain Bacteria; phylum Chloroflexota; class Anaerolineae; order Anaerolineales; family Anaerolineaceae; genus CALESS01. Next base: position 40,510 of record JBGSJZ010000094.1, on the reverse strand, counting down.
CATCGCTGACCACCTCGGTCACGCTGGCGACGATGTGATTGGTGGTGAAGCGCCAGGGGCCGTAAGCCGGGTATTCCACGTTCACCGCCACAAAATTAGCCCGGCCGCGGATGCGCTCGCTGGATTGTGGCCATTCGAGGATGTAATCTTCGCTCAACAATTCGGCAGCGGCTTGAAAGTCGTTGCTGTTCATGCGCCGATAGAATTCCTGGACGATCTCAATTGCTGATAGAGTCATATTTCCTCGTAAGATTTGGCAGTAGGCCGTGTCCCTGACACGCTAAAAATGTAATTTATGTACGGTTTTTAGCTGATCACCTTATAGGATTTTCCTCGTACGATCCAGGTTGGGAGTAGTCTACTCTAGGAAGCGTAAGGTTTATCGGATCCGATGAAGAGCAGGCATATCGTGATTCTTCATCAATTATATGCATATTTACAGAGGATGACCGCAGACAGAGCCGGGTTGGTCTAGTCTGTAGTTGGGATTGTCCATCACGGACACAGACCAACCCTTACAATTAAAACCCAGACACCCTAAGGGTCTTGAAGACCCTTAGGGTGTCTTTCGTATGCTATACCCCTGGCAGGGTATGCTATCCCCCCTCGGGGGATGGTATAATTAAGGTGCCGAAGGAGGGAATCGAACCCTCATTCCTTACGGAACACGATTTTGAGTCGTGCGCGTCTGCCAATTCCGCCACTCCGGCTTTGTGTGCTAGAGTATATCCAAACTTTCCTGAAGGGTCAAGGTATATTATGCGACTTGGTATTATTGGTCTTCCTCAATCTGGCAAAACCACCCTGTTCAACGCCCTAACGCGCGGTACGCAGCCCACCGGCATGTCCGCCGGACGGGTGGAAGTGCACACAGGCGTGGTGGATGTGCCCGACCCACGGGTGGATAAGCTTTCCAGCATGTTCAAACCCAAAAAGACGATCTACGCCAAGGTGACCTATGGGGATATCGCCGGGCTGGAGGGCAACGCCAGCAAGACGGGCATCTCCGGCACCTTGCTCAACCAGTTGACGCAGATGGACGCCTTCTTGCAGGTGGTGCGCTGTTTTGAAGATGATAACATCCCGCACCCCAACGGCAGCGTCGACCCGGCGCGTGACCTGGCCGCGATGGAGGGTGAGTTCATTTTGAACGACCTGATCGCCGTCGAGCGCAAGCTGGAACGGCTGACCGAGGAGCGCAAAAAGGGCGTCGGGCGGGAAAAAGCCGTCGTCCAGGCGGAAACTGTGTTGTTTGAGCGCTTCCATGCCGCCCTGGCCGAGGAGAAACCCCTGCGTGACCTGGCCATTTCGGCAGAAGAGGAAAGGGTATTCTCGGGCTTTGGCTTCCTGAGCCGCAAGCCAATGTTGGTGGTGCTCAACCTGGCCGAGGGACAAAAAGCTCCCGAGATGAAGTACGATCACCAGCACACCCAAATCGTAGCACTGCAGGCCAAGCTGGAGATGGACATTGCCCAGTTGCCGCCGGACGAAGCCCGCCTGTTCCTGGAGGAATATGGCATCGAGGAACCCAGTCTGAATCGCATGATCCGCGTCTCGTATAACCTGCTCGGGCTGCAATCCTTCTTCACCGTCGGGCCGGACGAAGTGCGGGCCTGGACCACCCGACGCGGCGCCACCGCCCCGGAAGCGGCCGGCGAGATCCACACCGACTTGCAGAAGGGCTTCATCCGCGCTGAGGTAGTGACCTACACCGATCTGACGACGCTGGGCGGGATGACCGAGGCGCGCACCCACGGCAAGCTGCGCCTGGAGGGCAAGGAATACATCGTCCAGGATGGCGATATCCTCAATATCCGGTTTAATATATAATCAATCGAACAACAGTATTACCGCGGAGAAGCGGAGGGCACTGAGGTCACGGGTTTATTAAAAAAAACTCCCTGAATCACAAACCCTGCAAGTGCCGACTGGCTTTTCAAATCCTTCCATTGAGGGCAGCTGTGAAGCACGATTTCTTCATCAGTTTTGCAGAAGAAGACCAACCCTTGGTCGAACGGCTGATCCAGGTGCTTAAACTGCGCGGCCTGACCAGTTGGGTTTTCTATGATGAAATCAAGGGTGCCAAGGATTGGACAAATGCCATCGTGGAGGGTGTAAGGACATCCCGGACCGCCCTGCTGATTGCCTCGGCCAGTGCCTTTTCGAGCAAACACGTCCACCGGGAAATCACCCTGGCTGACAAAGCCGGGTTGCCATTAATCTGCCTGCTGATTGAAAAAGTTGATCTCCCGCCAAATTTCGATTACTTTTTTGTGGATTTGCAGCATATTAAGGGTTACAAACTAACTGATGAGCAAATCGCAAACGAACTCTTCAAAGTTATCCAGGGTCTGGAAGGTCTTCCAACCAGGGAATCCCAGCCAGGTATTGAATCCCCACCTTCACAACCGGCTCTCCGGGCAGAAATCATCCAACACAGCGTTCAATCCATCCCGGTGGAATTTGTGCACATCCCGGCCGGGCTGGTGGAGCCGAAAGCTGGACTGAACGAGCAGCGCAAACCCGCCAGCCATGCCCAGAATTGCTTCTGGCTCAGCCGCCAGCCGGTCAGTTGCGGTTTGTATGCTGCTTACCTGGCGGACCAGAAACTTCCGCTTCCGGTCCATCTTCGTGATTCCAAGCAACTGGATAAGCCGATGCTGGTGAAAACCCTGGAAGAAGGGGAAGGTTTCTGCCGTTGGGCGGCAGAGAAAATTGGCCTGCCGATCCGCCTGCCGCTGGGGGTGGAAATCGGTATCGCCAGTGGCAAAATCCACTACAAAGCGCCGGAGGAAGACGGCACCAACCCGCACTTGAGCGCCCAACCTGCCGCGCCCCAGGAGCCCTGGCTGACCGCCTTCACCTGGGAGCCGCGCACCCCCCTCCTGCAAAATCACTTGCCGGGAGCACCTGCCCTGCAGCCTTCCGCACCGGCCGTATTCCATATGCTTTATGAACAGCCAATGGAATGCCTGAAGCCGGGTGACATGGTCTTTGAACGGTTTGAGGTGCAGAATCAAATTGCCAGTGGTTCCATGGGTGCTGTCTACCGGGTCCAGGAGATCAGCAGCGGTCAGGTGTTTGCCCTGAAGGAAACCCACCTCTCCCTGCTGCCGGATCTGCCAGTGGACGTGGAAAAGACCCTCCCCTGGCAAGCTACCCAGTGGACACGCAATGAAGCGCTGCGATTATTCCAGCAGGAAGCAAGGATTCTAAGTAAGTTGAAGCATGCCAACCTGCCGGTTGTATTCGGTTGTTTCACCGAAAACGAGAACGCCTACCTGGTGATGACCTTTATCGAGGGTAAAAGCCTGAAAGAGGTGATCGAGCGGGAAAAAGACAAAGGCCGATTGCTCAAACCCGACCGGGTAATCAGTTGGGCGCTGCAGATCATGGATGCACTGGATTACTGTCACCAGCAGCGAATTTTGCACCGGGATGTCAAACCGGAGAACCTGTTACTGGCGCCGTTGCAGGATAAAATCTACCTGGTGGATTTTGGGCTGGCGCGCTCAATCATCTGCCGGAATGCGCCGGCTGCCGGAACCTATACTTACGCCCCGCCGGAGCAATTCCAACCCAACGGCCGGCTCTCCTTCAGCAGCGATGTTTACTCCCTGGGGGCAACACTGTATCACCTGCTGACCCTGACTCCACCCACCCCGGCACCCAAACGGATGCAGGGTGAGGCGCTGATCCCACCAAGATCCTACAACGAGGCAACATCAGAAACTTTCAACTACGCCATCCTGAAGGCACTCGAACTGGATCCTGCCCGGCGCTTTCACTCGACGATGGAATTCAGAAGTGCTCTGTTCGATCCTCCGCCTGTGCGCAAACGTACGGCAACCCTGGGCGGCTGATCAACGCCAGAGAGCGGTATCCACCGAAACGGACAGCGCCCCGGCTTTAAGTAATTCTTCTCCATCTGCCACAGAAAACACCCCACCACCGGCAATCACCGCCAAACCGCAGGCTAAGGCTGCCTGTAAGGCATCCAGCGCCAGCGGCAGCAAACCCGGGCCTACCAGGCGTCCTCCAGTCGATCCAATTTGACCGCGCGGCGCATCCAGGTGGATCGCACTGGCCCCGGCCGCAGCCAGGGTGGATAGCCAGGGAGCGCGCGCCAATTGCAGCGGCAGGCAGGCAATCAGCGGCAGCTCGCCACGGGCTGCCAGCAGCAGGCTCTGCGCCAGGGCAGCATCTGCTTCAAGCGGGATCGAAATCTCCAGGGCGGCTACGCCCTCCACCTCCTCCAGTGTCCGGGACATGGCAGCAATCTCCTCCAGCTCGCCAAACAAATGCGGCCAGACCGGCAGGCTGCTGCGCTTCCAGGCGGCAGCGTGGGCGCGCAAGACCCGGCGCAAGCCCGGGTTGGGCAGGCCACTGTGCAGCAAGGCTCCGCCGGGGTAGGTGATGGCGGCCCGGTCCCGGGCCGGTGCCCGGTGGTGCAGGCTGATCGGGTTGGTGAGGAATGCGCCCTGAGTCATTGGCCAATTCCAGGTCGGGCAAGGGGCAAAGCCCAGCATCCCGGCGGTGTTCAGCCAGGGGGAGGATAGATCGAGCGGGAGGGAGGAGGGTAGGTTTTCCATTTTGAATAAATCTTACCACGGTCCCTACGGGCTGCATCGCGAAGGCACGGAGGGCACTGAGAGAACTCTGTTTTTTTAACACGGAACACACGGATGGAACGGATTTTCATGGATAAAACATGGCTTGATCGGGTAAGGGCGAAGCAGCCGAAACCAGGAAATTTTCATGAGATGTGTGGCTCCCGGCTGCATCGCCCTTACCATTACGCCTCCATAACCTCCGTGGTTCAGTTTTTTCTCCGGTTTTTTCTAAAGATTTTCTCCGTGTTCTCCGTGACCTCCGTGCCTCCGTGGTGAAGCATTAATCAAAATCACTCAAATCAAAAACCGGGCCGGCGGTGCAGGCGGGCAGCCAACCCTTGCGGACGGGCACGGCGCAGATGCCGCACTCACCCAGCCCGCCGCAGGGCATGGGGAGGCGCGGCAGGACCTCGATTTTGGCTTGCGGGTGAGCGCCCTCTGCCAGGCCCAACCGGTCAGGTAGCTGCTTCAGCCCGGCCAACGCCAAATCGAGCGCCAGGTAATCCGCCCAGGCAGCCAGCTCCGGCAGAGCATCCAACGGTAACACCTCGACGGCCGAGGGCAGATGGGCAGGCAGGTTCATGCCGCACAGGTCGACGGCCGCGCCCTGCTCCAGGGCCAGGTCAATCAATGGAAGCAGGCGACCGAAGGACTGATCCAAAGCAGCCAAAGCCACCCGGTGGGCAATCGGCGGCAGGTGAAAGCCATGCCCGAGCGGTCCGCGCAGGGAGAGGTGTGTCCCCGGCTGCCAGGTGGTGGGCAGCGGGTCAGCCGCCAGCCAGGTATCCGCGGCATAGGCGGCCGGGAAGAGGGCCTGTGGCAAGGCGGTAGGGGCATCCAATGGGGAGGCGATGACGTATTGCCCGGGCAGCGGGATGAGCAAGGGTTGTGGCTGCAGCCAGCCGCCATAGCCCAATACCAGCTCGGTCAGTTCTGCTTCAGCGTTCATGTATGATGATTATATGCCAAAAGCATTTTTAACACGGATCACACGGAATGTACGGATTGACACGGATTTTTATAAACCTAAAAAGCAAACCCGCAACAAACCCGGGCAGGTTGCCACGCCCGGGCGGGTCTGGGTTATGATATTGTTGGATACCACCCTGCACCGACCCGCGCCTGTTGCCAGGTGCTACAGAAATTCAGCAGTTCAATCAGGGGGCGGCACAACGAAACCCAACGTTATTGTTGGGATCCAGATAAGAGGCAGCGCGGAAGGCTGTGCGGAGGTTGTGGAAGAAGTATCCCCAACTACCACCGCGTTTCACCTTATAAATCCCATCAACGAGGCCGTGAGGATTGGCGTAGGGCGAGGTGTCATAATAGCCGCTGTCGTACCAGTCACTGACCCATTCATAAACATTTCCTGCCATATCCAAGGCGCCATACGGGCTGGCCGACCCAGGGTAGCTGCCTACTTCGCTGGTATCACCCACGCAGAGTTTGTATATTGAACCCATTGTGTAGTAAAAATTAGCAGCCGCACAGGTCGGGTGGGCATAATCCCATGGGTATGCCCGCGCGGTCGTGCCGCGGGCGGCCTTCTCCCATTCGGCTTCGCTCGGCAGGTATCCGCCTGACCAGGTACAGTAATTGTCAGCATCGTACCAGGAGACAAGAATCACCGGGTAGTTGGCGAATTCCGGGTTGCCAAAGTAGAAAGAGCGGGAATAGGAAGAGTTTGAAGACGGTGCAGAGCAGGCTCCGGCCTCCACGCACAGGGCGTATTGGGCGTTGGTCACCTCGTATTTGTCGATCTGGTAGGCATCCAGGTAGACGATGTGCAGCGGGAGTTCGGACTCTTCACAACCAGAAATTCCATTGTTGGCCGGGTCACAACCCATCTCGAATTCGCCGGCGGGGATGAGCACTTTTTCGCTTGGAGTATAAGTGCCCATGATAACCGGAAGGAAAATGGTTGAACCATCAGCCTTTTTCTCTTTTGCAATGGATATGCCGGTGGAAATATTTAGGATCAAGCCAATCGAAATCATAGTGCTCAGGAAAGCCCGGAGATAGGATTTCATTTTTCCTCCCAATCGATTTCAAAAGTGATTCTTGCTGGCTTCAAGGAATTCAAGCCCTTTATACCTTCTTGTGCCTGGTTGTCGCTTTCGATGGTCAACATGCATAGACCATCCCCTACAAAAACCACATGATCCGATATACGCACCATCTACAAATTTCCGTCAGGGTAGGGACGCCGCACAACGAAACCCGATGTTATAGCTGGGATCCGTCGGAGAGGGGTTGTAGCGTTTCGCAACGCGCAGGAAGGAATCGGGGAAGACCCAACTGCCCCCGCGCACCACCTTATATGGCCCTGTAACAGGGCCAGGCGGGTTGGCGTAGGGTGAGGTGCTGTAATAGGTTTCGCCATACCAGTCATTGACCCATTCATAAACATTACCGGCCATGTCCAAAGCGCCAACCTGGGATGCACCGGATGGGTTAGCACCTACCTGGGAGGTGTCGTTTACACAGAATTCCCTTGATCCTAAAAAATCGAAAAAATTTGCCAGGCTGCAATCTGGCTCCTCATCTCCCCACGGGTAAGCCCGCAGGGTTGTGCCGCGGGCAGCCTTCTCCCATTCGGCTTCGGTCGGCAGGCGCTTACCCGCCCAGGTGCAATAGTTGGTGGCGTCGTCCCAGGAAACAAAAATCACCGGGTAGTTGGAAAATTCCGGGTTGCCATAGTAGGAAGGGCGGGTGTAGGAAGAGCTTGAAGACGGCGGAGTGCAGATGCCAGCTGCCACACACCCGGCATACTGGACGTTGGTCACCTCATACTTATCAATCTGATAGGCATCCAGGTAAACGGTATGCAGGGGCAGTTCGTTCGGGATATTACATGGATAGCCACCATTGTGATCCGGGTCGCAGCCCATCTGGAACTCCCCGGCGGGGACGAGGACCATTTCTTCGGTGGGGGGTCGACCAGATAGGATGATCGGTAGTGAAATGGTGAATCCATCCATTTTTTCTTCCTGGGCGATGCCGACTTTGGGGGTTGAAGTCAGAATTATGCTCAAGGAAAACAAGATGCTTAGAAAAATACGGAGATAGGATTTCATTTTTCCTCCCAAGCGATTTCAAAATGGATTCTTGCTGGATTCAGGGAATTCAAGCCCTTCATAACTGCTTCTGCATATTCAACTATTTCCAGTGTAATGATCAAGGTTTTTTCTGCACAATGATTAACTGTTTACCCCCCCAAGCACATTGTACAACTTCATAAATTTATTTCAACCATCAATTACCAAAATTCTTAGTCTGATAATGTATCCTTTATCGATTTCTCACCAACCCCCTCGAATCAAGTATAATTCGAGGCGGAGGCTGGATGGAGATTACCTGGTACGGCAACAACCTAGTAAAATTAAGCGAGAAGGGCTTGGCGACGCTGATCACCAACCCCTCTGGCGCCAGGCCGGCCGGTTGGAAGGCGGAGATCGCCGCCCTGAGCCAACCGGAGGTGCTGGATGTGACGATTCCAGGCATCCACCACCTGCTGCAGCGCCCGGGCGAGTACGAGATCGGTGGGGTGTTCATCACCGCCCTCTCGGCGGATGCGCCGGTGCCGGAGCAACCCGCCCGCCGCCTGATGTTCGGTTTTGACTTCAGCGGCCTGAGCGTGATTTTCCCCGGTCCGCTGGAGAAAGCCCCGACGCAAAGTATGCTGGAAAAGCTGGGCACGCCGCACATCCTGCTGCTGAACCTTGGCAGCGGGATCTCCGCCGCCAAGGCGGCCGAGCTGGTACGCCAGTTGGAACCGAAACTGGTGATACCGCTGTACTCCACCCCGGAAGAGCTGAAGAAGTTCAGCAAGGAGTTGGGGCTGGAGGAGCCGGCTGCATTGCCAGTGCTGAAAACGGCCATCACCAGCCTGCCGGAGGAAACCCGGCTGGTTGTGCTGGCGCCGCAGGGCATTGCTTGATTTTCAAATAGCTGCTTGGGCCGTTTCCAACCGCGGATAATAATGCTTGAATTATTTTTTTATCTGCGTTTATCTGCGTCATCTGTGGTTGCTTCTTTTTCCTCTGCGGCCTCCGCGGTTTGATTTCACTTTTGAGGTGTGCCATGGCTGTTAAATTGATTATGACCTGGGATATTGCCGCCGAACACGAGCAGGAATACTTCGAGTTCGTGGTGCGGGAGTTCATTCCCGGTGTGCAGCGCATGGGGCTGGAACTGAGCGACGCCTGGGCCACGGTCTACGGCAACCAGCCGCAAATCCTGGTGGGGGCAGTGCTGCCCTCGGCCAGCAAAGCCAAACAAATCCTGGAATCCAAGGAATGGCGTGGCCTGTTCAACCAATTGCAGGATTTTGTCATCAACTACTCGCAGAAACTGGTGGAAGCCCACGGCGGATTCCAGTTCTGATCCCCACCCCCTGAAAACCGATGAACACTGAGATCTCCCGGACCCTGCTCGACTGGTACGCGGCCAATGCCCGCCGCCTGCCGTGGCGCGGTCACCCGGATGCGTATGCGGTCTGGGTCTCGGAGATCATGCTGCAGCAGACGCGGGTTGAGACGGTCATCCCATACTTTGAGCGCTGGATGCTGCGCTTCCCGACGGTCCAGGCACTGGCCGAGGCCAGCCAGCAGGAGGTACTGCAGACCTGGGAGGGCCTGGGCTACTACAGCCGGGCGCGCAACTTGCAGCAGGCTGCCCAAAAACTGGTGGTAGAGTATGGCGGCGCCCTGCCCCAATCCCACAAGGAGTTGGAAAAGCTGCCCGGAATCGGGCGTTACACTGCCGGGGCGATCGCCTCGATGGCCTTCGGGCAGGACGAAGCCGCCCTGGATGGCAACATCCGGCGGGTGCTGAGCCGGCTGTTTGCGATGCGCCTGCCAGCCCGCTCGCCGCAGGGCGAAAAACGCCTGTGGCAATTGGCGGAGGAGAACCTGCCGCCTGGCCGGGCCGGGGACTTCAACCAGGCCTTGATGGACCTGGGGACGGCGATCTGCACCCCACAGCGCCCTGCCTGCCTGGTTTGTCCACTGGTAGAGCTGTGCCAGGCACGCGCCGAGGGCATCCAGGAGGAGCTGCCCGTGCTGGAAGTGAAAGCCCCGGTGCCGCATATTACGGTGACGGCGGCGATCATCCAACGGGATGGCAGGGTGCTGCTGGCGCGGCGGCCATCCCACGGCTTGCTGGGCGGGATGTGGGAATTCCCGGGCGGCAAACAAGAGCCGGGAGAGGATCTGCCAGAGGCTCTGAGACGCGAAATCCGCGAGGAGCTGGCAGCAGAGATCCTGGTTGGCGAGCCATTCGGCATTTACAATCACGCCTATACGCATTTTAAAGTGGCACTGCACGCATTCCTCTGCAACCTGACGGGGGACGCCTGCCCCACCCCGCTCGAGGCCAGCGAGATCCGCTGGGTTACCCTGCCCGAGCTGGGGGACTTCCCGATGGGCAAGATTGACCGGCAGATCGCCCGGCGCCTGCTGGAGAAACCCGATGAGTGAACCGGACGCCTTCGAGAAGCAGCGCGAGCAAATGGTGAGCTGGCAAATCCAGCGCCGGGGGGTGACGGATGAGCGCCTGCTGGCAGCCTTCCGGCGCATTCCGCGCCACCTGTTTGTCCCACCCGAATATCAATCCATGGCATATGAGGACCACCCGCTGCCGATTGGCTGCGGGCAGACCATTTCCCAACCCTACATTGTGGCCTTGATGACCAATCTTCTCGAATTGAGCGGCAGCGAGCGGGTTTTGGAGATCGGCACGGGATCAGGTTACCAGGCGGCCATCCTGGGCTGCCTGGCGGCTGAAGTGCACAGCCTGGAGCTGCACCCGCAGCTTGCGGAGAGCGCAAACCGGCGGCTGCAAGAGGTGGGCCTGAGCCATGTGCATATCCACTGCGGGGACGGCAGCCAAGGCTGGCCGGAGTCCGCAGCCTATGATGGCATACTGATTACCGCAGCCGCACCGCGCGCCCCCCAACCCTTGCTGGAGCAACTGGCGATCGGCGGACGGCTGGTGCTGCCGGTGGGCAACCAGGGCCTGCAGGTGCTGCAACGCTGGCGGCGAACCGAGGGCGGCTGGGAACATGAAGATTTGCTGGATGTGGTCTTTGTGCCTTTGCGCGGCACCTGCGGCTGGAGTCAGAAAGATTGGCCCGAATATCTCGGGGATTCCTAAAAGAAGATTAAGACAACCTTACATAAACATCTGAATGGTAAGGTATCTGCAAGGCGTTTGAAAGGTGAATCCAGGCAAAGTTCCGGCATAATATGGACATGGAAACTCCCATTCGATTCTACAAATTTCCACGCTTTTTGATCGTACTCAGCATCACCGTTCTGCTTCTGGCATCCACACTCGTCCCCGTACGGGCAGATGCCCCGGTGATCAACGACCTACCGCCAGTACCCCAGGGCGGAGCGCCTGAATCGACATTATCGGTACCAGATTCGAGCGAAACCAACCCCCTGCTCAGCTTGCCGGCCCTCAAAGCGGTGATCGTGGTCGGCGAAATTGACGGCCCCACCGGCACCTGGACCCTGAAAGAGGTCGCCAATGCCAACCTGGTCAAGACTGAACTGCAGGCCAACGGTGTGCAGGTAACCACCTTCTACCCGCCGATTGCCTCGTGGGAGGCCGTACGCACGGCATCTGAAGGCGCCCATTTCTTCTTGTACCGCGGCCACGGTGTCAGCTGGGGTGGAAACCCAGTGGTTGTAGGCGGCATGTACCTGGGCCCCAATATGTTCATCAGCAGCGATGCCATCCGCAGCGGCCTGCACCTGGCGCCGAATGCCATCGTGATGCTGTATGGCTGCTACACAGCCGGCACCTCCAGCAGTGACACCACCTCCATCACCCTGACCGAGGCCAAGCGCCGGGTGGCCATGTACTCCGACCCCTTCTTTGATATCGGGGCGGGCGGATATTTTGCCGATTGGTTCGGCGATGCCTTCCAGATGTATGTGCGCTACCTTTTCCAGGGCAAGACCCAGTTGCAGGCTTACCAGGCGTATTTTGATTACAACGCCAACCAGGTGAATATCACCACCCATCCTGATCACCCTTCCCTGGCACTCTGGTTGGGCTGGGACGTCTGGGATAACAAAACCCAATACAACAATGCCTTTGCCGGTTACGCCAACGCCACTCTGGTGGAACTGTTCAACACGCAAATGGTGGTGACGCCCAATTCAGCTTCCTTGATTACAACGGTTGCTACCCCGGCACAGCCCTATGATTTTGGTGTATTCAGCACCACAGCCTTTAATTTCAACTGGACGGCCACGCTCTCCGTGCCGGATAACGGCACCTGGGCCAGCCTGTCCACAACCTCAGGCATCAGTGGAACTGCGGCCACGGTTGTGCTCAATCCGGCGGGTATGAGCCCCGGCACCTACACTGCCTCGCTACGGGTGCAATCCACCCAGCCGGGTGTGCTGCTGAACGATCAGACGATCCCGGTGACGCTGGTGGTGGCGGATCAGGTCAGCAAGGTATTTATCCCGCTGGTCCAACGATAGAATCAAACACCCATTAAATAACAGCCGGGCGGATGATCAATCCGCCCGGTTTTATTTTATGCTCTCCCCTGGTGTTGGTTCACTTTTTCTTAACACGGAAAGTCAGGATGATACGGATGAAAACGGATTTTTCTTAAAGATTTATCCGTGTCTATCCGTTGAATCCGTTACATCCGTGTTATCAACAGACAAATGGAAATATTATGTCCGGCTGATGCTGACGAAAATCATCGGCTGGCGGCGGGTGGCCTCGTAAAGATAATTCTTGGCGGCTTGTTCCACGTCCCGCTCCAGGTTGCTGTTCAGGCTGCTGATGCTGCCGGCAATCTTCTTGCGCAGGCCGTCCAGCGTGCCATCTACATCCCGAGCCAGGATGAAACCCCGCGAGATGATCTCCGGATCGGCGCGCAGGGAGCCGGAGTAGCGGTCCAGGTTCAGGCGGATCAGCAACATGCCATCCCGGGCCAGGGCTTCACGCTCGCGCATTACATCCTCGCTGACATCCCCCACCCCACTGCCATCCACAAAGATGGCTCCGGCAGGTACCCGTTCATCCATCTCCATCCCATCCTGGCTAATCTCGATTACCTGGCCATTGTCGATAATGGCGATGTTTTCAGGCAGAAAGCCGAGCTCTTCAGCAAGGTGGGCATGGCGCTTCAACTGGCGAATCTCGCCGTGAATGGGGATAAAATACTTTGGGCGCACCAGGTTAAGCATCAGTTTCATCTCTTCCTGGCTGGCGTGCCCGGAGACATGCACTGGGGCGATGGCTTCGTAAATAACGTTGGCGCCGAGTTGGAACAGGCGATTGATGGTGCGGTAGACGATTTCCTCATTACCCGGAATGGGATGCGAGGAAAGCACAACCGTATCACTATCCTTAATCACCAGCGAGCGATGAGTACCCATCGAAAGCCGCCCGAGGATGGAGGTTGGCTCGCCCTGCGAACCGGTGCACATCAGCACCACTTCGCTGTTGTCCATGTTTTTTGCCTGGTCAGCGCTGACCAGCAAGGTATCGGGGATATCCAGATAGCCCAGTTTGCGGGCCATCTTGGCGTTATCCACCATGCTGGTGCCCACAAAGGCCAGCTTGCGGTTATGACGCAGGGCGGCGTTGGCCACCTGCTGCATGCGGCTGATGAGGGAGGCGAACGAAGCCAGGATAATGCGTCCCTTTGCTTCATTAAAAACATCATCCAGGGCGCCATCCACCATCCGTTCGCTGGGGGTCCAACCGGGGCGCTCGGCGTTGGTGGAGTCAGCCAGCAGGGCCAGCACGCCACGGCGGGAGAACTCGGCCAGCTTGGCAAAATCCGTCGGCCAGTTGTCGACCGGGGTCATGTCAAATTTATAATCGCCGGTGTGCACCACCAGCCCGGCCGGGGTCTGGATACCCAGGCCAACCGCATCCGGCACGGAGTGGCTGACGTGGAAAAATTCCACCCGGAACGAACCAATCTGGACCACTTCGCCAGCCTTGACGGTGTTGATCTCCAGCTTGGAGCTGACCCCATTGCGGGCCAGCTTGACTTCCAGCAGACCTCGGGTCAGCGGGGTAGCATAAATCGGCGCCTGGATTTCCTCCAGCAGGTGATGGGCGGCGCCAATGTGGTCCTCATGACCGTGCGTAAAAACGATGCCCTTCACCTTGTTGCGGTTCTGGCGCAGGTAGGTTAAATCCGGGATCAAATAATCGATGCCCAGCATGTCGTTCTCGGGGAACATCAGGCCGGCATCCACCACCAGGATCTCCCCGGCGTATTCGTAGATCATCATGTTCTGGCCGACTTCGCCGAGCCCGCCCAGGGGAATGATGCGTAAAACATTTTTCTTCATATAATTTTGGTACCTTTCAAAAAAAACACCCCGGTAGGTAAATCGCCGGGGTGGGAAATATGCAGCGTGATCGAAAACGAGTCGAAAAACCCTCTCAAAGAACGCCGGCTTCCCGGCTGTAACAGCACAAATTGAAACCAGTCCCTATTCTAACACGGGCTGGCTGGAATGTCAAAATTTTTAAACCACAGATAACGCAGATGGACACAGATGAAAACGTAGCCGCCGTAGGGGTTGGTCTGTGAATCCATACCGCCTGATTCCGGTTGCGGCCAAGACCAACCCCTGGGCATGGGTAAGCCCGGGCGGGTCATGATCCGGATCGGGGTCAGCCGTCAACAACCACAGACCCGCCCTTACCGGGGAATGCGCAGACCCGGAGGCGCCGTAGGGGTTGGTCTGTGAATCCATACCGCCTGATTCCGGTTGCGGCCAAGACCAACCCCTGGGCAGGGGGTAGGCGGTAGTTAAAGGCGGGCGGGTCTGAGACCCGCCCGGAAAAACACGATGTAAGACAATTGGGGATTGCTTCGGTCGCTGCGCTCCCTCGCAATGACAGTGGACTAGCGGGCAGAGAACTGGCTGCGGCCGTAAAGCTGCTCGCGGATGCCGATGATCTGGCGGCGCAGGCGGTCATCCTGCTCGATCATGCCGTTCACCTTCTCGATGGAGTACATGACGGTGGTATGGTCACGGCCGCCGAGCGCTTGACCGATTTGCGGCAGGGAGATGGATTCTTCACGCAGCAGGTACATGGCCACCTGGCGGGGCAACACCACCTCGCGTGAGCGATCCCGGCCGAGCAGGCGCTCGAGTGGTATGCCGAACGAGCGGGCGACGGCATCTAACACCTGGCGCGGCTCCACCTCGCTGCGCTGGGGCAGCAGGTCGGCCAGGGCGGAGTGCACCAACGGAATGGTCAGCGGCAGGCCGGAGAGATCGGCAAAGGCCAGGATGCGGGTCAGGGCGCCTTCCAGCTCGCGGATGTTGGATTGCACCAGCCGGGCGATGGTCTCGAGGATATCATCCGGCACCTGGCGGCCGGCGCGTTCGGCTTTGGAACGCAGGATGGCGATGCGAGTCTCCAGATCGGGCGGTTGGATATCGACGATCAGGCCCCATTCAAAGCGGGAGCGCAAGCGTTCCTCGAGGGTCACCATGGCCTTGGGCGGGCGGTCGGAGGAGAGCACGATCTGCTTGTCCTGGGTATGCAGGGCATTGAAGGTGTGGAAGAACTCCTCCTGGGTCGATTCCTTGCCGGCGATGAATTGGATGTCATCGATCATCAGCACGTCGATGCGGCGATAGCGGTCGCGGAAGTCGCTCATGTTGTGGGCGCGGATCGAATTGATCAGGTCGTTGGTGAACTCTTCGGAGGAGATATACAGCACGGTCAGGCCGCGGCGATAGGCGGCGTTGCCGATGGCGTGCAGCAGGTGGGTCTTGCCCAGGCCGACACCACCATAGACGAAGAGCGGGTTGTAGGCCTTTGCCGGGGATTCAGCCACGGCCTGCGAGGCAGCGTGGGCCAGGCGGTTGCTGGCGCCGACTACAAAATTATCAAAGGTGTAGCGGGTATTCAGGGTCACATTGGGTTGGCTGATGACCGGGCGTGTGATCTCGGGAGCTTCCGGATCTGACTCAGCTTCGCCAGCAGCATCGGCTTCCGTTTCCGGCTGGGCGCTGGAGACGACAAAGCGCACACTCACCTGCCGGCCAATCCCCCCGGTCAGCATCCGGGAAACGTTGCCGGTCAGGCGGCTTTCCAGCCAATCCCGGGCGTAGGCATTCGGCACACCAATGGTAAAGACATCCCCTTCGAACGAAATCAGCTCGGCAGAGCGCACCCAGGTTTCATAGGAGGCTTTGTTCATATCCATCTGTAGTTGTCCACAGGCGGCCTGCCAAGCTTGATGTGCGTTCATCGGACACTCCTCAGAATTTGATAACTGTTGCCCCAGCTTCAGGCAACAGGGAACCAAACCCACTGCCTGAGCAGTGGGGAAAATCTATCTATTCAGATGTTTGTAGTTGCTCAGGGGTATTTGAATTTCGGCCCCGGTTTCTTGTATAGTTCAATTCTAGCAGAGACTCGGGATCTAAACAAGGCGCATACCCTACGCTACGTTAAAGATTCTTGAGTTTTTAAGGCATCTAATCTTAAAGAAACGCGGACAATTCACTTAAGTTTCTTTCTATTAATTACCCCAACCTGTACCACAAATCCGTTAACAATTGGAGTTAACCGCCATATATAGGGGTTGACTCTTGAACAGGCGTTCAAGAGTCGCTGAAAGATTAGAATGCCAAAAATTTGACCGAGATTCTAAAATCAATTTTGGCAACCATTTATTGCCAAAAAATGAATCATCCCGTGGATGCGTCATTTAAGATTGCCCGGGCTGCCTGGCGGCCAATTTGCACCGCGAAATTGGTGCCGCGGTCCCAGGGATAGACCTGGCTCATGCTGGCAAAATACAGACCATTCAAAGGGGTGCGAATGTTCGGGATATTCTGCGAGTGGTTGAGCAGCGGCACCGGCTGGGCATAAGTTGTTTTCTTGACCCAAGCCGCCCGCACCCACTCTGGTTTAAAATCCGGGTTGATGCGGGTGAAGCTGGGAGTAAAGCGTTCCATCAGTTGGTCGGCACTGAGCGAGAAATGTTCGTGAGAGGGATCCAGGTAATCGCCACAGTAGATGATGTGATCACCACCGAACTGTTCCGCCGGGACAAAGTTCGTGTGTTCTACCAGTGCCAGAAAGGGGAAACCAGCTGCCTTGGGCAGGTTGTACCAGTAATAGCCCTCCCTGGAAAGCTGGTGCTTGAGCGCCAGGATCAAGACGACCGCGCCCATGCTCTTGAGATTCAACAGACCGCCCAGGTAATCGGCCGGCAGGTCTGGCGCCAGTTTAGCCATCTGGACCGGCGAAGTGGTCGAGAGCACCCGGTCAAAACCCAGCTCGCCGCGCTCCAGTTGCAAGGTCAGGCCACTCTCGGCCAGGCGGATGCCCTCGATGCGGGTATTGTAGAGGATCTTGACGCCTAATTTGCCAAGGATCTCGGCGAACTCATCCGCAAAGGCTTGGAAGCCGCCCTGGTAGGTGCCAAGCCGGGTGGTGCGGGCTTTGAGGCGCGCCCAGAACCAGGCCATGTTGACTTCCTTGTAATACGGACCAAATTTTCCCTGCAGCATTGGTTCCCATTGCAGGCGGTAGAGGTTTTCACCAAACCAGCGACGCATCCAATCATGGGCTGTAATTCTTTCCAATGGCTGCCAGGCAGCCAGGTAACGCAGGTAAACACCAACCAGACCAAAGCGAACCATATCCGGGAAGGAGTAACCGGGGAATCTCAAGGCGGCAATCGGCGAATCGAGCGGGTAGAACTTGTCCTTGTAAAACATCACGGTCTTGGGGCGCGGGAAGAAGACCTTATGGCGCAGGCCGACCTCTAGCATCAGGCCAAGGATGTCGGAATCAGTTTGGAACCAGTGGTGATAAAAATTCTCCACCGAGGATTGCCAGCCGGGTTCCTTGAAGCCACCCGCCAGGCCGCCGGAATAGCCTGCTCCCTCAAAAATGGTGACCTCGTGCCCGGCTTTGACCAGATCGTAAGCGGCAGCCATGCCGCCGATGCCAGCACCCAGAATTGCAATTTGCATGATTATTTCTTCTCCGATGAAACCATCGTGGGTTCAATTTTTGCGCGCTCTGCATCTACTTCACTCCGATAATCCGCCGACCACTTCAAACCTTCCCGGCTGAAGTAATAAGCGCCGAGTAATGTAATCGGGAACCAGAGGGCGGCATGCAGGACTAGGGTGTAGGCGGTGGCCAATTCCAACCCGACCCCGTAAGCCGTCAACACAGCGATGCCCGGGGCGTCAAAGGTGCCGATATATCCCGGCGCGGAGGGCAGGGTGGTGGCTAGATTGACGATGCCATTCATCAGCATCAGGGCGAAGAAGCTGACTTCCAGCCCGGGAAAAGCATGCATGACGAACCAGTACTTGAGGGTCTCAAACAACCAGATGATGACCGAAGTGAAGAAGATCATCAAGGCGGTTTGCGGGTTGCGCAGGGATTCAAGTCCGGCCAGGAATTTAAAGGCAATGGCCTCGGTTTTTTCGCGCAGTCGAGATGGGACCAGGCGTTCCACCAGCCAGTGTGTGATGCGTTCAGCTACCCGCGGGAACATCGCCGCCAGCAGGAAAATCAACAATGCACCTAGAAAGATTGCCGCCCCAACAATCGCCAGGGTGCGGATATCACCGAGAAATCCAGATTCCTGGGTGAGATTCTCAAGTTGACCCAGGTTGAGAAAGACAAAGGCGAGCATTACCACGCCATCAAAGATGCGCTCAACAATCACCGTGGCCAGAGAGGCTGAAATTGGCACACCCTCGCGCTTGCGCAGCACGTATGCCCGTAGTACCTCACCCGCACGGGCTGGATAGACATTATTGCCAAAATAGCCAATCGCCACGACCGGAAACATCTTCCAGGTGGAAATCTTCTTAAGCGGGCGCAGCATGTAGTGCCAGCGCCAGGTCCGCACGAAAAGGCCAACAAACCAAACCGCCACACCTGGCACCAACCAGATGTAATTGGCCGACTTCATGGCTGTCCAGACATCACCTAAATGAAGTTTTGAAGCTGCCCAGACCAGGAAAGCGGTACTAATGAAAATTCCAAGCCAAAATTGCCATCGTTTCATGGTTCTAATTCTACCATAGCCAGGAATCTAATCCTTCAGAACAAGTTATACGAACGGGAACGAATATCCAGCAGATCTAGTTGGATCGCTATCGATGCAATCATGTCGCAATGATAAAAACGGCAATGATGACGATCCACCTGACCCAGTCATTCTTATTTCTGGCCGAGATACTGGCGCTTGACATAGAACAAATATTCAGTATAATAATATAGTACTTTTGTTCTATTCAAGTTGTATTGTTGCGTTAAAGGAGGATCCCATGCTCACCGGTCTATTGGACCGCATCACCAAAACCCTGCAATTGCCAGCGGCGCACGTCGCCCCACCGGCCTTTGCTGAATCATTTGACCCGGATACCTACACCCGGGAAGATGCCCGGCAGGTGTTCTCCACCCTGCCCGCATTGAATAGTTTTATGGGGGTTTGTGATGACGGATTTCCAATGCTGATCCAATTGGACCAGACCGGAAATGGCGCCATCCTGATCATCTCCGACGACCCGCACGGTCGGACCGAGCTCACCCAATTGATGGCTGAATCCTCGGCTGGCTCCAACTCATCCTCGGAGTTCAAGTTCACGGTGATTTATTCCAATGAACTAAACTGGAAACCACTGTTGGAAAACGCCACCCTAGGCAGCTATCTCCTCGCCAAGATCCCGGCAAGCCACGAGAAGGCCACCGATTGGATCCTGCAATTGGCACTCATGGCAGAAGAACGATCCTTCGGCCGGCGGCTGGGTGCAAACATCCTGGTTTTCCTGGATGAGGCGGATTTCTTACGGACAGCCGATGCCAATGTGCGCAGCAATTTTGTCTGGTTGTGCCAGTATGGTCCACAGTTCGGAATCCGCCCGGTCATCAGCCTGTCTTCGGAGGCAGCCCTGGAAATGCCCGAGTTGATCCAACACATCCGCACACGGATTTATGGTCGGATGCCCAACCGTTCTGCCTTCCACCTCTCCTCATTTTCTGGTCTTGACACCGAGGATTTTGAAGAAGACCGCCAATATATCGTGCGCAGCGAGAATAGCTGGATCCATTTTTGGACACCAAGATAAAGGACTGCCGCCCATCAAATGAGTCTTTCTCAGACTCTCACCCAATCCTCTCTCTGAGGGAGAGAGGAGAAAAAGGAGCAAATCATGGAAACCGGAATGTTATGGTGTGACACTGACCCGGTCGCCGATCTGGCGACCAAGATTCGCCGGGCTGCCGCCTATTACAACGACAAGTTCGGGCAGAAACCCAATATATGCTACGTCCACCCTTCAGAAATTCCCAACCGAATCCGCCGACCCGGCGGGATCCAGATTCGGCCAAACTCACATCTACGCCCGGGTCACTTATGGATGGGGGTGCTCACCCTGACGAACCGGGCAAGTTGATCCTAAGTCGATCCTCATTTTCCAACTGACCGGATGCGGTTCCAGACTCGTTTGACTATGTCCAGAATCGCTTGCCAGGGTTGGCGGGCGAATTTTTCTGCATAATCTTTGGCCGCCATTTCCATGCTGACCTCCTGACCGTATTCCTGGCGCAGGAACCACAGGTGATCGATGATCCACAGGTATAAGTCAGATTCGGTGCGGCCATGGAAATGATCCAGGATTTTATATTGACGGATCACCTGGATCAGGGGCAGGTAGACCTGGTCATACCAATCTCTAGCACCTTCATCCAAAAGCACATCCCGATTTTGGTCCTTCGCCATAAAATAGGTGTGAACCCGGATATGCTCATCAATTTTTGAGTAACCACCCGGCAGGCTAAATTCGATTTCAGCTTCCGGTACTGGTTTCAGCAGCAAGTTATAGGCAAGAAAAGTCGCCTTTTCCGATTTTAGAATCAACTCATCGATATCTGTTTTCGGGCTTACATCAAAAGGTACTTCCAACTCAATCACCAACGCATCAATATATTCCTGGCCGCGCTCCCGGGCAACCGAAACACGATGATTGCCATCCAACACAAAATATACAGATCCAAGTTTATAAACCTCGATGGCCGGAAGTTGAATTTCCTTGATGTGGGCAGAATCGATGCTGGCCCAGCGTTCGCGCAGGGCGCGCCGACGCGGCAGGAATAATCGGTCAAAATCATTGTAGCGGCCAACGCTGCCGATAATTTGATCCAGCGGGATTTCACGCATGCCGATGTAATGCTGGCTGTGGATCGGTAGCGCCCGCCGAACCTCGTCAAATGGCAACAATTCATTATCCTGCTGGGTGAACCAGGCAAAGAAGGAACGCCAGAAGCCTTTATTCAAAGCTGCGTCAAAATCTGCCCGGGCTACCGGGGAAATCCCTGATGATCTCTCTTGGCTCATTTCTGTACCCTGCCTTTCCCCAGCCTGGATGTCGGCGGCCGTGGAATCTCATACGCAAATTCGCGATAACCATAGGCATTGATCACTGTCGTTTGATCAACCTGGGTGTACCAGGCGATGTCATTTCGATATAAGTGAATGTGCCCATGAATAAAAAACGCCGGTTGGAACACCTGGATAATCCAGTTGAAGGCCCGAATGCCGCGGTGCGGCAGGTCATCCATGTCGTGAATGCCAGCGGGAGCGGCATGGGTCACGAACACATCCAGGTACCGGCCATATCGAATACGATTGATCAATAATTGAAGTGCAAGCAAGTAAGCCATTTGCCAGTATTCTGACTGGGTGTACTGGCACGGGCCGTTATTATACTTCAAACTACCTTCCAAACCAGCCAGCAACAAACCGCTCGGGTCCCGCCGGCAGCAGCGATGCAGGTTGAGTGCACCCTGCGGCGTATCCCGCTCACTGCTCGCACCAAATTCCCGCTGGTTGGAGTGGTTGCCAAAAACATAGTATAAAGGTTTGTCGAGCGTCGAAACGATGAATTCCAGGTAAAAATGGGGCAGATCACCAGCCGAAATCACCAGATCTACATTTTGAAAGCGGGTGGCGATAGCGCTGTTATAGATGAGTCCCAGTTCCACATCCGAAACTGCCAGGATGTTCATCCACTTCCCCCGATGGCAACGGCCACCGCGGCCGCAGTGGTGCGGTTATGGGTGATGCTGATCGACCAGGTATCCAACCCGAGCTGCCTGGCAACCTCCAAAGCACGCCCGGATAGGTGTAGGAGCGGCTCGCCCTGCTCGCCGCGCCCAATCTCAATCTCCTGCCAACTGACTGTCCCGATGCCGGTGCCCAGGGCCTTGGCCACCGCCTCCTTGGCGGCAAAGCGCCCGGCCAGGCTGGGCAGGGAATTTGCGGACTGCTGCAATTCCAAAGTGGTAAAGACGCGCTCCAAGAACCGCTGGCGGATGGATGGGTCCAACTCCTCCAGGCGAGAGATTTCAATTAGATCAATCCCGGTGCGCAGAATGGCCATTTATTCCGTAATTTCGGGGCCGGAGCTGACAATCACCATCCGTTCCGGGTCCAGGTAGCGCTGGGCAGCTTCCAATACCTGCTCGCGGGTGACATTTCGCACCAGGTCCGGGTAACGGCGGTAATAATCCAGCCCGAGGTCAAAGCGTTGCAGGTTGAGCAGGGCGCTGGCTACCCCGGCGTTGGATTCAAGTGAAAGCGGCAAGCGTCCGATGTAATTGGCCTGGCTGTCAGCCAGTTCCTCGGCTTCAACGCCATCCGTGATGAAGCGGCGCAGTTCAGAGAGGATCAGCTCAATTGCACGCTCCAGGTTGAGCGGATTGACGCCCGCCGAAACCTCCCAGGAGCCAGCGTACGGCCAGGCATTCAGGCTGGTGCTGGCGGAGTAAGCCAGGCCGGCCTGCTCACGCACCACGTCACCGATGCGGCCCATCATGCCAAATTGGCCGAGGATGTTGTTGCCGAGCGAGGCCGGCAGGAAATCGTCCGAGCGGCGGCGCGGCCCGACCACCCCCATCACTAGGTCGTTCTGAAATTTGCCCGGCAGAGGTTTATGAATGCGGATGGTCTTCTGCGGGATGCTCACCAGGGGAAAAGTTTGGGAAATTTTTTGTTCCGGATTGGTCCAATCGCCCAGGGCAGCCTGCACCTGCTCCACTGCCTGCTCGGGCGTGATTGCCCCCACCACCACCACGGCCATTTCGGCCGGGCCGTACTGGCGCTGGTGGAACCGGACAATATCTGCGCGGGTAATGGCCTGCACTGTCTCCGGATAGCCATCTTCCGTTCGTCCGTACGGGTGGTTGGCAAATAGGGTTTCATCAAAGGTCAGGGAAGCTAGTTCGGAGGTGTCCTGAGCGCGAATGGCCAGGCCGGTCAGCAACTGGCCGCGTAAGCGCTCAATCTGCTCGGCCGGGAAGACCGGATAGCGCAGGGCTTGGCTGAGCAGGTTGACCAACATCGGCAAGTCTTCGGCCAGGCAACGGCCGGAAAAGCTGACCGTGTGGACGCTGGCGCCAAAGCCGAGCGAGGCTCCGGTTGATTCGAGCATCTCAAAAATTTGCTGGAATGACCTTTCATGGGTGCCGCGCATCAACGAGAGGGTGGTGAAGTTGGCCAGGCCAAGTTTATCGTCCGGGTCGTACATGCCGCCACAGCCCAGGTAGCCGGTCACGAAAACCGAAGGGCTGTTGAAATTGCTGCGGGTCAGGACGGTGATACCATTCGGCAGGATCACCCGGGTGATGTCATCCGGGCCGGGCAGGCTATGATAGTTGCTCATTCGACCTCCTCGCTCGCTTCGCCGGTCGGCAGGTAGACACCCACCACCCGGTTGTGCGGCGCCAGGTAAATCTGCGCCGCCCGCTGGACATCCGCCGGGGTGACCCGGGCCAATTCTTCCAGGTAATGCTCAAACCAGGCATAGCTGGCGAACATCTCTGCAAAGCCCAGCCAGAAAGCCTGGTTGGTGATATTTTCTGAACCATAGGCGAACAGCGCTCGGGCCTGCTTGATGGCCCGCGCCACCTCCGCCTCGGCCACCGGGGCATCCTGCAGTCGTTTGATCTCATCATCCAGCGCCTGCAGGGCAGCCTGTGGGTTGGAACGGGGGTGGATGGTCATCGAAAGGTCATAAAGGTAGGGATCGATCGTTGCCTGCATCCCGCCACCGACGCTGACGGCCAGCTCGCGCTCGACCAGCGCCCGGTAGAGTCGGCTGGTCTTGTTGGAAACTCCACCGCCACCAAACATGTTCAGGCTGGTCGGCCCAGCCAGCAGGCTGTCCAGTACGGTGCAGACAAAGAAATCCGGCAGGCCGGCAGCCGGAGAGTGATAGACCACTTGCAGATAAGTTGTCTCACCCGGACCGCTGACCTCAACCCGCTGCTCCGTTGTGGCAGGTGGCTCGGCCAGTGCCGGATGCGGTGGTTGGGGCGTGGTCGGCAGGGAGCCATACAGATCCGCCAGGCGGGCCAGCATTGTCTCACTGTCGAAATCCCCGGCCAGCGCCACCACCGCGTTGGCTGGAGAATAATAGGTGCGATAGTGACGGTAGAGGTCATCCCGCTGGATAAGGTGTAAATCTTCCTTGCTGCCGATCACCTCATGCTGGTAGGCGTGCACCTGGAAAGCAGTTGCCTGCACGGCCTCACCCAGGCGAAAGAGTGGTTCATTTTCGCTGCCTTCACGCTCGCTGATGATGACGGTGCGCTCGGATTCGACTTCTTGCGGTTCATAGAGGCTGTTGACCATGCGGTCAGCCTCCAGGCGCAGGCCGAGCTCGATTTTATCGGCAGGCATCGTCTCAAAGTAAGCCGTCCAGTCCAGGTAGGTGAAAGCATTCCAGAAACCGCCCTCGCGCGAGATGGCTTTATCCAGCACACCGGCCGGAAATTGCGGCGTACCCTTGAACTGCATGTGCTCCACCCAGTGGGAAATGCCGGTCAGCCCGGGGACTTCATCCCGCGAGCCCACCCGGTACCAAATCCAGTGGCTGATGATGGGCGCGGTGTGAATCTCCTTGAGCTGAATGGTCAGGCCATTGTGCAACGTCACCTTGCGGATGGCATCGGTCATGCGGTTTCTCCTGCTGACGGGATGAATTGCATTTTACGGTACCAGACCCTGACAGAATTTACTAGGGTTCGGACCGCACAGGGCCTCCTCCCAGGAACCGGGCAGGGCTTTGAGCATAGCGTAATACGGATCCAACACCTGCTGCAAACCGACAAATGGGGTATGCAGATCGGTCTGGTTGAGCGGGATATCGACCGCCACGTTCAACTCCACCGGGATCTGCTGGTCGACCGGCACCACCAGGCTAAGGTGAACCGGCAACTCGGTGCCAGCCGGCAGGATGATATCGGTCGGGGCGTTATAGATCACCAGGCCTCCGGTGGAAAGGGAAACCGTGGCGGCAGTAACCTTGGTATTCTGGGTGAGCGTGACCGTGGTATCGGTCTCGAGCGGCAGGTCGAACTTAGCCGGCACCTGGGTGGAGACCGGAATGGTGGCACGAATGCTGGCCTGGTCCATCAGCACAAAGTTGTTATACAGGCCACCAATCAACTGGTCGGTCAGGATGGATTTAACTTTAAAAATCTGCCCGGCCAATACCAGGATGACCACGATCAGGATTAAATTAACGACCAGGGAAATAATGCTCGCAATCGTCCAGAACGGTGGCCCGATTTTCAAGGTACGTTTGGCTGACGGTTGGATTGGGGTGGTTGGTTCTGCAGTGGGTTGTGAAGTAGTCATTTTTTCCTCTATCAAATTTCAATACAAGTACTATTTATTCAGTTGAGGGAAAGCCCGGCAACCTGGAAGCGGAGGTCGGGAATGAAGTTCGCTATTCTAAGGATAGTAACAGGCAATATTATCAAAATATACATTATTCTTTGAATATAGCATAACCTGCAGGATTTGAAAAACGAATCAGGTATAATTAACCTGAAAAGCCCGGAATTATCCTGAATGAATTATGGAATGCGGAGGAATTTTATCCATCCATGAGCGATCTCGCCCATTATTATGTGGCTGTGGTAGGCGCCGGCCCGGCCGGCCTGTTTGCCGCCCGGGAACTCACCCAGCATGGGGTGCAGGTGGTATTATTCAACCGCGATCTGAAACCCGGTGGCCTGGCAGAGTATGGCATTTTTCCGGACAAGCACAAGATGAAAGAAGGGCTGCGCAACCAGTTCCGCCAGATAATAGCACTGGAAAACTTGCATTACTTCGGCAATGTGCTGATTGCTGAAAATGGCGACTTGAGCCGCACCGATTTACGCCAGCTCGGCTTCCAGGCCACCCTGGTCACCACCGGTGCCCAGGGCACCAAATGGCTGGGGCTGCCGGGGGAGCATTTGCGGGGCGTTTTTCACGCCAAGGATATCGTCTATCATTACAACCTGCTGCCGCCCTACAGCCAGCGCGAATACCCGATCGGCCGGCGGGTGGCGGTGATCGGGGTGGGCAATGTGATGCTGGATATCGCCCGCTACCTGATCTCCATGTTGCATGTGGAGGAAGTCATCTCCATTGCCCGCCGCGGCCCAGGTGAAGTTAAATTTGACAAAAAGGAACTGGAAACCGTGGTCGGGTCCCTGGACATGGCGGATTTGCAGGCTGAAGTGGAACGGGTGCTGCCACAAATGCAGGCCGTCGGGCAGGAACCAACCGCTTTCTGGGATCTGATCCATGCCTCACGCGAAAAAATAGTGCCCCCGGTGAATAACGGCAGCCTGCGCATACGCTTCCTACTTTCGCCCAGCCGCATCCTTCCCAGCAGCACCAATGATGTCATTGGACTGGAGGTGGAGGAAAATGCCCTGGCGCTGGTGAATGGTGAAATGAAGGCGCGCAGCACGGGCATCCTGAGCACCTTAAACGTGGATACGGTCATTTTTGCGATCGGCGACCAGGTGGATGAAGCCCTGGGTTTACCGATTCGCGGCTCGGAATTTGTCAAAGCCGCCGAACCGCGTTACCCGGTGGATGGAATCTCCTACGAAGTGTATGAGCCCCTGCTCCACCGGATTATTCCGGATACGTTTGTGGCCGGCTGGGCGCGCCAGGCCAGTTACGGGCTGGTGGGGCTGGCCCACAAGGATGGCGTGAACGGCGCACGGGCGGTGCTGCAATACTTGCACACCCTGCAGCCGCTACCTGCCCTGCCGCTGGCGGCCCTGCACGAGCGCCTGGATGAGCTGGGCAAGCCGGTGGTTACAGCCTCGGATATCCACCGCCTGACGCTAGCAGAACAAGCCCGGGCAGTTGAGCTGGGGTTGGAGGAATTTAAATTTCATACCAACCGGGATATGCTCAGGGCGATTGGACGCTAACACCGCCAGTGAACCAGGTCTTGAGAGTTAAAAATTGTCCATTTAGGAGGACTGAAACCAGGCGTTTTGGGCTACCCCAACAACCATAGAAGAGAAAAAATGATGTCTTCGGAAGTGACCACTGGTAAAAGTTGGTTCCGTACTTACGGATTGCCCCTGCTGGTGATCCCGATTGGCGGGTTGATCATGATCGCGCTCACCCTGGCGATTTATTTGGGTCTTTACTTCCTGCTGGAGTCCCTGTTTTATTCGAATAATCCGCTAGTATTTCCTGCTGACACATTGCGCATTGGGTGCACGATTGCCCTGGTCGGGTTGTACCTGGTTCTGCAGCGCACCAGGCTGCCGGATTTGCTCAAAGTGATATTCCTGACCGGACCATTGACCGCTTTTATTATTACCACGGGGCATGCCCTTTCCGCCCGACCGCTTGTATCCATCATTGCCATGTTTGCGGTGGCGGTTGCCTGTGGGATCCTGCTGTACCTTAATAAGAAGCCGTGGATTTATTATTATGCAGCCGCAGTGGCAGCCACGGTCGGCATGATCTATGCCTGGCCGCGCCCCTGGCTGAACGAGCCGCAGCTGTCATTTCTGGCTTTTTTCTTTTCTTGCCTGTGACCGAGGAAAATATCGACCGTATGTAAAAGGTGCGCTCCCTGAGCGCATCAAACGTTACTGCCTCCGAAGACTCTGATTAACTGTTCCAAAGAAGGGATATTGTTATAAAGGGGACGACCACTCAAATTTTCATTATCTCGAGATAATGATAGGATATTTTATCAATACAATTCTACTTGCCACTTTAAATAATGGGAACACTTTTTCGGTTGAGTTATCGAACTAACCAAGCCCCTTATTTACAGCTTCATAGCCATAAATGTGCACTAACGATCTAAGAATAGCCGCCTTGCTAATATCCGCAAATTCATAATTTTTCAGGAACTCTTTCAATTTTCCGCTTGGTTCAAATGCAACAGGTATTACATTAGCTTCCCAATTATCTTCGCCCCTGGATGAATCCAGAATATTTTCAATTTCCTGCATGGACATTTTTACTGGAACATAAGCGATTAAATGCGGTTGGAAATGCGTCAGATTCCAGGCAAGACTTAAGAATTTTATATCTTCAATAGCTACTGAATCGGCAATTTCGGCAGCCAACTCTTCTCGCAGACCACGCAGCACAGTGAAGAAAGGGTTGGGGCATGAAAAAGGTCTATAATCCCAAGTTACATTATCTCCAACATCAGCAATGCCTTTGGGCAAAGACCACTGATCGCTTGGATCTGAAGGTTCATCTTTCCAGCGATGCATGTTCTCTGCCGCCGAAGCGACAAAAACACCTCTTGAGTTATCTACTCGATCTGTTCGTCGTCCCAATAATATTTTACCGTCTTGTGAAACCATTATTACTGTTACCGTCAGAATATTGGTAAGTTTAATCCACTGAATTGTTCTTGTAGTTACCAATTTACTCTCGTCAGCATACTCATCTCTAATGGTTGTTACTACATTTCTCTCCGCGATCAGAACCTTTTCCTCTAAATTTCTGTTTGAGAGAGCATAGTCATACCAACTGGTTGGGCGAAAAAATAAAATTGGGTTTTTCTCTTCTCGTCCATTTGGTGCCTGGATAATATTTAAAGAAAACGAATGCAAACGAATTGCTGGCCCGTTGAAAAAAACATGCCCTCTTTCTCGAGCATCAGACTCTAATTGCTTTAGACGAGAATCCCTTCTTGCTTCAATCGACTCCGGTAAAGGTTCAACAACATGCTCATATTCAAAATTAAGATTGTTACAATCAAAACTAAAATCTCCTCCTCCCATTAGATCCATGAAGACATTTGCTGAAATATTACCTATTCGATATCGCCGAGAAGGTAATTGATACTCATGTGATTCTGATGATTGATTTCGGTTACCAGTTTGGGTGGCGGGGACGCCATTTTGTGAGCGAATCTGAATGATAACAAGTCCTGCAGCAAGAATCACCAATGCAACTAATAATATTGGAGAAGATAAAGTCTGTAACCAGACAGGGGGATTATTCGTAATGAGGTTTGTTATTAACCCAATCAATACTGTAACAATCAACACGCCTATTGATACTATTATCGGCGAATATTTTTTCATAGTGTGCCGTTCATAGTCATGCCTCATCAGATGAAATGTTCAATATTGTAAGGATTTGTAAAACGGGCTTCTATTACTTCTGCTTTTCTGCTTTTTTTTCCTGATGCGGAATCAACAGCAAAAATCCGATGGTAATAATGGCCTCGCCGATGATGAGGCCGCGGGCTTGCAAGGGGCCGAAATACGGCACGCCCGGCAAGGGATGGCTGCCAAAGCCAAAAATATCCGCCATACCGGCGAAGATGGCCAATACAAAGCCCGTAGCTACTAGGCGCTGGCCGATATCCGCGGCGATGCTGGGGGTTTGTCCCCTCCAGAGTGCCATCAGGCTGATGTAACCGCCGATGCAGATCACCCCCAGGCCGACCAGGAAAACCGCAATCTGCACAAAACCGATGACCGGGCTGCGGTCCGCACCGAACAGGTCCGGACGGGCGCCGAGCAGGAACATGATGTAACCGAGCAGGGTGAGAATAATGCCAATACGAACGCGGCGGCGCGGTGTCTGCACCGGGCGGGTGGGCACAAAATTTGAGGCGTCAATCTGGGGGGTAAAAGCCATTTCAATTCCTCTTTATCGATCCATCGTCATCGCAAACCTCTTTTGGGGAGGTTGCCACGCCCCGGAAAGGGCTCACAGTGACAGGTTCTTCGAATAAGATTTTAAAAAACTTATTCCGGCAGAGCCATTTCCAGCCGGCGTTGCCAGTTACCGGCCAGAATGGCCTGCATATCTTCAGGAGAATAGCCCCGCTTTTCCAGCAGTGGAACCAGTTTTTGTATATCTGCAATTGTATCAATTTCTGGCGGAACGTGTTGAACTCCGAATCCGCCATCAAAATCCGTACCAATACCGACATGCCGGGCATCCCCGGCTAACTGGCAGATGTGATCAATGTGCACCGCCAGCCAATCCAGCGGCGTGTCGCGACGCGGGTCGCTCTTGAGGATGCCCGGGCGCAGGAATTGGTTCAAGGGGACCACGCCGACTACCCCATCCCGTTCAAACAGACGCTGCAGGGTCTGGTCGGTTAGCTGGCGCTCGCCGCCATCCCGCAAAATGGCACGGGCATTGGCATGGCTGGCTACGATCGGGCCGGGGAAGAAATCCAGCGCTTGCAGGGCAGATTGCTCGGTCATATGCGAAAGGTCAAGGATCATCCCGAGTTCGGCCATGATCTCCAGCAGGCAGAGACCATCCCGGCTGAACGGGCCGTATTCCTTGGTGCCGCCGCAGTAGCGAGTGCCCGCCCAGACCGGGCCGACCATACGCACGCCCCGTTCCCAGTATTCCACCAACTCTTCCGGCCTTTCCAGGGCTTCGGCACCTTCCATTAAAACCAGCATGCCCACTGGAGGTTGTGTAGTAGCATCGACCTCATGTTGCCAGGGCTGTAAAACCGTGGTCAATTGGCGGCGGTTTAATACTGGCTGGAATTTATCCGGGTGTTCGCCCCACAGTCGATGATAGACCTCCAATTGGTTGTGGAAATGCAGACGACCCTGGGTAAAGGTGGTATAGGACTGCACGTCCCAGGCTTCGGCATAGCGGCGCGGGGTGGCAAACAGGGTGGCAAACACCAGCCCGACCCGGCCACGCTGGTAATCAGGCCAGCCAAGCAGGGTATCCCCGTTGCGTTGGGGAGTCGGGCCGCCGGCCTCGCGGGCGCGGGTCTGGGCAGCGGAAAGGAGGTAATCCCGGCCGAAGGCAAGGATGTTATAGGCTAGATCTTCGTGGGAATCAATGATCCAATCATTCATGGGGTAGAAAAAGAGCGCACCGAGGCGGTGCGCTCTGATGTTCCTTTCAAGTGTTACTTGGGCTCTTCGCCAGATTCTTCTTCAACCTGGGGAGCTGGCTCTTCTTCAGCCTGGGGAGCTGGCTCTTCTTCAGCCTGTGGGGCTGGTGCTTCTTCAGCCTGTGGAGCTGGCACTACTTTAGCTTTTGGGGCTCGCACTTTTTTAACTTTAGGGGCTGGCTCTTGCTCTACCTGGGAAGCCGGCACTTCTTCAGCCATTGGCGCTGGCTCTTCCTCTACTTGGGGAGCCTGCACTTCTTCAGCCTGTTCGTTCTGTTCATCCAAGAGGGATTGCCAGTCCATGTCAGCATAGGCCATCGACTCCACTTTACGCAGGCTCAAGCCGATGCGGTGGTTTTCCGGGTCAATCTTGATGATGCGCAGGGTGACTACGTCACCTTCTTTGAGCACCTCTTTGGGGTGTTCAATGCGGCGTTCGGAAACTTCCGAGATGTGGATCAGGCCTTCCACATCACCTTGCAAGCGGGCAAAAGCGCCGAACTTGGTCAGGCGGGTGATGGTGCCTTCAACCAGCATGCCAACCTGGTACTTGCTGATCTGCTGGGTCCAGGGGTCTTCCTGGAGCTGGCGGATGGAGAGTCCGATACGCTTCTTGTCGCGGTCAATTGAGATGACCCTGACTTTAACTTCCTGGCCAACCTTGAGCAGATCACCGGGGTGATTAATGCGTTCCCAGGAAATCTCAGAGAGGTGCACCAGGCCATCGGCACCGCTGATGTTGACGAAAGCACCAAATTCAGCCAGGCTTGTGACCCGCCCGGTGCGCACATCGCCTTCATGCAGGTCATCGATCACGCGTTCCTTGAGAGTTTCGCGAGTTTCAGGGGAAGCCTGGCGTTCGGAGAGGATCAGGCGGCGGCGTTCACGGTCAACTTCGATGACCAGAACGTCAATTTCCTGGTTGACCATGCGGCCAAAGCGCTGCTCGGGAGTATCTCCCTGCAGGTTGGCGCGCCGAGACAGGCTGACCTGTGAGGCCGGCACAAAACCGCGCAAACCACCCACCGGGACGATCAGACCGCCCTTGTTGTAGCCAATAATGCGGCTGTGATAGCTGGCCCGGGAAGCTTTGAGCGTTTCAGCTTCTTCCCAGGAACGCTCTTCACGCGCCCGCATATATGAAAGAACGAGATTGCCGTTGGAATCCTCGGGATTGAGGACATAGACCGGGATTTCCTGGCCGACCTTGAGGGCGTCCAGTTCTTCCTGTGGAATCTGTTCATATTCCTTGCCGGTAATGACACCTTCTGACTTGGTGCCGACGCTGACAAGAATCTGTCCCGGAGAAAGGCTGGCAATGACGCCAGAACGAATTTCCCCAGTAGTGGGGAAATCAATACCGGTACCTTCTTGTTCGAGCAAGGAGGCCATATCGTGGTTCTCTTGGTTATTGTTCTCGGGCGTAGCCCCCTGCTCGAGTTGGTTGTCCTGTTGGTCCATACTGTTTGTACTCCGATGTGGATAAGTTACTGCTGATTATAACAAGAGAATCTGAATCGTGCCAATTGAATTTAAGAAAATTAGACGTGGAAATTCAAGTTTTTGAAAGCTTTTCAAGTAAAAAATAATCACCCTAAGGATCTTAATGACCCATAGGGTGATTATGGAGCGTTGATTAATGACGGCGGCGTTTCTTCTTGCGGTCCTCAGCCGGGGCGGAGTTTGCCAGGTCTGGCCCTTGTTCTCCGGCTTCCGGTTCAGCCGCCTCGCGTTCCACGTTAGCGACATTGCTGCGCCGTGGTTGAACAGTAAACATGCGTGTGATGACACCCATGCGTATGTCGGTCAATAAGACTTTGAACAGCTCTGAAGCCTGGCCCTTGTAGGCCACCAGCGGGTCGCGCTGGGCGTATGCTTCCATGCCGATCGAGACGCGCAGCGCCTCCACTTTGGTCAGGTATTCCACCCACTGATCCGAGATGACGTTCAGTAGCAACTGGCGGTAGATTTCATTTTGCATGCGCTTGCCTAGTACCGGCGCAAGATGATCACGATCGGCTGCGCCAATCTCAATCATCGGTAGAACGGAAAGCTCGGTAAAACGTTCCTCGCCTACCAGGTCCAGCATCGGCAGGCGCACACGTTCCTCCAACTGACTCAAAGACACCCCGGCCATCGCCAGGCGATTCCATTCAGCCAGGCCCCAGGCGGTTTGCAGGGTAGTTTGAGCATTCAACAGGTGATCCAGCACATCCCGGGTTACAAGCTCCGGTGGGGTGTTTTCCAGCAGGCGGGCGGCAAAATAGATGAAATTCAAGCGGTTATACGCAGCTGAACTGCGCCGGTGGGTCCGGGTGTCAAAATCCACCCGTTGACCAACCGACATCAGGCGCAACAGTTGGATTTGATAACGCGGATCCAAAACGGTATCGCCCAGCCGGCCTACCGAGTTTTCCAATTCCCTGGCGATCTGCCCGTCCCTCCCCAGCAAACGAGCGCGCCGGTTATCATACACATTCTCCACCGACCGCAGCATCTGCCCGGCAGCCTCATCCCAACTCAGTTCCATCAGGGTTGAGGGTTTCAGGTTGAGCGGTTCCTCCAGGCGGCGTTCCAGCGTGGCCAGGCTACGGTTGATTGCCACTGCCATAAGCATCTGCTCAATCTGGCGGCGCAGCGGGTCTTCCAGAGATGGGTCAGCATCCACCAACAGGCGCATCTGATCGGAGTTCAGGCGCAAGGGCATACGCACGGCGTTGGTCAATTCATCCAGCACCTCCTGCGGCCGGCGCAGGCGCGGCGTTTCCTCGTCCTCCTGCCCATCGCGTACGGTGCTGAAGAAGGCATCCAGGGCGTCCAGGTGTTCGCTGAGTTGTGCTTCCAGGCTTTCAGAAGTGCGTTCCAGCATGGTGCGGGCGCCGCGCTCCACGTGCTCGCGCTCGGCGTCAAAGGCTTCGGCTGCCAGTCCCAGCAGGGCATCCTGCAAGGCTGTCAACGGCTGGACACCCTGCTTCATGCGGTTCTGAATATCGCCCAGCAGTAAATTTAAAGTGTAAGAAGGGCAATAGCCATCCTCAAAATCGATCGGAGGTTGAATCTGCTCCAAGAATCCGAGCAGTTTCCAGGGACCTTCCTCGTCTTTCAAATTTTGTGGAACGCGCTCCTTTAATTCCAGTTCCAGCATTTCCAACACATCTTCGGAAAGGTCGTCCTTGGTGAAAACCAGGTCGCGCTGGGAATAGATCCGCTTGCGCTGGCTATTGAGAACGTCATCATATTCCAGTAGATGCTTGCGCACATCGAAGTTGGAGCCTTCCACACGCATCTGGGATTGTTCGACCAGCCGGCCCAGCACCCCGCTTTCGATCGGCACCATGTCATCCAGATTCAAGCGGCGCATCAGGTTTTCACCCTGGGCCCCGCCAAACAGGCGCATCAATTCATCTTCCATCGATAGGAAAAAGCGGCTGGAACCGGGGTCGCCCTGGCGGGCAGCCCGGCCGCGCAGCTGGTTGTCAATCCGGCGGGCTTCGTGCCGTTCAGAGCCGATGACGTGCAGACCACCCAGGGCGCGCACTGCCACCATGTCCTCCAGATATTGCATGAATGCGCGCACGGATTCCTCGTAGATTCCGTACTCTTCTGGCGGGATCTTCAGCAAGGCCTGGCGTCGTTCTTCGTTAGTCAGGTCATACGGGTCCGGCACGCCGGCCTTGACCAGAACACGGATGGCATCCTGCAACACTTCGTCGGGTAATTCACCGCCCAGGCGGATATCCACACCGCGGCCGGCCATATTGGTCGCGATGGTCACCGCCCCAAAGGCGCCAGCCCGGGCGATAATCAATGATTCCTCGTCATGCTTCTTGGCATTCAGGACTGCATGCTGGATGCCGCCCTGCAATGCCTTGATCAGGCGCGGAGCATGCTGGGGCTTGAGTTCCAGAACCTGCAACAAAATATCCAGATTGGCTTGCTCTTCCAGGTTGAGCGTTAGGCCCAGGGTGCGCGCCAGCGGGCGCATTTCACCGGCTTCCAACTCAAGCAGCGGCTTGTTCATGAAAGCCAATTCGGGGATGGCGCGCTCGACAATTTGCACATTATTCTTGTCCATCCAGGCTTTGCGCAGCAGCATCACCTGTAACAGGCGGCGGATGGGTTCGGCCTCCAGGCGGTTGGAGAGCCGCTCGGAATGCTCAACCGAAGTGGTACCGATCAGTTGCGGCCGGCCGACGACATGAAATTTGATGATCTCCAGCGAAATCTGGCGCAGCTTTGCCTCCTCGCTGCGGAAGACCACATCCGGGAAATCCTTGCGCCTGTAGTAGGTCGGCTTACGCTCCAGATCGGAGCGCTGGGCATAATATGAATACTTGTAATTATCTTCGTCGCGGGCCTGCACCTCCACCAGCGGCGATTCATTTTGGGCGGCAGAGTATTCCAGGTTCATCGGAATCGGTAGCACGTCCAGCTTGTAGATTTTATAGAATTCTTCGGCCTCGGTCAGGGCTGTACCAGTCATGCCAGCCAGTTTGGCGTATTTGCGGAAATAGTTTTGCAGGGTGATGGTGGCATAGGTGATGTTCTCAGGCTCGATTTTCACCCCCTCCTTGGCCTCCACCGCCTGGTGCAAGCCTTCCGACCAGCGGCGCCCGGGCATCAGGCGACCGGTGAACTCGTCTACAATCACCACCTTGCCGCCCTGCACCAGGTAATCCTTGTTCTTGCGGTAGAGGAACTGGGCCCGCAGGGTTTGTTCCAGGTAACCCATGATGCGGGCCTGTTCCGGGGTGATATCCTCCGGGCGTTCCGGGTCGCGCAGGGTCATCCCGAGCAGCTCTTCCACATGTGCTTCACCGATTTCGGTCAGCGAGACCACCCGGTTTTTTTCATCGACTTCATAATCTTCGGGATTCAACTGGCGTACCACCTGAATCGAACGGACATACCATTCGGTCTCCTCCGAGGCCGGGCCGGAAATGATGAGCGGGGTGCGGGCTTCATCGATCAGAATGTTATCGACCTCATCCACGATGGCATAGGCGTGGCCGCGCTGGACGCGGTCATCCAACCGGTTGGTCAGGTTATCTCGCAGGTAATCAAAGCCAAACTCGGAGTTGGTTCCGTAGGTGATGTCCGCCTGATAGGCACCTTTGCGGGATACCACAACCAGTTGGTGCTGGTCTTCGTGCGGGGCTTCTTTGCTCAAGTCCACCAGGAAGGCGTTGCGGCCGTTCTCGGTACGGGCGGCCATCTGCAACACACCGACGGACAGGCCGAGTGCGTTATAAATTGGCGCCATCCAGCGCGCATCGCGGCGGGCCAGGTAATCGTTGACGGTCACCAGGTGAGCGCCCTGGCCAGCCAGGGCGTTCAAGTACAACGGCAAGGTGGCCACCAGGGTTTTGCCTTCACCAGTACGCATCTCGGCGATCTTGCCCTCGTGCAGGGTCATGCCGCCAATCATTTGCACATCAAAATGGCGCAGGCCGATGGTGCGTTTGCTGGCCTCGCGCACCGCAGCAAAGGCCTCTGGCAGCAGATCGTCCAGGGTTTCGCCATCCGCCAGGCGGGCGCGGAATTCATCCGTCTTGGCGCGCAGGGCTTCGTCGCTCAGCGCCTCAAAGGCCGGCTCCAGTGCATTAATCTGCTCTACAACCAGCGACTTGCGTTGAATTTCACGTTTATTGGGGTCGCCGCCCAGAATTTTGATGATTTTTTGAAACATAAAGAATGCCCTTTCAGGGCGGAATTATAGCACAACCGCCAGAGAGCTTCTTTGTGGCGGATGGTTTTGAGAGGAATTAAAGAATCTTCTAATATTACGAACGGTTCGCCGCGGAAATGAAGTTCATACAATTAGGACAGACAATTGAGGCGGTCAGGATAATACATTCAATTTTACACAAAATGATTGCAGCTTTATTGATCGCACCAGAGATTTTTACTTTCATAACATCACTGACTTGATATGATCACTATTTTTTGGACCTTATTTTTGTAAACCACCCAGACCATTTTCAACTCCTCAAATACTCTTGATTGAAACAAGTGTTGTAAAGTGCTATATTGTTTTTACAGCCTTCATTGAATAACTCAAGTTGATGAAGTCCACCGAACCCGGCAGCATCCTCAATATTCAGGCAATACTATTTGACTTCATCCTCAGCATCAAAACCAGGCAGGATGTCAAGTATGTTTTTAATTTGAGGGAAGGGTTTTTTCACACGATCCTTTATGCAAATAAAAAGACAAGGAGGATGAAATGAAAGCTTTCCAGAAGTTTCTGGCCATAGTTCTGGTTATTCATTTAGCATTGATGGTTTTCTCCCCAACAAATGCACAGCCTGATAACCAGGAAGCTGCGGATAAAGTCCTCAGGTATAGTTATTATCCGGACCGTTCACCCAGGTTGGATGGTGTGGTAAATCTGGGGGAATGGCAAGGGGCAACCCAGGTTCCTCTGGATAAAGGTACCCTGTTCGTGATGCATGACGCCACAGCCCTGTATATGTTGTTCGATATAACTCCTGACACGGTAGCCAGTTCTTCGGATTACGTGAATATAACTTTCGATGTCAATGGGGATAAATTGATTACTTCTGGAGTGGACATTCATTATTCGGTTTTTCTTCCCGATCACCTTCCATGCTTGATGTACTATTTAGGTCCTGCATCCTGGAGCACCTGCAACACCTCAAGCGCGAAATTTTCAGCCGGATTCGGAGTTACTCCCCTGTCCACCACCAATCATCGGGTCTACGAAGTGGGCATTCCGCTGTATGAGGTTAGCGCAATCCCCGGAAGCACAATAAGGATTGGCGTACGAATTGAATCAGACACTCCGGCGATTCATGAAGATAATCCAGCTAACTTCACAACTGACTTTTCAAATTTGCACGAATTTTCTTTACAGGATCCGTTGGTCAGGTTGTTAATCCTGGCTGATCAGAACGACCTGGAAATTCTGCAACCATTGAAGGAGCACAAAGATTGGTCAGGAATGTCAGCATACATTCAATCCTGGCAGAATCTTGATCAAATGTATAAATACCAAGGTAACGATTCTCCCGAAAGAATCAAAATGGGAATTGCCAGATATGATTGGGCTGCAGATACGGATTATGTGATATTGGTGGGAGATGCCGACAAGTTCCCAATGCGCTACACGATGACTGACCGAGCCACAGAAGTTGCTTACAACCGAGCATTTTACTCGGGTGATCTTTATTATGCGGATTTGTATGAATCAGACCGGCACACATTGGAATCCTGGGATATGAACCAAAACGGTTATTATGGGGAGTTACACGGCGAAACAATCACCGGTACAGTCAATGTTGACCAAGTAGATCTTAATCCAGATATTGCGGTTGGAAGAATCCCGGCCAATACGCAGGGCGAAATTCAAAATTACATCGAAAAAGTAATCACCTATGAGAATAATGCTTATCAGGCTGATTGGGCAAAAAGAGCACTTTCCGTAACAACCATCGATTGGCAGAATTATTTTTGCCAGGATACGGAAACGATTGCAAGCAGCTTCTTGAGTGGTTATTCTTTTACCAAGTTATACCAACCGGGCAATGCTGCCTGTCCTGTTACAGATTTCCCAACATCTACTACCATCAACAATACAATTAATCTTGGCGCCGGTTTTACGATGTATATGGGACATGGTTCAGATTACGGCTGGCAGATTCCAACCGATGAATACCGCTATGAAGATTTACCCTCCCTGACAAACACGACCATGCCAACCATCATGTTTGGAATGGCCTGTAGTACTGCCCATTACACAACGGATCCTCCGTACACTCCGTACACAGATGTGAACGGGGTTCATCACACAGGAACAAATGCCGGTGAAACTTTTACCTCCACCCCTCCCCAACCGGCTCCCCTCCAAGTTACCGATAATCCGCGCAGTTTTGCGGAAGCTGTCCTGGTCGAAAGTACACAAGGAGCAGTAGCGTATGTCGGCGGTGTTACAGGTTCACAACCCGTTGGTCGGGACCTGATTAAAAGCTTTTTTGAAGGCCGAATCATGGGCGCACTGACAGTTGGTGATATGTGGAACTATATGGTGAACCGGTATTATCAGCTTCACCCGATCCCAGCCTCACTCAGCTCACCCGATTGGTATGTGGTTGCCACAGCCCATCAACCCTGGAAATTCCACTTGATGGGAGATCCATCCTTAAGAATCTATGGGGTCTCACCCATCGAGAAAGCTGACTTTGAAGGAATTTACACAATGAATCATGATGGGTGGGAAGGCGGTTTATGGCTGTATGGCACATCTGATAATCCGGTGGAGGGTGCTCCAAATATCCTGGGACTTTACCTGGATTCGAGCAGTGTTCTCCATAATGTTCGTGGTTATGTACGAACGTGGGAATACCCAGTCAGTGATCCGACCTGGCCCGACCA
The DNA here is from genome assembly GCA_041741455.1 of Anaerolineaceae bacterium. Classification (GTDB taxonomy): domain Bacteria; phylum Chloroflexota; class Anaerolineae; order Anaerolineales; family Anaerolineaceae; genus CALESS01. The sequence continues at coordinate 1,284 of JBGSJZ010000094.1, read as the reverse complement.
TAAACTTCAGTTCTATATCGATTTTAATAACACTTCCGACCCGGGTGATGATCAAAAATTTGAAGGATTTCTATTCACCCACAATAAAAATACCATGGCTGGTATGACATACTGGAATAACACACCTTATGGCTTTTTTGCCAGTAAGCTGGCGAAATCCAGTGAGTTGACTGCCGGGGCAACACCCGAATCACTGGCCCTTTCCAAGACCGTTTTCCTGGGAAAGTACCGATTCGAATATGATGGCTGGCTAACGACTTTGAGACTGGATGCTCTCAGTGACGTCTCCGGTCAACCGAATATTGGCGGGGTACTGGTTTTTGATAACGGAGAGACTTTTAGCGTGCACGGGTATGTTCGTACAACGACCTACCCGATTGATCCCGATTGGGGGCCGGATCAAAAGATTGAGTTTTATGTTGACTTCAATCACACACCTGGCGATTTTTCAGATGACCAACAATTTGATGGCTACTTGTTTACTCACGGAATGAAAGCGATGGCCGGGATTACGTGGTGGAACGGTATCCAATTCGGATTTAAGGCTGAAAAAGTGACCGACGTATTCCTGCCGATCATCCGACGCTAGACTAACTTCAATTACTGGTAATTAATCCGGATACAGAGAAGCAAGAATTCCAAAACCGATCGTTTTTCACCACGGTCGCCAGCTTACCTTTACTGCAAAAGTTAAATTGACTAAGCTGTTTGCATAGGCAAATCCAATCAACCAAAGCATTCGAGGGCGGGGAAACCCCGCCCTCGAGAACTACAGTGCAAGATTGAGTAAATTAGCGGCCGATGATGGGCATGAAACTCTTGATCGAGAATGTATCGAAGATCAGGCGCCCTTCGATCACCGGGTGGATAACGACTGGGGTTGGATCGTTCAGATCCTGGACATATTCGATCACGGCGTCCCGGACGTAGTACTGGGTATCTGCAACAATTTGGTTCAACGGCCAGAGCGAAACACCAGCATTGTTGAAGTTGCAGGAACCTGCCGCCAGGTAGTTCACCGTAGACACATTGTAATAAGTGTCTGCATCCGTGAAGTCAACTGGAACTCCGTTAATGAGCAATTCCAGCACATTGTTTCCAGAAGGCAGCAACGGGTAGGTATCCCAATACTTGATGTTGTTGTTCTTATCCGTATCGATCATACAGGTGGTGTAGTAGGAGTAGCCGCCATAGCCGGGAACATACTTGTAGTAGTAGTAGTTCCGGTAGGCGCGCTCCAATACCGCCTTCAACTGCGGTCCGTTCATCTCCATTACCACCAGC
>JBGSJZ010000093.1:0-3818 GCA_041741455.1 Anaerolineaceae bacterium | reverse complement strand
GGGACACGGGCGACGACCACCTGGGTCGGGCGCACGACGCCGTTCAACAGGGCGATTACCAGCAGCCCGATGATGACGGCCAGGACGATGGCGGTAAAGGGGGAACGTTTCTTGGTTTGCATGTTTTTCCTTGTCTGAAATTTGGTTTCTACGAACGGAGGATTTCTTCGACAGTAGGGCGCAGGGATACTCGCCCCAGTTCTTGAATGATTTCCTGCTCGGATGGCTCATCACATTCGACCATCATCGAGCGGATCAGCACCGGTTCCAGTTCATGAACGTCCGCGCTGTAACCCAGCTTGGCAATCGCGAATGTTCTCGGAATGCGCGCGAGGTAGCGCTTGTATTCGGTGTTGACCAAACCTTTTTCCGAGCGGCCCAGATGGGGGAGGATCATGTCGCGATCTTTGGCATCTTTGGTCTGGAAGACGAACAGGTTGGCGCAGGAAGAGAGGATCCCGGATGGCAGTTCGCTGACGGTCTGGGCCATCAGGTGCAGGTACACGCCGTACTTGCGCCCATCCCGCCACATGGTTTGGAAGATGTGGCTGACCGGGTTTCCACCCTCGCCGGCATTCTGATCGGATGCTGCGCCGCCCGACACACCGGTCAGAACCTTGTTGGCTTCTTCAAAGAAGATCTGCATTTTTGGAAAAGCACGGTAGCCATCCAGCGCTTCCCGCCGGCGGGCAACGGCATCGAAATAGAGGATGCTGGATAAGAGCGAGAGCAAGGCTGCCTTGGGATACTCATCCATCTCTGCCCCACCCTCGATCACGGTGATTCCCCAGCGGTCCTCCGGATTTCCGAGCAGCCCCAGGTCTTCGACCGGCTCCGCGCTGCGGCCCGGCCCGTACTGGCGGGCCATGGTTTCTTCAGCAAACTGCTCCAGCCGCAGCAGCACCCCTTCCAGGCTGGTCCGGCTGGCCTGGTCGCGCTCGAACTCTTTCTGATAAGAGCGCAGGCGTTCCACCCAGTTCACCACGCTGAGGGTGGCGCTGCGATAAACAGCCAACGCTTGTAAATCCTGCGGGTCAAGCCGCTCCAAAGCAGTTCCAACCACCACATCATCTACTGGCAGGGAACGAGCACTGCGCGCCTGGCAGACTACGTTGACTTCAGCAAAGTTCAGCAAGCTGCCCATCTCCCCGCGCTGCACCTTGGGATCGCTGGTCAACACCCCTGCCTGGGTGTAGATCTCGGTCAGCGCGCGGCGCATAAAGCCCAGTTGGCGCGGACCCATCCGCCCGGCATTGGCAAATAATTCTGCGATCATGCTGCGGTAGCGAGCCGGGTCGATGCGCTGCGGCACCTGCAGGATGTTCCAGCGCAATGGCCGCGGCGAGGCGGGATACAACTGGCGAATGTCGATGTGTTCTTCATTGCGACCTGGTTCGCGGTAGATCAGGCCAGGCCAGTGCAGTGCTTTGCGCCAACCCTGCCCGAAGTCCAGGACGATTGTGCGGTAGTGCCAAAAGCGGGTTGTCTCGTAGGCCAGGCGTTCGGCGGCGATGGATTTACCAAATCCGGTGTCGCCAACAAAAGCGGTATGGAAGTGCCGCTGCGGATCGAGGCGTAAAAACACATCGGTGAGCTGCCCGGTTTCGGTCGACCACTGCCGGCCCAGGGTCAGGTCGCCGGCCATCTCGGGATAAAAAGCAAAGGCGGGTGTTTCCTCCTGGATGGTCAGGGCGGACCCTTGCTCAAAGGTGCCAGGAGCGGTATAGGCTGCCAGCTGCAGCATGGTCAGCAGGGTCGAATCGGCGTAACCACTCATCGCTTCCGGGATCGTTTCGACCCGTGTGGAAGGGGTAAAGGCGCGCGCATGCAGGCTGATATAAGCCTGCTCTTCCTCGTTCAGACTGCGTGTTTGGACCCCGGCTACCACATCTTCCGTGCCATGAAAGGCTTCTGGGATCAGACCCATTAATGCCTGCGCGCCTTGTTCGCTGCGCGCCAGCCCATAGACATCGGTATAAAAAGCTCCTTCCCGGCTGGCAATATCCAGCAGCTTGCGCTGGGTACGCATGATCTCGGTGAGCAGGATATTGGGATCGTCCTGCCATTGGTAACTGTTGGACAGCGAGAAAGATGGCGCGACGCCAACGCTCATCCCGGAGCTGAACCCCCGACCGATCACCTGTCCGATGCCGGAACCCTTGGTCTCTGAATTGGCAGTGCTGTGCGAATCGGCGTGACTTTTGGTAGTTGAGGTGCTGGCCGTATCGGCGACCGAATCCGTTTCCGATCCTGAGGTGGTCCAGGCCTCCGATTGGGTCGTTGAATGACTCTGAGAGTTGGTGCTGGACTGGCTTTGGGTGGTGCTATCTGAAACTGTATCCGCCTGGCTCGATGTGACCGAGTGCATGGAGCTGTCTGCCGACCCGCTGCTATTGGTTATACCGTCCGAGGATCCCCAGCTGGCGTTACCGCCTACGTTGGCCGAAAGGCCTACTCCGGCCGGGGCGATACTGCCGCCTACCCCGCCGTTCACCCCATAACCGGAACTATCCGAATGGGAAACCGCGGTGGAGGATGATTCTGTGTGCGAGGAGCCGTCGGTGACCGCTGTGCCTTCAGTATGAGCAGTGCCATGGCTGACCGCCGTGCCTTGGGTAACCGAGGTGCCGGTGGTGTCGGTTTCCGAAACCCCTACGGTATGCGCCCAGCCGCGCGAACTGGCATGCCCTACCGTATGTGCCTGGCCTTCCGCATTCGCAACCCCGTCCGTGGTCGATTGTCCTTCGGTCAGGCCGGTGGACTGGTTGGTGTTGTAGGAATGAGATGCATTTTCGGCCAGCCCACCGGTGAGGATTGCAGGCAGGCTGATGCCAAAGGATGCAGCGCGTGCCCCAGTTTGGCGGGAGGCGTAAACAGAGGTATCCTCCAACAAACCCGAAAGCATGGTGGTAATGTCGGCCAGGTTGACGTGGCTGGCCATCACCAGCAGCATAAATTCTTCACCAAGACCGCTCATGCCGCGGAAGAGCAGCTCGTTTTGCTGCATGGAATACTGCTGCGCACCTGGCTGTCCGGATGTCAGTGGATCGCGCAGAGATGCGTCCCCGCCACGCGCGTTCTCGCGCGGATCCGGATGGCCGACAGTCACCAATGCGAAGCGCATCTGGGTAAAGGCATTCGCGACCCACTGCGCAATTGTGGGGGTGAGTGGCTCCAGGCGGATCTGGCGGTAAGCGCCGACCATCGCGGCCTTGAGCGCCATCAGCATCTGGGCCGACCGGCGGATAGCTTCGTCTTTGTTGGGGCAAAATGCCGATACTCCGTAACACTGCACGATGCCAATGCGCGGCTGTTCGAAAATGCCGGCAGCCAGGTAGACCAGGTCCACGTTGGATCCATACAGACCGCGTAGAATCGTGCGCATCTTTTGCAGCAGCCCTGCATCCCGGCGCGCTTCGAGTGAGATGTATTTCAACTGAAGTAAACGCACGACCCGGTAGCCCTCATAGACTTGTCCGCCCTCCCGTTCCTGGACGTGGAAACACAGGTACTCCATCTGTTCGCGGTTTGGGGTAAAGGACAGATCAATCTCACCCACCCGTAAATCGTCGGGAACGTGCAGGGCGGCCACTTTTTGCAGCCAGGGGATTTTTTCGGACAGTCGATCAATGATTTTTGCCAAATTTCCTCCGCATGTCTCGTAAAAGGATCAATGCTCTACTGATCCTTTCACGAGACACCTCCTGCTTTCCGCAGAAGATGTCGCGCTTGCATGTTTACTGTGATGTCTCGTACCACCATTCCGCGTCGATCACCTCCTCCTCTTCCTGTTCGCGAACCGAACGCTTCGGGGAACG
>JBGSJZ010000092.1:0-17488 GCA_041741455.1 Anaerolineaceae bacterium | reverse complement strand
ATTGCATTTATTGGGTGAAAGCATGGCAAAGACGCCGAACGGGAACGAAATCAAAACCTACAATCTCGAACGAACCATCTGTGACATCCTGCGCAGCCGGAACCAGATGGATATCCAGTTCATAAACGAAGCGTTGAAGCGTTATGTGAGGAAAAAAGAAAGAAACATTGATCTGCTCTATTCTTACGCTCAACAATTCCGCATCCAGAAAATCGTCAGGGCAACCATAGAGGTTCTTCTATGAGCAACGTGATGCAGTTCAAGGCGAAAATCAAGAACCTGGCGATCAAACACCGTATTCCTGCCCAAGCAGTTTTACAGAATTTCATGCTGGAGCGATTGCTGGAACGAATTTCGATTTCGAAATATCAGGACCGGATTGTTCTCAAAGGCGGCATGCTAATTGCTTCTATGGTCGGGATCAGCAGCCGGACCACCATGGATATGGATGCAACTCTGAGGAATTTTCCCATGATGGTGGAGACGATCCGTGCGGCGTTCCTGGAGATCTGTGCTATTCCTCTAGCGGATGAAGTTCTCTTTACCCTGGATCATGTTGCTCCGATCCGTGAAGATGATGAATATGGCGGCTTTCGAGTGTCGCTGTTGGCCAGGTTTGAAACCATCCAGACACCGCTGAAGATCGATGTGACTACAGGAGATGTCATCACCCCTGAAGCGGTTTGTTATTCCTTTCCATCGGCATTTGAAGACAAACGGATTGAGGTCTGGGCTTACAACCTTGAAACAATCCTGGCGGAGAAGATTGAAACCATTTTGCGCAGGAGCGTACTCAATACTCGGCCGAGAGATTTCTATGATGTCTATATCCTGACAAAAACATACCGACAGTCGATTGACCAAACTGTTTTGAAAACTGCATTGAATGCAACGGCTCAGAAAAGAATGTCCCTTGATGCGTTAAAGAACAGCAACGCAATTGTCCGCACGATCCAGGCCGATTCGACCATGAGGGCGAGATGGGATCGTTATTGCGGGGAGTATTACTTCGCGAGCGGAATCTCCTTTGATGAGGTAGTGGATATTCTCCACGCTGTCCTGCAAGAGGAATGAACATAGCAATCGAATTTGTTCCTCCCTTAAGACTCTATGGGAACGGTCTGGGGGAACATTCAGTTATTTCCTTTCTTACTTTACATATTCCTCAGGGCAGGTCACTGTTCCATGCCTTTGGAGTATCCCTCCACTCGGGCTGTGCCGCGTTCACCCAATCCAACGCGCTCAAGCAGGACACGCGCATCGAAATTCTTGACGCTGAATTGCTGCGCAAACAACTTCAAATTCTCTATCCCGGTCATCTGTTCATATAGATTGGCAATCTCAAAGCAAACGCCGATCTGCGCCTGCACTATTCAGTTTGCTTGGTAATGTCCATGCCCAGCAGAGTGGCTTTGCCTTCTTTGGGGCTCATCTGGCCGGTGAGCATCTTGACGGTGGTGGTTTTGCGGGCGCCATTCGGGCCAAGGAAATCCAATATTTCACCTTCGGCCACCGAAAATTGATGTGGTCAACGGCAAGCAAATCGCCATAGCGATAGGTCAAGTTTTCGGCAGTAATGGCGTGGGCGGGCATGGTTTCTCCTTGGTCCCGAGAATGTAACTGCTTTACAAAGGCGTGATTTTATTATATTTAGAATCGATTGCCGTGGTTTAGAGGATCGGAAAGAATTAGAGTAAACGCATCAAAATTTTTTAACTGCCATACTTGGAATATACGCTTCATGTTGGCCAGATAAAGGTCCATCACTTATTTATATACGTCATATTTGGCTGCCCGCCTGAGCAAACCAGTATAAGTGGATTAGATGCGTTTACCCTACGGATAGAATTCTCAAGTGTTTAAGCCGTTTTGGGATGATTTTCTAGCAGGATTACCCTTCGGATTGAAAGTATATTTTCTTGGCCAAGTTTTCTGCATCATAAATAATGAACTCAAAATGCAAGCCACATGTGTGAAAAATGGTACAATTTAGATGATCATTCCAAGATGCTAAGCCAGTAGAATGTTTGCAGGCAATTTTCTTTGGTATTCTCCACCAACTGGTTTAGCCAGACGCGGCATGAAAATGCGCCACGAACGGGATAGGAGATCAATCAATGATGAATCGCAAGAAAGCTGCATCGTTTCTCGCCGTTCTTAGTTTGTTCCTGCTCTCGTTCACCCATCTTCCCCCCTCAAGATCCGCATATGATGATGCAAATGGGCTGCCCCGACCAGCCCTGGATGCTCAGTGTGTGGTCCCCTCCTCGTCTTATGAAGTTAGTTTCGACGACTTCTCCGAAAACAAGGGCAAAATTGCCTGGACATGCCAGACCAAAACACTGCGGGCGGCGAACCATACCAGCGACCCGATTCGGGTGTATCTGTTAATGTACACGCACAATTTAAACGAAAGCGGAACAGCGTGGCATAATCCGATCTCGCTGCAAGCTGGGGAGACGAAGGAAATCGATTCGCTCTTTTACAGCGGTAAAGGTGGAACCGAAAAATCGCTGCCTGAATATCACCTACCTGTGCAAATGGCAGCCTTATACGATACCGAGGCGTGCCGTGCTGATCAGGTGCCTGGCAAGCTGCCCGCTTTTGCACTCGAGAAAACCGTCCCGCTGACGCACCCCTGCCCAGGGCCAGAAGGCGTTGACTTCAGCGGCGGCGTCTCCGCGGGAAATGAACCCGCCGCCCAGCCACCCGAAACGGAAGTGGAAAAACCGGAAGAGGTGCCGCCAGAACCGGATCCGGATGAATACCAGGATCCGCTGCTGACCGGCCTGATGTACATTCTTTTCACCGAAGGTGATCTGCGCGGGTTTGAAGAGACCAAAGAGGGCCAGGCGCTCTCGACTGAAGAACGCGCGCGTATCGCGGAGTTTCTATCCAGCCTCGAGTTGTTGACCCATTATGGCGACACGTTCATTTATCCGAACAATCATGATTGCGTAGGATACACATCGCGAGCGGATTGCGAGAAGCATCTGCAATCCCTTGCCGACGACCGCAAAATCGAACGTGAAAAAGAGCGGTTGCTAGAGCAGGCGATCGACCAGGCCACCGAGGAATATATGCGGCGGCAGCGCATCAACCGCATCGTGCAGGAAGAGATCGCCGGCAGAGGCAGGTGGCTGTTCTATACCGAAGATCTCATCCAATACCTGCGCAAACCACCCAGCCCGCGTGAGTATGTCAAAGGAGAGATCGATACTTATATCAAAAGCAAGTTTACGCCCGAAGATCTGCAGAATATTGAACTCACCAGCTATGAAGATGTCTTACGCGGCGGCATCTCCGCGGTGATCCAGATGTCGACCTGCCGCGCGCCAGATCACTATAACGACTATCTGGTTTTCTATCACAAACACCTTCAGACCGGCGCCTCACCGGGAGATGCTCATTTAAAAGCGATCGAAGAACTGGAGGCTCAGATTATTGATGGTTTTCCGGGGGCAGCAGCGTATATCAAGGCTTACGACCGCGCTTTCATCCGGCTTAACCGTCTGTATGAGGGGGCAAAATGAAGAACTCAAAATTTTCCGCATCGCGCCTGATCCTGCTCGTAGTGGCGGGCCTGTTCCTGTTGATCGGCGGCCGCCCAGCTTTGGCCCAGTCGGAGGGTCCTGATGCCGATGCTATTTCGGATAAGGTTGGGCTGGTGTTGGACGCTATCAGCGTGTCAGAGAACGGCATCGAGATTACGGTGGCGCTGCCGCCCGACCTCGATCAGGAGACCTTCTTTGAGCGCCTGTTCGCAGCAATGGAGAGGACGAGACTGGCCGCTCCGCAAGCTGGGCAGGTGACAGTCCATATTACTTACCTCGATCACCCGTACGGGCGGCTGCAGGCAGCGGCGGATGATGTGCGCCAGACGGCGCTGGGTGAGCTGGACGGCGCGGCGTTTTTGGCGCGCGTGGATTATCGGGACTTGCGCCCGGTGGACGTGGTGCTGTGGGATGAACTGTACGCCATCGGCATCGAGCCGTTCGAACTGCGCGTGACGGAAACGGATGTCTACCTGTCGTATTTTTCAGAGATTTATGCCGAGAAGATTGATGTGTTTGATCAATGGGTCATGGCGCTGAACCTGGTCGCCAATCTATATCCCGATGTGGAACAAACCACCCTGATGATTATCGTTCCGGACAATCAGACAGAACTCACCCTTCAGGTTGCGATGAGCGATTCTGACCGTTATCAGCGTGGAGAGATCAACCTGCTTGAATTTATCGCACGCGTGGAAACCAGCTATGGTTACCCGGACCTGCCCGAGCAGGCAGAAGATCCTATCCCTCAGCCTGCCCCGCAAGTAAGCAATCAGGCGCTCGGGACAGTCGTTTGCAGCGGCCTGTTTTTCCTGCTCTCCGTCGCCGCCAGCGCGGCCGGCGCGTTTCTGATCTTGAGCAAGAAATCGGTCCGCTGGGGAATTGTGGTGCTGGTGATCGTGGCGCTGCCTTCCTGCCTGGCCGGCGCGGCTTTTGTGGGGGCATATTTCATGGCTTAAGTGCGCATGCCCGGCTTGTTGTCGGGTCACCCTTGAAATTGAATTCGACCGTCACATTCCCATTCACCTGGCAGGTATATTCAAAGTTCGTAGCAGTAACCGAATATTCCTTTGGGCCGGCATTTTCCGTCTCTACTTCAAAACTTTGCGGTACCACAGGTTGAGAAGTTGGTTCAGATGTCGAAACAGCCTGGATTGGCAACGATGGTTGCGCATGCTGTTCGGTTGCAGTCATGTCTTCAATTTCATCGATTTCTGGATTATCACCAATCGCAATACCTTCATGGCTAATGGGTCAAGCCAGTGTAATCATGATAATTACAAAGAGTGGGATGAATACATCTTTCTTGTTCATGCTAACCCCTCGATTGCAGATCTTTAAATTATGGATTAAGCAGATAGTCTCCCGTTTCGCTACTCTCTGGCGCCCAGCCGGTATGGCCTGAATCGCGTTGGATCTCCCACCACAATTGGTTTTTGGAGCAAATGGGTCCGTTAATAATCTTAAGCAGATCTCCCTCTTCAAGATAAAATAATTCAGCAAATTCATCGCCCGGCTCGGCGAAGATAGTCAGGCTGTAGCCGCCCACATCGCCCACTGCAGCCTGGCTGCCCACCTGCAAGCGAGATGCAGGCGCCCCCGGGCAGGAGAAGCCCGGTGTCGTGAGCGGCGTCATGGTCGGCGATTGTGGGTTAGAATCGATGGGTTGTTGCGTAGCGGTTCGAGCAGCTCCCTGCGCCAAGGGTGTTATATCCATTGTGCTTGTGGCAACGGCCTGGGAAACGTTATCCGGTAATTTAATCAATTGTGGAATGAAATAGAGGCTAACCAATATCATCCCCAAACAAACGATCCCTGTCAGGGCCAGAACAACTGCGACGATCCAAATTGGAAATCGGGTATCTTTGGATGGCTGCCTGGGGACAGCAGGCTGAGAAGTCCTTTGCGGGTGATCAACAGCCTGGACGCGGAGATTGTTTGCAGACGCAAAGATGTTGTCGCGCTTTGCCACTGTAGGGGCTCTTTTTAATATGCCAGTAGCGATGATTAAAATGACGACCACACCTGCGATAAGCAAGCCACCTGCAGTGGCTGCCACAACGAGCAAAGTAATCATTGTCCGGTTGGTTTGAACTGGCTCGGGATGGGTTTGCTGCTCCTGATCGCCTGGTTCCTGGTATACCTCAGGCCAGTCGGCCATTTCGCTGGCTATGTCGATCGCAAGAATTTCCGAGAGGCCTTGGCGATCGGCGCTGATGCTTTCTCCGGCATGAACGTCAACACTTTTGCCGTTGGCTAGAGAAGTAAATGACAGGGTTCCTTCAAACACCTTAAGCGTGGAAACCTGGCCATCATCCTCCAGCACGAAGGTTGTTCCTTTGGTGCCTGCTATTGCCTGATTCATGGTCACATCCAGGGTGCCATCCGTGATCATCTTCTTTACGTTCACCCATATCTGACCAGCGACCAGCGACAGCTTGCTTTTCTTCTCCGGGGCATTCCCAAGCACAACATGAGAGCGAGATTTCATTATAAAGGTACTGCCATCTCCATAACTGATGATGGCCATGCTATCTCCGCCGGTTCGAATATGTTCTCCCTCGACCAACACCATATCACGTTCTGCAGGACGTTCATCATCGCGATCATCGCAAGCCGAAATGAGTACTTCGCCATAAAAGTCGGAAAACCTTGCCCCAGAGTCACGGCCCGTACATTTGATTTTTTCGGGCAAGTTGGGTTTATCCGGTTCAGGGGGTGCGTTTCCCGGGATGTTGGCCTGGAATCCGATCGTTATTGGGGCGCAAAAAGATGCGCCGCATACTTCTAAGCTAACACCCCCTTGGACATAGTTGACAGGGTAATCAGGTGGCACGGTAAAAGACAGGGTAAATGGATATTCGAAGGTACCATCTTGTAGGAAACCATCGCTGCCCTCTGGTGGATAGTGAATAGATTGATCTCCTACGTTTGCATTGAGAATCACCCAGGATCCCTCCCCGCCGCGGGAGACGATCGCCTTGCCGGAGAGTTTGATTTCGCCGCCCGTAAATACGCCCTCATAGAAGGATGCACGGGGTTCCACGAAATCGGCTCCGGAAAGTGAAAATTCCAGGTACATGTCTGCCGGATCGCCGACAGATCCAGAGACTCCTCCACCCTGTATTAATTGAGTCGCAGTGGCGGGATTTGGCTCGATAAGAGCCAGCGCAAGAGCTAATCCCAGGATCATTAGAAAAAAGAAGTAATTCTTTTTCATGTTTCTCCCTCCTTGGAACTCACACCGAAAAATGAGCGGATAAATTGGCTGGAAAAAGTTGGGTTATATTGAACCTACCGTCACTCTGTCGCCTATGACCTGCAATATTGATATGACAGCCACACCCTGTGGGTACTACCGACGACCAGGATGTGTTAACTACTATTAAAATGGATTACTGGAAAATGGTTCAAAACGACGCAGATGAACATTATTAATGATACCCTTTTTCCTCTTTTGGGGAACATAAAAGCGCCCTCCTTCTTGAAAAGCGACGCTCACATTCTCTTTGTCCCAGACCCATAACGCCGGCCTGAACTTCCCCCCGTATACACGATCTGTGCCTTGTTGGGCAGATCCGATTGCGGTTAGGATATAGGAATAGACAGCCGATCCGCGCCCAAAACCAACCGCACATCCGGGCGGGATACGAAGACCTCGCGTAGTTCCGGCGTCTCGGCATGATCGGCAATCAACTTCACTTCCATACAGGCCCGTTCTTTCATCTGAATGGCGGCCAATTCGTTCCCCCGCTCCATTTCCAATTGGCTGAGTTGCCCAGCACATTCCTCAGACGTCACGGTGCGCGCCCATTTCATCGGATGTCGTCACCGCATCACAAAGTGTTTGGTGCGCATTTTCTTTATTCCCAGCCGCCAACTCAACTCTTGCGCGCAGATATAAGCCACCCGGCTTGAAGTGTTGTGGTTTTCGTTCTTCATATTTCCCCAGCAGTTGACCAACGCAACGCGCCGCGCGATCCAATTCCCCATGGGTCAGGGCCAACGCTGCTTCTGCCTCTAAAATGGAATGGGTTTCAGGCCAGCCTGCATATGTCTGCCACTCAAGGTCGAAATGATTCCAGTCTTTTTCACAGCCGCATCTGCCTCCCTCAAACTCCCGAGCCGTGTTTCCACCAATGCCGGCATAGCAAACGCAGGGGCAGACCCTGTCTGGCTGGTATGAAGATGATGGCTGATCGCTCTTTGACAATGATCGGATCCCAGATCGTAAGCGCCAAGATCATAGTAACACCATGCCAGCTGTTGAAAGATATCAATCCATATGCCAGATAGGATGCGGGATTCATCCAGCTGCAGCGCCACCCAGTACTACAGGTAGCAGTTGTGTGGAACCGGCGTAACCAGCATCGCCGTCAGGACGTTGTGATCTTATTCGTCCACCAGCATAAAGCCCTGGATACTGCCAACGATCAAAGCGCCGGTGCAGAATGCCATGTAGGCCACGATCATGGGGTAATAATCGGACAGGCTGTGCGCGATCAGTTCGTTCGGCAAGATGCCTTTTTCGGCCAGGTAGGCATTAAACCAGGGCAGCAAAAAGCGCAGCACCCCGGCGATATAGGCGATGAAGCCAAACATAAACAATGGGAAGCGGTCACGCCCGATCGACCTGGCATCGTTCCGCCCCCAGGCCGCGAATGAGATGTGCCATTTGCATACGATTACCTTACCTTCTGAATAATATACCGGTCCAAGGCGCGATATGCCCAAACCGTGAGCGCTACGATCAATCCCGCCGAATAGGCGAACCCATACAGCCATTCCTATCAAGATTATTAAGACGATCAAGATTTTTACCACTATAATGGTAGTATCACTATTTTGAGCAAATAGACATGTTGCTTCTAATAAAGAGGACGTTAGAAAGCCCCTTTCTAACGTTGTGTAAGATCATGACGGCGAACCGTCATCTTTACAGCCACAGACATAATCGCCAGACAAGAAGGAGGTGTCAAGTTGGCCGATCAAGTGAAAGCCAATCCTTGCCTGATTCTGGGGGTAATAGGGCAGGGTTCACAGTGGTCTTGTGCATGTGCATGGCGGTGATGATTCCGGCGATAAACGCGAGTTTTGTGCCATATACCTCCCCACTACCTATCACGCAGACAAGTGCTTCGCGTCGATCATTACACATTTCCCTGGCGCAAGAAATTTCAGATCGCCCGTCTGGACGATGAATATCGAAACGTCCCTCGTGGGTAGGATTTTTCCTGCCTGATATTTCCCGTCTTTCGGAGCCGAGTGAGTTGGGGTAACGCATCACGTGACATGAAAGGATCCATAGATGATTTGTCCAAAATGTGGTCAGAACCTTGCTGAAGGCAGTCGCTTTTGCGAACACTGCGGTACACCGGTTAGCGTGGATCTTCCGAAAAGTGAAGCAGTGCATCAACCATCCGATCCGCAAGGGTATCCTGGCGTGGTAATCGGTGGGAGCGGCATGCCGAGAGAAGAAACTTCAATGAATCAACCGCAAGCAAAAAAACCTGCAAAGTCCAGAATTTGGATCATTGGGGTTGTCCTGCTGGTTCTCGGTTGTTGTTGTCTTGCCGTTATTGGCGGCGGCCTGGTTTACCTGCGCAATCAGGACCTGGGCTGGCGGGATGTGCTTCCCAGTGGTTGGGAAGAGCCCCAAGTCGTTCCTGAGGTATCGATCAACACGCCTGTTCCGGAAGAACCGGAGCAGCCTATCCCGCAGGTTGAAACAGAGGGTTCGATCAACACGCCTGTTCCGGAAGAAGCGGCGCAGCCTACCCCGCAGGTTGAAGCAGCGGAACCGCAAAACGACCTTCCAGCGGAAACCATTCTGGCTGTTTCCAGTTCGGGAATCTGGGTGGTGGATGCGCAAATAGGTGAAGAAGCCCAAATCAGCCAGGATGCGTTGGATGCCCCCTGGGATCTGAATGATGGGTTGTCTCATGACAAGAAATTCTTTGCGTATATTACGGGGTTTGATGACACATCCGTGAATCCGATGCTGGTTGTGCTGGATATTGAAAACCAGACAGCCATTCAACAGTTGGAGCTGACCGGTCCGATCATTCAGCCAGGCATGCAGGGCACACATGGCGATCCGGCTTTTGAAGCGTACAGAGCGATGCAATCCATTGGCAGTTTTGCCTGGTCTGCGGATGACACCCGCTTAGCTTTTGTGGCTGCCCGCGATGGCGACAGCGCTGATGTTTATCTTTTTAATAGATCTGACAATTCGGTCACTCGCATTAGCGATGAAGCCGGTCACGCCGCTGCTTTGAATTGGTCTCCAGATGGGCAATTACTCCAATATTTGAGTGTATACACCTTTGGTACGGGCGCAGGCGCTACGATGGAGAGTTTATGGGTCTATGACTTCCAGGTTAGAGATGCACAACTTCTGGAAAATTTAGATAGTAATGGGGAAGATTTTTTGGCATGGACGGATAACAGCCATTTTTTGATCGCTAGCTGGGGACGCATGTGTGAATCGCATAATCTGCGGCTGGTGAATGCAACCAGATTATTAAGCCAGGTGATTGTTGATGGTTGTTTCACCGCTGCTGCTTACGACCCTGAACAAAAATTCGGGATGTTCTCTGTTACGGAATTCAATTACGAAAATTGCCCATGTGGTGAGCCGATGGATGCTGGCGTGCGTATCTTTGGAGAAGGCGTCGGTTATCCGATCGTTGGCGAAATTGGCGTCAAGAAATTTGAACAAATGATTGCCTATGGTATCGGTTTTATTCCGCAGGGCAAGCTTTTTACTGTTTATGCGGATGAGGGCTTACAAGCCATTTACTCCGATAATGGAAAATACAGCGTAGATATCCTGCCAGAAGTCAAAGGGTTGACGCCTAACCCATCCCCAACTGGAGAATATTGGGCATGGGCATCTCGTATCGGGACCGGGCTTTGGATTACGGAAGATAACAGCAATCCGGTTGAAGTGTCTCCCCTATTTAATGGGATTCCGCTGTGGAGTCAGGATGGACAAACGATCTACTATTTTGAAAACAATCGACTTTTCTCAGCCAGTGCGCCCCAATTCAGTCCCGGAACATTGGTGGTGGAACTATCCGAGGATATTCTAGGTCTGGTGAAATAACCGCCTCTTTTTGGCGGATATTCTACCAGCGGAACAAACCTGGTAACAGGAAAGGATTGATGTGATGATTTGCCCACAATGCGGTCAAAAATCGCCTGAAGACAGCCGCTTTTGCGAACACTGCGGCGCGCCATTTGGTGAAAAGCTTCCAACCATGCAGGTGATTCACCAGCCACCTGATCGGCAGGTAAGCCCTGGGGTGATCATGGGTGGGGATGGCGTTCTGAGATGGGTTTATGAAATGAATATGTGGAAAAACCCAACCCTGGTGATCACGATCTGGAAGGTACTCCTTCTGGCAGCGTTAGTGCCGGCTCTGTTAATCTTTCTCCTGACCCTGGAAGACGGTATCGGTTCCGCATTCGTTGCATTTGTAACCACCATGGGGATTGTCGCTTTTATTGTCACCGGGCTCATGCTGCTCGCTTATCCGCTCGTGGCCATCATCAACGGGGGAATCTACTGCGTAATGTTCGAGATGGACGATACGTGTGTCAAACACATCCAGATGCAACAACAATTCAAAAAAAGCCAGGTTCTGGCGTTGATTGTCTCTTTGGCAGGGGTGATGACAGGCAATATTCAGGCCACAGCGGCAGGCATGCTGGCCGGATCAAAACAAAGCTCGGTGAGCCATTTTGAAAAAGTAAAAACCATCACGGTGAATGAAAAACGGAATGTAATCTATGTCAATGAGCAGTTGGAGCATAATCAGGTTTATGCGGATTCTGCTGACTTTGCATTTGTAAGGGATTCTATTATCAGCCGCTGCAAGAAAGCCAAAGTGAAATATCAGTAACGGAACGTCCAAATTGGTATTCCCCGTAGTCGAAAAGGCATATGAAGAAGGAAACCCATGCCCCAACAACCGATGACACTAAATCAGATGATGCAAGCTTACCAGCAGTTAACCAGCGATTTCAACGCAAGGCGGATGGATAAGGCCAGTTTCTCGGCGGCCGTTGTTCTTCTACAAGCAAGGGATGCAGAAGGACGCTGGTGGTCTTGCACTCCTGAAGGCGGTTTTGTCTGGTATGACGGGAAACGCTGGCTGCCAGGGCAGCCCCCAATGGTCAGCGCACCTGACCTAAATCCATCGCGGCCTACCGTACAGGCCGCAACCACTGCTGCAGGCGGCAGCCATGTGGCAGCACAGCAAACAAATCCTCCTTTGAAGGGCTGGCGGAAAATTGCCTCCACGCCCATTCTGGCGATACTGCCGGGGGCTGTGGTGGGCGGCATCTGGTTCTTGTACACCCTCTTGCAGTTGATTCTCGGGGAACCGGGAGGCGTAGACTTTCTCACCCCTGTAATCCTTACTGGAGTGCCACTGCTGCTGTATCTTCTACGCAAACCACTCGACAAGCTGCTGCTACCGCTGCAAAAATTACAAGGATCATTTCCCTATGCGCTTCGCCTGGGGATTGCGCTGGCTGTGCCCATGCTTTTTGGCTGTGGGTGTTCGGCGATTTCTACAACCGGTTATTCGGCAATGCATTTCACCGCGTTGATCAGTACGCTGTTTGGCTACTTTCTACTGCGTAAGCCAGCGGCCAGGAAATGAAAATAAAACGCTGTCTTTGCTGCAAGTGCGCACGTAGAAAATGCGGCCGGTGGATAAAAGGCAATTGGGAGGCGATCGGATGATAAAGAATAAATCATGGCACATCTGCACCTGGATGATCCTTTGTATGGTAATCCTGTTCATGGTCATGCCGGCCAGTGTAACGGCACAGGCACAAGAAGCGGGTGGATACTGGCAATTGATTTCAGTTGATGTCGAAGAAAAGCTACCTGTAGACCAAGCCACATCCCAGGAGATTGCCGAAAATAAAAACGCATGGGTATTGGTGGAAACTTTGGATTTTGAAAATGCCGATCGTTGGGCAACGGCGGACGCTCATCCGTCTTACGCGATCAGCCATGGTTATTCCCGCGGTGTTTACACTGCAAGTGCTACCTATGAAGGGGTTGATACGTACGGTCAAGGCCTAAGCGGCACACTGGGTCTACAAGCGGTGTACACGGGCGTGCCGGAGATCATCTATCCGGATCAGCCTGTTTCACTGAATTTCTCCTTCACCGTTACGGAAAACACTGTGGTGAAGCTCTCCTTCGGCGGCTTCGCGGGCGCGGATTTTGACCAGTGGGATCTGGGACCCGGCGGTGTGACAAGAGGGTCGAAGCCGTTTGCCAATAAGGATGGCATAAACAGCTTTAATTTATCCAATGCCAGTGACAGTCCCCTCTCTTACAACGAAACGCTGACAGCCATGCTCGGGCCGGGAGAAGAGGGGGATCGCATCGCGCTTCGCACCAAGACGGCTATGTTTGGCTTGCCCATGGGGACGAATTATGTATATGAGTGGAAGCAGGTGGGAGAATCAGCGGTCGTACCTACGGTGCCAGAGCCTGATTGGGAACCTTCTCCCCCAACGACTGTGCCGGGGGCTGAAGGGTTAATTTCGCGGGTCATCGTGGTGGTGGGCATCGCGATTGCAGGCACAATGAGCGCTATTGCGGCCAACCTGGCTAACAAGGCAGCCCAGGCCGCCGCATCCGAAAAGGATGAACAACCCACAGAAGAGATCGTGTATGTGTTGAACCCATCGCATAAAGGATTCAACCTGGAGGTTGACAGGCCAGTCACATTGACTGTCAATGGCTATCGGGTAACCCAGGGCGGTTACCAAACCGAACCAGATGCGCAGATCTCCATCGACTTACCGCCGGAGATGGCTGAATACATCCAACTTCAGGGGACAAGTTCCCCCGGGCAGGTTTCCTGCATCATCACCCTGTTAAAGATACCATCCGCAGCCACGGTACCACTGGATATCCAGGGCGTATTTCCGCATGGCAAAGCCAGTGCGCAAGTCCAGTTGGCGTTCAAAATGGAATTTGCGATTTATCCGGTGCGGTCTCCAAATATTACTTACTACGAGAAAGACCAACAATGGCAGGCCCCTGAACTGGTAGCCTGTTTCCGTGATCCGGTGCAGGAGACACCGCTCAGGGTCGGATTTTATTATGGCTTTACGGACCCGCCGCTGACGTTTAAACCGAATATTCTGGAGGTAAAAGAGGGCTACTCCTCTGATGATGGCCTGACCTACAATTTCAAGCTGAATGTACGCGATGGAATAAACCTGGAGACGCATTTTGGCAAAGACCTTACCAAATATGATGGCAGGGTGACGGTGGAAGTGGTGGTGAAGGACGAGCAGGGGAAAGAGTACACGGCAGAAACAGCGCTTGAATTGCATCCTCAGCTCAAGCTGATTTCCTACGCTTACGATCCGGATATAGGGTTCAGTAAGCGCGGCCGTCCGAAGACAGCCGAAGGTATAGAACTTGACGATATGGAGTTTATTGCCGATGGCAATGATATTCTGCCGGTGGTATTTTTCTTTGTGCGAACCGATAAAGAATTCGCGGAAGGCCAAGAATATCTCAGCGCATTAGACCTCGTGGATGTTGAGAGCGTTGAGTTTGTTACGGGAACGTTACCTGCCCCTGAGAAAAACGAAGCTGACTGTAATAAGGGCTTGTTTGCCTATCGGGTTCGCTCTGATCGAGCTATTCTTTATTCAGAAAAACAAAAAGGAAATCATATCCTTGAGGTGGAAGCAAGAATAAAAGCCAGCGCACCCAAAAATATTGGGCTCGCAAGCAAGCCGCTCCATATTAAGGTCTCTCCCCAATTTCTGAAGTTCGATTTTTGGGTGGTACCCGGTCAATACCGCGACACATCTGAGGCTTTTGCTTTTGTCCAACTCTATCCGAGAAAAATTGGTGTTCCGAACATGGATCTTTCTCTGGAGATTGAGAACCCATCCAATACGAACAGAGGTTTTCTTAAACTGGTTAACGAAGACCGAGAACAAACGACCCGCGACAAAGATTATTTTCTAAGTGCGAAGTATGTTCCATTGATGCAAGGTTCTGCTTGTTGGGCATTGGAATATTCAAATATGAGTTGGGATAACCTCTCTTCCTGCATATTTCAGGTCACCTGTTATGGACCTGAATCGGACACCGGCCCGATCTGGCAAACGAGCAGGACAATTGACGTGGGCCAAAACATCAGCAGTTTGCTCAATGATCTGGTAGATCAATCCGGCAAGTTGGACTTAAACAATCCTTACTGGAAGGATTCGATGTGCCCGGTTCATCTGCGCGGGCCAGTTTGGAATTTTGTGTGCAAATTTGACTACTCCAAAC
Source organism: Anaerolineaceae bacterium (assembly GCA_041741455.1). GTDB lineage: Bacteria > Chloroflexota > Anaerolineae > Anaerolineales > Anaerolineaceae > CALESS01. The sequence continues at coordinate 2,602 of JBGSJZ010000092.1, read as the reverse complement.
CGTATGTGTGCAAGTGGCTGCGAGAGATAATTTTGGGATGGCTGACCGCGCGCAGCTTCTACGGTGACGGCAATGATCCTAAACAGATCGAAATTATGATGAGCATGAATGGTATTGAGTACCAGTACTGCTGTTTTCCACTCTTACACTACTGGGCAAATTTGTTCCTCTCAGGAACACATCCTATTAAAGCAGCAAAGGCGTTAGATCCCTGGTGGGAACAGCGTTGGACCGATCCTTCCTCGAAAGATCATAAAAACCTGATCACTGTATATTCAGAATTAAACTGGAAATTATCTCAACGCGGTTTAGCTCATCGGGCAATTGCTGAAATACAGGCAGGTGTTTTGTTTTTTGCTGGAATCGTGTCAGTTTTATCCATGCTTTGTCCTTTCACGCTCCCGATTACCATACCAGGTGCCGTCAGTATGATCATGGCCGCGTACTTTTCTGGTAGTCCCGCCCATGCAATCGTTGCTGCTGGCGCAACTGTGGATCATGACAACTATCACCCAGATAAAAGAAAACGGTTATTTCTAGAGAATTGGTTCGTTAAATTCATCCAGGCTTTATCGAAAAGTGATGATTAAGGAAGAACCTTATGAACAGCACATCTTCGGATTTCAGTTCTGTATTTTTGGAAATCTCACTACCTTCTTCGATTGTTAGGGATCTTGACTTCCTAAGCCTGAACCTGAAGAAGATGTTTGCCGGACAATCCGCAGATATAAATGGGTTTACTGCCGGGCTTGTGCGGATTATGGAATGGTCAAAGGTGCGTCCGCCTGCTGATAACAATTCGGCATCTGCTGCCTGGACCGCTAGATATGGGGGTCTTCCTGAGTTTGGGGGAACGCTCATCTGCCAGAATACCGAGCAGGAATTGATGCTCAGTTTGGATGCTGAAAATGTGGTGTACATGGGATCCTGGCGATCTTTACAACCAGGCCAAGAGGAGCATGGCGGTATTTTTTCCATTGAGGATTCTTCTTCCGGGAAGATGCTGGTGTTGGATACAGGCCTTGCCAAACAGCAAATTCAGCTACCAGAATCAGAAGGCCTGACCTGGGGCAGCGTTGCCGGTTTTCTGCAGGGTATACAGATTGAGAAGCCCACCCAGCTTGAAGCTGAAGAAAGTCAACCACCGCCACCCGCGCCGGTGAAGGGACTGCCTGTACTTCCAACCTCTCCGAATAAACCGGACGTGGAACGTTTTCCAGACGCCACCCCCACAATTCTGGCCAAACCAGCAAAGCGTCAGCTTCCCCCTGTGTCACCGCTCTCCGAAAATGCGGACAGAAAGCCCGCGCCTGTTGAACGACCGGTGATGATCAACCCCAAAACATGGCAATGTACCTGCGGCAGTAAGAACACAGAACAATTTTGCCCGAAATGCGGCAGTAAAAAACCGGCTCCCGTTGTTGAACAAAAGAGCGCACCGGCTCAGCCGGCTGTTTGCAAGCAGTGTGGTGTGGCGCTTTCAATTGGCGCCAGGTTCTGCCGTAACTGCGGCACGGAAGTGCGAGGTTGAGGCCTTCTTACGGTTAAGTCTGATTGAGAGACCATCTACGTTCTTGCGGGAAGAAGAAAACCGACTAAAGGAGCGAAAGGATCACATGAGATTCAGCCAAATACGCCACTCCTTCGAAAACGGAGGGAGCTTTCGGCTCAGCACCTCAGAAACCCGCCCGCTGGGGCCGATAATTGCTCCAGGTTGCGCCGGTCAAGTGCACGGCTTCTTAATCGCTTCTACTGATCAGGCGGAAGAAAGGGATAGTGCTGTTCTTCATAGGCCTCAACCAGTGTAAACAGCACCTCAAAGCGATCCCCCATCGTTATCCCCATCGCCTCTGGTCTCTTTCGTGTGATTGAAGCGTCGCCTATCTGAGCGGTGTGTCAATGAGACAAAACGTCTCTTTTACCCACTACCTGAGTTGGCTTTAAACGAGTCATGTAAGGGCCTTGATTTATGGAAAAGGAACGTGGTTTATGTTGCTGTAAATCTGCAAACGCAACTGCTATCAGATTGACCCTACTTGACAGGCGAAAAGCGGCGTGATATAAACTGACTGGTCAGTCAACTATATATGAGGTGATCATGTCTCCCCGCCCAGATGTCAGTGAAGAACGCCGTACGAGAATCATCGAATCCGCAACGCAAGTCTTTGCCCGCCAGGGGTTTGCCAACACCCGGATGGAAGATGTGGCAAATGAAGCCGGTCTCAGTAAGGGCTTGCTGTACTGGTATTTCAAAAGCAAAGAAGAAATCATTATTGCGATTGCCGATTTGTTGTTCGGCGTTGAGTTTCGCAAGATGCAAAATCTATCTACAGAAGGAAAAACAGCTCAGGCTGGCCTGGAAGAGTTTTTGGAGATCTTTCTAAAAGACCTTCGCGGCATGTTGAAGATTGCGCCGGTGATCTACGAGTTTTATGCGCTGGCATTCCGCAATGCCACTGTACGGCGGGTTATGCAGGAATATCTCCAGCGGTTTGTGACGACCCTGGAGCCGATTGTGCAGTATGGAATCGACCGGGGCGAGTTTGAACCTGGCAATGCCCGCCAGGTGACCATTGCGATTGGATCGGCCCTAGAGGGCACG
>JBGSJZ010000091.1:0-22312 GCA_041741455.1 Anaerolineaceae bacterium | reverse complement strand
TGAGGATGGGCTTGATCGCCCCCTAAGTTAATTAAAAGTAAAGTGAGAGCGGAGGGGCTCGAACCCTCAACCAACGGCTTAAAAGGCCGCTGCTCTACCATTGAGCTACGCTCCCAAGCGACGCCAATTCTATCACCATCCCCAACCTCCGTCAATCAATTCGCAGCTTCATTTAGCTGCAAGGCGATTGCAAGCCACTGCTCCGCTTTTAGCAGTCTAATCGTTTGACTTTAATCCTTCTCCCGGCTAAAATTTGAATGGATCTATCCACGTGAGGTGCTCTGTGAGCAAATGGCCTGGCAAGACAATCATCGGGTTAACCGGAAACATCGGCACTGGCAAGAGCGTGGTGCGCAAGATGATGGAACATCTTGGTGCCTATGGTATTGATGCAGACACGCTCAGTCACCGCGCCATGGCCCGGGGAGCACCCGCCTATGCGCCAATTGTGCAGATGTTTGGCCAATTCGTCCTGGCTTCCAATGGAGAGATTGAACGGGGAAGATTGGGTCGGATTGTGTTTAACGATCCAGACGCCTTGGCCGCCCTGGAACGCATCGTTCATCCATTGGTGGAACAGGCCGTGGACCTGATTGTCCGCCGGGCGCCGCAGCCAGTGGTGGTGATCGAGGCTATTAAGTTGTTTGAAAGCAATCTGGCGCGTAATTGTGACAGCCTTTGGGTGGTCTATTCCCCAGCCGAAATTCAGCTGGCGCGGTTGATGAAGAATCGCAAACTGAGTGAAGCGGAAGCTCGCCAGCGCATCCTCAGCCAGCCGGCGCAGGAAAAGAAGGTTCCGTTGGCCCATGTGGTCATTCGCAATGTGGGCACATTTGAAGAAACCTGGCAGCAAGTGGTGGCCGCCTGGCAGAAGACGGTCAAAGTGGCTGTGGCAGAACCTACTACCATGGTGACGCGCGTGGCTGCCGCGAAAGGTGAAGTCAGTATTTTGCGTGGCAAACCGCGCCACTCCAAAGATATTGCCACCCTGATCAACCGCTTGCGGAAACCGGCCTTGTTGGTCACCCAGGAAAATGTGATGGGCATGTTTGGCGAGAAGGCGTTTCTGCTGCTGCAATCCGGTGAGAACCTGCTGGGGATGGTAGGCTGGCAGGTGGAGAACCTGATTGCCCGGACGACCGATATATTGATTGATCCATACTTAAAATTAGAGGATGCGCTCCCTCCATTGATTCAAGAAATGGAGCAAGCCTCGCGGGTATTGCAATGTGAGGCCTCGCTGGTTTTCCTAAGCCCGGAGATGGCGCAAAGCGAACCTCTCTGGCGCAGCCTGGGGTACGAACGACGAAACTCAACCTCCCTGGGTGTCCTGGCCTGGCAGGAGGCCGCCCAGGAATCCATGCCAGATGGGGCTGTGATGTATTTCAAGCAATTACGGGTTGACCGTGTTTTGCGACCTATTTAACTGCTCGACCGGCTGCCTGCTGCAGCCAAACCTGGTGAATAGCCTGTGGCAGATTTACTAGACCAATTTTTGTTTGTGCTTCAACGAATCACCTGGCTTAGCATACTGGATATTGTTCTAGTAGCGCTGGTCTTTTTTGTCATTTTTGTAATGGTTAGTGACACCCAGGCAATGGTTTTGCTGCGCGGCATGATCCTGGTCATCATCCTGCTAACGCTTTTCACAAATATTCTGGAATTGAGCGCTTTTTCCTGGCTGGTGAGTACGACCCTGCCCGCTCTGCTGCTTTCCATCCCGGTGATTTTCGCCCCTGAAATTCGCAGAGGCCTGGAACGCCTGGGTCGAGCTGGATCCAATCCGGGCAGCATCACCCGCTCACCATCCGACCTACAGGCCCTGCATAATACGATTAAGGCAGTCGTTACAGCCGCCGCCCGGCTTTCTGCCAAACAACATGGCGCCCTGATCATATTGGAACGGCGGGATAATCTGCGTGAATATACTCAGACGGGTACCATCATGAATTCAGTCGTTTCACCTGAATTGTTACTGCAAATTTTCTTCCCAAATACCCCTCTGCATGATGGTGCAGTCCTGATTGCCAAGAACCGGATCATTGCAGCTGCCTGTGTCATGCCGCTTTCTGCCAGCGGGGTATTGAAAAGCACGGCAGACAGAAAAATGGGACTGAGACACCGGGCAGCTCTGGGTATTTCCGAGGCAAGTGATGCAATTGCCGTGGTTGTTTCAGAAGAGACCGGGGCCATTTCAATCGCCCAGAACGGGCGGATGATCCGGCGGTTGGATAGTGAACGCCTGGAAAATGTCTTGCTGGCTTTTTACCGGCCATCCGAAACCTCCTCTGCCCCCGTGCGTTTCTTGCGCAAACTTTTCAAGCGCAATGAACCGCAGGACCGACAAAAGGAGGATTGAGTGTCCAATACCGTGCAGAAAATTCTTAAACGCATCCCCACCCTTTTGCTTTCTCTGTTTTTGGGATTGATCGTCTGGGGGTTTGCCGTTACTTCGGCTGACCCGGTGGAAGAGCGGATTTTCCCAAGTCTGATTCAGGTTGAGATGATTGGGCAAAATCCCACCCTGATCATGACCAGTGAATCTTCGCTGGAAATGACTTTGACGTTACGCGCTCCAAAATCCATCCTGGATAAGTTGGAAAATAACCAGGTGGCCATCCGGGCGTTGGTGGATCTCTCCACTTTGCCAGCCGGCACCCATACTCTACCGGTCCAAGTGCAGATTGATACCCGGCCGGTGAAAATTATCTCCAAGAATCCGACCAGCGTGACCGTGACGCTTGAACAACTGGCAAGTGAGTCGCTGCCAATCCGTCTGATCACCAGCGGTGAGATCGCCATTGGTTTCCAGGGGGGACCGGTTGCCCTCAGCCAGATCAGTACGACCATCAGCGGGCCGAAATCTCAGGTTGAAAAGGTAAAGGAAATCATTGCCAACCTGGATATTAACCAGGCCCGGGAAAATATCAATCGTAGCCTCTTGTTGCAAGCAATGGATGAAAATGGTAATACCATCACCGGATTAACCATGACCCCCGACCGGGTAACGGTGACTCAATCCATCACCCAACGTGGTGGATACCGTACAGTTGTAGTCAAGGTGTTGGTGACTGGCCAAGTGGCCAACGGTTACCGTTTGACGAATATTTCTGCTTTTCCGGCAGTTGTGACAGTCTTTTCAACGGATCCAAACTTGGTGAACCAGCTCCCCGGTTATGTGGAAACCTTTCCATTAAGCTTGACCGGGCTCAAAGATGACGTCGATGTACGCTTGGACTTAATCCTGCCATCCGGAGTCTCAGTAGTAGGCGACCAGAGTGTGCAAGTCCAGGTTGGAATTGCCACTATCGAAGGCAGCCTGACCCTGACCAACCAGCCAGTGGAACTGGTGAACCTATCGCCAGGATATCAGGCCGATGTCTCTCCTGCAACCGTTGATATCATCCTTTCCGGTCCGCTGCCCTTGCTGGATCAGTTAACCCAAGCTGATATCCGCATCACGCTGGATCTGAGTAATTTGACCAAGGGCACATTCCAATTAATTCCGACAATTGAACTACGAATTGCGGAAATTCGAGTAGAATCAATCCTCCCCGGAAGTGTGGAGGTGCAGATTACAGATGCACCGACCCCGACCCCGACAAGAAGATAAGGAAGAAAATGAATAAACCGGTAGTCGTCCTGGTTGGACGGCCAAATGTAGGTAAGAGCACATTGTTTAATCGCCTGGTGGGGGAACCCACGGCAATTGTAGACGAAACCCCAGGCACCACCCGCGATCGCATTTTTGGCGAAGGTGATTGGAATGGCATTTCGTTTGATGTGGTGGATACTGGCGGCATCGATCCAACGTCTGCGAGCCGAGGTGTTCCACTTTCAATCGGTTCAGCGGATTTCATTGAGCAAATTCGCACCCAGGCGGAGATCGCCATCCAGGAGGCAGATGCGGTTCTATTCCTGGTGGATGCCGCCAGCGGTGTTACCCCCGCGGATCTGGAAGTCTCAAATATTTTACGCCGCCACAGGCGGGAGCGGGATGGAAAACCCTGGCCGCCCGTCTTCCTGGTCGTGAACAAAGCTGATAACGCCACCTTGCGGTCTGGTGCGCCTGAGTTTTACGAATTGGGAATGGGTGATCCCTATCCAATTTCGGCGGTGCACGGCACCGGTACAGGCGACCTGCTGGATGATTTGGTTGCTTCCTTTGTCATTGAATCCGAAATCACAGAGGATGACTCGGTAAAAATTGCCATCCTCGGCAAGCCGAATGTTGGCAAGAGCAGCTTGCTGAATCAGTTGGTGGGCGAGGAACGCTCAATTGTCAGCCCGATTGCTGGGACAACGCGTGATTCGGTGGATACTTACATCACTTACAACGATCTCCCGGTCACCTTGATTGATACCGCCGGCATCCGTCGGCGGGGCAAAGTGCTTCCGGGGGTGGAGAAATACAGCGTGATTCGCTCGATGCGGGCGATTGAGCGCTGCGATGTGGCCTTGCTGGTTCTGGACGCCACGGAAGGCATCAGTGCCCAGGATACACATATCGCCGGCTATATCCTGGAAAAGTGGAAGAGCGCAGTTGTTCTGGTCAATAAGTGGGATGTGGTGGAGAAGGATTCCACCACGATGGATGATTACACTCGCATCATCCAAAAAGAATTGAATTTTATGGATTACGTGCCGATCCTCTTCATTTCGGCAAAAACCGGCCAGCGAGTGGACCAGGTGATGCCGCTGGCACTGCTGGTGCAGGAGGAACGGCTGGCGCGCCTGACAACCGGCCAATTGAATAAAATCTTGCATGCTGCCCAGGATGCCCATAGCCCGGTGTATGGTCACAGTAGTGGCCAGTTGAAAATATACTACGCCACCCAGGTGCGCTCCGACCCTCCTACATTCCTGGTTTATGTCAACGATCCAAAGCTGGCCCATTTTAGCTACCTGCGCTACCTGGAAAACCAGATTCGCAAGGAGTATGAATTCACAGGCACGCCAATCCGTCTGGTGCTAAAAGCGCGCCATTAGACCGGATGGAGATTGTTGGAAAGAATCAGGTTAAAAAACTCTTCCCTTGTAAGCCCCGCTTGAGAAGCCTATAATCGGAAGTAATTGTTTGTATTGGTACCCTGGAGGTTGTGTTGGAAAACCCGCAATTCGAAGACTCGCCCGAAATCAAGGATCTGCTGCCGGATACACCGACTGAGCCGGTGAAATCCAAAGGCCGCCCGGTCTGGCTCAGTTTTACCCTGGAAGTTCTTCAGACGCTGATTCTGGCGCTGGTTCTGTATTTTCTGATCGATAGTGTCATTGCCCGAGTGCGGGTGGTAAACATCTCGATGCTGCCCACCTTGCGCCCAGGTGAATTCCTGATGGTCAACAAGCTGGCCTATCGCTTCGGCGATATTGAACGTGGTGATATTATCGTTTTCCACTATCCGCAAAACCCGGCGGAAGACTTCATTAAACGGGTGATCGGCGTACCGGGGGATACGGTTTCAGTGATGAAGGGTGTGGTCCATATCAATGGGCAACCGGTCGACGAACCCTATATTTCAGATCCTCCCAGCTATAATGGCCAATGGATCATTCCTGAGGGGAATGTATTTGTGTTAGGAGACAACCGCAATCAAAGTTCGGATTCCCACCAATGGGGCAATGTGCCATTAGAAAATATTGTTGGCCGGGCGCTGGTGATCTACTGGCCATTGGAAAATTTTGAAATCCTGACACATCCTAACCTGGTGCAGGCGGCGGTTCCTTGACCTTTTTGAAGAATTTATTGCTGAAGGCAGATGAATTCCACGTCAACCTGCCCACCTTCCCAGAGGGCGGCATAGATCTTGAGTCTCCGCTGCATGCCTTGATCGATCAAACCTTGCTGAAAGCAGACGCGTTGCCGGTCGATCTGGAGCAACTTTGCCAGGAAGCTTGCCAGTTTCGATATGCGGCAGTCAGCATCGCCCCGATATTTTTGCCGATTGTGACCAGTTTGTTGGCTGGGTCCGGGGTCAAGGTGGGCTCAGTGGTGGGTTTCCCTCTGGGAACAAATCAGACCCAGACGAAGGTGGTGGAAGCCCGATCTGCTATTGAGCAAGGTGCAGTCGAGCTGGATATGGTCATCCCGGTCGGGCTGCTGAAAGGCGGCCATTACCAGGCCGTTCTGGAGGACATTCAAAGCGTGACGGAAACCGCCCATCAGGGTGGGGCCATCCTCAAGGTGGTGATTGAAACCTGCATGCTCAAACGGCGGGAGAAGATCATTGCCTGCCTGTTGTGCCAGGCGGCCGGGGCGGATTTCGTCAAAACTTCGACCGGTTTTGGGACGAGTGGTGCTACAATTGAGGATATTGATTTGATGCGCCGGGTGGTTGGCCCGATTTCTGTAATGGGTGTCAAAGCCGCCGGCGGTTTACATTCACTGGAGGTTGCCAGATCTATGCGCCAGGCCGGCGCCAATCGCCTGGGCACCTCATGCGGCAGTAAGATTTTACAGGAACTGGCGGCAGAGCAAGCATGAAACTTGGTTCGCAAATCCCTCACAGCATGCCCTGTGGTGAATGCCCGGCAGGCACCTTGCACCGGCAGCATACCACGTTGTTAACCTGGCTGGGCAATGAACTGATCACCGTACCGGATTTTCCGGCTTGGGTCTGTGATATCTGCGGCCGGCGGGAATACGATCAACGGGCGCTGGCTCAACTAAGCCTGATCTTAAGCCCAACAGCTGGAAAACCCACCCCGAAACGGCGTAAGCTGGCACCGCGTCCGGTGGTCAAAGCCCCGCGCACCCGTAGCACGCCAGAATAGCAAGACACTTCAAAAAAACCAGGGGGTTACACAAAGATAAAAAGGAAAGTTAGCAAAATTAATCCAGTTTCTGGTTGACAGAATCCGGGCAGGGTCTTATAATTCGATGGCTTTGCTCCCAGAGTGGAGCAAAAGATTGTATCCCCAACTTCCCCGCCAATCGGCGTACAGTACGCGGGTCTGGCGGTGAAGTGAAGATTGGAGAGAAGTTATGAAGTACGCAATTGTTGAATCCGGCGGCAAACAGTACAAAGCCGTCGAAGGCGGGTATATCGAGGTTGATATCCTGCCCGTGGAAGCCGGACAACCCGTGGAGCTCGAAATGGTTCTGCTGGTTGCCGACGGTGAAAAGATTGAAGTGGGAACCCCAGTGGTGACAGGCGCTCGCGTTCTGGCCACTTCCATGGGAGAGGTGAAGGCTGACAAGCTCGTGGTTTTTAAATACAGCCCGAAGAAGCGCATTCGCGTCAAGACCGGCCATCGCCAGCAGTACACCCGCCTAAAAGTTGAATCGATAGTGATGGAGTAGAACAATGGCACATAAAAAAGGTGGTGGTTCGACTCGTAACGGCCGCGACAGCAATTCCCAGCGCCTGGGCGTCAAAAAGTACGCCGGCGAAAAAGTGATTTCTGGAAATATCTTGGTTCGCCAGCGCGGCACTCACATCAAGCCCGGCCTCAACGTGGGCATCGGCAAGGATGACACCCTCTTTGCGGTTGCGGATGGTGTGGTTGTTTATGAAACATTGCCCAGCGGTCAGAAGCGCGTCAGCGTTCAACTGGCACAGGCGAACTAAGTAGGCTGCTTCTTGCAGCGTCGGCGCACTGGCGATTGACGGATGCAGGAGTATACCGAACGAAAGGTTGGATTTTAGCGATGAAAAAGGGTATTCACCCAACGTACTTTCCGGAAGCCAAGGTAGTTTGCGCCTGTGGCAACACTTGGACCACCGGTTCGACCAGAAAAGAAATCCGCACCGAAGTGTGCTCAAAGTGCCACCCATTCTTCACTGGCCAGCAGGCTCGTATGCTGGATCGCGAAGGCCAGGTGGATCGCTTCTACAAGAAGCTGCAGGCTGCCAAGGCGCATGTGGATGAACGCAAAGCACGCGAGGAAGCTCGCGTTTCCCCCACTCGCCCGATTACTGAACTCAGTCTGGGCACCCGTCCGACCGAAGCCCTGGCGAAAGCCGGCATCACCACCTGTGGTCAGGCCCTGACCAAGCTGGCTGAAGGCGAAGCCGCCATCCTGGCGATCGAAGGTTTTGGCCGCAAAGGTTTGATCGACTTGCGCAAGAAATTACGCTCCCTCGGCTATGAAGTACCAGCCGCTGAAGAGCAAGCTGCAGCTGAGTAACCGGTTAACCAAGTGATTTCGAGGGCGTCGCCAGACGCCCTCTTTGTTTAATTTAACCCCCAAAACTTTCATGATACAATTTGGGCATCCTAAAAATCCACGAGGGATTTATGAAACATCATTCCGGCTCTATCGAAGTAGTCTGTGGCTCGATGTTCTCTGGAAAAACCGAAGAGCTCATCCGTCGGCTGCGCCGGGCGGTGATAGCCCGTCAAAAAGTGCAGGTGTTCAAACCGGGAATTGACCGGCGTTATAATGGGGAAAAAGTCACCTCGCATGCAGGCATGGATTTTGAGGCTGTCCCGGTTAGCCAATCCAAAGATATTTTAACCTACCTGCAGCCCGATACGACCGTGGTTGGTGTGGATGAAGTGCAATTCATGGACGATCAAATTGTTCCGATCCTTCGATCACTGGCGGATCGTGGCATCCGGGTGATTGTAGCCGGTTTGGATCAGGATTTCCGCGGTGAGCCGTTTGGCTGCATGCCGTTCTTGCTGGCATTGGCCGAACAGGTGGACAAGCTGCATGCCATCTGCATGGTGTGTGGGGAGCCGGCCTCCCGAACCCAACGCCTGGTCAATGGTAAACCGGCCAATTATCACGATTCTGTGGTCATCGTCGGTGCCGCTGAAATGTATGAAGCGCGCTGCCGCCAACATCACGAAGTTCCGGGCAAGTAAGCGCAGGAGGCAGAATGCAGGATTATCATGATTTTTTGAGTGAAGTACTGATCTCGGAAACACAACTTGCCCAACGGGTGGCTGAACTAGGGGCACAGATCAGCCGGGATTACAAGGATGGCAACCTGCTGTTGGTGTGCATCCTGCGCGGCGGTGTGATGTTTCTGACGGATTTAATGCGCATGATCGAAATTCCCCTGGCAGTCGAATTCATGGCCGTCTCGTCTTATGGCGCTGGGAAACGCGAATCAGCCGGTCAGGCGCGCATCACTTTGGATTTGAACATCGACATCCGCGACCTGGATGTGCTGGTGGTGGAAGATATCATTGATAGTGGTCATACTCTGTCTTCGGTGCTGGAAGTGCTTTCCACCCGCAAGCCCAAAAGCCTGTTTATCTGCACCTTGTTGGATAAAGCTGAGCGGCGGGAGGTTGAAGTGCCTGTACGCTACACAGGCTTTGTCATCCCGAACAAGTTTGTATTTGGTTACGGCCTGGATATCGACGAATTCTATCGCAACCTGCCCTTTGTGGGTGTGGTGGATTTGGCCCGCTACAAGCCGGAATCATGACCCAATTGCTGGAAGATCACGCCCGTTCCTTGCAGATCCTGGCAGGTGCCGCCCAAGCGCAGCAGCCGGTCTACCTGGTGGGTGGGGCAGTGCGGGATCTGTTGCGCAACCAATCCCTCCACGATCTGGACTTTTCAACCACCGAACCGGTGAAACCGCTGGCAAAAGCGCTAGCAGCCGGTTTGCAGGCAGCGTTTTTTGCATTGGATGAAGAACGGGGTACCTACCGGGTGGTTGAAACTCGCCCGGACGGCTCCCATTTTATCTATGATCTGGCTTTGCTGCGCGGTCAGGATGTACAGGCTGACCTGATTGACCGTGATTTCACCATCAACGCCATGGCGTTGGATGTCTGCCAACCTACCCGCCTGATCGATCCGCTGGGCGGGGCGCAGGATTTGAAGGATAAAATCCTGCGAGCCTGTTCGCCGCAAGCATTTGTGCATGATCCAGCCCGCATCCTGCGGGCTGTGCGCCAATCGGTGCAGTACCAACTGCGGATTGAACCGCAAACGTTGAATTGGTTGAAGTCTGCCATCCCGAGCCTGGGGAGCGTGTCTGTCGAACGCCATCGAGATGAATTAATGAAAATCCTTGGCGGTCCCCGCCCGGCGGTTGGCATGCGCCTGTTGGAGCAACTGGGGATTTTGGAAGTTGTCTTGCCGGAAGTAATGGACATGCAGGGTGTGCAGCAGTCGGCGCCCCACCTGCTGGATGTCTGGGAACATACCCTGGCCGTCCTGGCGGAGCTGGAGCGGGTGATTGGCATTCTGGCACAGCCCTTTCTCGAAGAGAAGAACGCCGGTCTGTGGCTTGGCATGGCCAGCCAGCGTCTGGGGCGCTATCGCCCGCAACTGCAGGCTTACGTTCAAGAAGAGCCCATCCCCGAGCGATCCCGGCGCGGCCTGTTGTTCCTGGCAGCCTTGTTGCATGATGCAGCCAAGCCTGCCGTGCGGCATGTGGATGAGCGCCAACGGGCGCATTTTTACACCCATGAGGTTAAAGGTGCGGAACTGGCCCGTGAGCTGGCCAGGCACCTGCGGCTTTCCGAACTTGAGGTGGCCTTTTTAAGCACTCTGGTCGGTGATCACATGCGCATTCATCACCTGGCCAAACAGGGCGGCGGGCTGTCACGGCGCTCAATTTATCGCTTCTTCCAATCAACTGGCATTGCCGGCCCCGGGGTGGTTTTACACACCCTGGCCGATACCCTGGCGACTTATGGCGTCACCCTGACCCAGGAAGTCTGGCAGGTTGAATTGGAAACCGCCCGCCAGTTGCTGGAAGCCTGGTATGAAACTCCAGAAGTAGCGGTCACACCTCCCCGAATTGTCACAGGTGATGATATCATTCAGGTACTGGGGATCCGCCCGGGACGCATCGTCGGTCAGATCCTGGCAAGCATTCAGGAAAAGCAGGCATGCGGAGATATTCAGACCCGCCAGCAAGCGTTGGACCTGGCCAAAGAAATGCTTAGCCAGGGTTTATCGGCAGAAGGAGAGACCGATGGAACACAAACTGAAATCAGTTAATCTTTATTACGAGGAGAATGGTCAAGGCACTCCGCTGATATTGGTGCATGGCTTTCCACTCGACCATACAACCTGGCAGCCGATAGTGCCTGCCTTGAGCAAGTGTGCGCGGGTGATCACCCCGGATTTACGCGGCTTTGGCAAATCTCCGGCAACCAAGGGCGCTTACAGCATGCGCTTATTGGCGGAGGATATCCTGCGCCTGATGGATCGTTTGAATATTGATAAGGCAGTGGTGGTTGGCCATTCAATGGGCGGCTATGTGGCGCTGGCTTTTGCCCATGCTTACCCCCAGCGGCTCTCAGGGTTGGGCTTGGTAGCCTCGCAAGCCGAAGCAGACGCGCCTGAACGCCGGCAATCGCGCTTGAATATTGCTGAAGATGTGGAGCGCAAGGGAGTGCGGGTGGTGGCGGATGGAATGCCGGTCAAGTTGACCGCTGACCCGCGACTAGCGAACCAATTGCACGAGTTAATCCACGCTGCTGCCACGCCGGAAGGAGTGGCAGGCTGCCTGCGCGGCATGGCAGACCGCCCGGATGCAACCGAGTGGCTGGGTGACATCGCCGCACCTTCGGTAGTGATCGCTGGTTCGCAGGATGGCATCATCCCGCCGCAGAATGGTCAAGTGATGGCGACCCTGCTCGGACGCTCCTGGCTGGTGTTGATTGAAGAGGCCGGCCACATGCCAATGATGGAAGCCCCGGAGCGGGTGGCAGACGCCCTGTTACAATTGGTGAAATCCTCGCTGGGGTACGAAAAACAGTGTGAGTGTGCTTGAAAAACGCCCAGATCCAATGAAACAAATGCGAAACTCACCCGGAAATATCGGGTGAGTTTTTTGAAAGTGGGGTCGGATCTACCGCTGAGGATACCAGCTGATAAGATTCCTAATTTCTTAGGGATAAATTTCGTCCAACAGCGGCTCGTAAAAGCAGCGGCAACCGCTGCCGTGCGAGCAGCCTTCCGCAGGCAGTTTGGGAGCTTTATCCTTCTCGTAAATGCCGGCTTGCTCCTGGCATGCTGGACAACAATCCTTGTTGGTAACCAGGCGGATGTTCTTGACGCGTGGGTTGGCTTGGAATTTCTTGAGCGCCACCACCACCGTGGCTTCTTCGCGCAAATCGGCCTGGCATTTGGGGCAAATGGTAACATTATCCACAGATTGGGTGAAACAACGTGAACAGGTTTGCACTAGGTTCCCTCCCGAGAGGTTTTCTTGATTTTACTACAAGTCGGATAAATGCTGGAGGATTAAAATCAAAAAACGCCCGCAATGGGCGTTTTTTGAACTTGATGGTTTATACGATTAATGAACGCAAGCCCTGTTCAACCCAATTGCGACGGACGAGCTTGTTGATGTGAGCAATCAGCACGCCACTGGTGACGGGCTTGATCAAATAATCATCCGCACCGGCATCCAGGGCGGACGCCACTGTGCCTGGGTTATCCAGGGCAGAGAGGATGAGGATGGGAGTTTTACTGGTTTCTCGGACCTTGTGGCAGACTTGCCAGCCGTCCACTTCCGGCATCATTAGATCCAGGATGATGATATCCGGATTGTGCTTGGCAATTTGCTCCAGGCCATCCTGGCCGGAAAGGGCAGCCAATATTAGTGCCCCGGTGGGGGCCAGAAGAACCTTTAGCAGGTCAGTCATTGCTAGGTCGTCGTCGATGACGAGGATTTTCATACATTCTCCTCAGGGGGGTGGCTTGCCTATATTATGCAGGATATCCGAAAATATGTACCTTGCAACGGCTTTACAAAAGACTTGTCCAAACAAATTTGTGAAAAACGTTGGTTGTAGGGTATAATCTTCTGTTTGATGGCATTTGTTTAATCAAACCATCCCAGAATAAATTAAGTCCGAAAGGACATTGACCATTTTTAGGAGGAATGTACTGTGGCAAAGAAATGGGTATACCTTTTCAATGAATTGGACCAGGCCATCGCCTATGTTGGCGGCGATTGGGACAAAGTTCGAGGTTTGTTAGGCGGCAAAGGCGCCAACCTGGCGGACATGAGCAGCATCGGAGTTCCGGTGCCGCCGTTTTTCACGGTGACCACTGAAGCTTGCAATGCTTACCTGGCAGCCGGCGAACAATTCCCGGAGGGGGCCTGGGATCAAATGATGACCAGCCTGCATGGCGTGGAAGCAGCTGCCGGCAAGAAGTTTGGCGATCCATCCAACCCGTTGCTGGTTTCCTGCCGTTCCGGCGCCAAGTTCTCCATGCCCGGCATGATGGACACTGTCCTGAACATTGGCCTGAACGATGAAGTGGCCCGCCAACTGGCTGTCAAAACTGGCAACGAGCGCTTTGTTTTTGACTCCTATCGCCGCCTGATCCAGATGTTTGGCTCGGTCGTCAAGGGTCTGCCGGATGAAGCCTTTGAAGATGTGCTGGAAGATTACAAGCACGCCAAGGGTTACAAGGTCGATACCGAATTGACCGCTGAAGATTTGAAAATCCTGACCATCGAATTCCAGAAGGTTTACCGCAAGGAATTGGGTGCGGACTTCCCCCAGGATCCATTCGAGCAGATTCGTTCTGCCACCGAAGCGGTCTTCGGCTCGTGGAATGGTAAACGCGCCATCGATTACCGTCGCGCTACCAACATCCCGGATGACCTCGGCACCGCTGTTAACATCGTGGCCATGGTCTTTGGCAACATGGGCGATGATTCCGGTACCGGCGTCGCTTTCACTCGCAACCCTGCTACCGGCGAACGCAAAATGTACGGCGATTACCTGTTGAACGCCCAGGGCGAAGATGTGGTGGCTGGTATCCGCAACACCCTCAAGATTGAAAATCTGGCCAATGACATGCCGGAAGCCTATGCTACTTTCCTGGACATTTGCAAGAAGTTGGAACTGCATTACAAAGATATGCAGGATGTGGAATTCACCATTGAACATCGCAAATTGTGGATGCTGCAGACCCGTTCCGGCAAACGCACCGCCCAGGCCGCTGTCAAAGTGGCCGTGGAAATGGTGGGCGAGGGCCTGATCGGTCGCGAAGAAGCCGTAGCTCGCGTCACCCCGGGTCAGGTGGACACCCTGCTTCACCCGCAGTTTGAAGAAGCTGCCATGAAGAAAGCCAAAGTTGAAGGACGGGTGTATGCCCAGGGCGTGAATGCCGGTCCAGGCGCTGCTGTCGGCCAGATTTACTTCGACGCCGATACTGCCGAGCGGATGGCCAAGGAAGAAAAGCAGGAAGTCATCATGGTTCGCCCGTTTACCAAGCCGGATGACGTGCATGGTATGCTGGCTGCCCGTGGTATTTTGACTTCCGAAGGCGGCGCTACCTCCCATGCAGCCGTGGTTGCCCGCCAGTTTGGCGTGCCCTGCGTGGTGGGTGCCTCCTCCATCCGCATCGACCTGGACCGCCGGGTGATGGAAGCCGGTGGCGTGGTGGTGCGCGAAGGTGAATGGATCTCCGTGGATGGTACAACCGGTAATGTCTTCGTCGGCAAGATGCCGATGATCAAGCCGTCGTTGGAAGAACAGAAGGACCTCCTGACCCTCCTGGGTTGGGCCGATGACCTCTGTGCCCAACCCGGCATTCGCAAGTTCCCCGAAGGTTGGCCGACCACTGGTTTGCAGGTCTGGGCTAATGCGGATTATCCGAAGGATGCCCGCCGTGCTCGCTCCTATGGCGCCAAGGGTATTGGTCTGTGCCGCACGGAGCACATGTTCTTTGAACAGGAACGCCTACCCTTTGTGCAGTCGATGATCTTGAATGCTGAAAAAGCCCAGGGCTTTTTGAACGTTATTATCCGCCTGGAGAAGGTGTTGGCGGCAGGTAAAGAAGAAGGCAAAGCTCTGACCGCTGAACGACGCGCTGTTTTGGAAGGTCAACTGCGGGATGCCAGGGCCACTGCAGATGCCTCCCCGGCAGTACAGACTTACATGAGTGCCCTGGAAGTTTTGCTGCCCCACCAGCGCTCCGATTTCTTTGGATTGTTTGAGGCGATGGATGGCTACCCGGTCATCATCCGCCTGATCGACCCGCCGCTGCATGAGTTCCTGCCCTCCGATACGGAACTGGAAGAGAAGATCATCACCGGTCGCGTGGATAACATGGCCGCGTACTTGCTGGGCAAGGGCGAAACCAAAGAAATCCACGAGCTGGAAACCATGCTCCAGGCCGTTGAGAAACTGCACGAAAGCAACCCCATGATGGGCCTGCGCGGTATCCGCCTCGGCATCATCTACCCTGACCTGATGAAGATGCAGGTGCGTGCTATTTTTGAAGCCGCCTGTGATGCCACCCTGGCCGGTCACGTGGTCAAGCCCGAAGTCATGATCCCACTGACCGGGCATGTCAACGAGCTCAAGCACATTCAGCCGACGTTGGAAGCCCTTGCCGAAGAGATCATGACGGCTAAGGGTGTGCTGGGTAAGGTGCATTATAAATTCGGCACCATGATTGAAATCCCGCGAGCCTGTGTGACCGCCACCGAGATTGCTGAAGTGGCTGAGTTCTTCTCGTTCGGCACCAATGACCTGACCCAGATGACCTTCGGCTATAGCCGGGATGACGCCGAGCGCTCCTTCCTGGTGCGCTATGTGGAAGAAGGCATTCTGCCCAAGAATCCGTTCCAGACATTGGATCGGGAGGGCGTGGGTCGCCTGATGGATCTCGCCGTCAAGGATGGTCGCAAGAGCCGCCCGAACCTGGAAGTGGGCATTTGCGGTGAGCACGGCGGTGACCCGTCCTCGATCGAGTTCTGCCACCTGGTTGGTAACAACTATGTTTCCTGTAGCCCGTTCCGGGTGCCTGTCGCCCGCCTGGCTGCTGCCCACGCTGCGCTGAAGCACAGCAAGGGTCTTAAGCTCGACCTGTAAATTTTGTAAGCTCTATGCCGGGGCAGTTCAATGAACTGCCCCGGTTTTACTTAAATTGCAAAGGGGCTGTAAGCCCGCAGGCTGAAAGAAACCGGGTGAATTGGGCTAAAATTAGCTTTGGCACCATATTTGCAATTATAAGCATGATTACTTTCCCCTCCAGGAGCTTGGGATGGCGCAAATCGAAACCAATACAACACCCCTCAGTAGTTCCTCCATTCTGCAACGCAGCACCACTTTCACCCGCGAGATTGGTCTGGTTCCCGCAATTTCATTTGCGATAAACGCCATCGGGTTGGCTTTGGGCGGGGTTTTGCCATTCGCAGTTTTTGCGGGTCTCTTCCCGGGAGTGGACCTGTTACAAATTGTTCTGGCAGCCGTCGCTGTCAGCCTGATTTTTGGCACGATCTATTCAGCGATTGGCGGCTTGCTACCCTTTAATGGCTCAGACTATGTGCTCGTCTCGCGCATTTTTGGCGGGGCAGTTGGTTTTGCCACCAGTTTCAGCATGGTCATCCTGTTGGCGTTCTCGGCCGGGGCCATTATCTCCATGCTCCCGAAACTGGTGCTGCCAGGCCTGTTGGTGGGCTATGGATTGATTCAAGGCAGCACGGTTGGCGACCTGGGCACCTCGGTGGCTCAGACCGGCACGGCAGTCATCATTTCGACTTTGTTGGTGGCAGTTGCTTTTGGCTTGGCCATTATTCCCAGGCGGTATATCCGCTGGGTGCTGGGATTTGGCACAATCGTGACCCTGATCGCCTGGGTCATCATGATCATCTCCCTGGTTGGGGTGACTGGCAGCGAGTTCCCGCCAGCCTGGGATGCCGCCATGGGCTTGGAAAACTTCGTCTCCCGGATTGAGGTTGCTGAAGATGCTGGTATGCTGCTCTACCTGGACCCGATGTTGGGTATCTTTGCCGGCGGGGCGCTCTCGTTATGGCTGTTGTTTGGATCGTTTTCCCTGGTAAATGTCGCCGGAGAGATGAAAAAGCCTGGTCGGGATCTGCCGATCAGTCACCTGGTATCGGTTTTGGTTGCGGGTGGTTTGATGATTGTTACGACGTATCTTTTGCGCGGTCTGATTTTGCCAACCTGGTATTCGGCCGAGAGCTTCCTGTTCCTGCAGGGCGGCGAAGCCCAGGCCATGCCGTGGATTTTCTTCTACAGCGCCATTTTCCAGAAGTTTCCGGCCTTTTTGATGTTCCTCATCTTGGTCTGGATCTTTGGTTTTATCAACCTATTACAGACCATCTTCTATTATGCCAGCCGCATCATCTGGGCCTGGGGCAAAGACCAGGTTTTCCCGGAAGGTCTGTCGTTTGTCCACCCCAGTTGGCGCAGTCCGCTGGTGGCAACCCTGCTTTTTGCTATTGTGGTTCAGGTGGGTGTAATCATCGCCATACAAATCCCCCGCCTATTCCTCGGCCGGGCGTATGTCATTCCCTGGATGTTCCTGTTGATCATTTCCCTGGCGGCTGTAGTGGTGGCAGCCTTCAAAAAGCCAAAATGGTTTATCCGGGCCAGTGGCATAGCTAGCTGGCGCATTGGCCGCTTCCCGCTCCTCAGCCTGTTTTCGTTGATCGGGATTGTCTATCTTGGCGTATCGATTTACTTGCTGGCCTTCGGCCGGCTGGGGATCCTGCTCTTCACCGGTGGAGAATTTGGCCTGATCGTTGGTCTGTTCCTGATTGGTCTGGTCTGGTACGCCGGCCGTCGAGCCTGGTTGGGACGCAGCCAGATTGAACTGAACGAATCCTTCACCCACCTCCCGCCGGAGTAGTCCAGCGCCATCAAATTTGAAAAATTTACCAAGCGGCCGCCCCGGCCGCTTTTTTTAGGATGAAGTTGCCTGATGTGACGACGACAGATATTCTGTTTCAAGGTGACCCTGGCTTGGTACGGGATGACATAGATCAAAATCCATTGCGTTTCCCTCGTTCCTTTACAGCAATTGTCATTGTTGGCTGATAACGATCATGCTGTTAGATTTAAGGCGTTCCCCACCAACCCAGCCGGTAAGGTTTCGTCTGTAGTTGTGATGATCAACCTCATGTTTTCGTTCCACATTCGTTGATAGTTTTTCTGGGTTTTATTAATCAAGGAGCATTGGTGTTATCTGTGGTGATGTACTTACCACAATTTCTACCAAACTTCCAAAAACCTGTTGCAAGGCGAACGCTATTCTGGTAAATTTGGTAAAATGAGGTATTCAAGATATTAAAGGAAAGGTGCCAGTTCAGGCGTCTTTCCTATAATGGAGGGATTTTGCTGATGGATAAAACACAACACCTGAAACTTTACAACCAGATGGTGGTCATTCGGCGGGTGGAGGAACGCGCCGCCGAGCTCTACCAGGCGGGCAAGATTGGCGGCTTCCTGCACCTGTATATCGGTCAGGAAGCGGTCAGCACCGGCCTGGTGGCTGCCCGCACACCTGAGGACCGCTTTATCACTGCCTACCGGGATCACGGCCTGGCGATTAACGTCGGCATCCCGGCCAAACTGGTGATGGCCGAATTGCTCGGCAAAGCCACCGGTGTCTCTAAGGGGCGGGGCGGATCGATGCACATGGCGGATGTGAACCTCAACTTCTGGGGCGGGCATGCCATTGTCGGCGCGCATCTACCAATTGCCGCCGGTCTAGCCCTGGGCGATGCCTATCGCGAGACCAAGGGCGTGACCGTCTGCCTGTTCGGGGATGGCGCCACTAACATTGGTTATTTTCACGAGGCCCTCAATCTCAGCAAGGTCTGGAATCTGCCGGTGCTCTGGGTCTGCGAGAATAACCGCTATGGCATGGGTACTGCCGTGGAACGGGCGTCAGCCGTCTCCGAAATCCGCCAGAAGGCGGATGGCTATGGCATGACTAGCGAGCGCATCGACGGTATGGACGTGATAGAAGTCTACAATACCACCAGCCGCCTTTTCGAGCAAATCCGCGCTGGTTCCGGTCCAATCTTCCTGGAGATCAACACCTACCGCTTCCGTGGCCACTCGATGGGCGACCCGGAGCGTTACCGCAAGCCGGAGGAGATCCACAAGTGGCAGGAGAGCGACCCGATTGGCATCCATCGCCGCTACATTCTCAAGAATCAAATCGCCACAGAAACCGAATTGAACGAGCAGGACGATCTGGCCGAGGCCGAAGTAGCCGAGGCTGTTCAATTTGCTGAAGCCAGTCCAGAACCAGCTGCCGAAGAGCTGTTCAAGCATATCTACGTGGAAGAATAGGGAGGCGGCCATGGCAAGAATTACGATGCGCGAAGCCATTTCCCAGGCTTTATGGGAAGAAATGGAAAGGGACCCGGATGTCTTCATCCTGGGCGAAGAAGTGGGCGTCTGGGGTGGTACCTATGCCGTCACCAAGGGTTTTTATGATCACTTTGGCCCCAAGCGGGTCAAGGATACCCCGATTGCCGAGGCAGCCATCATTGGTGCAGCCATCGGCGCTTCGATGACCGGTCTGCGCCCGGTGGCGGAGTTGATGACCATCAACTTTGCCTTTTCGGCGATGGATCATATTGTCAACGAAGCGGCCAAGATGCATTATATGTTCGGCGGGCAGATGACCCTGCCATTGGTGATCCGCACAGTGGGCGGGGGCGGGCGCCAGTTGGGCGCCACCCATAGCCAGACTCCGGATGCAATCTTCGCCCATTTCCCCGGGTTGAAGGTGGTCGCTCCTGGCACCCCGGCGGATGCCAAGGGCTTGCTCAAGGCCGCCATCCGCTCGAATGATCCGATCTTCTTCATTGAACACGCCACCCTCTACCAGACGCGCGGCGAGGTGCCGGAGGGCGATTTTATCGTCCCGATCGGCAAATCCACCGTCCAGCGCCCTGGTCGGGATGTGACCATCGTCACTTACAGCAAGATGCTGGAAGTTTCAATGAAGGCCGCCGACCAGTTAGCCAAAGAGGGCATTGAGGTCGAGATCGTTGACCTGCGTACCCTGCGCCCGTTGGATATGGAACCGGTCTTTGAATCCTTCAAGAAGACCAACCGGGCGGTCATCGTGGAAGAAGGTTGGAAATCCTTCGGGGTCGGTTCGGAAATTTCCACCAGAATCTACGAAGAGATGTTTGACTACGTCGACGCCCCCATCAAGCGCGTGGCCCAGAAGGAAGTTCCGCTGCCCTACAACCGGGCGCTGGAACAGATGGCGCTGCCGCAGGTGGAGGATGTAGTCCAGGCGGTCAAGGAGGTGCTCTAATGCCCGAAACCATCAGCATGCCCAAACTAGGCTTTGATATGGCCGAAGGATTGCTCGTCCGTTGGGTGAAACTGGAGGGCGAGGCCATCAAAAAGGGGGACGTGCTGGCCGAAATCGAAACGGACAAGGCTACTGTTGAGGTTGAATCGTCTGTCAGCGGTACCGTCGCCCGCCACCTGGTGGAAAAAGGCACCTCGGTGCCGGTGGCTACCCCGATTGCGATCATTGCCCTGCCCGGCGAGAAGCTGGAAGAAGTCGTGGCTGGAACAGCCGCCCTGTCTGCATCTACTGCTCCAGCACCCAAAGCCGAAGTACCCAAGTCCCGCGACGTTGTTCCGGCCGATGAAATGGCTGCCCCGGTGATCCTAAGCGGTGAGGTCAAGGCCTCCCCACTGGCCCGTAAGATGGCGGTCGATTCCGGCCTGGACCTGCGCGGCATGCGCGGCAGCGGACCGGAAGGTCGCATCGTCAAGCGTGATGTGGAAGCTGCCTTAAAGGTTCCGCCGGCTGTAGCAGCATCAATTACCTCTGCAACCCCATCCGCTGCACCCGCCCCGGCGCCCGTCAAGGCCGCCCCGCTCTTCGTGCCGGGAGAAGTGCCTGCGGATCAGCACATCCCGCTGGACCGCCTGCGTACCGCCATTGGCCGGCGAATGGTCGAATCCAAGCAGCAGGTGCCGCACTTTTACATTACCTCCGAATATGACGTGGCTGAATTGCTGCGCACCCGGGCGGAGGTCAACAGCTTCCAACCGGAGGACGCCAAGCTTTCGGTCAACGATTTCATCATCAAGGCCATTGCCCTGACCTTGCGTCAGTTCCCCAACCTGAACGCCTCGCTGGGTGAGAAGGAAATCATCCGCCACGGTCACATCAACGTGGGTGTAGCGGTGGCGGTGGAAGGCGGCCTGCTGACCGTAGTCTGCAAAGACGCTGACCAGAAACCTCTGCGCCAGATTTCCGCCGAAATCAAGGAAATGGTCGCCCGCGCCCGCCTGGGCAAAGTCCGCCCGGATGACATCGAAGGCTCCACCTTCTCCATCTCCAACCTGGGCATGTTCGGCGTCGAGCACTTCGCCGCCATCATCAACCCGCCCGAAGCCGCCATCCTGGCGGTGGGCGCCGCCCAACAGGTGCCGGTCGTGATGGACGGTCAGGTAACGGTCGGCAGCCGTATGAAAGCTACGATATCCGCCGACCACCGGGTGACGGATGGTGCTGAAGCCGCCCAGTTCATGCAAGCCCTGGGCACCTTCCTCGAGCAACCGCTGAGATTGTTGGTATAAACGAGAGGTAGGGTGCCGTTCGAATCATGCCCCAGATTTTAGGGGGTAGAACGTACCAATCCGGGTTGTATTTCACAAAACACCGCAGGGAAGGGTTCCAAACCCTCCCCTGCGTCTTTTTTTATCCGTATTCGTTGCCATCCTTCCACATAAGGTTTCACCTCACCGTAGGGGCGGGTCTGTGGTTAGTGATATCTCAATCCTTCATTATCCAGACCCGCCCGCTTTGTCAGGTATCTTGACCACCCATGGTATCACCCCACCGTAAGAGCAGGTCGGTGGTAAGTGGAGACTCGATCTTTCATAACCCAGACCCGCCCGTTGTTCAGCCCGGTGCTATAATGTTTTTAACCAGATAGTTTTTAAATCAGGGAAAGGATGATATCCATGAGCCCATCCAAACGCAGCCAGACCCCCGAATACCAGTGGGAACAGGCCTTGCTGGATGCCTATTATGACTATCGCTGGCACCTTATTTTGGACCCCCTCTATGATAACTTTCAACAATGGAAAACCGGCGAAGTGGATCACGACCAGATGGACGAAGCAATTCACCTCACTCACAAACAAACCCGGCAAATCTATTGCCTATTTATGGAGAAGCGCGCCTTCCTGATTCATATCATTCAGCTCGATCTTGATTGGTTCCCTGTCTGGCTCAAGGACAATCCCCCGCCAGAAGGGTATCCTCTGATCCCTGCGGGACCAGCAGAAGATTGAGTCGTCGGGTTCGTTCACAGAACGCACCATTTACCGGTGTGTCAGGGACGCCCTCTACCTACTTAAAATTGAATGGAGATAATATTGTCTTTAACGATTCCTCTTTCTGATATAGTAATGCAATTGTTTGTTTGTATTGCAGCAATAGATGCGATATATAAGGGTTATTTGATTTGGAGATATAAAGTGTATCTTTTCAATAAAACGGGGTAGCTAAGAAGTTGGAAAGGACCACCCCAAGTTGAGTTCAATAGCCCGTAACGAAACCAGGTCCGCTAAAGGTTGGATTTGGTTATTGCCGGAAATACGGTCATAAAGAAAGCGGTAG
>JBGSJZ010000090.1:0-44445 GCA_041741455.1 Anaerolineaceae bacterium | reverse complement strand
TGAATTTCGGCCAACTCACTCTCCCGGCCGATGAAACTGGTCAGCGGGGCCGGCAGGTGCGGTTGAGCCCGCGGGACGGGCTGCTCTTCTAAAGTAATTGCACCTGCTTGCAGACCCATCCAGACTGCCCCAGCCGCGCCGCGCCGCGCTCCAGCGTATTTTCAAGGCCATGACCGCCCACCCCGAACTCGTCGCGGGGCCAGAGCGCTACGACACCCTCGTGATGCGCGCCGCCGCCGGAAAACTGGTATCCAAAGGTGGAGCGGAAGCCTATCAGGCCATGGGCATCGCGCCTGGCGTTCTGGGACCCGGTTCCCCGGCGCTGGGCGTGGCCATCAAGGTCTCAGACGGCGACCGCGCCGATCGGGCTATTTCCACCGCGGCCCTGGCCGTGCTGGTCCAGCTTGGCGTCCTCACCCCGCAGGAGCGCAGCCAGCTCAGCCGGTTTGACCGCCGGCCGATCAACAACTGGCGCGGCATCGAAGTGGGCGAAATTCGCCCGGCCTTTCATCTCAATAACTGACCCGTTCGCCCATCCAGGGAGAGCCGCAACGTCATGGACCTGAAGCCTTCCCCCGAGCATATCCAGCGCGCCCAGGCCGTCTACCAGCGCCTCGCGCAAGCCTACGGCATCCCGCATTGGGACAACCCAATGGCGCCGCTCGACGAACTGGTCTCGACCATCCTTTCGCAAAACACCAACGACCGCAACCGCGACCTGGCCTTCAACCGCCTGCGGGCCGCACTGCCAACCTGGGAGCAGGTGCGGGATGCCCCTGCTGAAACCGTGATTGAAGCCATCCGCCCGGCCGGGTTGGGCAATCAGAAGGGGCCGCGCATCCAGCAGGTGCTGCGCCAGATCACTGCCGAACGTGGCAATTTAGATTTGAGTTTCTTGAAGGAATTGTCGTCGGAAGACGCCCACGCCTGGTTGCTACGCTTCAACGGCGTCGGCCCCAAAACCGCTGCCATTGTGCTGGTCTTCTCGCTGGGCATGCCGGCCTTCCCGGTGGATACCCACATTTACCGGGTCAGTGGCCGGTTGGGACTGCGCCCGGAGAATATGACCGTCGAGCAGGCCCACCCGCACCTGGCCGCCCAGTTTCCACCCGCCGAGTATGGCCCCGCCCACCTCAACCTGATCCGCCTGGGCCGCGAGATCTGCCACGCCCGCAAACCGGAGTGCGAACGCTGCCCGCTGCAGGATTTGTGTGCATATTTTAAAATTATTCCCAAAAAACAAACACCCTGATAGACAGTATAAAAAGTTGCCTGGGGTGTTTTTGGTATTTTTATTGTTAAGTTGGGTGGTGGGAAGGACGTAAGGGCGGGTCGGTGAATCTGGAACCGCAAGCCCAACCGACCTCCAGACCCGCCCGGATGATTCAGACGCGCCGGGGGCCAATGGGCGACTGAAGTCGCCACTACGCTTGGCCGAGTGGTTTTCTCGGGCCGGGGTCCGGGCAGGTCTGGACCTGGATGGGGGCAATAGGTCTGCACCGTCCGAAACCACCAAATGTTTTTTAGGACCTTCAGGTTGTCTGGTTTGATTTCAAAACAGATCAAACAAACGTCTTCATCTTCTCCGGCAGGTGACCGGTGTCGTTCAGGCTGACCAGCCGCCAGATCCCATCTTCATAACTTAAAATCGTCAGGCCGCAATTCTGGGTCTCCGCCCGCAGCCAGAGGGTTGGGTCAACCCCCAACGCCCGGCAGGCAAAATAGCGGATGATATTGCCGTGGGCAACCATCAGCGTATCCCCGCCGCGCTGCACCCTCCCAACAAAAAAGCGCTGCCAGGCCGTCTCCGTCCGCTGGGCTGATTCCGCCAGTTCGGTTGGGCTGCTGCGGGCGAAATGGTGGGCGTCTGCCTGGGCAAAAGGCGGCACCGCCTCCCACAACAGGCGGGAGGGTCGCATCTTGATTCCCGGAAAGGACTGGCCGATGGTCGCGGCCGTCTGCGCTGCCCGCCGCAGGGTACTGAAATAAATGTGACAGATCGGCAGGCCAGCCAGGCGGGTTGCAGTGCGTTGCGCCTGCTGCCAGCCGAGATCGGTCAACCCGCCGCCGCGCCAGTCCGTTTCGCTGGCTGGGTCGTATTGCCCGTGGCGCACCAGGTAAAAGCTCAATTTTTCTTCGGTTTCCACAGGTAAGCCACCCAGTAAATGGCTGCCACCAGCACCCCGCCGCCGATGATGTTGCCGATGGTAACCGGCAGCAGGTTCTTCAGGAAGAAAACCCCCCAGGTTAGTTGGTTGTAATCCGCCGCTGTTTTACCGATCAGCTCCCAGAAGGAGCCGGGTGCAAAGGCTTTGATCAGCAGGCCGAAGGGCAGAAAATACATGTTGGCGATGCTGTGTTCAAAGCCGGCCGCCACGAAGGCGGTGATCGGGAAGACGATCGCCAGGATCTTATCCGTGGTGCTGCGGGCGGAGTAGGTCAGCCAGACCGCCAGGCAGACCAGGCCATTGCACAGGATGCCGGAAGCCACTGCTGGTAGAAAGCTCAGGCTGGCTTTGCTGTTGGCAATATTCAACGCTGTCAGGCCAATCACCCCGGAGCCGTTCAGATAGTGGTCGGAGAGAAACACCAGGGCGGCTGTCAGCAATCCGCCGACAAAGTTACCCGCATAAACAAGCCCCCAGTTACGCAGCAAACGCCTGGTGCTCACCTTGTGGCTGGCCCAGGCCATCACGATCAGCACATTGCCGGTGAATAATTCCGCCCCGCCGACAATCACCAGGATCAGGCCCAGGCTGAAAACCAACCCGCCCAGCAGTCGGGTGACGCCGTAGGGAAGTGTCGTGGTGAAAACCTTACTGCCATCCGCTGCAGTGACCGGTATGCTTCCGGAGAAGGCAATGGTGGCAAACATCGCCCCCAAAGCAATAAACGCCCCGGCCAATATGGCCAGCACGAACAGGTAGCGCGCCGGGGCATTGGCCTTGTTCAGGCCAACCGTTTCAGCTTTAATTGCCATTTCTGGCGGCAACAGGGAATCAATATTGAAATTGGCAGTCATCGGTTCTCCAACACCACAGAAAATACCCTCTATCTGCAATTATACCGATATACAATAGAATCATCCGATAATTTCTTGAGGTAGATGGATGGATTCCAATCCAGTTCTTGATTCAAAAATTGAAAAACGCAAGCAATCCACCCTGGCAGCCATGCGCCAATCAATTCGCTTGGTCTCCCTGCCCTTCTTCATCCTCGGTTTGTTACTACCCATTTATGGCACGGAGATGGGGGCCGGGGCGGTGCAGATCGGCCTGTTTTTCACCGCCTTCTCGCTGATGACGGTCATTTTACGCCCACTGGTCGGCTGGGCGTTGGATCGCTGGGGGCGCCGGCCGTTCATTCTGGCCGGTTTTGGCAGCTATGCTCTGGCAATGGTCGCCTTTGCCTTCATTAACCAGTGGTGGGGGATCATTGCCGCACGGGTCATCCAGGGCATTGCCTCCTCCCTGCTCTGGCTCTCGATCTATGCCGCCACAGCCGACTTGGCCGGGGAGGATCGTCGCGCCCGCTCCTTCGGCGGGATCAGCCAGGCCTCCAGCCAGGGTTCCATCGCTGGGGCGTTCATCGGCATGACCATCCTCAACTGGCCATTCACCATTGCCGGGATGGATGAATTTGCCGGCAAGTGGTTGGTGATGTTTTTGCTCTTTGCGTTGACATCTGGGTTGGCTTTCTTTCTGGCCTTACGCGGGGTCAAGGAGACGCGCCCGGTTCGTCCAGCCGGGCATGTGGAACAACCCATCCGCTGGTCGCGTGCCTGGGTGCTGTTGTTGCTGGTAACTTTTATCACCGGTGCCTCCTGGGCTATGGTCTCCCCGGTCCTGATCATCTTCTTGCGTCAGAATTTGAATGTGGAAGTGGGGCAACTTTCCTGGGCTTTCCTGCCTTCCGGGCTGGTCTGGGCTATTTTTCCAACCTACCTGGGGCGCCTGGCGGACCGTTTTGGTCGCAAGCCGATGATGGTACTTGGCCTGGCAATGGCGGCCATTAGTTCATTTATAATCCCATTTTTGGGTAGCATCCTGGCGTTTGCCGCTATTTGGGCGCTGCAGGCCCTGTGTTATGCCGCCGGTGACCCGGCTGAGCAGGCCCTGGTGGCTGACCTGACCGGTGGCGATCAACGCGGCCGGGCTTATGGGATTTATGTGATGATGGCGGACCTGGGGGCGGCCTTTGGTCCCCTGGTTGGCGGTTGGTTGTATGATTCCGTCGGCAGGGGCTGGCCGTTCTATGCCAACGGCATCGTCCTGGGGATCTGTGCAGTTTTGCTGGTGGCTCTCTTGAAAGAACCAGGGAAAAATTAAACGACTAACGTCGCCACTACCTCTTAGATTGTGTAGTAACGACGTCAGTCGTGTTTGATGGATGAGGAACCTGTTTTACGGTCCGCTAACGGTCGGCAACCCCTGGCTGATCCAGTCATTTATCCCGCCACTCATGCTGGTCACGTTCTCATAGCCGGCAGCCAACAAGATATCCCGTCCCTCTTGCGACCGGTTGCCCGAACGACAATACACCAGGATATCCTGATCCTCAGGCACTTCGTTGATGCGGCTCTTCAGCTCGCCCAACGGAATCAAGGTTGCACCCGGAATATGGGCCTGCTCCCATTCGTCCGGCTCGCGCACATCCAACACAAAGGCGCCTGCATCCCGGATTTCGGCTGCCTGCGCCACGCTTACCGTGCGCGGCAGGCTGGTGTCTGCTTCAGGGTTACCCAGTTGCGGTATGACAATCACCGCCGCCAGGATCAACAGCACTACCCCCAAACCTACCCACAGGATCGGGAAGGATTGTTTCTTATTATTCTTTTTTGTCTTGGGTTGGGTCTTCGCCATCTTGTTCTCCAATACTTTCAGTATTCCCATTGGATGAAGATGGGACATAAAAGTTACATCCAGTTCAATTTTCTACCCGGTTGCGCCCGGAACTCTTGGCGCGGTAGGCAGCCAGGTCAGCTGCGTGGATCAAATCTTCCAGCCGATGGTAGCCTGGTCTTACTTCAGCCACACCACAACTGGCGGAGACGATAATCGCACCACCCTCAATCTCGACCGGGGTGGCGAAGATCACATCCCGCAGCCGTTCTGCTGTCCGCCGTGCTCCCTCTACATTGATCTCGGGCAAGATGAATACAAATTCCTCTCCACCATATCGGCCGATGATATCCACATTGCGTACATTTAGACGACAGCGCTCGGCCACGGTCATCAATACCCGGTCGCCAACCAAGTGCCCATAGGTATCATTGATTTTCTTGAAATCATCAATATCCAGCATGATGGCTGAAAAAACTGTCCCATAACGCTGGAAGCGTTCTAACTCGCGCTCGCCCAGGTAAAACAACTGCCGACGGGTAGACAACTCGGTCAGGCTGTCGGTGATAGCCAGTCGTTTCACTTCCTCAAACAGACGGGCATTTTCCAGCGCCAGCGCGGATTGCCCCGCAAAAATACCCAGGAAATGCGCCTGCCGCGCCTGGTAGGTATTTGCCTTGTGGCTCGAAAGGCATAAAACACCCCATTGATGATCGTAAGCCAGGATCGGTGCGCCAATCCAGGCGGCTGCCTGGGTGGATAGTTCACACGGCTGCCAGTTTGGCGCCAGCGACGTATCCGGAATCACCATGGCTTGGCCGGTTTCCAGCATACGTATTACCTGCGGGTATTCATCCAGGTGGATTTCATGATTCTGCCAGGTTTCTTGTTCCTCTTCTGTCAGGGGAGGGTTGCCCACTGCCCGCACCACTCGAGACTTGCCATTTTCCAGCCAGATCAGCAACGCCAGATCTGATGGAACAATTTCCCCCACCTGCTGGATGATGGCGTCTTTCACCTGCTCCATGTCCAATGTGGCAGAAAGGACGCTGCCTGAAACCCGCAAAGCCTCCGCAGCCTGTCGTTCCTGGCGCACTTGTTCCACCATCATCTGGGTTTCCAGCAAGCGTTGGCGCGCCACAGTTTCGCGGTTGAAGACTGCCTGCCGCACCCGGTGGTATTCCTGGTGATGGGCATACGCTTTTTGGTAATTTCCCAGCGAGGCATAAGCATCCGCCAGGTCCAGATGAGCCATGTAGATTCCCTGCTGGTAGTCGGCCTTTTCCGACAGCTCCATGCCCAGGTTCATTTCGCGCAGGGCTTCCTCCGGGTGGTCGTGGGCCAGTAGCCAGCGTCCCCATACCACTCGGGCGCGGGCCTCGGTGGTGGTGTTAACAATCTCCAGGCAGATCTGCAGGGCTTCGCGCAGCAAAGGTTCAGCCTCATCAAAGCGCCCCATCCGGCAATAGACATCTGCCGCATTCACCAGAGCGTCCGAGCGTTGATACTTGGGCGTAATCTCCGAGCGGAAGTTCAGGCTGAGCATCGAATAATCCAAAGCGCGTTCGTAATCTCCCAACTCGCGGTACACCAATCCGATCGAGCCGAGTGCAAACACCTTCATCTTTTCGTAGCCAATCTCATCGGATAGGGTCAGGACGCGCTCCAGTAGTTGTAAAGCCTTTTCGTTATCCCCCACTTCCATGTACATCGTTCCCTGGTTGGTGATAAAGCGTGCCATATCCCGTAGGGAATGGCAATCACGGGCGATTTCCTCCGCTTGCAAAAGCGCTTCGATGGCTTCGGCGTACATTCCAATATCCCCGTAGACTGCGCTCAGGCTGTTCAGTGTATCCGCAATTTCCAGCGGTTCGCCGGCTGATTCGCGCAGGGCCAGGTTGCGTTTGTGAATTTCCAGGGATTTTTCATATTCCCCCCGGATGTAATGGCACCAGCCGATGGAATCCAGGGTGCGCGACGATCCGCGGCTATCCTCCAGGCTCTCGAAAATCGATTCGGCTTGCTTCAGGTGAACCAGCGCATCGTCCGTGGTGCCGTACTCCAGGTCAACGCTGCCGATGACCAGCAGGCTGTACGCCAGACCGGCTTCGTTTTCCAGCTCAATGGCCAGTTGGCGCGCCTCTTCTGCCATGCTGCGGGCGCGTTGAGATTGCACGCTGATCAGGTTCCAACTTAATTCGTTCAAGAGCCGCAAACGTTCGGCCGGGGAACCGGCTTGGGCTAAGGCATTTTCAAGTTTATGGATTTCGTCTATCTGCAAAGGCGACCTTACCTGGCTCACAAGGATCGGATGGAAACGAACACAATCCCGAATCGGACGACTGACCCCGCCGTTCAGCCCAACTCACCGCCCCACCCAACCTTAATAATTGGGATTTTCGTATTATAACCCAATCTTAAGGATTTTGAACATGCTATAATTCAAAAGGAGCCTTTCAAAAATGTCATTTGCCCACCTGCATGTCCATACCGAGTACTCACTTCTGGATGGTTTCAGCAACATCAAGAAGTTGGTCAAGCGCGTCAAGGAGATGGGTATGCCGGCGGTGGCCATCACCGATCACGGCACCATGTTCGGGGTGATTGAGTTCTTCAACGCCGCTCGGGCGGCCGGGGTCAAGCCGATCATCGGCCTGGAGGCTTACCTGGCGACCCGTCGCATGTGTGACCGCGATTCCAAACTGGACCGCTCCTGCTACCACCTATTGCTGCTGGCCGAGAATGAAACCGGCTATCAAAATCTGCTTCAGATTGCCAGTACCGCCCAATTGGAAGGCTATTACCAGCATCCGCGCATCGACCGTGACTACCTGGCCACGCATGCGCAAGGGTTGATTTGCACCACCGGCTGCATGTCCGGCGAGGTTCCACGTACCCTGCTGGACCAGGGTCTGGAAGGCGCCCGCAAAAAACTGGACTGGTACTACCAGGTCTTTGGCCCTGAGAATTATTTTTTTGAACTGCAACAACACCAGATCCCAGAGTTGGAAACCGTCAACAACGGCCTGCTGGAACTGGCGCCACAATACAACGCCCGCTTCATTGCCACCAGCGACGCCCATTATATCGACCAATCCGACGCCCGCTACCAGGACATTCTACTCGCTATTCAAACCGGTTCGCTGCTCAGCGACCCCAAGCGCATGCGCATGTCCGATCCATCCTATTACATTCGCCCGCCGGCCGAGATGGAAAGTCTGTTTGGCCATGTTCCCGGGGCCCTCAGCAATACGTTGGAGATTGCTGAGCGCTGCAATGTGGACTTGAGTATGAAGGGGTACCACCTACCGCTCTTCAACGTACCGAAAGGTTACGATGCCCAGAGCTACCTGCACAGTCTATGTGAAGCCGGTCTGCAGCGTCGCTATGGCGACCGCAAAGACGACCCCATTGTGCGCGAACGGCTGGATTACGAACTTTCCGTCATTCACAGCATGGGCTTTGATGCCTACTTCTTGATCGTCTGGGATATGTGCCATTACGCAACCGATCAGGGCATCTGGTATAACGCTCGCGGTTCAGCTGCTGGTTCGCTGGTGGCTTACGTGCTCGATATCACCCTTGTCGAGCCGATTGAGCACGGTCTGATTTTTGAGCGATTTCTTAACCCTGGCCGTATCAGCATGCCAGATATTGATCTGGACTTTCAGGATGATCGCCGGGCGGAAGTGATGCAGTACACCGCCAATAAATACGGCGGCGACCGGGTTGCCCAAATCATCACCTTTGGCACGCTTGGAGCGCGCGCTGCCATCCGGGATGTCGGCCGGGTGATGGATATTCCAATCTCAGAGGTTGACCGGGTGGCCAAGTTGATCCCGAATATCCCCAGTAGCCCGGTTAATTTACCCAAGGCGCTGGAGACCATCCCCGAGTTGAAACAAATTTACGATGAAACCGAATACCTGCGGGAACTGATTGACACCGCCATTCACATGGAGGGTGTGGTGCGCCATGCCGGCACCCATGCCGCCGGTGTGGTTATCACCGACCAGCCGGTCATCAATTACGTTCCGCTGCACCGCCCCACCAGCGGATCGGAGGAAAGCCCCATCAAGACCGTCACCCAGTTCGAGATGACGATCCTCGATTCGCTCGGCTTGCTCAAGGTCGACTTTCTCGGCCTGATCACCCTGACGGTTATGCAGCGCGCCTGCGACCTGATCGAAAAACGCCGCGGAATCCGTTACACCCTGCACGATATCCCGCTGGATGACCCGGACACCTTTGCCTTTCTCAGCAGTGGACACACGGCTGGTGTCTTCCAACTGGAAGGCAGTGGCATGACCCGCTACATGATGCAGATGAAGCCACGCAATCTGGCGAACATTGTGGCCATGGTGGCGCTCTACCGCCCCGGTCCGATGGAGAACATCCCCAGCTACATCCGGCGCATGCACGGCGAGGAGACAATCGAATACCCGCACCCGGATGTCGAGCACATCTTCCGCGAAACCTATGGCATCTCCATTTATCAAGAACAGATCATGTACGCCGCCATGGAGCTGGCCGGTTACACCGCCTCGGAGGCCGATGACCTGCGCAGGGCCATCTCCAAGAAGAAGGCGGATGCCATTGCCAAGCATGGCGAAAAATTTGTCAACGGGGCAAAAGCCCGCAACATCTCTGAGGCAACCGCCAAGGGTATTTTTAGCCAGTGGGAAGCCTTTGCCCACTACGGCTTTAACAAAAGCCATGCTGCCGATTATGCCATTATTGCCGTGCGCACGGCTTATCTCAAATTGTATTACCCGGCCGAGTACATGACCGCATTGCTTTCCGCCTCCAAGAGCGACACTGGCAAAGTGGCGTTTTATGTGGCGGATGCCCGCAGCATGGGCCTGGATGTGCTGCCGCCGGATATCAACGCCAGCGACTGGGATTTCATTGTGGAAGACCGCCCGGATCAAAACCCGGCCATCCGCTTTGGTCTGGGGGCGATCAAGAACGTGGCGCAAAACAGTGTGGAAATTCTCAAGCAGGGCCGCAAGGATGGCCTGTTCACCGATTTGAATGACCTGGCCCGCCGGGTGGATTTGCGCCAGGTCGGCAAGCGCTCGCTGGAGTGCCTGATCAAGGTCGGCGCACTGGATTCGTTTGGCCCACGTGGCCCGATGCTGGAAGTGCTGGATCAGATCATGCTGGTCAGTGGCAGTCACCACAAGGCTGCCCAGGCCGGCCAGATGACCTTCTTCGGTGAAATTGTCGGGGTGGCCGATGATGATATCCTCCTGCCGCCCGATCTGGGGTTGGATAGCCGGGCTGCTTTGGAATGGGAAAAAGAACTGCTGGGTCTGTACGTCTCGGCTCACCCGCTTACGCCTTACCTGGGTGCCCTACGCCGCAAGATCACTCACCTTTCCGGGCAGTTGGGCGAGGCTGCAAATAAGGAGAAAGTGATTGTCGCCGGCCTGGTCACCCGCTTCCGCACCACCACCACCAAGAAAGGCGATCCGATGGGCTTTGTCACCCTGGAGGATATCCAGGGTAGCGTTGAACTGGTGGTCTTCCCCAGGGCCTGGGCGCAATACGGAAAATTGGTGCAGATGGATCGCGTCCTGACGGCGGAAGGCAAGGTGGATAGCGAAAATGGCGATCCCAAGGTGCTGGTGGACCGGTTGATGGTCGAATCACTCGACCAGATGACCCCGGATGATTTTCCGTCCGAGCCGCAGGAGCCACCCAGTCGAACCTCCCCGCGCCAGCCCTATGTTGGCCGCCCGGGTGCTGGTCCTAAACTGTCTACCCATCCCAAACCACCCGCCCCGCCCCCCGGCCCCGTGGATGAAGTCGATTTCATCCCTCCGCCGCTGGAGATGGACGACTGGGAAAACCTGATCCCGCCGGGTGAAGAAATCTGGTTGGATGAAATGCCGACCCCAGAAATTGTGTTGGCAGCGAAACCTGCCCCGGTCAGCGCGCCAGCTCCTACTCCTGCTCCTGCTCCGGAAAAACCATCTACGCCCGCTCCGTTAACGGCTGCAGTGACCCCGACTGTTCCTGAAGCACCGCGCCGGGTGGCCGAAACCCTGCTGCCCGCCGGGACCTATGTGCCATTTAATTACATCATCCCACCAGCCAACGCCAGCCTGGGTGCTGGTGAAGACGCCCCGCGCATGTTGCAGGTGGTGCTGCGCACCAGTGGGGAAAAAGAGCGCGACATCCGCCGGCTCAGGCGCGTCCACGGAGTGCTGCGCTCCTCCCCCGGCCGGGATCGCTTCTCGCTGATGATTTTTGAAAACAATCACTACTATGTGATCGAATTTCCCAACGAAACCACCGGCATTACCCCTGAATTGTTGCGCAAGTTGACCGACCTGGTCGGCCAGGACAACCTGCGGGTCGAGCCGTTGCAAATCCATTAATTGTCAGGATAATTCTCATGGTTCCAAATTGTATAAAATCCATCGCTGTATTAACTTCCGGGGGGGATTCGCCCGGTATGAATCCCTGCATTCGGGCGGTTGTGCGCGCCGGTCTGGCACACGATATCAAAGTCTTCGGAGTCGAAGGCGGCTACCAGGGCTTGATTCGCGGCACCTTCCGGCCGCTGGGGGCGCGGGATGTGGGTGGCATTCTGCAGCGGGGTGGCACCATTCTGCAAACTGCCCGCAGTACCGAATTCCGCGAACGAAGCGGCCAGCGCGAAGCCATCCGCCAGTTGAACAACGCCGAGATCGACGCCCTGGTGGTGCTGGGTGGCGACGGCTCCCTGCATGGTGCCATGAAACTGGCAGAGCAGGGGGTGGCGGTGGTCGGTGTGCCGGCCAGCATCGATAACGACATTTTCGGCACCGATATGTGTATCGGTGTCGATACGGCCCTCAATACCATCGTGGATGGCATCGACAAATTACGAGATACAGCTTCCTCCCACAGCCGGGCTTTCCTGGTGGAGACCATGGGGCGCAACTCCGGTTACCTGGCCACCCTGGCCGGCATCGTCACCGGCGCCGAGATGGTGCTGGTACCGGAAGTTGCCACGCCGGTGGCGGATATTGCTCACACCATCGAAGAAGCTTACCTGCGCGGCAAAACTCACGCCATCATCGTGGTGGCTGAGGGCTTCAAGCCCAACACCACCGAACTGGGCCGCCAGATCGATGAAATGGACCTGGGCTTCACCACCCGCGTCACCATCCTCGGCCACATCCAGCGCGGTGGCAAACCCAGCGCTTTCGACCGCCAACTGGCCACCCGCTTTGGCATCAAGGCGGTCGAGTTCCTGACCCGCGGTCAGACCAATGTCATGACGGGTCTGAATGGCCGGGAGATCATTCCCATCCCGATTGAAACGGTGATTTCCCAACCCAAGCAGGTTTCGATGGAGTACCTGGAAATGGCGCGCATGATGGCGCGTTAACCAATGGACTGGGATCTGCTCGGTCACGAATGGGCCGCCCACCTGCTGCAGCAACACATCGCCCGCTCCGAGGCGCGCCATGCCTACCTGTTTGCCGGCCCACCCGGCGTGGGACGGCGCAGCCTGGCCGTGCGTTTTGCCCAGGCCCTCAACTGCCCCCAGCCGCCGCAGCCGGGTATTCCCTGCCGGATCTGCCGTAGCTGCGCCCAGATCGAACGCCTGCAGCATCCGGATCTCTCCATCCTGCAATCCAATACCGACAACCGCACCATTAAGGTGGAGGCGGTGCGCGAGTTGCAGCGCAGCCTGTCGCTGGCGCCTTACCAGGCCAGTTACCGGGTGGCGCTGCTGCTGCGCTTCCAGGATGCCACCCCGAGTGCCCAGAATGCCCTGCTGAAAACGCTGGAAGAAGCCCCGCCACGCGTCATCCTGCTGCTGACTGCCGATTCACCGGATGTGCTCTTGCCCACCATCGTCTCGCGCTGCGAGGTGTTGCGCCTGCGCCCGCTGGCGCCAGAGACCCTGGCGGCTGCCCTGCAGGAACGCTGGAAGCTGCCGGCTGACGAGGCCCGCCAACTGGCGCACCTCTCCGGCGGACGGGTTGGCCAGGCGCTGCAATTGCATAATCACCCGGAACTGCTGGAACAGCTCCAGAACTGGATTGCCGAGGGCTTTGACCTGTTGACGATGAAGCGCCGCGAGCGCTTTACTTATGTGGAAAAACTGACCAAAGACGGCGATCGCGACAAGCAGCGTGCCGTGCTGCAGGCCTGGCTTTCGCTCTGGCGGGATGTCATGTTGGTAGCCGCTGGAACCACCTCTGATCTGGCCAACCTGAAATGGGAAAGAGATATTCGCCAACTGGGGGAAAAGATGGGGCTGCCAGCTGCCTCGGCCTGCACCGCCGCTGTTGAAAAGGGCCTGCTCGGCCTGGATCTCAGCCTGAATGCCCGCCTGCTGTTCGAGGTGTTGATGTTGGATTGGCCGGGGGGGTAGATCGAGCACAACAAGGGGTAGCTCGAGCACAACAAGGGGCAGCTCGACCACAACAAGGGGCTTAAGCCCCTTGTTGGGAGACTACGGACGAAGGTCGGAGGCGGGAGCAGATTGACCTGGAAAAATTGATGCGGTCTGCGATGCACATGCGGAACCGGTAAAGGCTGGTGCGAGACGCGGCGGAGTTGCCCCTGCTGGCCGTGGGCGCCAACCATGTGCCGGGTTGATCTTGGCCGCCCCGGGGTCAGGCTGCGACACTTCACAAACCCGACCGCCAGGGTGAACCGTTATAGCTCGGGGTGGATCTGGGTGTCACCGGGGTCAGGTTCGGATGCTTCACAGACCCGCCCCTACCCGGTGGGAGGTCAATGGAAAGCCTGAATTTCGCGCATTGTACTTTCGAACTCCCCCAGTGGTAATTCCAAAACCCTGGACATCCAAAAAGAGCCAGGATGATTTCCCGCAAGGCCTTCAACCTCATATGTCCAATCCGGATGTAAACCTTGTAATTGGATTTTTGCTGCCGCATCGGATTGATCTTTACTGGTTTGGAACGCAAAAACCACCCCCCGTTTTTGATCTTTGCTCAGATACTGGATCACGCCCGGGGCCAGCCGGAACAAGTCCCCCAACTGGATGACATCCCGTACCTTCTTGTAACGGGCGATCCAATCAGCTGCCTCGCGTCGTTCCTCCTCGCTCCACTCCAGCAGGTTGCCGCCAACCCCCAGGCTGCCACACATGCTGACATGAAAACGAAAGGCCAGCGGCAGGTTGCCACGGTCGGCATCCGTCACCCAGGCTTCCATGATGTTAGCCGGGTAGGCCATGGAAAAGCCGGTTTGAATGGCCAGCCGGTCCCTGGCGTGGGTGTTGTCGGAGACCCAGACCTGGTCAGCCAGTCGCAGGATACCCAAATCTGCCCGCCCACCACCGCCGGAACAGGATTGCCAGATGACCTGTGGGTGGCGAGTGCGTAATTCTCCCCACACCCGGTAAAGTCCCTGCACATAGCGCACCCACACTTCCCGCGGTTCGCCGGGGGCATCCGCCCAGCCGGGCTCGCTGACATTGCGGTTCATGTCCCATTTGATAAATTGTATATTGTTTTCGGTTAGCAGGTGATCCAGCTTTTCGATTAGATATTCCTGCACGACCGGGCGAGCCATATTCAGGATGCACTGGTTGCGCCCCAGGGTGGGTTTGCGCGTGGGAAAATGCAAAATCCAGTCGGGATGGGCGCGGTAGAGATCACTGTCCGGATTAACCATCTCGGGCTCAACCCACAACCCAAACTCCATCCCCAACCGGTTAACTTGCTGGATCAACGGCTGCAAACCCTGTGGAAATTTAATCGGGTCCGGCCACCAATCCCCCAGTCCGGTAGCATCATCATTGCGGCCATTGAACCAGCCATCATCCATCACGAACAATTCCACCCCCAGGCCAGCGGCAATCTCCGCCAATCTGGATTGTGATTCAACATCCACATTGAAAAAGGTGGCTTCCCAGGAGTTGTATAAAACTTTGTGGCTGATCGGCCCGTGCGGCAGCACCTGCTCCCGGATGAAGTCGTGCAAGTTCCGACTGGCCGCGCCATAACCCCCTTCCGTATAGCCAGCAAAGGCTGAGGGCGTCACAAAGCTCTCCCCGCTGTTTAAGCGCCAGGCGAAATCCCAATCATTGATTCCCAGGCTGAGGCGGGTTGTCCCGAAGTTGGTTACCTCGGCTGCCAGTTTCCAGTTGCCGCTCCAGGCCAGGGCGCCAAACCAGACCGGTCCGCTGGTTTCAGTGGTCTGCCCGGCATCCAGCGAAAACCAGGGATTATGATGATGGCTGCTGGTGATGCGCCGGCTCTCCAGGATTTTGGTGCCAGCGGTCAGCGGCTCGCGCACCAGTTGAAATTCATCGTTCCAACGTCCGGTCAAATGGGAGAGATGGTATGGCTGATTGGCAGGTACATGCCACTGCGCCGAGAAAATTCGTTTCAGGGTGATCGGGTCCTCACCCTCATTGACCACTTCAGTCCAACGCTCGATCAGGTCATAGTCCGGGTGGGCGCGGTAATGCAGCTCCACCCGCAAGGGGTAATAAACGTCCCGCAGGCTGATGACCACCTCATTCTCCAGCACCCGCGCCGAGTCAAACTTCAGCAGGACATCCCGCACCCCATCCGCAAAGGTGAGCTTGAGGCAGGGTTCGTGGTAACACATACCCCCATACGCCGGGTATTCCTCCTGCAACACCTGGGTTGGCCCGTTAAACGAGGCCCAACCCAGGCTTTCTGCCGGCGGCGGGTAATGGCTGAGATCCGGCAGCTTTTTGCCCCAGTAGCAATGTACCAAGTAACCGGCTTGGTTCAGGCCAAAGGCGTAGGCAGAGTTGGCTGTTTGCAGCACCCAATATTTTTCGGTTGTGTCCATTCAATGATCCAGGCAGTGGTATCGTTTTTAATCCTGGTAGCGGATTCCTTTTGATTCTAACAGTTGTTTTTCTTTTTCAATATGGAGTTTGGAAAGATTGGCCTTGATGGCATCCCACTGCTTGCCAAACAGAGGGTAGAGGAATAAAGATAAGAAACTGATGGCCAATAGAATTCCAGGAATGAGCACCCACCCCAACAAAATGCCTGTTTCAGCCTGGCTGGATTGGGTCCCGGTCAGGCCTGAAAAATTATAGCCGTACAGGGTCAGGAACCAGATGAAGGCTGAGTTTGCCAGGCTGATGGCCGGTTTGGTGATGAAACTATTGACACCTGCATACATGCCTTCACGCCGCAAGCCGGTGCGATGTTCGTCCATATCCACCACATCGCCATTCATTAATGGAATCAAGTACATACCGCCGGCAAAACCAATTCCAAAGCAGAAAAAACCGATGATCGAGGGAAGAAGCGTGCGTCCCAGGAGCAATACAATAAAGCACCCGATTGAGAACACGGCTGCCATCAGCATCGTTGCCCGTTTTACGCCCAATTTTTCGCGGAAATTGACGAAGAAGAAGATGCCACCCACGATCCCGACCCCCAGAGCACCATACAAGGGAATTGCCGGGAGGGAAATTTCAGACAGGTAATAATTCAACCCGAGCATGAGCGAGGTTTGGACAAAAATCACCGTGAAGCTGATCACTTCAAAGACCAGGAAAGAACGATTTTTAAAACATTCTTTTAACGATTGCAGAAACGGCAATTGCTTCTCAGCCTGTTGAAAATGCTTTTCGTGATAATAAAAGGTACTGATAAATATCAATGCCGCCATCAGGATGCCAAAGCCGGTCATAATCCATTGGAAAGTGAAGGCGCTGGAACCTGGTTCAGGCTTGATGATTCCCCACAGGACCAGCGGAACTGCCAGCGGAAACACGGAGAAGATTAATTTCCAGATGAAGATACTGCTGCGGGCCTTATTGGATACGGCCATCTCAAAGGGCATCACATAGATACTGGTTGCAATTGCAGTGTACAGGGAATCAAATACAAAAAGCAGCCCCACCATTTGAATGAACATCACGGTCTGGCTGGCGTTAACCCCGCCGAAATTGATCCAGGAGAGGATGAACGCCAGGCCAAAGATTGGTGCGCCATAACGAATGTAAGGGATGCGCCTGCCCAGTTCACTCTTGGTGCGATCGCTGATAAATCCGAATAACGGATCATTGATGGCATTCCAGATCCCGAAAATAATCCAGACCGTTGCCGCTAACTTGGCATCCAGACCTCGATAGCTTGTGAAGTAATACGTTAATCCGATGCTGACCACAAACGTATTCAACATGGCACAGGAAGCATCGGCAATCGAAACCCAAATTCGGCTTTTTACTGGTACGTGTTCTTCAATTAATTGTGTTTGAGCTGACATTTTTCCTCTTTTCTACTTTCAGATTATTTTATTGACAATTATAAATTGCTGAACAATTTGTGAATATTCAGCCTGGTTTTTCCAGTAAGCCTCGGCATGGGCAGCATTCGGCGCTAAATAAAGCTGCCTTACACCCTTGACCTTCGCTTCACATAATTTCTTGGCCATGGTGGGTGGAATATAGTCATCCTCGGCGCCGTGAATAAACAGCACCGGTGCGCCAATCATGGCGACATCCCGCAGCGGCGAGACCTGGTGAAAGTACATACCGGTCAGGATTTTGCAGCCCAGGCTGGCCAGGTAGAAAAATGGAAACCGCCCCAGGTGATATTCAACCTTCAGCCGGTAAGCAATCTGGGCCGGCATGTCGCTGTAACTGCAATCTTCGACCACAAAAGCCACGCGTGGATCAATGGCGGCATGTTGCAATGAGATGGCCGCCCCCATCGACTCGCCATGGGTTCCGATCAGGATACCCTGACCCTCGCGCTTTTCGAGCCAATCGAAAAGGGTAGCCAGGTCGTATTTTTCATAAAAGCCGAAAGTTGTGTTTTTACCGCCGCTATTGCCATGATGGCGCAGGTCGTAAATCAAGATATTGAAACCGAGCTTGCGGAAGATCCCCATATACTTGACCGAGCCATAGCGGGTATAGGTGATGCCGTGCGATAGTACCACGCAGCGTTTGGAGCCCTGGATCGGGAAGTAAATACAGGCCAATGAATAGCCAAAGCGCGACGGGATGTTGAATTCCTCCTTTTCCCAGGATTGGTATTCGGCTTCGACCAACTTTTGGTTGTCTTTTTCAATGTTGTACGTTTCCTGAACGCCAAAGCGTTTTGGATAGACAACAATTCGGGCAAACATCAAGCCGATGAGCAGCAAAACGAGCAGAATGATGGCCAGGACAGGTAGGATCATTCGACACCTCCTAATTTCATCGCGTTAGCTTTCTCTTTCAAGGTCTGCTTGACGCTACTTAAGCGCTCCCCGTGCAACGGGTAAAATAGCAAGGTCAGAATGGCAAACAAGGAGCCAATGGCGGGTGGAAAGCTCATGAAAACTCGAAAACCAAGCGCCACACTGGCCGGCTGCTCAGCCAATAGTGGGTCATAGCCATAAACTTTTGAAATCCAGCCAAAGACAATCGAGCTGAGTGCATAGGCCAGGGTAATGATTAGCCCGCTCATGCCGAAGTACATACCCTCACGGCGTTGGCCGGTCTTGACTT
This sequence comes from Anaerolineaceae bacterium, assembly GCA_041741455.1. Lineage (GTDB taxonomy): Bacteria > Chloroflexota > Anaerolineae > Anaerolineales > Anaerolineaceae > CALESS01. Next base: position 26,133 of record JBGSJZ010000090.1, on the reverse strand, counting down.
CGTCCTCGTCGATCACATCCGAAAGAGTGACATCCCCCATTAACAATAATCCAGCCAGGGCAATGCCCATGAAGGCCGCGGTCAGCAAAGCGCCGAGCATATTTTGGGCCAGGTACAACGGGATGGTGGACAATCCCATCAAGGTGTAGGCGATCAACAAGGTGGTGCGGGGTTCAAAGCGGTTGGCCAGGAAACGCTTCCATGGATATAAAGCCAGGGTGGCAACAATAAAAATGGTACCAAGAATGATGGAGGAAGAGGCCGGATCAACCCCCAGGCTATATTTGGTGTAAAAAGCCAGGCCAGCGGTAGCCACTGAGGTGGCGAAATGGCGCATGGTCTGGGCGATCACGATGGTGATGAAACTGCGATTGACAAAGGTGGCCCGGATGGCCTGTCCCAGCGGTACTTCCGGGGCGTTCAGGCTGGAGCCCCGCTCGAACATACCCCGGGTGGCTGCCAGTAACGCCAGTGCAGTGATCAAGCCCAGGATCAGGCCCATCAACGGCCAGCCAAGCAAGCTGGCAATGGTGATCGGCAGGGCAGCTCCGATGATCAGCCCCACTGTCATGAAGATATTCATGCGTACGGCCACGGCTGTCCGGTCCTGATACTCTGAGAACATCTCCGGCAGCAGGGAATAATAGGCAGTCTGAACGATGGTCGCCAGGGTTTCAAACAGGAACAGGGCCAGGATGAACCAGATCAGCAGGGCAACGGGTTGGTCGGCCCCGTTGAAAGGTGCCAGGAATAAAAGTGCAAAGAAAATGGCATAGGGAAGGCTGCCAAACAGGATGTAAGGGATGCGCCTGCCCCAACGGGTTTTGGTGCGGTCGGAAACGTAGCCCATGACCGGGTTGTTGATGGCATTGTAGATGGCATAACCGGTCATCACAGCTGCCGCCCAGACCGGGGAAAGTTTCTGCACATCCACATAGAAAAAAAGCAGCACAGCTCCTACCGCCTGGTAAGGGATGGCGCAGCCCAGGTTACCAAGCGCATACCACCAGCGCTGGGCGCTGGTGGTATGGATTTGGGCTTCAGACACAAGCAGGTTGGCAATGTTTTTCATATTCTTTTCCACCTAGTATGCATTACCGAAATCTGTCAGACAAAAAACTTGTAAAAATTAGCGCTCCCACTTCTTTCCAGTCGCCAATTCCACACATTTATAGGCACCATCGTAGAGACCGATGCTCTTGTTCTTGACGATTTGCCGGCAGAACAGGCCAAAAACATCCTCTTCAAGACACATCACATCAATGGCCTGCATGGTCTGGGCTACCGAGCGGGCTTCGACGGTTCCATCGCCAAGTTCCGCCCCGCGAATGGCACCCCACATCTCGTGGCCGCCCACCCGTTCATTGAAGATCTTGGGAATCGGGTAAAAGGCCAGTTCGCTGGGTTTGGTGATCATGATATCTGCCACCCGCATCAGGTAATTGGTGGCATACACCGCGTGGAAGATGTTATCAAACAGGAAGATGTGCAATCCGCTGGTGGAACCGCTGCGGATTTGATCGGCGTAGCCTTTGGCGTCATCCCAGGTGAAGTGGGTTTGGATCAGGTCCTGGTAGTCCGCCATGGCTTCCTTCAACCAGACCCAGTTGGATTTATGGTCGCCCAGGTTGACAAACAGGGTGACTTTCTTTTGCTTGATCAGCGGGATGCAATGCTCGACGATCGCCTTGAACAACTCTTTCTGGGCGCCAGCCCCACCCATGGTCAGCAGCAGGCGGCGGGGTTCTTTGCTTTGCATGCGATCCAGTCGGTTGGCGCAGTCCACTTCGATATTTTCCACCAACTCGTGATCCACATGGTGACCGGTGAATGTGACGGCCCCCGGCGGCAAGGATTTCAAGGTGCGACCTTTGTCGTCAAAACCGCGCATGATCTTGAAACCGTAAAATCCAGAGGGGGATTGTACGCCATGCTTGGCGCCTTCTGTCAGTTGAAAAGACATCGGCCAGTTGTCAAACATCATATCCACCACGTTGGTCATGCCGCCAGCCACCGCCCCCATGCAGTTCCACATGTGGGCCGTTAACATCGGCATATCCGAAGGCAGTGCTTCATACAAGTTGCGGAACAACTCACTCATCTTGTAATCTTTGACGTTGGTCTTCAAGAAACGCCAGGGCCAGCCGACGATCCAGGCATTCAGAAACTGCCACAGGCCAGGCAGGGTCCGCTCGCCGGTAGTCACCGATTCCCAGATGTGCTTGTTGAACAGGGCGCTGGATTGGGAGATACGCGAAAAGCGGCTGTACCAGGTATTGCACCAATTAATTACATCCGTGGTGATGCCGGGAATGGCCAGCAAGTCCAGCCAGTAGGGGGTGAAGCCCATCGCCCGGGCACAGGACATGCCTGCCATCGCGATGCGGTAGTGCCCAAACCCCATGCGGATGGTGCTGATGACCACGGCGTTTTCGCGCCGGAAGGGTTGGCCCTGGTCACCCCGTACGATATTTTGCACCCCAAACAACGGCCCCAGGTAGGGATTTTCCTCCAGGCTGAGGGTGTATTTTTCATTCGGATCGTAGTGAAACTTGCGCGCCAGCATTTCCTTCCAGGCATCGGCTGCCCGGGATTGGGACTTGCTGATGGGATTCCCGTAGACCGTGTAACTTCCGTTGACTTTTTGCATACAAATCCAAAAACTCCTTTGAGTTTAAATTTTCATCAAGAGAATATCAATTATACAGGATCAGCCCTTAACACCGCTGCTGGTGGCGCTCTCCACAAAGAAACGCTGGGCAAAAATGTAAATAATCATTGGCGGCAGCACGGCGATGGCCGCGCCCGCCATCACCAGGTTGGCATTATCGGCCGCCTTGCCGCGCAGGATGCTCAAGGCCAGGGTCAGGACATGGTTGGCCTGGTTGCCGGTGTTGATCACAATCAACGGCCAGAAGAAACTGTTCCAGGCGTACAGGAACGAGAAAGTCGCCAGGGTTGCCAGGGCCGGGCCGGCGGCCGGCAGGAAGATCTTCCACAGGATCTGCAGGCGCGAGGCGCCATCAATAATCGCGGCTTCTTCAATTTCCTTGGGAACAGTGATGAAGAACTGGCGCATCATAAAGGTGCCATAAGCGCTGAAGACCCACGGAATGATCAGCGAGGCCAGTTTATCCACCCAGCCGATCATCACCATTAGTTGATACAGCGGTGTGATTAACACCACAAATGGAATCATGATAGTACCCAGATAGACCAGGAAAATCTGGTCACGCCCGGGAAAACGCAGCCGGGCCAGGGCGTAGCCGCCCACCACGCTGGTGGCCAGTTGTCCGATAACCACCAGGATGGTCACCAGGGCTGTGTTGGTCAGCGCCCGGTCCAGGCCTTGTAAATCGCGGACGCGGGTGTAATTCTCCGGCACAATGGTCGCCTTTTCCACCGCCACGCTGTTGCGGAAGTTCTGGTAGACCACATTGGCCGGGTTCTGCGGATCCACGAACTGACCCAGGGCAGTCTGGTCCACTTTGACCATCTGCACCAGGCTTCCGTTAAGTGGAACATCCCACAGGGGTTCGCTTTTACCGTTGTAATCCACCGTGGCCTGGTTGGCAGCACCCCCGCTGGGTTGTACCAAGTCAATGACAACGGTCGTTGTTTCCTGCGGATTGGACGGATTCACGTACACGCCAGCCGACACACTGCGGTTGAGTAAGGCAAATTCCTGTTTTTCCCCTTCAAATTCCACGTAATACAGCGGCTTGGCACCCTCTACGCCAACCACCTCCGTTTCCACGGGTTTCATCGGGATCAGGCGGGGTGGATAGCGGTAGGTATCTGTCTGCAGTTTGAGGGAGGTGGAAAACATGAAGAAGAATGGGAAAAGCATAATGTAGGCAAATCCCAACAGCAGGGCATACACCAACAGGTTCCCTAACAATTTGAAAATTCGATAGCGGTTCATGGTCGGTGGTCTCCTGTCTTAGTAAGCGCCGCTGCTTTTGCGCTGGCGGCGGAATTGAATCAGGGTGACGATAAAAATGAGCAGGAACAGCACCCAGGCAACCGCCGAGGCATAACCCTGCTGGAAGCGCTGGAAGCCTTTCTGATACAGGTAAAGCACGATTGTCATGGTCGAGTTGGCCGGGCCGCCCGGCGGTTCAGTCGGAATCAGAACATACACCTGTTCAAACACCTGCAGGGCGTTGATGACCGCGGTGGTGATGATAAAGAAGGTTGTGGGTGCCAGCAACGGGACGGTGACATTCTTGAATTTTGTCCAGACTCCGGCTCCATCCACGGTGGCGGCTTCGTACAGTTCCTTGGGAATATTTTGCATGCCCGCCAGGAAAATCACCGAGTAATAGCCCACCCACTGCCAGGCGGACATGATTACAACCGCCAGCAGGGCGACCTTGGTGTCCGATAACCAGCGGATTTGCGGATCAAGAACGGCTGACCCAAAGACGGAGTTAATAAATGTCACAATATTACTAATAGAATAATTGATATAACCGACCGAGGCGTTATATAACCACTGCCAGATCAACGCCACTCCCACCACCGCGGCCACGGTCGGCAGGAAGTAGATGGCCCGGAAGAATTTCATCCCTGGCAGCTTGCTATTGAGCAAGGCTGCCAGCAGCAAGGCCGGGATGATGCTCAGCGGCAGGGCAAGCAGGGCAAAGACCAGGGTGTTGCGCAGGGAGATCCAGAACAGCTTGTCTTCCGCCCCAATGATCAGGCCGTTGCCCAGCCATTTGATGCGGGTCAGTTCATCAAACACCTGGGTGTTCAGCACCTCCGTTGCCGGTTGATCCGGGGACTGCAGCGGTTTGACCGAGAGATGAACAATCTTGGCATAATTATCCAATCCAATCCAATCCTGCTGACCGAAGGAGTCCGAGTTGGTAAAGCTGACATAAAGGGATAACAACAGCGGGCCGGCAAAGAAAAACAGGAAGCCCAGCAGGTTGGGCGAAAGAAATAACACGCCGCTGATTGCCTCCGAGTGTCTGGCCTTGGTGTTGAAAGCAGCTTCCACATTCCGTTGAGACAAAATGCGCAAGACAATGGCGGTGAATACAATTCCCGCCAGGAAAAGAAATGGTAGCGGACGGTTGAACTGGGTGACCAGGAATAGCAGACCTTTCAGCAGGCCAATCACCAGCAGGGAGATGACAGCAAAAACCACCATGATGATCTGACCAATGCGTCGCAGCAATTCCGCCCGATCGTACTGGTACTTAAAGTGATCACTGAGCGAGCTGATCAGGTAGCCGGCGATTACCCCACCCAGCCAGGGCAGACCTTTGCCGAAGGTCGCTCCCAGGGCATCGATGCCGGTAAATACCCCCAGGATATGCAGCAGACCAAACAGGCACACCAGCAACGCCAGGTAATTGACGGCTAGCCCCAGGATGCGCCCTTTTTGTTGGCGGCGCAGAATGAACAGCACACTCAACCCGGAAGCAATGCCAGTGACCAGCAACACAATCGTCAAGACAATCCGCAGCCACGCGGCCAGCCCATCGGGCGGCTGGATCAACAGGAAGACAGCGCCTGTCATCCCGGCGATGGCGATCAGACCCTGCCAGATGGCAGCTAGCAAAATAAATCGTTTCGTACGCAATTCCATGCCAGACTCAAGGATCGCCATGGGTTTCTCCTCCTGTGGACTTTTGGGTTGTTGAAGGTTAAGTTCTGCCCGGATGCCAGAGTTTCAGGTTTGTGTGCTTTGGAGTGAATGAAGTTCTTGCATCCAGATGGAACACTTGAAAGTATGGATAGGCGGGAATTACCCGCCTATCCATCTCAACATTGTAGATTACTTTTTGAAGGTCTTATTGGCTTCAGCGCAGATGCTGGCCTTGAATTCGTCAATGCTGGTCTTGCCGGTCATCAGAGAGGCGATAGCCGGGTCCATCACAGCTGAGAACTCGGGCCACGAACCAGCCCAAACCGGGCCTTCAGCAACCGAGCCCATGGCCAGACCGTTCAGGAAGGCCTGGTTATTGGCGGGCGGGGTGAAGGTCAGGAACGCATCCAGGGCTTCCTGGCTGACGCGGCTGGGGATATTGGCACCCAGGGCCGAGATCTTGGCCTGAGTATCGGCCTGAGTCAGGGCTTGCACCAGTTTCCAGGCTTCTTCGGGGTGTTGGGTCTTGGCGTTGACGACATAGGCGCCCCAGAACAGCCAGTTACCGGCATTGCCAGCGGGACCCTGGGGAAGTTCTACAACATCCCACTCGAAGGTCGCATTGCTGCGCACACCCGGGGTGGCCCAGCGGCCGTTCTGGAACATGCCGACGCGGCCAGCCATGAAGGGCGGTTCGCTGTCTTCGCCGTAGGGCACGGCCACATTAAATTCCTGGTAGAGTGACTGCTCAAAGGCCAGGCCTTCGATGGAAGCTTCGCTATCCAGGTTGCACATATCGCGGGTCTCATTGAAGAAACCACCACCGGCGGCATTCATCCAGGTGCCGTAAGGACCCCACCAGGCGTTGGCGCCATAACCGTAGATATCCGAACCGAGGGCACGGATCTTCTTGGCAGCATCCAGGAAGGCTTCCCAGGTCCAGGTGCCGTTGGCAGCCATGGTGCGGGGATCCATATCACCGGTCAGGCCAGCTTCAGCCAGTAGGTCCAGGTTCAGGTACAGGGCGAAGGTCGAGACATCCCGGGGCAGACCCCAGAAGGCGCCGCTATCCGCACCAAACTTGGCCGATTCCGGGTTGTAGGTCATGTGGTACATCGGGCCGGGGTAGAAGGCGTTGACATCAAAGCCCGCAGTTTTGGCAGCCATATCTGCCATATTGAGGATCAGGCCGCGCGAGGCGAAATCAGCCACGTCCGTGCCGGGGATCCAGAAGACATCCGGAGCCGTGCCGGCGCCTATTTCGGTCTTCAATACATCCTGGTAGGAGGATGACTCAGAACCACCGGGTTCGTAAGTCAGGGTGATCCCTTCCAGGGCCGCATCCAGATCATTGCTGATGGATTGATAAACTTCAATTTCCGCCTGGTTATCGGGGCGGGTGCGCCAGCGCAGACTGATTTCTTCCGCGGGGGGAACAGCGGTGGGGGCAGCTTCGGTCGGGGCCATGGTGGCTTCCGGCGTCTTGGGTGCACAGGCAGTCAGGGTCATGGTCAGGATGACGAGCACCGAGAAAATTAGACTGATTGTATTGCGTTTCATATCTTTACTCTCCTCTTGTATTGGTTGATGGTGGTTGGAACAACAGGGTACGACATAGACAACAGCTGATGTTTTTCACCTCCTATGGACTCTTACAGCAAGTAGCTGTGGATTTGCGGATAACCAGTTCCACCGGCATCCGCAGGTGACGGCGTTGCTTTTCGGGCGTTTCAATGGCGCGGATCAACAGGCGGGCCGCCTCTCGGCCCATGTTGAAAGTATCCTGGCGAATGGTGGTCAACCCGGGATCAAAATAAGATGCAAGCGGCATGTCATCAAAGCCAATCACCGAAATATCTTCCGGCACTCGCAAGCCGGTTTCACGCAGGGCGCGTATGGCGCCGACCGCCATCCGGTCATTCTGGGCAAAGATGGCGCTGAATTCCACCCTGCGAGCCAGCAAAGCCTTGACGCCCTGGTAACCCGAGGTAGCGGTCCAATCCCCTTCCACGACCAGGTTCGTGTCGGTGGATAACCCCTGTGTTTGCAGTACATTCAGGTAACCGTTCATGCGATCGCGTGAGCAATCTTCCTGCAAAGGCCCGGTGATCAGGGCCAGATGCTGGTGGCCCAGCTCACACAGGTGGCGGGTGGCAATCCGGCCGGCTTCCTCGTCATCCAGGAAGACCGAGTCCATCGTATTCAACGAGGAGCGCGCCCCGACGAAGACCACTGGCGCATATTGTGGTAAGCTGGCGTGACGGTCATCCACGAACGGGTTGATCACCAGCAAACCTTCGGTGCGGCGGCTATCCAGCAATTGCCCTACCAGGCAGGAGAAGGTTTCGGTATCCGGGGCCGAGGCAGTCATCAGGAAATAGCCCGCCAGGCGGGCTTCCAGTTCAGCGCCTTCGATGATGTTGGCAAAGGTGTAGTCGGTCAGGTTGGGGGAGATGCAGGACAGGGTGCGGGTGCTGCCCTTGGCCATCGAGCGGGCAATGGCATTCGGTTGGTAGCCCAGCTCGCTGATAGCGGCATCCACCCGCAGGCGCGTTTCCTCATTGACGTGCTCGATCTTATTGATCACGCGCGAAACGGTTTGATGGGAAACCCCGGCCAGCGCAGCGACATCTCGGATAGTTGCCTTGGACTTTTTCATTTGAATTTTCTACGATTCGGGTATGTTACCGGTCACGTGACCGGTAACATTATCATACATGATTCTTTTGCAAGAGTCAATAACCAATTTTGGTTTTAAGAAAAAAGAATAGGGCTGCCCCAAAAATGTTGGGGCAGCCCTTGATCAATTTTGTGCTTGGGTTTACTTGCGTTTGCGCAGCAACAGGAAAAATCCAGCCGCAACCACAACCAATCCAGCACCCAGGACATAGATTATCCATGGCCCACCGGCAGACCGGGTGCTCTCCACCCAGACAACAGTGCTGCGGCCGGGGATGGTCAAGTTACCGGCATCCCCGTCAAAGGTTGCGGAGGCCAGGCGCGGATCCACCGATTCCTGCTGAATCGGGTGCAGTTCCAGTTTCCAACCTTTCAGGCTGGCATCACTGAAGGTCACGCTGTCCTTGCTGGCGTTGAAGGCAACCACGATCCGGCTGACTTTCGGATCCAGGTCGGCGCCGGTCGTATCGTCCAGCAGCATGACGATCAGGCCAGGGATCTGTTCTGGGCCGGTATTCAGGAAGTGCAGGCGCTCTTGCACGTCTTCGGCGCTGCGCAGGCGGAAGAGTTCGGAGGATTTGCGGATTTGCAGCAATTCCCGGAAGTAATCCCGGCTGAAGGCGATCTCCTCTGGACCGGCTTTCAAATCCGGATTCGACAACAGGGCCTGCATGTCACTGACCGGCCGCTCAAAGGGCGGCAGACCGACGCCCCAGTTGTTCGTCTGGTAGGTGAAGTCCAGCCGGTTATACCAGTCGCCGGAATTGTAGGAGTTGCCATCCAGCGACTTGCTGCGCAGCAGGTCATCACCGGCGTGGAAGAAGGGGGTGCCCTGGGAAAGTGCAACCAGGCTCAACCCCAGGTTGTTCATCCGTACGCGTTCTTCCAGGCTGGCGCTGGCCGGCGCTTTCCACTGGATCGCATCAAACAGGGTTTCATTATCGTGGGCGGAAACATAAACGATCTGTTCCTGCGGATCCAGGGTATAGCCAGCCGGTGCGCCGCGATAAATGATCTCTTCTCCCGGTAGGGTTTCCCCGTTGGCTGTGACCAGGTCATACGTTTTCAAGTTGCCAGCCAGGCCAAGCTGAATCCAACTCGTTTCTTGCAGAAGCTGCGTGGTCAGTCCGGTAGTGTTGACAGGCTCGGTGTTGGGGTCCGTCAGTAAGCCGGTGATAAAGCCCTGGTCACGCACCGGGGCGAAAGGCCCGCCGCCTCGGGCTGCATCCCGCAGCCGGTCATTAAAGGTGCCGATACCCGTGCCAGCCAGGTTGATCTGGGTCGCATTCAGTCCACGCGCATTCTTGGCCACTTCGCCAAAATCCCAGCCTTCACCGTAAAGGATGATCGATTTACCATCGACGCCGTCTTTTTCCAGGGTCAGGCTGTCCAGTGCCTGGCGCACCGCGACCATATTGGGAACCATATGGTGTCCCATCAGGTCGAAGCGGAAGCCGTCCACCTTATAGTACTTGGCCCAGACGATCAACGAGTCAATCATCAGTTTTTCCATCATGGCGTGTTCAGTGGCTGTGTTTTCGCAGCAGGTCGACCGTTCGATGCCGCCTTCTTTGTTCAGACGGTGGTAATAGCCCGGCACAACCTTATCCAGCACGGATTTGGCGCCCTGGCCGCTGGCATTCGTATGGTTGTAGACCACATCCATCACAACCCGTAGGCCAGTTTGGTTTAAACTCTGCACCATGCGGCGGAACTCGACCAGGCGGGCCGCGCCATCCGACTGGGTGGCATAGCTGCCCTCCGGGGTGGTGTAGTGGAAGGGATCATAGCCCCAGTTAAAGCCATCCTGTTCCCGCAGTTCGGCCAGCAGCAGGCGCTGCTCTTCCGAACCCGGCGCGGCCGCCGCCAGGGCGGCGTAATCCGGGGTGACCCAGGTGCTTTTGTCTTCATTGATACTGGCAATATCAAAGGTCGGCAGCAAGTGGATATGGGTCAGGCCAGCCTCTGCCAATGCTTTCAAATGCTGCATCCCGTTCGATTCTTTTTCCGTGAAGGCCAGGTAGGTGCCGCGCAGGTCTGCGGGTACGCTTTCATCAAAAGCGCTGAAATCACGGATGTGTAGTTCGTAGATGACCGCATCTTCCGGCGCCTCCAGGACAGGTTTTTTGAGCTTGTCCCAACCTTTTGGTTTGAGTGCGTCTGCCGCCAGGTCAACGATCTGGCTGCGCAGGCTGTTCATGGAAAGGCTGATCGAGTAAGGATCGGTGACCAGGTTGGTTTCCACTTTTCCGGTGCTGGGCGCAAATACCTTGACTTCGTACAGGTAATACAGGCCGTCCCAACTGCTGTCGCTGCCCGACCAGACACCCGTCTGTGCGTCATACTGCATGTCCACAATGTTGGCTTCCCCGCCCGCCGGATCCTTGAACAGGTGCAGGCGCACCGACTGGGCAGTTGGCGCCCAGACCCGCAGGGTCGGAGCCCCATTCTCGTAACTGACACCTAACGCACCAGTATACGTGAACTGGTCATCCAGGACACCCGGAATTTGTAAACCGGCGGCGTCCATCATCTTGTCTTTGTCGTCAAAAGCCACCACAGCCATTTGACCGCGCAGGGCTGTGGGAATCCTGGAAAAATCTGCCGGATCAATTTTCAGGGCGATATAGCCCGTCAGGAAGGGGTATTTCTCGCGCTGCTCCTGGCTGGCTCCTCGCAGATCGTACCGCAAAGGGATGATTTCGCCACCGGCGATACCCGAACCGGTCAGTTCCAGGGTTGCATCGGGTGAATAGGCCAGCTCATATTTGTTGCCGGAAAAGCCGGTCACTTTCCACAGGATGGTGTCCTGGCTGACCCAGTAGGCCAGGGGCTTGGTGATGTTGCCCTTCGGGGCACCTTCTGTGGATACGGTAATTTTTTGACTGGCAGGATTGTATGAAATAAAGACCTCCGCTCCATCGTTGGCAACCGTAAAGGAAATGGCGGCACCACCGGCGACACCATCCACCCCGTAGGTTTCATCCAGGCTTTCGTTGATGGCGATCACCAGGCTGTAGGTGCCAGCCGGCAGGCCAGTTGTCGCAAAGGTGAAGGAACCGTCACCGTCCGGGTCCTGCAGCCAGGATCGCAGACAGCCAGGATCATTATCATTCTGGCAGCCCAATTCGCTCTGGAAGTCGCCGGTTGCAACGGCGATGGTCGTATTGAAATTATCGGTGATCCAGTTCGTTTTGTGGTCGTAATAGAATTTTACGTCCTGGGCTGCCGGGACGACCAGCGAGATATCCCCACCACCCGGTGAGGCATTTGCGCCGTAGTTCACATCCCAGGATTTATTCAAGGCAGCTTTGTAGCGGGCGCCTTTCTTATCCGAGTCATTGCCGGGCTGGATTTCAAAGGTTGCCTGCCAGACATCGTCTTCGGCATCATACACCAGGAAGGTGGCTTCGCATTCGGGCTGCCAGTCACCGGAACAGCCCAGTTCAGACTGGTGTGTGCCGGGCAGGCCGACGACCTCAGGCCCATCCACCTGGGCGGAGGCGGTTGGCGTTACAGAAAGCGCAGGCATGCCGGCCAGGGAGGTCAGGACGGCCAGGATCAGAATAAGACGGGAAAACGGGTTCAAGCGCAGGTTCATTTGACTCTTCTCCTTGTTTTAGAAAATCCGAAGTTCAACGCAGGGCAAAGAGTTCCATCGGTTTTACCCTGAAAGAGGGTGATTGTCACCAACACGTTTTAAGTGTAGCATCATTTCCCGCATTGCACAGGATGTGATAGGGTTGCCGCTTTCCTCAATTTGGATTTTTGAATTTCCCCGGTCATCAATCAGCACTTTGGATTTCCTGTCGTAGATTGCTTAAATTATTCCCCAGCCTGAACCTGGATGGCCAGCGTAGCTGGACGGCTTTTCCTCGATCCCATCAGGTCAAACAATGTTTTCATCAGGCCATATTTCTTCTTCAAGCCGCGGTTGACGCGCTCTGCCTCGGCCTCAACCACAAAGCGGGCTTCACCAGAAACCCATTCGCCAACCGGCGTGCCATCCACCTTGCAGGGAACGACCTGCACCTGCGGGTTGCGCCGGGCACGTTTCACCTTACCGCTGCCGTCAATGGTTCGGACGTATAACACCCCGCCATCCTCCCAAAACCAGACCGGGGTTTTTACGCCTTCACCGTTCTTGCGAAAGGTTTCCAGGTTGAGATACGACTGTTTCGTAAATTGCTGCAATTCATGACTCATGGCTATTTCTCCGTTTCATTATTTCAGTAGTTGAATTGTAATCATTCACTTGGGAGAATTAAATGGTTTGTCTAACCCTGCCAGGGTTTGATCCGTGGAAGCCAGCGTCGGACATGCTGACAATAAGTCAGGTATTCCTCCCCAAAACGTTTGATGAGACCGGGCTCTTCGGAGAGCGGGATGTAAATCATATTTAGCAGCGTGGCAAATCCGAAAAATTCCAACAACGGCAGCGAAGCAAAAAAGAGCGATTCCCCGAGCAACACCGCCAGTACCCCGCTGATCATCGGGTTGCGCACGTGGCGGTACGGCCCACGGATGACCAGTTTCCGGGTCGGATCCCAGGGTGCCAGTGTGCCTTTACCGATCCGCACAAACAGGGCGATGGTGCTGATTATCAGCGTCAGCCCGGCCAAAATGAACAACCCGCCAACTACCATCAATAGAATATTCCAGGGTGCGGTCAGCAGCCTGCCAGGATGAAAGCTGCCCGTCCGGCGCAGGATCAGCCACGATACCAGCACAGTCACCACACCTGGCAGCAGCAGGATGGAGAGAAGTTGGCGAAGGGTGTACAGGATCATGGGGGAAGGTCAGAAGATTAAAAAACGTGGAAATCGTTGCAAGAAAAGATAGATTGCATTTTAGAATGTCTCTACCGCCACAACCGAACCGCCGCGCAGATACACCCGTCCCACCCGCGGCAGCAGCGAGGTGGTCACCTCGTAGTTGATGGTGCTGGCCAGGACAGCCACTTCTTCGGTGGGGATGCGCTCATCGCCCTGGGCGCCGACCAGCACTACCTCGTCATCCTGCTGAACGCCCGGGATGCCGCGCAGGTCGACCACGATCTGGTCCATGCAGACCCGGCCCAGCAGGCGTGCCCGTTTGCCGTGCACCAGCACCTCACTCTTGTTGGAGAGGATGCGGTGATAGCCATCCCCGTAACCGACCGGAACCAGGCCGACCTCCATCTCTTCCGGGGTGATGAAGGCGCGCCCGTAGCTGATGCCCGTCCCGGCGGGCAGGCAGCGCATCCGGCCGATGCGGCTTTTGAGCGTCAATGCCGGGCGGATTTCAAAGACTGGCGGCCACTCGCTGGAAGGGTTCAGCCCGTACATGGCAATCCCCGGGCGAATGGCATTGAAGTGCGCTTCCGGCAGGCGCATGGCGGCTGCTGAATTGGCAGCGTGGATCAGCGGGATGTGGATGCCAATCGCCTCCAACCCGGCGATCACATCTTGGAAAACGACCAGTTGCGCCCGGACGTACGTTTGATCCAGCGCATCCGCCGTGGCAAAGTGGGTGAACAGCCCTTCCAGCCGCAAGCCGGGCAGAGCCAGCAGCGCTTGTGCGAAGGGAACCACCTCTTCCGGCAGCAGACCGTAGCGCCCCATGCCGCTATCTACCTTGAGATGCACCGGTAGAGTCTGCCCCAGCGCCTGGGCTCGCCCCGCAAGCGCCTGCGCAAATTCGGGGGTGATCAGGCTGGGGGTCAGGTCATTTTCAGCGATTAAGGCGGCGCCATCCGGTGGGGTGTAGCCCATCACCAGGATCGGGACGGTTAAACCCGCCCGGCGCAGTTCAGCGCCCTCAATTGCCCGGTGAACGGCCAGCCGGGTAGCCCCAGCCGCCAGTGCCGCCTGCGCCACCTGGGTAGCCCCGTGTCCGTAGGCGTTAGCCTTGACCACGGCGATGATTTCAACTTGCGAGCCGATGTGCTTCTGGTAGGCTTTCAAGTTGTATTCGATGGCGTCCAGGTCGATTTCCGCCCAGGTGACAATTCCAGCAGGTTGCATAACATCTCCAAATATTTTTCCGTAGGGGCGGTCTCAGACCCGCCCCTACGGAATTGTTGATTATTTATTCCTACAATGATAATCGAATTACCCGCCCAGGTAGGCTTCTTTCACCCGTGGGTTGCCAAGCAATTCCTGGCCGCTACCGGTCAACTGGATGATACCGGTCTCCAGCACGTAGCCGCGGTTGGCCACCCGCAGGGCCATGTTGGCGTTTTGCTCCACCACCAGGATGGTGGTGCCGGACTGGTTGATATCCTTGATGACGCGGAAGATCTCGCGCACCAGCACCGGCGCCAGCCCCATGGAGGGCTCATCCAGTAGCATCATTTGACCACGACTCATCAAGGCCCGGCTGACGGCCAGCATCTGCTGCTCGCCGCCGGAAAGGGTGCCGCCCAACTGCCCGCGCCGCTCTTTCAAGCGCGGGAAGATTTCGAAGACCCGCTCATAATCTTGCTCAATTTGGGGCTTGTCTTTGCGCTGCCAGGTGGCCAGTTTCAGGTTTTCCAACACGGTCAGATTACCGAAGATACCCCGCCCCTCTGGCACCTGGGCAATACCCAGCGCCACAATCTTATCCGCAGAAACCCGGCGCAGTTCCTGACCTTTGTAGGTGATGGTGCCGCCGTAGGGCAGCAATCCGGAGATGGCGCGTAATGTGGAGGATTTGCCCGCCCCATTGGCGCCGATCAGGCTGACGATCTCACCCTGGTGCACATCAAACGAGATACCCTTGACGGCTTTAATGTTGCCATAGGAGACCGTCAGGTCTTTGACGGAAAGTAGAACGTCGTTCATGAATCGCCTCCTTCCCCCAGATAGGCTTCCAGCACTTTAGCGTTGTTTTGAATCTCCACCGGCAGGCCTTCCGCAATCGTAGCGCCAAAATCGAGCACTTTCAGGCGCTCGCAAATACCCATCACCAGCCGCATTTGATGCTCAATCAATAGGATGGTCAGGCTGAATTCTTTGCGAATCCAGCGGATGAAATCCATCAGTTCGTTGATCTCATTCGGATTCATGCCGGCAGCGGGTTCATCCAGTAACAACAGGCTGGGGTTGGTCGCCAGTGCGCGAGCGATCTCCAACCGGCGCTGTGAGCCGTAGGGCAGGTTCTTGGCAAAATCATCCGCATAGCGGTCGAGGTTAAAGACCGCAAGCAGATCCATGGAGTGCTCGGTGATACGACGCTCCTCCGAATTGTAGCGCCCAATATGGAAGAGCGCTTCCAAGGCGGTGTAATTGGTTTGCGAATAGTGTGCAATCCGCACATTATCCAATACGCTTAAATCCGGCCAGAGGCGGATGTTCTGGAAGGTGCGGGCAATGCCCAGCTCGGTCACCTGGTTGGAGGTCTTGCCCACCAACTCCGTGCCTTTGAACAGGAAGCTGCCTTTGGTGGAACGATAGACGCTGGTGATTAAATTAAAGATGGTCGTCTTGCCGGCGCCATTCGGGCCGATCACACCGACCAGCTCACCCGGTTCCAGGTCCAGGTTGAAATCGTTGACGGCACATAGTCCGCCAAAGTAATGGGTAACGCCCTTAGCTTGCAGAAGAGGCATCTTTCACCTCCTTCTTGTGTCGCCAGAGTTTTGTGGCAATCAGGTCGTAACCGGGGATGAACCAGCGGAACTCGCGCAGGCCCATAATGCCGCGCGGCCGGAATATCATCAGTAACACCAACACCAGCGGCATCAGCACCATGCGCCACATGCCCAACGGACGCAACACCTCCAATAAAACAGTGTACAGGGTGGCCCCCAGGATGGAGCCAGTAATGGAACCGATGCCACCCAGGTAGACCATGATCAAGACATCGGTGGATTTGATGATATCAAAGACCTTGGGGCTGATGAATTGTAAGAGATGTCCAAACAGTGCCCCGGCGATGCCAGCGAAGAACGAAGAGATGATGAACGCCAACAATTTCACCTGTTGAGTGTTCACGCTCATCAAGTTACTGGCAATTTCATCCTCGCGGATGGACATCACCCCGCGGCCCTGGCGGGAATAGACAAAGTTACGGATGACCCAAATCGCCGCCACCGTCCAGAAGAAGACCCAGGGCAGGGTGGTCAGTTTATCAATACCGGGGATGCCGCGCGGTCCGCCAATGGCCTCGATATTTTCGATGACCGACTTGACAATCATGTTAAAGGCCAGCGTGACGATAGCCAGGTAGTCGCCACGGGTGCGGAATGAGGGAATGGCCACCAGCAGGCTGACCAGGGCCGCACCCACCCCACCGGCCAGTACCACCAGCGGGAACAGCAACGCACCAAGATTGGCGGGGATTAATTGGGTGGTCAGCACCGCGGAGACATACGCCCCGACCGCCATAAAGCCAGCGTGACCAACGGAGAATTCACCCATATAGCCATTGATCAGATTCAAGCTGACGGTCAGAATGATGTTGATCCCAATATACATGATGATCAGTTGAGTATAGGCGTCAATCAGGTTGAATTTTGGAATCGCAAACGAAAGCACAAACCCGACTGCTGTCAGAATCGGCAGCGCCAGCCGATTGGCGGCGATCCGTTCCCAGAAGATGCGCAAGCGGGCGAGGGTTGGGTTACCCGGCGCTTTCTGTGTACCCTGTGTGTTGGGTTGAGTGTTCATGGGCTACACCTTTTGCGGGCGCGGCTTGCCCAGAATGCCGTATGGTCGGAAGATGAGCAGCACCAGCAACAAGGTAAAGGCGATAAAATCCCGGTAGGTGGAGGGTAAAAAGGCAGCCACCAGAATCTCCACTGCGCCCAGAATAAAACCGCCGATCATCGCCCCGCGGATATTACCGATACCTCCCACCACGGCCGAGATAAAGGCCTTCCAGCCGATCAGGATCCCCATATATGGGTCAATCACCGGGAAGGCCAGGGCGTACATCACCCCGGCGGAGGCCCCCAGACTGGTGCCCAGGGCGAAGGTGGCTGAGATGATTAAATCCACCGGAACACCCATCAGTGGCACGATGGACTTATCCCATGAGATGGCGCGCATGGCCATCCCGACCATGGTTTTCCGAACGATTAAATCCAGCATCACCATCATCGCAACGGAAAGCAAGATAATGATCACCTGAAGCGAGGAGATGGATACCCCGCCAACCGTCCAGGTGGTATTTTTAATCAAAGTAGGCACGCTCTGTGGATAGGGGCTAAAGACCAGGGTGAAGTTCTCCAGAAAGAGGCCAACACCCAGGGCTGTGATGATGGCTGAAACGCGCGGCGCTTTACGCAACGGTTTATACGCCACCCGTTCAATGAGCACACCCAGCAGAGCTACGCCGATCATCGAAATCAGCATGGTTGGGATGAAAGGCAGATGGAGGAATGTAGCTGCCAGGAAGCAGAAGAACGCCCCGATCATGAACAAATCGCCATGGGCAAAATTGATCATGGTCAATATGCCATAGACCATGGTGTAGCCCAGCGCAATCAGGGCATAGATGCTGCCAAGCTGTGCGGCGTTAAGAATCTGCTGCAACAGAGAAGTCATAGGCCCTTCCTTAACTCAGGAAGTCCTCCCGCAGGTTATGGCCTGCGGGAGGTAGAGAAATCTGATGGGGTTACGGATTGGCGTTGGCAAACCAGATGAACGAATCACCCTTTACCTGCAGGATGACTGCGCTCTTGATTGGGTCGCCGGAGCCTTCCTGGAACTGCATGTTGCCGGTTACACCCTCGTACTTGGGGATCGAAGCCAATGCTGTTCGCAATGATTCTCGATCCACCTTGCCGGCGATCTGCAGCGACTGCCAGAGCAGCCCAAAGGAGTCATAGGTCAGGGCTGCTACATCATCCGGCACGACGCCGTAGGTGGTCTTGTAGGTCTCGATGAACTTGGTCGCCACCGGGGTGGCAACATCCGGGGCGTAGTGGGTGGAGAAATAATAACCATCGCACTCTGCCCCGCACAGTTTGATCAATTCAGCGCTGCCCCAGGAATCGCTACCCAGGAAGGGGACTTCAATCCCCAACCGGTGTGCCTGCTGGATCTGTAACGGAACTTCGCTGTAGTAATTGGGCAGGAAGATCACTTCCGGGCCGGCATCTTTGATCTTGGTCAGCTGGGCCGAGAAGTCCTTATCGCCGGTGGTGTAGGTTTCAAACGCCACCACGGTGCCACCGTTTTCTTCATAAGTCTGTTTGAAGTACTCGGCAATGCCCTTGTTGTAATCGGAGGCCACATCGTATAGCACAGCGGCTTTCGTGGTTTTCAGATTATCCAGGGCAAATTTGGCAACCACCCGCCCCTGGAAGGGGTCAATGAAGGCGGCGCGGAAGACGTATTTCTTCGGCTCATTGGTGCTGGCATCCAGCGTGGTTTTTGGATTGGTGGACCACGGGCTGATCAGCACTACTTTGGAGGATTCAGCAATTTCCGAAGCTGGAATAGCATAGCGGCTGGCGTTCGGCCCGATGATGGCGACCACGTTTTGCTGCGTGATCAGTTTCTGGGCGGATGAGGCGGATTGATCTGCCTTGCCAGCATTGTCCTCTATGAACAACTCGATCATGTATTTCTTGCCGCCGACTTCCAGACCCCCGGCGTCATTGATTTCCTTGACTGCCAGTTCGGCTGCATTCTTGCAGGATGCACCCACTGCTGGAATATCACCGGTCAATTCGGCCACCACGCCCACGCGGATTGTATCTTCTCCGCCACCAGAGGCGCAGGCCCCCAACAACATGCTCGTCAAGAGCACAATACTGAGCAGCAACATCGATTTCTTCATTCTTTTTACCTCCCGAATCAGGTGACAATGAATTTGGGCAAAACTGTTTTTTCACCCAAAAATGTGCTATTCTACTGGTAACTTCACCTCCCTTCGAGTGTTGTTTATTAAACAAAAAGGTATTTCCGGTCAACCTGAATCTTCAGGCTTATACCAGAAATACCGCCATCCAAGGATAATTGCGATGGTATTTTCGCTCTAAACATTACCGTCACACAGGTTCTGTTCATCCACTGCCTTCCTTAATATCCTCTCAGCAAAAAAATTCTGCAAAAGGAGGAGAGGCTCGAACCTACAACGATAAAATTACGCGATTAACAGTACAGCATAATCTAGTTTAGCACAGGAACAGTAAAAATCAAGCGTTTTTGGATCAATCCTTTTTATTGAGGTGCATTCATGCAGAAACCAACCCGACGATCCGTTGTTGCCCCTTCCACCCGCAGCTTCCTGAGCGAGAGCCGGCGCGTGCCGGGTTTCCGCCTGTTTGACCTGCTGCACGGTTATTTTTACCTGCGCTTTCCCTACCTGTACATCTCGATGGCCACCGGGGAACATCCGCTTGCAAAAAGACTGCGCCCGCTGCTGGGGGTGCTGGATAAATGGTTTACCCCGAAGCAGAAGAAAGCCGACCCGAACCTGCCTGATCACACCGTGACCTTTGCAGATGGCTACCATGGTAAAGTGATGCCGCTGGAGGACGCCCGCCAGTTAATCACCATTGGTCAGGATCTTCGCCTGAGCGTTCCGGAGCAGGTGATCCCTTATATCACTGCCCGCGACTTAATTCTGCAAAACCCGGATTTCATAGTAGCACTGGATTGCCCGTGCCGGGTTGCCCGCCCCAACCCGTGTTTGCCGCTGGATGTCTGCCTGATTGTCGGCGAGCCGTTTGCCAGTTTTGCCCTGGAGCATCAGCCGGAGCGCTGCCGGCGCATCAACCCGCAGGAAGCGGTGGAAATCCTGGAAGCCGAGGATGCGCGCGGCCACGTTCACCACGCCTTCTTCAAGGAAGCGGTGCTGGGACGCTTTTATGCCATCTGTAATTGCTGTGAATGTTGCTGTGGGGCGATGCAAGCCCAACGCAACGGTGTGCCAATGTTGGCTTCGTCCGGCTATACCGCCCGAATCTCAGAAGAGGAGTGCATAGCCTGCGGAACCTGCCGCGAATTCTGCCAGTTCCAAGCACTGATTGAAGGTGAGGATGGTACCACCCGGGTGGATGCGGTCAAATGTATGGGCTGCGGGGTCTGCGTCTCGCACTGCCCGCAAGAGGCCATTGAACTGGTGCTGACCCCGGCACGCGGCATCCCGTTGGAGATCCATCGATTAATGGAAGAGGCGGCCGCCCAGTAGAAGTCAGTCTCTTGCGATGGGCTTGTTCTTCTGAATGCTGACAAAATGACAGCGAAAAATTATCGTCCATCACTTGCAAGGATGGACGAATTTCTTACAATGGATAGTATGAATATCGTTTGAATTGGAAACCCTTGCAGGTTGGCCTCTCTCAATCCTACAACAAGTCGAAAGTATAAATGAATCATGCAAAATCTGCCTCAATCCACCGATTTTGAACAAGCCTACGAGCAGTTCCAACAGCGCTACCCGGAGTACACCACCACCCACTCATTGGATGAATTGCGTGCCAGCGAGTACGCCCGGCTGGATGCGCAGGGCATGGTCTACCTGGATTACACCGGCGGTGGACTGTACGCCGAATCACAGATCCAGAAACATATGGCGTTGTTAAAGGCCAACGTCTTCGGCAACCCGCACTCCTCCAACCCGAGCTCGATGTTCTCCACCCACCGGGTGGAGGAAGCCCGGCAGGCAGTGCTCAAGCACTTCAACGCCTCGCCAGATGAGTATGTGGTGATCTTCACTTCCAACGCCAGCGGGGCGCTCAAGCTGGTGGGCGAATCCTTCCCGTTTTCGGCCCAGAGCCATTACCTGCTGACCTTCGATAACCACAACTCGGTAAACGGCATTCGCGAGTTTGCCCGGGCGCGTGGGGCGCAGGTCACCTACATCCCGATCTGCCTACCCGAACTGCGGGTGGATGAAAGTGAGGTCGACAGCTACCTGGACCTGATCCAGCCCGGCGGGCACAACCTGTTTGCCTTCCCTGCCCAATCCAACTTCTCCGGTGTGCAGCACCCGCTGGAGTGGATTGAAAAGGCCCATGCCAAAGGTTGGACGGTTTTATTGGATGCGGCAGCTTTTGTGCCCAGCAACAATCTAAATCTGAGCCTTTGGAAGCCGGATTTTGTACCGGTCTCCTTCTACAAGATGTTCGGCTACCCGACCGGAGTCGGCTGCCTGATTGCCCGTAAATCAGCGCTGGAGATGCTGCGCCGGCCGTGGTTTGCCGGTGGCACCATCACCGTGGCCTCGGTGCAGGGCGATAAGTATTACCTGGCACCGGGCGAGGCGGCATTTGAAGAAGGCACTCCAAACTACCTCGACCTTCCCGCGATCACCATCGGCCTGGAGTATTTGAACTCAGTCGGGATGGACCTGATCCATGAGCGGGTGCGTTGCCTGACCGGCTGGCTGCTGGAGCAATTGGTAGAACTGCACGATAACCTGGGGCATGCCGGGGTGCGCATCTATGGCCCAACCAACACCGAGCGGCGCGGCGGGACCATCACCCTCAACTTTTACGACGGAAATGATCAGATGATCGACCATCGGGCGGTGGAACAACGCACCAATCTGGCCAACATCTCCATCCGCACCGGCTGTTTCTGTAACCCCGGGGCGGGCGAGGTGGCGCTGGAGATCTCCCAGCCGGAACTCATAACCTGCTTTGCCCAACCGGCTGAACGCCTGACGCTGGATGATTTCCGGGTCTGCATCCACGGCAAGAACAGCGGGGCGGTGCGCATTTCGGTCGGCATTGCCAGCAACTTTGCAGATGTTTATCGTTTTATGCAATACGTGAAGCAGTTATTCGGCCGCCCACTGGATTAGAAGCTTCGATATCAACCAAAACTTGAGGTGCAAGGCGCTTCCGAAGCGCCTTGCACCTTTTAGTAAAATTGTCCAGTATAGGCGGGTCTATATTGGTAACAACCTAACCCTTTTGCTACCCCGCCCCACTCACGGTCGGCTTTGCCCGGCGGGTTTAATCCGCGCTGGGTGGTGCAGTTTTTTCCACTCGCTGATAGATGCCATGGTCACGCACCATCAGTTTTTCTTCAATCATGCCGCGCCGCAGCGAAGCTACATCCTCATGCACATCCAGCAGGATAAAATTAACTTCTTTTTCGGTGTAGGTGCGACCGACCTCGAACAGCTCGACCACCTTGGCCAGGATCACCTGCCACTTTTTCAATTGAGCGGGGATTTGCAACAATCGCCCGTTGCGCATAAAGGTGCGCAACACCTTGTCACGATAGGCATCTTCTTCAACTTGCGTGTTCATGTCAACTTCCTTGATATTAATCAGGTCGGCCAGCGTGCGGTTCAACGGGCCGTCGACCAGTGAATAGATTTGGTAATACTGATCCTTGCGGGCGGTCAGCAGGCCAGCCGCGGTCAGGGCGGACAGGTGATGCGAGATGGTGGCCGGGTTGAGCGAGAGGATGGAAGCCAGCTCCTCGCCGTGGCGCGGCTGGATCTTGATCAGATTCAGAATCAGCAGTCGCACCGGGTGGCCGAGTGCCTTGAATAACTCGGCGCGCTGTTCCAATCGGGCTTGGGCGGGGCTATTCATCCCAGGCCTTCCTTCCTGTCACCTGGCGATACGAAAAGGCGAAAATCTCGCGGGCATGCTGCATCATGCCCAGCTTGATCAGCTCTTTCAGGCGATTCTCGTCATCGCCCATGGCCTGCAGCACCTCCAATTGGTGTTCGGAGTCGGTGACATACTGGCGGGTGATGGCATCGAACATCTGCGCCAGTTTGTCCACCTCCGGGTCCTTGGAGCGTAGGATGTGATCGTAGGATATTGTTTTTCTCATGGTACACCTCGCAATAGCATCAAAGTAAATATTAAAATTTGATAACAGAATTTACAAAATAAATTATATAATATAATTTGATAAATGTCAAATTAAAATAAGCGTTCCACCACAATATTTATTGAAAGGTTGATCTGGAAATTGGAATTATTTGACAAAAAAGGTATAATATAACTAAATATGAAATTCAGGAGTCAAACCATGAACCAACCTTCTCAAAGCCCGGCGCAATCCGACGAGAGCCTGCTCTCGCAGGTAACAACCATTTCAGTTTTGCTTGAGGACTGAATCAACCTGAAAATCCTTCCAAAAACGGAAGGATTTTTTGTTCCGGTCAAGGTGGTGTGATTTGAGGAGCTTCATCTGTTGACATCTGATATATAATGATAAGAACCTATTCTTTCTTGGAGGAAACATGGCTGAACAATTCGTTCCACCCACATCACCCGAAGTCACCAGTGACGATCGACTCTGGGGTTTATTGTGCTTCCTACTGGCGCCGCTGGTGCCCATCATCGTGCTCCTTATGGAAGATAAGAAAAATCGTCCCTTCATCAAGTATCATGCCGTTCCGGCGTTAATCCTGGGTGTTGCGCTGGCGATAATTGCGGGCATCTTGGCCGTCATTCCCATCGTGCAATGCTTTGCTCCGTTGATCTGGATCATCCCGATCATCTTCGCCTTGAAGGCCTACAAGGGCGAGTACGTTAATATCCCCGTCATCACCGATTTCGCCAAGAATCAGGGCTGGATCTAATTCAGCGCTGATAAAAAAATCATCGCCAGGCAGGGTAGTTTAACCCTGCCTGTTTTTTTGTTCCTCCTGAACGCTTAACCTGTGGCCTAACTCCCCAGATAATCTATGGGTGCAGTGGGGTGATTGTTTGTATAATGAATTTAATTGGGGGCACAGTTCTTTGGATGAAGGGCTGTGCTATAATTATTTCGTGGCAGATGCCCCCGGGTTTTCCGGCGGCGCTGGGCCAAGGGAGTGACGTATGGAAATGTTTTTGTTGAACCCAAATGTAGCGTATGTAATGCTGGTGGCTGGTTTTTTGCTGGCAGTGCTGGCGCTTTTTTCTCCGGGAACAGGCATCCTGGAGATCGGCGCCTTGTTCCTGTTGGTGCTGGCCGGCTTCAGCATCGCCAACCAACCCATCAACTGGTGGGCATTGGTGATCCTGGTGCTGGGGGTCTTCCCCTTCCTGCTGGCCCTGCGTCGCTCCAAACGCTGGTGGTACCTGTTGATCTCGATTGTTGCCCTGGTGGTTGGCTCTGTCTTCCTCATCCGTCCGCAGGATGGTGGGCTTGCGGTGAACCCGTGGCTGGCGCTCATCACTTCTGCCGCCAGCGTTGGTCTGCTCTGGCTGATTGGCACGCGTGGCATTGAAGCCCTGCGCCGACCGAAGGCCAGCCTGGATGACGTGGTGGGTTTGGTCGGTGAGGCGCGCACGGATGTACACATGGAAGGCACGGTGTATTTGGGCGGCGAAGAATGGACCGCCCGCAGTAGCCAGTTCATCCCCGCCGGCAGCCAGGTCAAGGCCATCCGCCGCGAAGGTCTGTCTCTAATTGTGGAAAAAGCGGAAAAATAGCCGCTTGTTTGAGGATCGTTCATCCGATAAAAGGAGCTTTGTATGGATACATCAGTTGTTTTAGTCTATTGCCTGATCGGTGTGGTAGCCCTGGCAATTATTTCGTTCCTGGCCAGCGCCATTCGCATCGTCCAGGAATATCAGCGCCTGGTAGTTTTCCGCCTGGGTCGCTGCGTTGGCGCTAAGGGACCGGGTATTGTGCTGCTCATCCCGATCATCGACCGGGCTGTGAAAACAGATTTGCGCGAGCAAGTGCGCGAAATCCCGGCACAGACCTCCATCACCAAGGATAACGCCCCGATCTCGATCGACTTCCTGTGGTTCTATAAAGTGGTGGAACCGGTGCAATCCGTGCTACAGGTCGGTAATTTTGAGCTGGCCGCCCAGGGTATTGCTACCACCACGTTGCGCTCGGTCATCGGCGGAATCTCCCTGGACAGCGTCCTCTCCGAACGCGAGGCGATCAACAGCGCTCTGCGCAGCCGCCTGGATGAAGTCACCGAACGCTGGGGCGTCAAAGTCACCAACGTGGAAATCCGCGAGATCATGCCGCCGCGCGATGTGCAGGATGCGATGAACCGCCAGCTTTCGGCGGAACGCAACCGCCGCGCCGTGGTTACCGAATCGACGGGTACTCGCGAAGCCGCTGTCAACGTTGCCGAAGGCGAACGCCAAGCCGCTATTTTACGGGCGGATGGTGACAAGCAATCCCAGATCCTGCGCGCTGAAGGCGACCGCCAATCAGCGATTCTGCGGGCGGATGGTTATTCGGCCGCTCTGACCAAGATTTCGGAAGTGGCCCGCACGTTGGATAAGAACACCGTCACCCTGCAGTACTTCGATACCCTCAAGACGATGTCTGCCAACCCGTCGACCAAGTACATCTTCCCGATGGAGTTGACGAACCTGCTCAAGCCCATTATCGGTATGACGCAGGATGCGGCGCAGTAACCTGCGGCGCAGTAACCTGCGGCGAAATAACTTCGACCTGACAGGATTGTGATGTATGTCCGATCGTGAAACGGTTGATTCAAACCTGTCAGGTCTCATCCAGATCGTGCCGGCGTCGTGGCGCGACACGCGCGCGTTGGTGAAGCTCGATCGGCGCTGCTTCAAACCGATCGATACGTTTGTCTGGTATGAGTTCTTTGGCCTATGCCTCTGGCCGACCGTGATTTCGCTGAAAGCGATCGCGGGTGATCGGATCGTCGGCTTTGTGGCCGGCGATCCGCGCCCGCACGAAGGCCACACGATTATCGTCACGATCGGTGTGGACCCCGATTGGCAGGGGCGCGGCATCGGCGAACAACTCATGCGGGCGGTGGAAGACCGATCGGCTCTGGCGCGTTTGCAGTTGATGGTGCGCGTGAGCAACGTCGCGGCGTTGAAGCTGTATCGCAAGTTGGGCTACGACATCGTCGATACGTGGCGCGCCTACTACGGCGACGGCGAGGATGCGTACCTGATGGAGAAGCAAGCGAATCAATGAATCGGCGAATCAGCGACAAAGCGATTCAGGTTGCAGTGAATCGATCAATCGGCT